>JAWKTA010000067.1:0-22625 GCA_041402025.1 Phycisphaerales bacterium | reverse complement strand
CCGCGTAAGGAGGCAACGTGCCCCCGGCCGTGGGGATCGGATCGCCGTGCGGATCTTTTAGTGGATGCCCCAGCGCGGCGTCGAGCTGGTTGACCTGTTCATCGGTTCGGTAATGCTCTCTGCGGTTGGCTTCGGCATGGACACGCGTCAACGCCATCCCCGCCTCATCTGCCAGGTATCGCTCCCACAGCCGGTGGGCCCGGATCACATTCACAGCAAGTTGTTTGCCCTCGTTCGTTAGCTCAAGCCCACGCGTGGTTGAACGGATGTAGCCGTGTGCCTCGACCGAGGCGATGACTTTCACCGCCCGGTGGCCGGACCAGCCCAGCGCCCCCGCCGCGGATTCCGCCGATGCCGCCTGCCCCCGCCGCTCGCACGCATGCACATGCTTAAGCAGGTCCTCGACCGCGTGCTGCTGCCGGCGATCCGCCCAGCGCATCAGCCGCCGCTTAAAAGCCCCCCACCAGGTCGGTTTAACCGGCTCTTTATTTTGGTTACTCAAAGTATCCATTTGGATATTACCATATCTTCCAGCGGGACAAAGTCAAGCAATCCCGCCTAAATCGTCGGCGTTTTCACGAAAAACCTCCAAATGATCCGGCTATAACACATAAAGACCTTGACCGATCGGGCCGAAGAATCCACCGAAACACTTTGATTAGTCAAGAAAATGCGGGTACGATAGGTGCCGCCCCGGCTTGTGTTTCAGCGGTGTCCAACTGCGGCGGCATAAGGAGCGATTTGATCCATCAAGCCACTAGACTGTCGGCCTGACCGGCCAGCCGCGGAAACCTGCATGCCCACCAGCACCGTCGAAAACTACCTCAAAGCCATCCTCAGCCTAAGCGGGGACGAGAAAAGCACCCAGCGTGTCTCGCTGGGCGAGATCGCCGAGCGTTTGAGCGTTACACCAGGCACGGTGACCACGATGATGAAGCACCTCGACGCCAAGGGCTGGGTGGGTTACGAAGCCCGGCGCGGGGTCCGCCTGACCGCGAAGGGCCGGCGGCACGCTTCGCAGGTGATCCGTCGACACCGGTTGATCGAGCGGTTCCTGGTCGATGTCGTCGGGCTGGACTGGGCGGCGGTCCACGAGGAGGCGGAGGAGCTCGAACACGCGGTGTCCGACCGGCTGCTGGACCGCATCGACGAGATGTTGGGGTACCCGGACCGCGACCCGCACGGCGACCCGATCCCCTCGGCCGACGGCGCGATCACGGCACAGGCGTTAACGCCATTAGCTGACTGCCCCGCAGGCGCGTTCACGGTCGTACAGGTCCTGGGCGATGAGCCGGCGTTTCTGGAGTGGCTCGAACAGCAGCGGTTGCGCCCGGGGATGTCCGTGCGTGTTCAGTCACGCGATGAGTTCGCGCAGACCCTGACGATCACCGCCGGGGACAACAAAACAAAACAGGCGATCGGGATGTCCACCGCGTCGCGCCTGCTGGTCACGCCTAACGAATAGTAGGGTTACCACCAAAGCATTTAATTGCGTTATTTCGCGTCGGGGTTACCGGTTTCGGCCTGCACGGTCGGGATGCTCAGCGGCCGCATACCCAGCGTGTCCAGTAATTCCAACGACTTGTCAACGTTGTCTTTTACAAGACGTGCGAACAGCGCTTCGCCCCGTGTAGTGATGGAATCCGCCTCTTCGTAGTACGGGTACAGGTGCTGGGGGTCGGTGTCTTTATAGTTGACGATCCGCATGGGCCAGCTGTCGTTGTTGGTGAAGTCGTGCAGGATGATAATGCGGTCGGGGTAGGAGGCCTGCGCAACGCCGACCAGGTTGCCCGACTCGGCGGTGTGGAGGACAAAACCCGGCGGCGGCGAGGTGCGCGGCAACGTGCCGAAGAAGGCATGCTCAACCGTGGGTTGGCCGTCCACCATAACGTGGTAGTGAAGCGACAGTGTCTGCTGCGTGTTCGCCTCGATCGTGATGCGGATCACGCGGCCCATGCCCGCGTCGAGTTCGGCCAGCGTGACCGGCTCGGGCTTCTCGCCCATCCCAAGGCGCATCATCACCGGCACGGCCATGACCGCGACCATCACAAATACCAGTACCGGGATCACCTTGGAGTTCATACCGATACGATAGGGGTTTCGGGGGAGGTGTCTAGTGGCTGGAAGCCGGTGAATTGTGAAGGTTCGATGGGCGCAAAGAAAAAGAGCCCCATCCATGAGGCTCTCTTTCCCGTAGAGAGAACGGTGTGCCGGTCGGCCGGCTTGTCTATTCGGCCCGTTACGCCGCGCGGCGTGCGGCGGGCATGTCGGTGTGCTGATAGGCGGGGCTGGCGGGATGGGTGACGCCGTGCATCAGGGTCTGGCGGTAGCGGTCGTTGCCCAGCCACCAGGGCTGACGCAGCAGCTGCTTCCAGAGGTTGCGCCGCGAGGGGTTGGTAGCCATCTCGGTGCGTGCCAGGTCGTAGATCCGCCGACGTTCGTCGATGCCGGTCCACAAGGCGTTACGGTGCTCGAAGGCCAGGCGGTCGGCGTAGCGTGCGGCCGCGTCGATGAACTCGGCGCCGCAGCGCAGCGTGTTCTGTGCCGTCTTGCTCCGGGCGTGTTCGCGGTGTGCCGTAACCAGCGCGGGGATGATCGCCGGGCGAAGGCCCTGAGCGATCAGCCGGCAGTGGTGCTCGTAGCCCCATGCGAACTTCAGTTGCGGATCGAACCAGCCGTAGGCATCGACGAGCGATCGGCTGTAGAACGAAGCGGAAGCGGGGATGTGGCCGGCGTCCTGTGTGAGAAAGCCTGAGAGGTTCTTGGGGCGCTCGATGATGAGTTGGCCGAGCTGTTCGTCCATCTCACCGATACGCAGGCAGTGCCCGACCACCCATGCGGGGGCGTCGCTGTGCATAAACTTATCGGCGACCGAGTCGAGCGTGCCGGGCAGGTAGAGGTCGTCTGCGTTCAGCACGGCGATGATGTCGCCGGTCGCACGCTGGATCGCCTGGTTGATGGCGTCGGCGGGGCCTTCGTCCGGGGCGCTCTGCCAGTAGGTCAGGTCCTCTTCGTACAGCCGGATGATCTCGGCGCTGTTGTCGCAGGACCCGCCGTCCATCACGATGTATTCCAGGTTCTCGTAACCCTGATCCAGGACGCTGCAGATCGCGCGTTCGAGGAAATCGGCCTGGTTTAGGCTGGGGGTGATAACCGTGATGCGGGGCAGGTTTCGGTTTGGCATAGTGCGTGGTTCCTTGCGCGCCTGTGTAATAGTGCATGGATCGTCACGCCCCGGGGGCGACTTAACATCCCAACCGAAAAAATCGTCACAAACGGAACAAACCGACCCCCGAACTGCAATCGAAGCGTAAAAACCGCGCTGGGACCTGAAGCCGTGTGCCGATTGTGACGATGCTGCCGGTTATGCGGATGGACCACGAACCAGGAGGTCGGTTGACATGCCGATAAAATCGACCGTCAAACGCGCCGCAAGCCGGTTCGCATTCAGGGCGCAGCAGTTCACGCACCGGGCGAGGTGGTCGGCCGACCTGAACACACTACTGGGCTTTTATCGGTCCCGGCCGGGCGTGCGCCGCATCCGCGCTAGCTTCCGGGGCGAGGTCCACACGTTATACGTCCGCGGCGGCACACTGGACGCCGCGATCTTCGAGCAGGTGTTGTGTGAAGGCTCGGAGTATCTGATTCCGGGGGACTCCGAGCCGACGGTCATCTTCGACATCGGCGCGAACATCGGCGCGGCGGCGGCCTACTTCGCCGCGCGTTACCCACAAGCACGGGTCTACTGCTTCGAGCCACTGCCGGAGAATGTCGAGTTGCTTAGACGCAACGTCGCGCCGTTCGGCAACCGGGTGACCGTCGTGCCGATGGGCCTGGGCGAATCCCCCGGCTCGTTCGAGTACCGCCGGTCCGATGACCCGACCAACTTCGGCGGCGGCACGTTCCACAACGTCGGCTGTGCACCCGGCGAAACGATCCAGCTACCCGTCACCACGCTGACCGCGTTCTGTCGGGACAACCGGATTAATCGCATCGACGTGATAAAGATCGACACCGAGGGCGCGGAGCGCTCCGTGCTGGCGGGGATGCCGACCGACCTGCTGGCTAACGTGCAAGTCGTGCTGGGTGAACTGCACGGCGTAGACGACCTGCAAGTCTTCCAGATCCTCGACAAAACGCACGAGCTATCCTACGAAAAGCCGATCGGCCGACAGTGCTACCCGTTCTGGGCGGTACGGAAAACGCAAGCCGGCATTATGACGCGGCGCGTGGCCGCCTGAGGCTCAACCACAATCCATTAAGCACAACAAGCGTGATGGACGCCGGCTCAGGAACGGTGAACTTGACGAGGAAAGCATCAATGCCGCCTTTGTTGATTCCACCAAGCTGATTATTGGTGCGACCGGTCATGTAAAGATTACCCGTTTCATCCACCGTAATAGCGTAGCTTTCATCCGTCCCGGGCGAGCTGATCAGTTCTGACCACAACTGATTACCGGCGGTATCGAGTTTTACGATAAACGCATCCATATCATCAGGATCAACCGCGCCAAGGCCGCTATCAGTACGACCACTGATAAACACACTGCCCGCCGCGTCAACGGAGACGCTATAGCTTTCATCCACATACGACCCGCCGAACCGACGTACCCACTGCGTGCTGCCCGACGAGTCGTACTTCATCAGATAAGCGTCGAAATACCCCTGATTCGGCCCCCCGAAATTGCCCGTTGAGTAACCGGTAATGAATGCGTTGCCCGCACCGTCTACAGCGACGGAGGGGGCGAAGTCACTACTTGAGGTGCCAACCTGTCGGGACCATAACTCGGTCCCCGACGGGTCAAATTTCATCAAAAACGCGTCGGTTGAACCCGCATTCGGCGCGGCCAGATCGCCCCGCGTCGTGCCGCTGATGAAAATATTGCCCGCGTCATCCACAGCGACTGAACGTACCTCGTCATCTTTCGCCGATACGATCTGTTTTGACCACAACTGATCTCCGGATGGATTCAATTTCATCAGGAAGCCGTCATTGAAGTTCCCCGCACCGCCCGGCGAACCGATCGTATAACCCCTAATCCCACCGAGATAGACGTTACCCGATCCATCGAGAGTCAAGGCGGTCGCCCGGTCATCTTCCACCGTGCCGAATTGCCGAGACCATAAAGCAACACCCGAAGGGTTGTACTTGGTCACGAATACATCGTATTTCCCCGCGTTGATGCCGTAGAGATTGCCCTGGGTCTGGCCGGCAAAATAGATATTACCCTCATCATCTATAGCCAATGATGAACCGAGTTCGATCGAGGAGGTCCCAAGTTGCCTGGACCACAACTCCGCGCCAGCCGCGTCGAACTTCGTCAGATAGGCATCATAGTCGCCTGCGTTAATGCCACCGAGGCTGCCGGTGGTGGAACCGGCTATATAAGCGCTGGCGAAGCCGTCCACGGCTACCGCACTAGCGGTGTCGTTATAGGCGGTACCGATCTGCGCGATCCACTCGACCGGGTATGGATTCTCCGCATGAGCATCCGAGCATGCCCAAAACATGACAGAAACCGCCATCGCACAGGCGCGACAAGATATGCTTGTGGCCATCGTTTCTCCCCTCCGCGTGCCCCACCCCGGTTAATGCTCCCCCAAGAGCAATGGACGCCGAATCCGGACGATGATGACTACGCAGTATTTGTTGAAATAAGTGTAACGTATCTCGCTATCAAGGGTCAAGCGAGGCTTGTAAACAGCAGCACATACCGTGGTTTACATAACAGCCAAATCATTCAGCCGTTATGAGGTTTGACGCAAAAGGATTAAAATATCCTGGGAGGTGGACGGCGTTAAGCCGCCTCGCGCTCCTTATGCCATAGTGCCTGCCTGACCTGCTGCGACAAGAGCCACCACGGCCGGCGTGCCACCGCGCCCCAGGACCTGCCTCCGGCAGAGGCCAGAACACTCGCGCGGTGCATGTAGCCCATGCGGCGCAACACTTGCGTGCGTTGCAACAGCGGCAGCGTGCGTGCGTAATGGGTTTCGATACGGACGTGCTCTTTGGTGAAGCCCATCGGCATCGCGCAGCTCTTGCTGGTTTCGTGCAGGCGGTAGGTTGACAGTTCGGTGTCGATAAGTGTGGGCCGGCGGCCGGACTCGATCAGGCGCAGCCAGAACTCGAAGTCCATGCAGTAATGCAGCGACTCATCGAGCAGGCCCAACTCGTCGTGCAGTGAACGACGCCAGAACACGCCGGGCTGGGGGAGATTGAACGGCCGTTCATCGCTGCGCAAAAGCACGCCGGGGAGTGTGAACGTGCCGGACGGGCGGACCTTGCCCGTGGGGTTGCCCTCGATATCGATGACACGGACAGTGCCGGCCAGCCAATCATCGCCGGGGTGTTGGGCGAAGTGTTTGGCGAGCGTGTTAAGCGAGCCGGGCAGCAGCGTGTCATCCGAACAGAGCCAACCGACGATGTCGCCGTCGGCGCGTTTGAGTCCCTTGTTGATCGCTTCGGTCTGGCCGTTGTCTTTTTCGATGACGGCGAAGTCGAGCCGGTTGCGGTAACGGTTAATAATTTCCGCCGAGCCGTCGGTCGACCCGCCGTCGATGACCCCGTATTGCAGGTTGGGATAGCCCTGGTCGAGCACGCTTCGGATCGTTTCTTCCAGGAACCGGAGCCTGGTTGAAGCTCGGCGTGATGATCGTGATGCGGGGCAGGCTCTTCGCGTCGCTCATGCGGCCAACCTCCCGGGCACCGGCGTAGATGCGGTCCTTGTGGCATCGGTGAGGGTGGGCAGCTCGTGCTGCTGTGGGCGTTCGGCGGGTGCGCCTCGCCATTGGTAATATAGCGTCAGCCAGTGGCTCGCCAGGACGTAGCCGAAGTAGATACCGCTTAAAAACCAGCCGCGCGGGCCGATCCGCCAGCCGTCGAAATCACTCAGCGATTTTTTCAGTTCTACCAACGGCGTGACGAACGCCATCTTCAAACCGAAGCGTTTGCCCTGTGCGACCATCGCGGCGGCCTCGGTGTGTGAGTAGCGCACGAAGTGCTTATGCAGCAGGTCACGGTAGGAGTCGGACCAGAAGTGGCGCATATGGTTTTCGCCATCATGCATGATGCGGACGTCGCGCTGCCCGGGGCGGATCTGGCTGATGCGGTTACACAGCGGCAGCAGGTCGCAACGCTTGCGGTGGATCAGGCGCTGTTTGAACGTGAGCGTGCCCCAGACCGTGCCGGTGAGCCGTTTACCCTTGAAGTAAAACCACATCGGCAGGCTGACCGCGCCTGCGTCCGGGTGATTGGCCAGGGTCTCGCGGATGTCCCGCGAGAGTGATTCGGGAATTTCTTCATCGGGATCGACCAGCAGCACCCAGTCGTTACGCGCAAGCTTCGCGGCGGCGACACGAGTCGGCTCGGCGATCGGGCACTGCGCAACGCTCAGCACACGGTCCGCCCATTCCCGGGCGATCTCAAGCGAGCCGTCGCTGGATTCCATGTCCACCGCGATCACCTCGCTGCACCAGCGCAGGGCGCTTAGGCAGCGTTCCAGGTGATGCTTCTCGTTGCGGAAGATCACGATCGCGGTCACCGGCGGGTGTGTCATCGGGGCGGTCCCTGATAGCCTGAACAACGTCATCCCGAACGGCGCCGGGCATAGTTAACTTCATCGGGTAAATCACGTTACCTGTCGTTGCGGAACCGGCCCGCCGGCTTATCGGACTCGTTTACACCGACCGCCGCGTGTTTATGGATACGGCCGTGTCCGGCTGCCGATTTAAACCCGAAGGCCTCAACACGGAGCACGCGAGATGACGCAGGCGGTACGCTGGATAAAGTCGCAACTGGATGTGGGTTATTACTACCGCTTGGCAAAGCAGCGGCGGCACTTCCGCGACCTGGTGGCGTGCATCCCCGACGACACGATCGTCGTCATCTGTGGCGGAATGGGCCGGTCCGGGAGCACCTGGCAGTTCAACGTCGCCAAGATGATCTTCGAGCAGCTCGGGCACAACGATATCGGAGCCGGCTGGGTCGATGACTTGCCCGTCTTCGCCAACCACAAGCTGATCCTCGTCAAGATCCACCAGTACGACCCCGCCCTCGCCGCACGTAGCGACCTGGTGCTGACGTCTTACCGTGACCTGCGTGACGTACTGGCGAGTTCACAGCGTTGTTTCAACCGGCCCCCGAGCGTGGCGTCGGCGAAGATGTCGGTCTGGCACTTCGAGCAGTGGCGTGCGATCGCGGACCATGTGTTGCGTTACGAGGACCTGCTGGAGCGGGGCAAGCCGGCCGTGGCGGAGGAGATGATCGACGCGATCCTGGCGGCGGGCGATGAAGCGACGCGCCGGCCTGACGTGCGCGCCCGATTCAGCGGGCAGCAGATCGCCGATGCCGTCGAAGCCCTGCGTCCCGACCGCGGCCGGGGCGATCGCGAACAGGATCAGGCGACCAACAACGGCCTGTATGTCAACCACATCACCGACGGTCGGCAAGGAAGCTGGCAGGGACAACTGCCGGACGAGATCGTCGCCGGAGTCGAAGCGGCGTGCGGTCGATGGATGCGGGCACACGGCTACCTGGCGAGGCATCTGCCGCTGTATCGCGGAGAAAAGGCGTCAAAAGCCACGTCACACGCGGCTTGATGATCGCGTATCGCCCCACCGCTCACTTATCCGGTAATAGACCAGTAAAGCACGCGCCAGGAGCGTGGCGAAAACGGCGCACGCGCCAGTGCCGACAGCGCGTGTTTGCGCGCGATCAGCGCGTTGCCGGCATGGATCGCGTGGCAGGCCCAGTCACGGTACATCTGCGCCACGCTCGGGCGCGGCCCGTTCAGCTCCGGCCGATCACGCTTCAGGTCAGGCTCACGATCGATCCCACGCCGGGCGTAAGCGTCCCGAAGCACTTCGATCAGCCGCGGATACATGATGTCGTTCTTCGTCGCGCAGACACTCTCGACATGACGCCGGTAGGTATATAGATGCTCGGGTAGGTTGGCGACCCGGCCGTGCTCCGTTAGACGTAAGAACAGGTCAAGGTCCTCTACCCAATCGTATCGGCTGTCCCAGCCGCCGATACTGACCAGCGCCTCACGACGCATCATCAATGTCGCGTGGATCAACGCCCCGCCGTCGCCCTTGAGTAGTGCGGCGTCAATAGATTCGTGATCCGATGGAGGGCGCTGATCGCCGGCCGGTGAGCCGTAGGGATCGGTCCGCTGGACGTAGGAGCCTACGGCGATGCAATCCATATGTTGATCGAGGTAATCCACCTGCCGCTGGAAGCGCGTCGCGGCGCACCAGTCGTCGGCGTCCATGCGCGCGATGTATTCACCTCTGGCCGCTTTAAGTGCATCGTTGAGCGCCCCGACGATGCCTGTGTTCGGTCGGTCGATCACGCGGATGCGCGCGTGGCGACTCGCATAGTCATTGAGGATGGTCAGCGACGCGTCGGTCGATCCGTCGTTGACGCAGATCATCTCCCAGTCGGTAAACGTCTGCGCGAGGATGCAGTCAAGCGCTTCGACGAGGTACGCCTGTGCGTTGTATACCGGCACGAGCACCGAGACCCGTGGCGCATGACTGCCGCTGGTCATGTTGACGCCTTGCTCACTCACGCGGCCCGCCTTTCCAGGCCGGTCATACGACGCAGCTTCACCGCCACCTTCTTCCATTTCGGCACATCCAGCGTGCTCAGCCATTTTTCGATCTCAACGTAACGCGGCGGCGGCGTGGTGTTGCGCGACGGGTCCAGGCCCTGAAACGGAAGCGTCGAGAGCATACGCCCACGCCAGTTGATCAGGTCGCGCTGAGGTTTGTAGTGCGGCGTAACCTCGCCGGTCATCGCGTGCCAGGGGTGCCAGAGTTTTACGTCCGGGTTCCATCGGACCATCAGCCCGAGGCTGCAGAGACGGGCGTAGATGTCTTTATCGTTCGCATGGAAACCGGTCGCGAAGATCGGGCTCTGCTCGTAACCGTTGATCTCGATCAACCATTGACGACGCACGGCGATGCACGCGCCGTGGTTCGCGGGGTTCGTCAGCTCACAGACCTTTCGGAGGTGATCGATACACACATCGCTGATGCGTTTGTCTTCCGGCTCGTTGTAACGGTGGTAATACGTCACCAGCCGGTCGCTGACAGCGTGATCTTCCCAGACGGATTGCAGAAAATCCACCTCGGCGATCACGTCGGCATCCGGGATCACGACCAGTTCACCCCGCGCCTCGGTGATACCGCGATTAAAGCAGTACGACGAGTGATACATCCCGCCCTTGCCCAGTGCGATTGTTCGGAAGTTATGGCCGGATGCGCAAGCATTATCGATACGACGCTGAAGGTCGTTGGCGATCGTGTCGTAATACTCGACCCAGATGAGTTCGTAATCCTTTGGGGCGAGCCCCTGACGGGCTATGAAGTCGATCGACTCGTAGCGCTCACGGAACGAGCCGTCGACCATGACGATGCTGATCTTGGGTTTGTTGTGTGTATTGCTCACTATGCCGCCTCCACGCCCAAACGGTTTGTCTCACCTGCTAGAACTTCCCGAACCACGCCTTGCCCGATCGTGTACTCGAACAACTCGGCATAACGCCGAGCCTGCAAGGCGGGTGTGAACCTGGATTCCGCGAATGCGCGGCAGGCACGGCGGCGATCATTCGCCTGAGTAGCCGGCTCATCGATCACCCGACCGATCTGCTCGGCGAGCGTATCTACGTCAGCCGGCGCGACCAGCCAGCCCGTATTACCCGGATCAATCACCTCACTTACGCCACCGACATCCGACGCGATGCTCGGCACACCACAAGCAGCCGCCTCCAGCAGCGTGTTCGGCAGGTTGTCCGCGAGCGTGGGCAGTATGTGCGCGTCGGCGGCGCTATAAGCCAAACGCAACAGGCGCGGGTCGTGGATACTCTCAAGCACTCGGTGATCCCACCGGCCTTCGGCTTCACTTGGCGTTGTGCCGCCGAGCTGAAGCAGGATCGTGTTCGGACGTGCGAGTTTTTCCAAAGCCGCATAGAGCACGGCAGCGCCTTTGCGTGGGTCCCCCACTGCCGCCGAGGTAACCAATACGGGCCTGACCTACCGGCAAGTCCAACGCGTGACGGGAGGCCTCCCGATCGACTGGGCTGAAACGGTCCAACTCAACGCTATTCGGGATCGCGCGAACCTCATGGTCTTCTCAGCATCCCGCGTTTCGCTTCATCGGCGAGCCATCGCGACGGCGTGGCGAACGCGATCCGGCCCGCGGCCTGCAGGTGCCTGATACGCCCGACAAATTGAACCGGGATTTGCTTCACAGGGCTTTTCGGGTAGGTGTCCGCCATCGGGCACGCACTATCGCATGCTGACTCGAACTTGCGGCAGCCCATGTTGTAAGCACACGTGCCGGTGAACGCCCACATGTCGTGCAGCGTCCAGACGACGGGACGCTGCGAGACAACTCTGCCGGGAGCGTTGCTGGGAGTTGTGCGCCGTGCAGATTGTGAATGTTGATAACATCAGGCCGGAACCGTCGGATGATCTGTTGCAGGCCTCGCTTAATCGCGCGGGCCTCAATATGTTGTTTCTGACCAGGCTGCAGCACCAGCGAGACCTTGCGTGCGGCGCGCCCGGCCGCCGGCAGGTCACGGCAGTTGGCGGTCGGGATGTCGGACGCCGGGTCGGGGTGCGGTGTCGCCCACAGCACGTCGTGGCCCTGCGCGATCAGCGCGCGTGCCAGGCGGTGCGCCGCGATACCGGCGCCGCCCTTGCGTTGCACATCACTAAACAGCAGGACCTTCATGCCGCCACCCCCAGTCGACCATGCGCGGGGGCCGCGATACCTTGCTTGTAAAGATGGTCGGTGATAAGCGTCGCCCCACCGTCGGCCGCTTCGGGCAGGCTCACCATGTTCCCGGTCGCCCCGTGATCGTTAAGGAACCCGCTGATCTTGCCGCCGAGCGTGTAATCGATCGCCAGGTACTTTACGCCGAGTGTATGCGCGAAGAGCACCGAATGGAACCGCATCGATATACAGGCGATCGCGCTGCGCATCGCCTGGATCGTCGAGTCGACGGTAGACGGGCGGTGGTCGATCACGGGGTCCAGCCCGGCCAGGTGCTTCTCGGCAAAGGCGAGGTTGAACCGGCGGTCGTCGCAGCCCTCGAAGAACGTGTGCATGCTGTAGAGCGCGGGACGCAGGCCGAAGGTCTCGCAGGCGTGACGAATCTGTTCGCCAAGCTGCTTTTCAAAACGGCTGCGCAGTTGTTCGTACTCGCCCACCGTGCGACCGCCGCGGTAGCCACCGGGCCACTGACGCAGGAAGCAGGCGAGCAATGGACGCCTATCAGGCATCGGCAATGCTTGTTTGCGTGCCAGCACAAACCCCCCCGCCGGGTCGCCGACACACGTGATATCGTTGCGCCCCGTCAGTTGTTTGGCGTATTCCACCGATGCCCGGTCACGTAACGTGACACGATCAGCAAGTTTCAGAATCCGCCGGACCGCGTCGATGCAGAAGACCCCGTTTAACGGCCCGACGCCGCAGCCGTACACCGTGCGGCGACGCCCTTTTGATGCGGCGATCGTGAACGCGGTGAGGATCACGCCCAGTTCACCGATGTCCATCAACGGCCCGCCGCCCATGACAATTTCGTCATAAGACGCACAAGCGTTCAGGAACTTCGGGCTGTAAACCGGCACCACAGTCGCATCGATATTCAACTCGCGCATTGTACGTTCGGTTACGAAGGGGTACAGACTGGTGACCGCGAACTCGGCGTCGGGGTAGCGGGCCTTGTAATCATTGATGATGCCGCCGAGGATCGCCTTGTCGCCGACTGTCTCCGTGCCGTACCAGCCGGTGACGAGCACGCGGCGCGGGCCGACGATCTCGCTGTGACCGCGTGCGACCGACAAGCGGTTGGACAGGCGGATCGCGTTGCGTGTGGTCAACGCACGGCGGGCGTACTTGTCGATCAGGCCGGTCGACCATTCGCGTGTCGTAACCGGCGCATGGTAATCGTGGATGCAGGTGTCGCAGTCGCTCTTGCGGATTCGCTTGCGCTCGGCGATGTTTTTACGATACAGCCTACCCGACGCCGTGACCAGGGCGTTGCCGATCTTGTCGGACTTCGGCGCACAGTATTGCACGTCGCCGCGGCAATCGAGGACCACGGCCGAGGCTTGATACGGGCAGGCGGTCCGGCGGGGCTTACCCAGGAGCATCCCCGCAATGCTGCGGTAGGTCCTGCGGACGGCATCGCGCGTCTCGTACTCTCGCTCGAGCTGCGTGAAGAACATCGCGAGGTGATACGATTCGTCGTCATCAAAGCCGCGGATGTAGGAGGTCTGCCCGAAGTTGTAGAGCCGCTGGATAAATTCGCCGACGCGGAAGCGGGCGTAAATACCGTTCTCCTTGCAGTATTCCAGCAGCTCGTCGGCGTGCCAGAGGTTGGTCTTGGTTATCGTGCAACCAACGGACAGCGGCAGGCTCAACCGGCTTTTGATCTCCTCGATCACACGGATGGCGGAATCGAAGTTCCCGGGCTTACCGCGTACCTGGTCGTGGACTCGACCGACGCCGTCGAGCGACACCATCACATTGAAATCAACACCCCGTTTCCCGCAAGCCTCGGCGGACGACTCGATACGATCAATCACATCCCGGCCACGGATCGCGTTGGTGATGATGCCGGCGCCCTTGAGTTTCGGCAGGCTTTCGCAGATCGTCGCGTATATCTCGGGCAGGTCCTTGCGCAGCGTCGGTTCGCCGCCGGACACGCCGACATATTTTATGTTGTGGTACAGCTTGTCCGACAGCACACGGCCGAGCTGATCAGGCGTCAGCTCGGTATCGCGCTTCTGTTGCCAGATATTGCACATCACGCAGCGGGAGTTACAAATATCGTTGACCAGCAGGTTGAGCGTCGTCGGCTTTGACGGCAGGCGATTAGAAAGCCAACGCCGCCGCAGGTCCCGGCCAGCGACGGTCGTCAGGGTTTTCATATCTCGCGTCAACTCTTTCAGCATGGTTCGTTTCGATTCACACCCACCCAATCAACCGGCCAGCGCCAGCGTGTCTCTCTCGTGGTAACCCAGCCGCCGCATCAGTTCGCCGCAGCGGTCGGCCAAGTACGCCAGGTCCGCCTGGTCGAAGTAATTGACCCAGTCGCCGCTCTGGCCCTTACGCATAAACGTCGTGGACCGCTGCTGGTGGGCTTCGCTCTTGAACGGCCGGCCGTTTTGTTTTTCCAGTGCCTTCATCCGATCAAACGATGACGCCTCGACCGCTCTGTCGATCTGTTGATCAGTAAACGTTCGGACGCCCCAGAACTCGATTAACTTGCGCAACTGGGCGTGCGTATCGGCGAGCATGTCTTCGTAGCGGATCAACTGGACGTTCGGCTGATCAATCCAGCCGGCGACGTGCTCGTGCCAGTGGCACGGGTGCAGGTCGGCAAGACGCAGGAACCCGCCGAAGCTCGTGCCCTGCGGCAGGCGTTTGCGCATGTAGTGGAAGTATGAGACGTACACATCCCGGGGGTCACGCACCAGGTACGCCACCTTGGGGAAACTCGGGTCGAAAGGCGCGTGGCTCTTGAGCATCCTCGGCCGGGGCGCGGTGTCGAGCGCCTGCGTGTGTACCTCGTATTCGGGCACGTAATCCACCGCTGAGTGAAAGTCGATCTCCGGCGCGTCCTGGTTATCCGTCTTCAGCAGGTTTGCCAGCAGGAACCGCATCCACGTGTTCCCGGATTTCGGGTAGGACACGAGGAAGCAGTCGTCGCTGAAGATCTCCGGGCGCACAGGCTCCGGAGTTTCTTCGGCGGGGTTGTTTCTAACCAGTGATCTGATCCATCGCATCGTGGTACACCTATTCATCAGGCGGCGACGCCGGCCCGGGGTTGATCGCTATGGTGGATGGCCCGCATGTCCCAGTTCAGCGCCGGGGCGACCGCGCCGGGCCAGTGCTCAACATAGGCCGAGCCAAGGTTGTGCGTGCGCGTAGTCTGGAAACGCAGGAACGACCCGGGCTGGACAAGCACCTTGACGCCCGGGCAGCCCGCGTTGATCTGAAGCGTGTAGCGCCCGACGTTCAGCAGTCCGGCTGGTATCGTGCATATGCTTTGATATACACCCGGTGCCGTAAGTGGTCCGCGCTGGTTGTGGTCGGTGGTCGCCATCGCGATTGACCCGTCGTCACAAACAACCTTGATGACCCAACGCATATCCTCGACCGGGTTCGTCACGTGGTAGGTCAGCTCGATGTTGACCGGGTCATTCACGTCAAATACACCGTGGTGTGCGCCGCTTTCATCTACGACGCGGACTTTCATAAGCCGGACATCGTCGCCCCCGGGCGCATCGGATTCATCCCACGCCACGATGCCGTCATCGGACGTGTCCGCGAACAGACGGTTGAGATAGCCGTCGATGACCTCGCTGGTATCGCCCCGCTTCGCCACACGACCGCCGTCAAGGAGGACGGCCTCGTGGCAGAGGTTGCGCACCGCGGCCATGTTGTGGCTGACGAACACCACGGTGCGCCCGCTCTGCGCGACATCCCCCATCTTGCCCAGGCACTTGCGCTGAAACGACGCGTCGCCCACGGCCAATACCTCGTCCACGATCAATACCTCCGGCTCCAGATGAGCCGCGATCGCGAACGCCAACCGGACGTACATACCGCTTGAGTAGCGTTTCACCGGCGTATCCAGGAATCGGCCGACCTCGGCGAAGTCCACGATGCGGTCGAAGTGCTTCTTGATCTCGTGCTGCTTCAGCCCAAGTATCGCGCCGTTAAGGAAGATATTTTCCCGGCCGGTGAGTTCGGGGTGGAACCCGGTGCCGACCTCAAGGAGGCTGGCGACCCTGCCGCGGATCGAGGCCTTGCCTTCCGTCGGGTCGGTGATGCGCGACAGCAGTTTCAGAAGCGTGCTCTTGCCCGCGCCGTTGTGCCCGATCACACCCAGCACACGCCCCGCTTCCAGCGAGAACGAGACATCCCGCAGCGCCCAGAACGATTGTTCACCGGCCTGTTGATTATTGGCCGCCCCACTACGACCGATCATGCCGGCCAGCCGCTGGCGCAGCGTGCGCGTCTGCCCGAGGCGGTAGTGCTTGCCGAGGCCTTCAACCTGGATCGCGGGATAACTCATGGTCATTTCACACTCACACAACGTCCGCGAACTTCCGTTCGAGCTTGGAGAACCACATGAGCCCGACCAGCAGCGTCAGCACCGCCACGCTCGCTGAGACCAGCCACGCGCCGATGTTCACCGGCTGACCCAGCACGGCGGCGCGGAAAGCATCGATCGTCCCGGCCATCGGATTCAGGTTCATCAGCCACTGGTAGCGTTCGGGCACGAACCCGATGCTGTAGATCACCGGCGTCATGAAGAACCAAAGCTGCAACATGAACGGCACGACGTACCGGAAGTCCCGGTAACTCACCGTCAGGCTCGCCAGCAATATCCCCACGCCCAGCACCGCGATCACGGTCGACAGGATCAGCGGGGCAAGCCATAACAGCCCCAGCGTCATCGGCACCTTGAACCACAGCATCAGCCCGGCCAGCACGGCAAACGCGATGCAGTAATCGATCACCGGCACGATCGTCGCTGAGAGCGGCAGCAACAAACGCGGGAAATACACTTTACTTAGGATGTGCGCGTTGCCGACGAGGCTGTTGCTCGAAGAGGTCACGGCGTTGGCAAAGAGCGTCCAGGGCAACAGACCCGCGTAGAGGAACACGGGGTACGGCACGTCGCCGACCCGCTCGGCCATGCCCATCACCTTCCCGAAGAAGATGTGCAGCACGACCATCGTCGCCAGCGGCTGGATCACGGCCCAGGACACGCCCAGGAGCGTCTGCTTGTAACGCACGCGCAGGTCGCGCAACGCCAGCACCCACGCCAGGTCGCGCCTCCGCCAAAGCTCCACCGGGTCCAGCGACGCCAGCCCACGGTGGGGCTTGATCACCGTGACGCGCTCGGCGTGTCCGGCCGGGCGATCGGTAGGCATCGTCGTGGTCATGGGTACGCTGGTCACCGGTTACTCCAATGAAGCTAAGTCGTTGCGCGGACTGTGCCCGCGTAGCCGTCACAGTCGGTACGATCGGCACAAGCTGTATCGTCGCAACAACCGCGCAACTTAAGCCCCCATAAGTGTGGGACCCGCCGATAAGATTGTGTTAGATAGGGCGTGATCGCTTCAAGCGATGCACGATCCTCGGCGCAGCCGGCGACTTATGGTGCGTTTGCCGCCGATAATCTCATCGTTCGGACAACGCTTGCGGCTCAGATCGGGCGGGCCAGCGACTCGGGTTCGGGCTCCGGCTCGCCGTTGAGGATGACGGGTTTGGCGTTTTCAACCCCGTCCTCGTCATCGTCGCCGCGCTCGTACCAGCGACGCTTGGGCGGCTTGCTGCTCTTGGCGCGCGGCATCCTCGGGGCGAACAGTGAGACAACCAGCAGTGCCTGGATGCCCAGGATCGGCAGGCGGAAGCGCTCCAGCCCGGTCGTCTGCGTGGCGAACACGAAGTAAAACATCACCCCGCCGAGCAGCAATAGCGCCGCCCACCGCCCGCGGACCAGCAGCATGACACTCCCAAGGATCATCCCGACCACGAGCAGGCCGTTGAACGCCACCCAGATCAGCGCGAGCCAGCCGGTGGGGTTCTTAAGGCTTTCCATGAGATTGTCCCATGAAAAACCGCCGGCCATGAGCTTGTCGCGCAGGCCCGAGGGCGTGTAGGTCAGCCCGATCTGCTGGTACAGCCCGCCCAGCGAATGGTCGGTGAAGAGCTTGAGCACGCTCTCCTTGATCACGGCGGCGTAGAGCGCGGGGTTCTGGCGGATCGCCTCGACGCCAAGGGATTTCATCGTGTCGAAGACATCAGCCTCGGGGTGCAGGTTCTGCTCGGCACGCAGCTCGGTCATGAGCGTATTCACGGTCGCCGGCCAGTCGTTTTTCCAATCCTGACCCTTCTCGGTCATACGCATGTAGGCGTCGCCGTAGAAGTAGGTGTTGATGTAGGGGATGCTGCTTAAGCGGTAGCCGAAGCCGACAGAGTTGTTGCGCGCCATCCACGCCGCGCCGGGCGCCAGCGACAGCGCGACCATCAGGATTGCAAGGATGACGGTCTTGAGCCGGCGGTCGGTGGCGATCATCCACAGGGCCACCGCCGGGCCGAGCAGGATAGAAACAGGGCGGACCAGCACACTCAGCCCGATCATCAGCCCGCCGAAACTTGTCGACCCGATCCCGCGCGTCTCACGGTCGGCGACCGACCACAGGCCCAGCAGGATTAACAGCGTAAAGCATGTCTCGGTGAGCACCGCGGTGGGCGCGGCGATGTCGGCGGGATGAATCGCGACGATCAGAGCGGCGATCAGAGCCGGCCCGGGCCTGCTCAACAGCGACCGGCCGATCGCATACACCAGCGCGACGGACAGCGCGCTGAAAAAACACTGTAAAACAAGCAGCCCGTTGATCCCCAGCCCAAGCCACGCGGTCGCGCCGATCAGCATCGGGTACCCGGGCGTGCGCATGATCTCCGGGCGCAGCCCGCCGGGGCCGACCGGTTCCAGCTGACCAAGTTCCTGGCGGTAAGCGAACAAAGGCTCATGCACGACGCCTGTCTCTGAGCCGGACAGCCCGAACGAACCCGTGCCGACAAGGTTCTCGCCAAGCTCGACGTAGCGGTACGAATCCGGGTACATCGCGCGGGTGCTGTCGCCAAACGGGCCGATGCCGAACAACATCAAACGCAGCGACAGCGCAGCGAAGAAGATCAAGGCGACATAGAACGCCTGCGACTCGTCGTAAACCGTGCGCTCGGGAGCCTTGATCGGCTTGGCCTTGCCCTTCCCGGGCGCGGCGTGGGCCTGATCGCCTTGCTTGTCCTGCGCCACCTGCGTGATCACGGCATCACTGGGCCGGTTGTTTGGCAGAAACCACATGATTGCCTGCTCCTGTCTGTCTTGCAGCGGCGCAACGCGACCGTTACAGCCGGTACAAGCCGCACTATCGTCATCGTCGTCATGCCTGACGGACTTAACCAACCACCGCGCCAACCGGGTTTCGTCCCATAACGGGCGCGGCATTGAATCGTCGGATATAACCCGCCCCGGACTCACGGCCGAACGGTAAAAGTGTGCCGCCCTGTGGGAAGGTTTAGCGGGTGTGATAACTGGGTAAGTGGCCGCCGCCGTACAAACCGGGTGTCACGCGATGCCGCGTGTGTAGTGGTGCAGCTCAAGGACACTCATCAGGTAGGCGAGGGTGGACTCGGCGCCTTGGTTGCGGTTAACGCCGGCGGGTTGCAGACCGTCCATACAGCCGCCGGTCTCGGAGACGTAGAGCGACGCGCCAAGATCGTTCTCGCCGGTGAACCAGCGGAAACAACGCCATGCCTCTTTCACCCATGCCGTGTCGCCGGTGACGCGTGCCGCGGCGAGGCAGCCGTGGACAAGGGCGTGGGCCTCCAGGGGTTGCTGATCGAACTTAGCTTTGGTCCCACCGCGCGGCAGCCAGCCGGCGTTGCCGATGATGCTCAGGTGCCCGTCCCCGGCGGTCTGCACGTCCAATAACCAACGCATCGAGGCAAGCCCCTGCGAGATCATGTCGTCGCGCCGCATCGATCGGCCACAGACGATCAAGGCGTGGCAGAGCTTGGCGTTGGCGTAGGTCGCCAGGTCTTCACACCAGGGCCAGTTCTCGCCGGCGTGCTTTTGGAACGCACCGAACAGGTCTTGCGCGTAGCGGTCGCGTAAATCGGCGGCGGCGCGGTGGTCAGGCTCGACCAATAGCCAGTCTTCCAGGCCGACGAGCGTAAACGCCTTGGCGCGCAGGTCGATCAAGGCGCTGACGCCCGGCAGGGCTTTGCGCAAGAGTTCCAGCGCCAGGACGCGGGTGTCATTGTCGGGTGCCTGGGCGGCGGCGGTGCCCAGCGCCCAGATGGTGCGTCCCTGGCTGTCGGGGCTGCCGGCGTCTTCCAGCCAGTGGCGGTCGTAGGCCATGAAATTGCGGAATACGCCCGCTTTGTCGTTGTAGGCGTAATGCAGGAAGCGCAGGTACCGGTGCAACGGCACGGCCCGCTCGTCGTAGCCGGCCAGACCGGCGTGGAGGACGGCGGCGATCAGAGCGCGGGCGTTATCATCGATGCAGTAACCGTGGTGCGGATCGGGCACGGAGTAGAGGGCGTGCTGGAACATCCCTGTGTCGTCGGTCATCTTTAATAGATGGCGCAAGTCCGGTTCGGGCGTGCCCGGTCGGGCGGCGGATGATCCGGGCACGGGTTGGGAGCACTTGCCGGGACGGGTCATAGAATGCAACATCGTCAGATTCGGGCCGATCCGAATAATCCCTCTCATGCCTGTATCCCATGCCTTCTGAAGGGTTTGGATAAACCGGGCACCGTATTATCCGAATCTTACGGATGCCAATCGTGCAGGCTCCCGGCCATATAATTGACTATAATAGATGTAAATTCATGCGAATACATTATTTATTATTTATTTTCCCAGACGCTGGCATGCCCGCTAAATGCTGGCATGCTTAGTGTGTGGGCGTTCAAGAACCGGCGCTGAGGGCGTAAAAACGCCAAAAGAATGCCTGCGGGATAAATGCATTAATACAGGGGTCAGCGGGAAGTTTCATTGACAAGCACGCCCCTTGTTATATAATAAATAGGCCTAAAGTCTGGGCATACTGTTCAGGTATGCAAGGATCGAGAGAAACGTCAATCCACGACCGGAGATTCACTAACCCATCTTGTAGGGAGGATTTTTTATCATGCGGAAGATTGCACTAGGACTCGGCTGCGCGGCGATGCTTGGCACGGCCAGCACGTCGTGGGCGACGATCGGCGTCATCGTGAACGAAGACTTTGAGAGCTACGCGGACACCGCGGCCATGTCCGCCGTCTGGGCCGGGTTCGACGGCGTTCTCATGAACGAGATCGACGACGACCAGGACCTGACCTCGGAAGTTTCCGGCATCGGCAACTTCGTCTACCACCCCGGCGGCAGCGTCAATACGATGGACCTGGCCAGCCCCATCTTCGCCACCAGCGAGGAGTGGATCCGCCTGAAGGTCGATATCTACGACAACGCGACCAACCTCGACCCGTTCTTCCCGCTTATCCCCGACAACAAACGTATGAGCCTGGGACTGCGTGCAACATCTACGGGGCCCAATATCATTGAACTGGGCATGTGGAACGCCGTCGCCGGTGTCCACTTCGCCTACCGCGCAATCCTCTTCGATTCCGTCAACGGCACGCCGAACCCCAACTGGACCGGCTGGGATATGGGCACGGAGCCACTTGGCGACCCGCCCGTGGATACGGCCGTCAACCGCTTCCGCGGCGGCGCCTGGTACACCTACCAGGTCACCATCAAGCCCGATTCGCTGCTGTTTGAGTTCGACCTGGATTACGACGGAACTTTCGACTTCAGCGCTGAACACTTCGACATCCCCGCGACCACAGATGGTTTCGCTCAGCTCCGCTTCGGCGGCCCCTCGGCCGTGACCTCCGGCGGCGGCGGCGTCACCTTCGACAATATCCTGCTCGAGATCATCGCGGCCGAAGCCGGCTGCATCGACGGCGACCTGAACTGTGACGGGTTCGTCGGCATCGCCGACCTGAACCTCGTCCTGGGCGCCTGGAACCAGAACGTCACTCCCGGCGACAAGCTCCAGGGTGACCCCTCCGGTGACGGGTTCGTCGGCATCGACGACCTGAACTCCGTGCTGGGTAACTGGAACAACGGCACCCCGCCGTCCGGCGCAGCCGTCCCCGAGCCGACGACCCTCGGCCTGCTGGGCCTGGGTGGCCTGGCCATGCTCAAGCGCCGCCGCTGAGCTTAAACGTATCGTTAAGGGCGTGAACGGGTCGTAACGGTCCCGGACACGCCGGACAACCGCTCGTGTTGTCAAACACTGAAACCGGACGCCGCTCCCACGGCGTCCGGATTTTTTTGCGCGCAGCCAACATGCAAGAGCCTGCACACATACGTTTGAGTATTTAGCGGTTTGCGTATTTCATGGCCGTCATCCCCGCGCAGGCGGGAATCCAGATCAAATGCAAACCAATTGCATGGGTTCACGCCCACGATCAAGTGCAGGCTCTCCGCGGGTACGACGAAAACGATGCGGTCAATAATGACACGAATCACTCTAAGTCAAGACGGCATATGCCGCCGTAAACCCGCATATAGAAAGGTATCACCCAACGGCGCGAAGATGCCCGCATAACATCAGGGTCGAAACCACCCGACGATAATTCATTTCCCCCGACTCACCGATTGGCGGATCACACGCGGATACGTTTTACGTCGATCGGCGCAAGTATCAGCAGCAGGAGCGTCACGGAACCCGGCTCGGGGATGTTCGAGGCGAACGGGGGCGGCGGCGTACCGGCGTTCCAGTTGCCCAGCACCTCGTTGAGGTCTTCGATGCCGACGAACCCGTCACCGGACGGGTCGCCCCAGATGTGGTAGCCCGGTGTGACGTTCTGGTTCCAGTTGCCCAGCACGATGTTCAGATCGGCGATCCCGACGAACCCATCGCCGTTAAGGTCACCCGCAAGGTAAGCCTCAACCGCGAGCAATTCGGTGTTCGCCGCGACGTTGAAGAACATCTGCTGGATCCCGCTGGGCCAGCGGATGGTGATGGAATCC
>JAWKTA010000066.1:0-23334 GCA_041402025.1 Phycisphaerales bacterium | reverse complement strand
ACCGCCCAAGCGGGCGGGCATGAAAGCGGAGAGGGCGGGATTCGAACCCGCGGTACGGTTGCCCGCACACACGATTTCCAGTCGTGCACCTTCGGCCACTCGGTCACCTCTCCAAAGGGTGTCCCTCCCAAGCTTTTCGGCACCGGATCGGTCTCAGCGGGTGAAGCCGCTGCGGGGTTATTCCGGCGTATTCCGGGGGGGGACGGATCGAGTTTGGTCCGCTATCGTATTGGTTTGGCTGGGCTTGTAAAGGAAGGGGTCTCTCGTGGGTCGGCGGAAGGTGGAATCGACGCTGTGCGGGCTGATAATCGTGGATAAACCGCTGGGTTTAAGCTCGATGGACGTGGTCCGCCGGGTCCGCCGGGCGGCGGGGGGTTGCAAGACCGGGCACGCGGGGACGCTGGACCCGCTGGCGACGGGCGTGGTCATCTGCTGCCTGGGCAAGGCCACCAAGAGCGTCGAGTCCCTGATGGGCCGGGCCAAGGTCTACGACACCACGATCGACCTGACCGCCTTCACGACCACGGACGACATGGAGGGCGATCGGCTGGAGGTCGAGGTGGCTAAGCCCCCGAATCAGGAGGCGGTCGAGGCGGTCCTGGGCCGATTCCTCGGCGAGGTTCAGCAGACGCCCCCGGCCTACTCCGCCGTCCACATCAACGGCCAGCGCGCCTACAAGCTCGCCAGGCGCGGCGAGGCGGTTCAGATGCCGACCAAGACCGTGCGGATCGACTCGATTGAGTTGCTGGAATACGCCTGGCCGATGCTCACGCTGCGGATCGTCTGCGGACGCGGCACGTACATCCGCAGCCTCGGCCGGGACATCGGCGAAGCGCTGGGCACCGGCGGGCACCTGGCATCATTACGCCGCACGGCGGTGGGGGATTACAGCCTTGATATCGCGCACCCGATCGAACGGTTTGAGTCGCCGATCACGCAGGATGATTTGTTGCCGGTGCCCGAATGAAAAACGGGCGAGCGCGACAAGTCGCGTCGCTTCGTATGAACTGGATCATTAAGTATGCGTTCGGGGCGGGTGGCGTTTACTTCCCCGCGAGGAAGTTGTATTTGAGGATGCAGCGGATGGCGCTGACGCCGTCTTTCCAGTTGATCTTTTTGCCCTCGTCGTAGGATCGGCCGTTGTACCCGACGGGGGTTTCGTAGATGCGGATGTCTTTCATGCGGGCGAGCTTGCCGGTGATCTCCGGCTCGACGCCGAAGCGCGGCTCGGTGATCTCGAAGCGTTCGATGACCTCGCGCTTGAAGACCTTGTAGCAGCACTCCATGTCGGTGAGGTACAGGCCGGTGCAGAGGTTGGACAAACGGGTGAGGAACTTGTTGCCCAGGAAGTGGTGGTAGTTCAGCACGCGGTGTGTCTCGCCGGTGAACCGTGAGCCGTAGACGACGTCGGCCCGGCCCTCGACGATCGGTTCGAGCAGGCGGGGGTAGTCGCGGGGGTCGTACTCGAGGTCGGCGTCCTGGATGATGACGATGTCGCCGGTCGCGTGCTTGAACCCGGTGCGGAGCGCCGCGCCTTTGCCCTGGTTCACTTCGTGGAAGACGATCTTGTAGTCCGGGCGGTCCTCGGCCATCTTCTTGAGGATGGCGGTGGTGCCGTCAGTGGAGCAGTCGTCGATCATGACGATCTGCCGCTCAAGCCCGCCGGGCAGCTCGACCGACTCGACCTGCCTGAGGATCTCGGGCAGGAGCTTGTTCTCGTTATAGACCGGGATGACGATGCTGAGTGTCTTGGGCATGGCGGGGATTGTAGCGGCTTTTCAGGCAAAGGTTGACGGCCGGCTCCCGTCGGCTACTTATTGCGCTTGCGTGTGGCGGGCCGCTTCGCCGCCGGCTGCGTGGCGGCCTCGTAATGGGCGATGAACTTCTTCACCGGCACACGTTTGACGGCCCGGCCGATCACGTCCAGCGGCACGTCCTCGATCTTCTTAAAACGTATACAGGATTTGCCCATGTCCAGCTTCCTGCCGGTCGCCGACCACGCCTCACGGAACCAGTCCAGCATGTCGGGGTCGCTGTAGAGGCAGTACAGGTAGACCGCCATGTGGTTTCTCTGTGACGCCAGCGACACGAACGGCAGCGGCTGCCTGGGGTCGCAGTGGTAGCCGGGCGGGTAGACGTCGTGCGGCACGAAGTACCCGATCATCCCGTACTGCATCCCCTCGGCGTAACCCTTGGGCAGGTTTTTAAGAATCACTCCTCGCACCGCCTCGATGGCTACCCGGCGGTCGGCGGGCAATGCGGCGAGGTAGGCGTCAATGGTGGGGGCGGTGGATTTCATGGCTTACCTTTTGTGCTAAGGACGCGCCAATTCAACAATCGCTCGCAGAAGACCCAGCAATAACATGACCCCGAACGGGACCAGCCCAAACAGAATGCTGAATGCACAGAGTGAGTAGCCCCGGCGGACATACTGTCGGATCGAAGAAACCAAGCTGTGAATGAAGGTGTGGCGAGCAACGCGAGAGTATAGACACAGGTAGTAGCTGGTGTCTGATATGTCGGTGTTGTACCGTATGTCCTGAACAATGCCGAGCAACACGAGCAGCAGGGGCATCAGCCAGAAGGCCATGAATAGCTTATGGTTCTCGCTCCAGATGAGATTGATCTTTTCCCCGAAACTCATAGCTTGCCCTTGGGGGGTATGCGTTAGATATCAAAATACATACTAAACTCATGCGGGTGCGGACGGTGGCGGAGTTCGTTGACTTCGTTTTCACGTTTGTATTTGATCCAGAAGCGGATGACTTCCTTGGTGAAGACGTTGCCTTCCAGCAGGTAGTCGTGGTCGTTCTCCAGGGCGCTTAGGGCCTGTTCGAGGTCGGCGGGGGCGGCGTCGATGGTTTCAAGCTCGTGTGGTTCGAGTTCGTGGAAGAGTTTGTCGAGCGGGTTCCCCGGGTCGATCTTGTTCTTGATGCCGTCGGCGGCGGCCATGGTCATGGCGGCGAAGGCGAGGTAGGGGTTGCAGGAGGAGTCGGGGCAGCGGAACTCCAGGCGCTTGACCTTCGGGTCGGCCGAATAGGTGGGGATGCGGATCGCCGCGGCGCGGTTGCGTGAGGAGTAGACGAGCTTGACCGGGGCTTCGTAGCCGGGGACCAGGCGTTTGTAGCTGTTGGTGGTGGGGTTGGTGAAGGCGAGCAGGCTTTTGGCGTGTTTGAGCAGGCCGCCGATGGCGTACAGGCCGACGCGGGACATGCCGGCGTAGTGGTTGCCGGGGAACAAGGGCTTGCCCGCCTTCCACATGGAAAAGTGCGTGTGCATGCCGGACCCGTTATCCATGAATAGCGGCTTGGGCATGAAGGTGGCCGTCTTGCCGTGTTGCGCGGCGACGTTCTTGACGACGTGCTTGAGCATCATGCAGATGTCCGCCATGCGCAAAAGGTCCGCGTGTTCCAGGTCGATCTCGCACTGCCCGCCGGTCGCGACCTCGTGGTGATGGCCCTCCACGGCCACGCCCATGCCGGCGAGCACCTTGCACATCTGCGAGCGCAGGTCCGCAAGCGAATCCATCGGCGGGCAGGGGAAGTAGCCCTCGTTTCGGCGGACTTGGTAACCCAGATTCGTCGGGTCGGGCTTGCCGCTGTTCCAACTGCCCTCGACCGATTCGACGCAGTACGAAGCGCGGTTGACCTCCTGGCCGTAGTGCACGCTGTCGAAAACGAAGAACTCCACCTCCGGGCCGAACATCACCTTGTCCGCTATGCCGGCCTTCTTGATGTATTCCGACGCCTTGCGCCCGATCGAGCGCGGGTCGCGCGAGTAGAGTTTTTTGGTGACCGGGTCCTTGACGTCGCAGATCAGCGCGAGCGTCGCGTGCTGGGGGAACGGGTCGATGTGGGCCGTCTCGGCGACCGGGACGATGAGCATGTCCTGCTCGTTGATCGCTTCCCACCCGCGGATGCTCGAGCCGTCGAACCCGAAGCCGGCGGTGAAGGAGGACTCCTTGAGTTCACCCGCCGGGAACGTGATGTGCTGCCACAGCCCGGGGAAGTCCATGAACCGGCAGCTCACGAACTCGATCTTCTTGGTCTTGACCAGTTGAAGGACTTGCTTGGGGGTCATAAAGATTCACCATAAAACGATTGGGTTAGTCTACGTATTGGGTTGCTTCACATATTTAGCGAGCGATTTAATGGCCGACGGTTCGGTAGCCCAGCGTAACATTTGATCGGCGTTCTCGTGCAATCTTTCTATTGAGAAAAAGCCGCAACGGTCGGTCAACTCCAATTGCGAAAAGGTAGGCCTTGAAAGTTCCCGCTCGACCTTAGCCATTCTCTTCTCTGGGGCGACGATATACAGCGGGAAGTTGAGGTTAGGTGCCAATGCAACAAGGTCTGACATACGCAAAATGCCCGAGTAGACAGCCGTGGTACATTCGATCTCAAACGCAGCTGCTACTTGATTGCCCTTGTAGATCCATAACACGTCGATCAATCTTATCTGAGCCATCGAATCTTGATCAAGGCCCAAAGGCGGTAGTTCCGGGAGACTTAGATCGCCCAAGCACCCACCCTCGGCGGGTTTCTTATGATCATTCGATGCAATCCATATTCGGCAGCCAAGTTTACGGCCGATCCTGGCGAGTAGAGATTGAACGCTGGTGTGTTCGCCAACGTCATCACTACCTCCGTTTTCATCATCTTCAGTTATTTTTCGAGTAATAGTAGGCTTGGGGGTGGGTTTGGGGTCAGGATCCATTGTCCGCGATCGCCAACCGATGATGTGTTCCAACTCCCAGGTACCTAGGTCCAGTTTCTGTGTTATGGTTAGGCAGGCCTCGGCGAACAGCCGGTAATCGGATGCAATAGTTCCGGTTGTTTCAAAAACGCCCAAGTCCGACAGCGTAAGACGAACCGATTGATAGTAGATTGGCCAAAGATTATGATTGTGGCAGTGCCACATGGTGCTTGTGAGGAATGGGAGCGGGCGGGATGTAAATCTTTTTTGAGCTGGTTCCTGCCACGATCAGATCAGACAGATAAGACCCGAATGATTCAAGCGATTGAATTGCCTGCTCAGATCAGTGGGTTCTCGCCATAGTTTGCTGAGTTGCTTGTAAAGGCCTTCTTGGTCGGGAATATGTTTGACAAGCTTGGTAAAAAACTTGTCCCCGACATGCCGGACCATCCAACGTGTCGGCACGTCTGGTATGAACGTCGTACCGCATTCTGAACTCGGCGGTGTCAATGTCACCGTCAGAAATGCCTTGAGCTCTGGTGTCATGATACTGAGCAAAGCAAAACGACGCTTGTCTCTGTTGCTGCATCCAACCTTGCGGCCTGGTCATTGCGAAAATCATCGCGCCATGATCGAACCTGTTCAAGAACAGCATCAGTAATAGTGAGTCTTGTGCTCATGTGTTAATCAGTGCCCGGCCGCGACCTTGCCCAGGCGTGGGGTCAGGTCTTTGAGTAGCGCATCAATGTGGCTTTGTCCTTCGCCTCGGCGTTGAGGCGCAGCAGCGGCTCGGTGTTGCTCGCGCGGACGTTGAACCAGAAGCCCTTATTGGCGAAGCAGTCGATCGTCACGCCGTCGAGGTCATCGATCATCTGCGCGTCGGCCTTGTAGGTTTCCTTCAGGCCCGCCATGATGCCCGCCTTGTCCTCGGCCTCGAAATTGATCTCGCCGGACTGCGGGTACTTCTTATAAGGCGCGATCAGCTCGCTGATCGGCTTGTCGGATTCACTGAGCACGCTCAGCACGGCCGCGAACGCGATCGCGCCCGAGTCGGCGAAGCTGTTGTGCTTGAAGTAGAAGTGGCCCGACAGTTCCCCGCCGAAGATGCCGTCGGTCTCACGCAACAGCGCCTTCATGTTCACGTGCCCGACCTTGCTGCGCGCCGGCTTGCCTCCGAGCTGTTTGATGGTTTCCTCGACGACCTTGCTGGCGCGCAGGTCGTAGACGATCGACGAGCCGGGCTGCTGCTTGAGGAAATGGTCGCAGAGCAGGGCGGTCAGGTGGTCGCAGCCGATGATCTCGCCCTTCTCGTCGGTGATCATGCAGCGGTCGGCGTCGCCGTCGAAGCACGCGCCAAGGTCCGCCTTCTCGCGCACCACGCCGTCCTGCGTCGGCTTCATGTTCTCGGCGACCAGCGGGTTCGGCTCGTGCGCCCACTGGTCGGTGAACTTAAAGTTCTCCTTTAGGATCGTGAGCTTGTCGACCTTCCCGAACACCTCGGGCACTAGTTTGGTGCCCATCCCGTTGCAGGCATCGACATACACCTTGATCGGCCGCTTCAACGGCGAGAGGAAGCCCAGCACGTGCTTGCGGTATTCATCCCACAGGTTGCGCTCTTCGAGCTTGCCCACCTCGGGCTTGTCGGTCGAGTCGATCGACTCGGCGATCTTCTGGATTTCCTTCAGCCCCGAATCCGCGCCGATGGGCTTGGCGCCCTGGCCCGAGATCTTAAAGCCGATGTAGTTGATCGGGTTGTGGCTGGCGGTGGTCTGCACGCCGCCGAGCGCGCCCTTGATGTGCGGGATGGCGAAATACATGAAGGACGTGTCCGCTTGGCCCAGGTCGATGACATCCATGCCCGCCGCGCGCAGCCCGGCGATCAGGGCCTTGGCCATGGAAGGCGCGCTGGGGCGGTGGTCCCGGCTGACGAGGACGGTCCCGGCTTTACCGCCGTTGGACTTCTTGAAAAACTCGCCGACTGCGTACCCGACCTTCCAGCCGGCGTCTTCGTTCAGTGGCGACGGGTAGGTGGCGCGGACGTCGTAGGCCTTGAATATCTTGCCGATCATGGGCTTAATCGCTCCCTGGGTTGGGCTAATGGGTGTGGTTTATCCGAATCGCGATCATACCTGACCGGGCCGGATCGGGCGACCGAAGCGGTGAGTGGGCTGTTCACAAATCATCAGCCGGCAGAAGGTTTGATTGCCCGCTAAGTCGCAAGTGGCTCCTGCGTGACGCGGGGCGTGAGTGGGGCGGTACTTATTTGCATGTTTGTCGGCTGGGCTTGAAACTACCGGGTATGCCTAACAAAGTGCTCATGATCGGGGGTTCGGTCTGTGTGGCGGTGGTGCTGTTGCTGCTGGCGGTACTCGCGGGCGGCCCGGGCCAGCGCCACGACGACACGCCCGACGTCCCCGAGAACCCCGACCTGTTCCTGGGCGGGCCCGAGGGCGGCGATCAACTCCCGCTGGGCGAGGCCGAGGGACTGGTCTACGAGATCAAGGAAAGCGGGATCCTCTTCTTCGCCAACCGCGTCGTGCCCAAGCCGCAGGGCGCGATCGACGTGATCGAGACGACCATCCAGGTCCACCTCGCGCCCGGCCGGGAGCTGACCATCGACGCGGACGAGGGCACGATCATCGCCCCCGATAACCACCCGCGCGAGGGCGAGATGCGCGGCCACGTCATCGTCACGCTCTACGAAACGCCCGACGGCTCGGAAGTGGATATGCACACCGACCGTGACGTCATCATGCGGATCTTCTTCGACGACCCCGTGCGGTTCGACCTGGAGCTTCAGCAGATCGACAGCGAAGGCCCGATCTTTATGACCGGCCCGCAGGTCCAGTTCCACGGCCGGGGCCTGAGCCTGAACTTCAACCAGCTCAAACACCGCATCGAAAGGCTGGTCATCGAGGAGGGCGAATCACTCCACTACATCCCCAAACCCGCGCCCATCGCGGCCTCGCAACCGACCTCGGCCCCGACCAACGTACACCGCCGCCGGTCGCCCGGTACACCGCCACGCGATCCGGCCGCAAAGACAGCCGCCGCCGACAACGACGAATCGGCTACGCCAACTGAAGCTGACACCGATATCGACGCGACCGACAGCCGGCCGATCCAGTACTACCTTGCAACCTTCGAGCAGCTTAATGATGTCCGCGTCGGTCACGACCAGTACGTCATCGAAGGTGACGACCTCTTCGCTGTCTTCAGCGCCAAGGCCGCCGGCGAAAAAGACAAACCCGCCCCTGCCCCCGGAATAGACCCCGCCTCTGGAAGCGGTGATGCCCCCGCGCCGCCAGCGGGTTCGCCCGTAAGCTCGCTGCCACCACGTCCCGACCGCTCGCTCTCGCTCGCCTCGTCCGACCCGATGAGCGAAGCACTCCGCTACGCGCTGAGCGCAGCGATCGGTCAGATCCCCGATGAAGACCCGCGCTCCCTGGCGACGTTCACCGATGAGGATGTCGTCATCACCTGGTCGGGCCGACTTACCGTTACGCCGATGAGCGAGGTACCCGACGCGCTCGCCGGGCCGGACGATGTGATGGTTTCCGTCAAGGGCAAGCCCGCAACCATTGTCACCGACAAGGGCGAATCCGTCAGCGCGCCGAGGTCTCCTTCCTCAGCCAGCACGCCGCCTTGCTCGCCAAGGGCACCGACGATTTCCCCGTCCAGATCGAGTCCCCGAACTCGGCTCGCTCAAAGGCCTGGAACTCTCCATCGACCAGCGCTCGGCAGCGGATACGTCACCGGCCCCGGCTCACTCACCGGCCTGATCCGCGACAAGCACGATAACAACGACACGACTGCGTCCGCCCCAACCCCCAACCCCAATCCCCAACCCCAACCCCCGCACCATCGCCGTCGCTTTCGACGACCGGCTCGACCTCGCGTTCTACCTCAAGCAGAACCAGACACCCGTCGATCCCGCCCGGCCGCTCTCGGGTGATAGCCGCATCAAGGGCGTGAAGTCCGCCGACTTCCTCGGCAACGTTCGTGTCGATTACGACGAGCTGGACATGACCGCCGACCGCCTCACACTCGCGCTGCTCGAAGAACTCCCCAACGGTGCCAAACGCGAGGATGATAAGCTGGCCGTCGAATCGCTCAGCGCGATCGGCAACGTGCGGGCCGACGTCAAGAGCGAGAACGTCAAGGTCTACGCCGACCGTTTGTTCGCCGACCCCGCGAAGGATCAGCTCGAACTGTTCGGTACGCCCGCAAGCGACACCGCGCCCGCAACCTTTGCCCGCGTCGTCCGCCCCGACGCCACCCTCGCTGGCGAACACCTCGTGATGAACGAAACCGGCGGCACCGTCGACGTCCCCGGCCCGGGCTCCTTCGACTTCCTGCCCGACGCGGATAACCCCGGCAAGACCGTCCACATCACCTGGGCAACCAGCATGCACTACGACGACCTCGCCGGCCAGGCCAAATTCCTAGGCGACGTCAAAACACTTTCCACCGACGGCACCGACACCAACGAACTCATGGGCGACGACCTCGTGCTCACCTTCGTCAAGGACGACTCGACCGACGCGAAGGCCGACGCCGCTTCTGTTTCCGGGGGCGGGGCCGCAGGCCGACGGCTCGCCACCGCTGTCATGAACAGCAACGTCCGCTTCCGCGCACGCAGCTACGCCACCGCCGAACGCAAGGACTTGGTGACTGAACTGTTCCTGATCGGCCCGCGCATGGAGTTCAACGACCCCGGCCTGAGCGCCCCGGCCGGCCCCGACGAAGCGCTCCAGCAGGTCCAGGTCATCGGCACAGGCCGCATGCTCATCACGGACATGCGCCCGAAAGACGAAAACGAAGCAACGGCGAAACCCGCGAACGGTAGTAATCCGGCGTCGATCGACATCGCCGGCCGCGGACGCACCGCTTTCGAATGGTCCGACCGCCTCATCCTCGACCTCACCCACGGCGAGATGCTCATGAAAGGCGCCGTTGCGATGGTGCATCAGCCGGAAGAGGGTGAGCGCGTCCAGCTCGACTGCCAGGACCTCGCCGCCGAGCTGAAAAAGCCCCGCGACAAAAAGAAATCGTCAGGTTGGTTATCTGAGGATGCCCCCAAGCCCGAACTCAGCCGCGTCTGGGCCGACCACGGCATCCGCATCCTCCACGGCCCGGCCACCGTCACCTGCGACCACCTGCTCTACGAAGAAGACAAACGCGAGATCATCCTCTGGTCCGACGAGCCCAACGTCGTCACCTTCGAATCCGAGGGCGAACCCACCCCCGCTAAGTCCAGCGCCTTCAAATGGCACCGCGACACCGGCCGCGTCGAGGCGTTCAAGCTGCGCACCGGGACGATCCCGCTGAGACGCAGCGAGCGGGAGAAGAATTAATGTAATTATGCCCGGGGTGTTGTGGATTTTTATTTAATAAAGGTGCAGACGCACGTAAAATGTGTGTAGGCATCCTATGAAGATTCCGGAGCATATCAGGATTGATTTAGCATTGCGTCGTGCCGCAAGGTTCGGCCAAGATCACTTTGCTTCACACGTGGCGATGGTTCTTCTTGCCATCGCTTTTGGCTTGGGAATGATTTTGTTTCTCCTCTACGCGTTTTTCTCTCAGGCCGGGATTCATCGGGGAATGATGTACGTCATGTAAATCGTTTTCAGGGTGCCACACTTTGTCCCGAAGGGCAAAGTGTGTTGGGTAAAAAGTTGAATCCTTAAGCATCTGCACAGGACATATCACGCCACACACTTTGCTGCTGCGCAGTCAAAGTGCGGCACCCTTGTTTGTTTGCCTTCCTCTGCGTTCTCCGCGCCTCTGCGGTGAAACCCTCCCCAATCACAATCCCGACGAATACCGGCTGTCGTCTTCTTCCTTGGTTTCGGGCAGGTGCAGGCCGCATTCCTGTTTGAGTCCGCCGAATCGGCCGTCGCGTTCGCCCATGCCGGCGGTGATGGGGAGCGTGCTGTGCCAGTCGCCGATGGAGGCGTAGCCCTGCTCGCGGAGCGGGTGGTAGGGCAGGTCGTGTTCCTTGAGGTATTCGTGCACGTCCTTGGTGGTCCAGCCGAGGATAGGGTGGACCTTGTATCGGCCGCCTTGCAGCACGACGGGGGGCAGGTTCTGGCGGTGCTCGGTCTGCCCGCGGCGCAGGCCTGCGAGCGTCGCGGTCGCGCCCAGTTCTTCGAGCGCACGGCTCATCGGCTCGACCTTGCGGATGCGGTCGAGTTGGTTGAGCCCATCGACGCCTTGCTCCCAGAGCTTGCCGTGCCGTGCGAGCGTCCACGCGGGGCTGGTGTGGGCCTGGTAGACCTTGAGGTTGAGCTTGAGCCGGTCGGTCAGCTCGTCGGCAAACTTGTAGGTATCCAGGAAGTGGAACCCCGTATCGATGAAGATCACGGGGATGTCGGGCACGACCCGCGTGACCAGGTGGAGCATGACCGCGGCCTGCATGCCGAAGCTGGTCGAGAGGACCAAGCCGTCGCCGAAGGTGTTATGCGCCCAGCGGACGATGTCGGCGGCCGGCGCGCCCTCCATCTCCGGGTTGATCGCGTCGAGGTTGAGTTGTTTCGTTGTCGTGGTCATGGTTGCAGGGTACGGGGTTCAGGGTTCGGGGATCAGGGCATGGATCGGAACTACTCACTACTGACTAACCACTAATCACCATTCGTGGCACTATCCTAGGCACGCACTTGCCCGAAGTTTGCCACCCGTGGGGTAAACGGCCACAATCCTTTCGTGGAAACGGCCGCATACATCGCGTTAGGCTCGAATTTAGGCGACCGCGAGGGGCACCTCGAGGCGGCGGTGTCGGCGTTGCGTGCGTCCCCCGGTATCTGGGGGGTTTCGGCAAGCCCGTTCTACGAGACCGAGCCGGTGCTGGCCCCCGGTGCGCCGACCGGCCAAGGCAAGTTTCTCAACGGCGTGGCGGTTGTCAAGACGGAACTGCCCGCGGAACAACTATTAGCTGTGCTTAAGAAGATCGAGGCCGACCGGGGCCGTCCGACCCAGGCCGAGCGCGCGTTCCAGGGGCCGAGGCCGTTGGACCTGGATATCCTGCTCTACGGCGGCGAAGTGATCGCGCAGGAAGGCTTAAATGTGCCGCACCCGCGCATGCACGAGCTGCTGGTTCGTGCTCAAACCGTTGTGCGACATCGCGCCGGACGCGGAACACCCCGTATTGAAACGCACCGTTGCGCAGTTGCTGGAAGCGTTGGAGACGCCGGTCAAATGAGTACGCTGAAGATCAACGAGGTTTTCTATTCGATCCAGGGTGAGAGCACCCGCGCGGGCTTGCCGTGCGTTTTTATCAGGCTGACCGGCTGCCACCTGCGCTGCGGTTACTGCGACACGGAGTACGCGTTCCACGAAGGCAACCGACGGGAGATCGACGATGTGATCGCCGAGGCCGAGCGGTTAGGCAAGGGTTGCGACCTCTACGAAATCACCGGCGGCGAACCGCTGCTGCAAAAGCCCGTCCACGAACTGATGACAAAGCTCTGCGATATGGGCAAGACCGTCCTGATCGAGACCAGCGGGGCCTGCGACATCAGCCTCTGCGACCCGCGCGTCATCCGCATCATGGACCTGAAAACCCCCGGCAGCGGGGAGGTGGCCCGCAACCTCTGGTCCAACATCGAACACCTGAACAAGCGTGACGAGGTGAAGTTCGTTTTGTGTTCGCGCGAGGATTACGAATGGGCGCGGGGTGTGATCCATGAGCATAAGCTGGCCGAACGCGTCGCCGCCGTGCTGGTCAGCGCCACCCACGAAACACCCTCCGGCAAGGAACTGCCCGGCTGCACCGGCCTGCCCCTGCACGACCTCGCACAATGGGTCCTCGAAGACAACCTCCCCGTGCGTTTGCAGACCCAACTGCATAAACTCATCTGGGACCCGAGCACCCGAGGCGTTTAAGTGAACGATGAATGCTGAAGTAGGAAGTATGAAGTAGAATCCTCCAATCCGAACTTTATCATTCCTACTTCCTGGTTCCTACTTCGTAAAAACATGCAAATCTCTCTGACCAAAACGATCGACTTCGAGGCGGCGCACTGGCTGCCGACGTTCCCCGAGGGGCACAAGTGCCGACGGCTGCACGGGCACTCGTTCAAGGTCGATGTCATCATCGCCGGTGAGGTCGACCCCGCGAAGGGTTTCCTCCAGGACTTCGGCGAGGTCAAGGAAGCCACCGAACCGATCCGCAAGCAGCTCGACCACTATTGCCTGAACGAGATTGAAGGTTTGGAAAACCCGACCGCCGAGATGCTCGCCATCTGGGTCTACGACCGGCTCAAGCCGAGCCTGCCGCTGCTCGCCGCCGTACGGGTGCGCGAGACATGTACGAGTAGCGCGGAATATCGGGGGGAATAGAATTCATGATTTGGGACTTATGATTGATGATGTGAAGGCGCGGATGCCGAGCAAACCACACATCTCAAATCTCAAATCATAAATCATAAATCCGAACCCCCGCTTCCCCAGCGATCGCTTCAAGACGTGCAAGCACATCCTCACGGTTCACCCGCCGCAGCGCCTGCTTGTGCGGCGTATCGGTTTCCGTGGCGAAGTGGCCCATCAGTCGGTTGGTCAGGATCGAATCGAAGCGTGTCTGCCGTGTGGGGTTAAACATCTCGACCGACTGGATCAGCACGCTCAGCCCCGCCTCGATCAGTTCCATCAACCGGGAAGTGCCCGGCGACTTTTCCCCGATCAGGTGCCGGCGTGAGACCGACAGCACAACCGGCAGGTGGATGCGCACCAACAAGTCGCGCAGCTCCCGTGCCTGTTTCACCCACGCATTAAACTGTTCGACCTGCTTTGCGCCGGGGCTGTATTTGTCGAAGCCTTCGCGTGTCTTGGCCGCGCGGAACTTCACGAAGTTGTAGCGAACGAACAGCATGCGCACGTTCTCGTGCGGGATCGCCGGCTGGCGGAAGAGAGGCCGGACCACCTCGGGCAGATCATCGAGCGCGACGGGCGTTTGCTTTTTGTGTTCGGTCAGGGCGTTGAGCGGTCGGCCGAGGATCACTTCGTCGGCGTCCTCACGCTCGAAGGTCGGCGAGGCGATGTAATCAAGCGACACACGGCCCGCCTTGCCCGCGCGGAGTTGGTGCAGCGCACGGTACACCGTCGACCGTGTCCGCCCGAAACGCTCAGCTATCTTGTCGACGGGCAGACCCATCCGGTAAGCCCGCGCTATTACGCGCTTCTGCTTGTGCGTCAACGGCCCCGTATGATCGGTAAAGATCGCACGCGCCGGGTTGTCCCGGTCGAAGTTCGCCAGCATCTGTCGGATCGTTTCTAATCCGCGCCCGGTCTTTGCCGCCAGGTGCGCCGCGACCTGGTTCAAGGATGCCTCCCGCCGACGCACGATCTGCCGAGCCCGTTCGATGATCTTCTTGCGTGTGTCCGGATCAATCTGCGTGAACTCGGCGGCTTTCTTGACCTGCTCGGGGTGGTCCGCGATGTAGCGCTCCGATGCCGAGCGCGAGACGACGACGATCTTACGCCCGCCGTTCGGTGGCGCGACCCACCGCCAGCGCATCCCCGCCGTGCGCCACCGGCTGATCGTCTTCGTGCTCACATCCAACCGGGCCGCGAGTTGCTGCACCGTCTCGGCCGGGTCGTGCTTGTCATCCATCGGAATCCGTACCGACCGGCTGAGCCATCGATCCATCAAACGCAGATCCGGCAGGATCGCCTCGCCCGCCAGCACGACGGCGTCCTTCCCGCGTCCACGCCGGTAAACGATGCGGTAGTAGGAGATCCAGCGGGTAGTTTGTCAGGGTCGATCTGGTCGTGCAGGGTTTCGGAGGCCGACTTACCTGTGCACACGCTTGTCCGGCGGCGAAGATGAGCTGACGCGACAACCTCGTCTAACGGCTTGCATCGGTAGGTTTGTTTTCGTCGCCGGCTCAACGCGTGGTCTTCCCCTCGTCCGCCGAGGGCTCAGGCCCGCCCTCGCCCCGGAATTGGCTTTCACGCCCGGCGTGGCGTGTACAGGTCCAGCGGCTTTGTCTTTTGGATCAGCCCCAGTTGCGCCGCCTTCTCGGCGAACAGTTTGATCGCCTGCAGGTGGTCTTGGCCGACGGCGTAGCTGAGCACCCGGCTAAGGTAATTGCGTGCGTTGTCGATCGCCCAGCCGTGGCTTTGTGCGTGGCGATCGGCGATCGCGTCGATTTTGCGCGCTCCGTTAAGTAGTCGCTGCCGGTCGGTGTTTGCGGCAGGCCGCCCAGGTCCACGCGCCCGTCTTGCCATCAGATGGCGAACGGCAGGCCGGTCAGTTTTTCCACGCCTCGCCGGAGTCCATCTGGCGCATACGTTTCTGTCCGGCGGCGTTGGTCACGACCTTGTCGCCGATCAACAGCATCGCCTCGTGTTCGGGCGTGCAGCTGCCTTGCGTGACATCGTGCAGCGCATCGAGGGCACGACCTCGGCGACGTTGCAATGCATCGAACAGCACACGCAACAGCGCGACACTGGTATGGCTGTCCGTGTCGGCGTGGACGCGTGTGTTTGAACCGATCGGCACCCGGCTGAACAGCCTGACCGTCTGCGTCGGCCCGTCCGAAGCGATGCACCCGACTGGCACCGCGACCAGCGGCTCGCCCGAACGGTGGTAATCGATCACGGGCGCAACGCGATATCGACCCCGCCTGTTTCCAGATCGGCACGGCGAGCAGGGCGGACCTTTTCCAGCCGCACCGCCGGGTCTGCCAAGCCTTCCAGCCCCTCGATCAATGGCTTGGCGTTGAGGTAACCCACGCAGCCGATGCGTTGCACGTGCCGGCCTGTCGGTCGGGCGGGCGGTTTGGTGGGCTTGTCCGGGGATTCATCATCGGATTATATCGGCTGTTGCGGGCTGTCGCGTGACTGGGGTTATTTATCGGGACGTTGCCCGTCGGTTGGGATTATCCGGGGGTTGACCGCAAGGCTGTTGACCGTCAAGATTGCCCGCTATGCCGGATGAACAGAAATTACCGACCGCACAGGTCCTGATCGTGGACGACGAACCCGGGCACGCCGAGGTGATGGCCGAGGCGCTGCGCCGGCTGGGCCACGTCTGCACGCTCGTGAACGACCTCGACGCCGCCAACGACGAACTCAAGCACGGCCAGTTCGACCTGATCGTCACCGACCTGGTGATGGACAGCCCCGACGACGGGCAGAAGGTCCTGGCCGCCGCGCGTCAGAACCAGCCCCAGGCCGAGACGATCATGGTCACGGCGCACGGCGACGTCCCGACCGCCAAGGCCGCCATCAAGGGCGGGGCCTACGACTTCATCGAGAAGCCCCTGGACCTGGACATCTTCCGCACGCTCTGCACCCACGCGATCCAGGCCGTCATGCTCCGCGCCCAGAACACGCACCTGCAGCAACGCCTCGACGAGCAGTTCGGCTTCGAGGGCATCATCGGCAGCGCGCCGGCCATCCGATCACTCATCACCACCATGCGACAGGTCGCGCCCAGCAACATCCCCGTGCTCGTCACCGGCGAGTCCGGCACGGGCAAGGAGCTGATCGCCCAGGCGATCCATAACAACTCCGACCGCGCGAAAAAACCGTTCGTCCCGCTGAACTGCGCGGGTCTGAGCGATTCGATCCTCGAAGATGAACTGTTCGGCCACGTCAAGGGCGCGTTCACCGGCGCGGATAAAGACCGCCAGGGCCGGTTCGAGTTCGCCGACGGCGGCACGCTCTTCCTCGACGAAGTCGGCGACATGCCCGTGAACATGCAGGCCAAGCTGCTGCGCGTGCTCGAGTCCGGTGAGGTCGTCCGTTTAGGCGCCAACGACACCCGCCACGTCAACGTCCGCCTCGTCTCCGCGACCAACCACGACCTGGGCCAGCTCGTCAAAAACGGGAAGTTCCGCGAAAACCTCTACTTCCGCATCAAGGGCGTCGAGCTGCACCTGCCGCCCCTGCGCGAACGGCGTGAAGATATCCCGCTATTGGTCCGGCACTACGTCGCGCACTACGCCGAGCAGCTCAAGAAGCCCGTGCCCGAGGTCGCCGAGGACGTGCAGACGATCCTGATGCGCCACGACTGGCCGGGGAATATCCGTCAGATGATGAACGTCGTGCAGAGCATGGTCGTGATCGCCGAGGGCGACAAGATCGAGCCACGTCACCTGCCCGCCGAGGTCCGCGACGCCGGCGAGTCTCCCAGCTATCCGGCACGGCGGTATGAGCCTCGACCAGATCGAAAGAAAGCCATCCGCGACGCGGCACGTGTCACCGCCGGCAACCGCAGACAGGCGGCGCCGGTCCTGCTGGGTATCAGGGAAGAACTTTATCGCAAGCTGAAAGAGTACGGTCTGAAGTAATGGCTGATTCAGGTCTGAAGAGGCACATGACTAGTCGCATCGGTCATGGTTTTGATCTACATCAGCTTGAGCCGGGCCTGCCGCTGATCGTCGGCGGTGTGAGCTCGAACACGACCGAGGGTGTGCTGCGCACTCGGACGGAGATGTGGTGTATCACGCCGTGACGGACGCGGTCCTCGGCGCGCTCGGGCAGGATGATATCGGACAACTTTTTCCCGGATAACGACCCGAAGTGGAAGGGGGCCGATTCGCGTGTGTTTATCGAGGAAGCGGCCCGGCGGATGTGCGATGCGGGTTATGCCATAGGCAACATCGATATCACCGTCATTCTCGAACGCCCCAAGCTCGGCCCGCACAAGGCCACGATCAAAACCAACCTCGCCGGCCTGCTCGGCTGCGACGTGTCACAGGTCAACCTCAAGGGCAAGACCCATGAGCGCGTCGATGCGCTCGGCGAGAACCGTGCGATCGCGTGTCATGTGGTGGTGCTGTTGAACGCAGAGGCCTGATGTGAGCCGTGTCGTATCGACGCGGTCCGTCGTGATACACGACGGCTCGCAGTCTCACCCCGACGCCGGCCGATACCGTTCATCCAGTTCCGCACGCCACGACCGCGCTTCGCGACCGATCGGCAGGTCGCGGTACTCGCTGTGGCAGCGGTAGCAGATCAGCACCTTCCCGCTGAAGAACAGGTACACGCCCACGTCGACCAGACCGACCAGGCCCAGCACGATCAGCGCGTAATGCAACTGCCCCAGGCCGAGCATCGCGATCGCAACCACCGCCGCCAGCGCGATCATCACGAACGCGGTCAGGCGCGGGAACTGGTGCCGGGCGTAGAGGTCTTCGCATCCGCAGGCCGGGCAGCGGCGCAGGTGTTTTTCGTCATCGATCGCGCGGTCCCAGTTCAGCGACACCGCCTGGGTCCTGCCCGTCGGCTGGTCGTCGTCACCCTCGCCCTGGGACTCGACCGTGCCGCGCACGACCGTCGGCGGGCTGGCCGGGTCCACCTCGACGGTGAACAATCTTTCGCGATCGGTATTACGCAGATCGATGCGCATGGCGTATTCTGTCCGTTTGCGGCCTGATTGACAAGCACTTTTATTGTAGCGGAGCCGATGCCATGAAGCCTCTGACGCGCGAACAGGTCCGGGCCGTGGACCGCCTGGCGATAAAGGAACTGGGGATCCCCGGCGTGGTCCTGATGGAAAACGCCGGCCGCAACGCCGTCGAAATCATCCTCCGGTTCATGAAAGAGCGGGGGGGCGGGCCGGGATCCGCCCTGATCTTATGCGGCGGCGGTAATAACGGCGGCGACGGTTTTGTCTCCGCCCGCCACCTGCACAACCAAGGTGTCCGCGTCCGGATCATCGCCCATAAACCCGTCGATCAACTCACCGGCGACGCCGCTATCAACGCCCGCATCTGCGAAAAAATGAGCCTCGACATCCAACCCGCCTCGGTCCTCAACGCTCATACCTCTGCGCCTTCCCTGATCATCGACGCACTGCTCGGCACCGGCTTCACCGGTGGCCTCCGCCCCGACATGCTCGAACTCATCCAACACATCAACGCCCAACGCGACCAACCGGACCCGCCCATCATCGTCGCCATCGACCTGCCCTCCGGCCTGGACTGCGACACCGGCCGCCCCGCCCAAGCCGCCGTCATCGCCGACCTCACCGTCACCTTCGTCGCCCCCAAGCTCGGCTTCAGCCAACCCGCCGCCTGGCCCTACCTTGGCAAGTTCGAGGTCGCCGACATCGGTGTGCCCCCGGAGCTTATCCGGCGGGCGGCGAATGGATAACGCGCGGCTATTTTCGGTTAGTATGATCCTAATATCTTCGCGCGTTCCTTAACCGGTATGTGAGCACACCCATGGCATACAAGCACAACCTCTCACGTCGCGACTTCCTCTACACCACCACCGCGCTGGGCGTCGGCGCACTTACGATCGGTGCGGCCGGAAACAAGGCCCCGGCGGCGCAACCCAAACGCCCGGCCCTCCGGGACACCAAGCTGCGTGTGCTCTCGATCGGCGTCGTCGGGACCATCGGTGAAAGAGACCGCAAGAACGTGGACTCACACCCGCGTGCCGAGATCGTCGGCCTGTGCGACGTCGATGCCCAAGCCATCGCCAAGGCGAAGGAAGATCACCCCGACGCGTGGACCTGTGAAGATTACCGTGAAGCGTTTGATAAGCACAGCGACAAATTCGACGCCGTCATCGTCTCCACGCCCGACCATTCGCACTGTTCGATCATGACGCTGGCGCTTGCGCGCGGCAAGCATGTCTACGGCCAAAAACCGCTTGTGCATGAATTGGAAGAGCTGGAGATCCTGGGCCGCGCCGCCAAGGCACGTCCCGATCTGGTCACGCAGACCGGCAACCAGCGCATGGAGTCCGATTGCCGACGTGCCGCGGTCGATATCCTCAAGAACGGCATGCTCGGCAAAGTCATCGAGGTACACGTCTGCTTCGGCAGCAGCGCCCGGGCCGGTGACTACTACTTCGCCAACGGCGACGCCGGCGCGCCGATCCAGCCACCCGAGGGCTTCAACTACGACCTCTGGCTCAACGGTGCGCAATACGAACCCTGCCACGACAATCTGATCCAGCGCAAGTGGCGGAGCTGGTGGAGCTACGGCGGCGGCCGGATCGGCGACTGGGTCATCCACCTCGTCGATGTCCTGTTCTTCGCTTTCCCCGAGCTGCAAAGCCCGACGCAAGTCTGCACACGCACACCCTCGCACGACGTGTCCGTCTTCCACGCCGACCGCGTGTCATCTGCGTTGACCTACGAAGTCGACAGCGACCGCTTCGCCAACAGCACCTGTAACGTCTACATGTACGACAGCGACATCACCCCAGACCGCGCGCAACTGGGCATCGGTGAGGGGGAGTGGCCGGAGAAATACTTCACGGTCGTTGTCTGCGAGGGCGGGACCATGGTCCTGGGCCCGAGCAAGCCCATCGAAATCTGGCGCGACGGCGTGATGACCGACGGCCTGACTATGCCCGGCCTGCCCGCGTACGAGAAGTTCAGCCACTGGCACGCATGGGTCGACAAGGCCCTGGGCATCGAAACCCCGCACCTGTGGACCCCCTTCGACGCCGGCCTGCGCTGCACCGAGCCCGGCCTGCTCGCCGTCAAAGCCGCCAAATACCCCGGCCAGGTCCTGCAATGGAACCGCAAAAAACTCCGCTTCGACAACCACAAGGAAGCAACCCGGACGCTGGTCAAACGCGAATACCGCGCGGGTTTCGAGCCGGTGCGGCTGAGGTGGTAAGCCTGGCTGGATATTCGGTGGGGGAATGTCAGATCGAATTACGCGCAATCGTGGTCAGCCGCTCCGCACGCCAGTTATGCCCGTGCACGCCGTCGCGTAAACACGAAGGCGCCACACCCCAGGATCGCCACCGACGTCGGCTCGGGCACCAGGATCATTGTCGTTGGCGAGACCACGCCCGAACCCGCACCCGACGCGAACACGCCCTGCAACACCCCGCCCGCATCGAAGCGGACAAGCGACGAATTGGAATACGACGACACGACCCGGTCCCCGTTGGGCAGCACGACCTGTGCGATCGGGTTGTTCAGCCCGCCGCCGATCAACAAATCGCCCAGGTACGCGCCGGTGTCCAGATTGTACCGCCGGATCGAGTTGGTGCCCTGGCTAACGACCTGCAACTGGTCACCCTCGATGACCAGTTGCAACGGCCGAATCAGCCCGCCGCCCGCGACAAAGTCGCCCAGGTACGCGCCCGTCTCCGGGTTGTACCGCTTGACGCTGTTCGAGAAGTAGGACGACACCAGCAGTTCGCCGGCGCTTGTAAACACGATCCCGTCCGGCCCGTTGAGCCCGCCCCCGCTCGCCGCCGCGCCTGGCAATGTTGCCTGTTGTACCGTCGACCGGACGACGGTATTGTTACCCGCGCCCGCCGCGTAGAAGTCGCCGTTCGGCCCGATCGTCAGGTAGCCCACGAACTGTAACGATGGCCCGCTCGCGAACACATCCATGAACGTCCCGTCGTGGCCGTTGTACCGCAGGACCTGGCCCGTGCCTTCCGACGCAACGTAGAGGTTCCCATCCGCGCCGATCTGCATGCCGACCGCGTTATCCAAACCCCCGCTGCCGGGCGTGACAAAGTGCCCCAGCCAGTTGCCATCCAGGTCGTATCGAGACACCGAGTCCCCGCCCTGATGGTTCGCCACCAGCAGGTACGACTCGCCCACGCACGGCAGGGCCAGGCAAAGCAGCACGGCTAAGGATGTGATCCACTGCATGAAGTTTGGGTCCTTGTGTTGGGGCCCGGAAGTAATCCAGAACCCCCATTATAATTCCGGAGCTTTTTTCCCCTATACATAAATTTGTAAAAAAAAGACCAGTACACTTCTCGACCCCGGCGTGCATTCACACTATTTTCGCAATCCGCCATTCGCTTCTCCCGGCCCGGGCCGCCTATCATCGCCTGTCAATACCCCATGACAGGAGACCCCGATGACCACCGTCCACGCCTACGCCGCCAAAGATGCGAAGTCGCCGCTTGAACCCTTCGAATACAAGCTTGGCCCGATCGGGCCGAACGATGTGGATATCGCGGTGGAGTCCTGCGGTATCTGCCACAGCGACCTGAGCATGTTAAGTAACGATTGGGGGATGACGACGTACCCGTTCGTGCCGGGGCACGAGGTGTCGGGCCGGGTGTCCGCGGTCGGTGCGCAGGTCAAGCACCTGAAGGTCGGCGATCCGGTCGGGCTGGGCTGGCACGCGGGGTACTGCATGCACTGTCAGCAGTGCTTAAGCGGTCACCACAACATGTGCCCGGAGGCATGCTCGACGATCGTCGGGCGTCACGGCGGGTTCGCGGATATGGTCCGTGCCGAGGCGGCGAGCGTGTTCAAGCTGCCCAAGGGGATCGATGCCGGGAAGGTCGGCCCGCTTTTCTGCGGGGGGATCACGGTGTTCAACCCGCTGGTGCAGTTCGATATCTCGCCCACCGCGAGCGTCGGCGTCATCGGGATCGGCGGGCTTGGGCACATGGCGCTACAGTTCACCCGCGCCTGGGGCTGTCACGTGACCGCCTTCACCTCGCCGGGTAAGGAGCAGGAGGCGAAAGAGATGGGCGCGCACGACACGCTCAACTCGCGCGACCCCGAGGCGGTCAAGTCCGCCGCCGGCCGGTTCGATCTGCTGCTGAGCACGATCAACGTCAAGCAGGACTGGGACACCTACGTGAACACGCTCAAGCCCCGGGGCCGGATGCACATGCTCGGGGCCGTCCTCGAGCCGATGGGCCTCGCCGTCATGCCCCTGATCATGGCCCAGCGCAGCGTCTCCGGTTCACCGGTGGGCAGCCCGGCGACGATCCGTACCATGCTGGACTTCGCCGTCCGCCACGGCGTCGAGCCGGTCACCGAGCACTTCCCGATGTCCAGGGTCAACGACGCGATGGACCACCTGCGGGCCGGCAAAGCCCGGTACCGGATCGTCCTGGACGCCGATTAAGCGGGCCCACTACAGGCCCAGCCCCGTCCCGACCCCGGCATTTGACTCAAACCCGTGATTTGGCCACAATACCCGGCTCGATTCACCCCCGATGGTAGGGGGGAATCGCCCGTAACGCCCCGAAAAACCCCGATCGCTTGCCGGTCGGACTGTGTTTCAAGCCATCGAAAGGCCACGCCATGCTCGATAAGATCGCCCCAGGCAGCAAGATCAACGTCAAGATCGTCAAGCAGCCGACCAATATCGCCGCGAGCAAGACCCTCCAGCGGGTGCTGGCCAAGGACCCCGCCGTCGCCGCCGAGCACAACCGCCAGGACAAGCTCCGCAAGGTCCACTACAACCCCCAGCCCCGCGGCGGCCGGCTCTACGGCGGACACCTCGTCAAGCAGCACCCCGTCAAGGGCGCCATCGGCGAGCAGGGCACCATCACCGCCACCGCCCAGGTCCTCCGCGACCTCGGCAGCGTGAAGCGCTTCGTCGAAGTCAGCAAGGCCTGATCTGCGGAAACACCCATGAATCACCCCCAACGCCCGCACATCGACATGTGTGGGCGTTGTCGTTTTTAGGGGATACAATCTAGCCCGTGAAGCAGTTTTCCCTCAGCTCCCAGGTCCTCGATAACGCCCCGGCGTCCCCGCCGCTGGACTTTGTCAAACGCAAGAAGCCCGGCTGGCTCCGCGCCAAGCTCCCCGGCGGGCCCGGCTATCAACGCCTCCGCTCGCTCGTCGATGAGCACGCCCTGCACACCGTCTGCGAGTCTGCCAAATGCCCGAACATGGGCGAGTGCTGGGCACGGGGCACCGCGACCATCATGATCCTCGGCGACGTC
>JAWKTA010000065.1:0-26646 GCA_041402025.1 Phycisphaerales bacterium | reverse complement strand
CAAGCCCGCCGGTAGCTCACGTTGCCCGGTGGTGATCCGCTGCTCGCCGCGCCACAGCTCGAGCGTCACGGTTTGCGGCGTGGGCAGGTGGACCCAGCCGGTGATCATGAAGGCTTCGCCGGGTTGCACGGTATCGGGGGCATCGACGCGCATGACGGCCGTGTCGCCCGCGCGGGTCCGGCTCATATCACGGTAGTCGATCGCGATCCCGCGCCCGCCCGTGCGCGCCGCATCGACCGCCGGGTCGCGCCCGGTATATAAACCGTCGCTTAGGATCAAAAGCCTGCCCGCGCCGCCTTCGGGCACGAGCGCTGATGCGCGGCGGAGCGCTGCCGACAGGTCGGACGCGCCGCCGCCGACCAACTGGTCAAACCCCTCGAACGGGTCCACGCCCGGGCCGTGCTCAAGCGCCGTGCGTTCGCCGAACGAGACCACCGCGAGCCTTTCCATCGGTGACATCGATTGCTGCAAGAGCTTGACCATCTCCGCCTGGCGGTCCTGCGCATCGGCGGGCATCGAGTCGCTGCGGTCGGCGAGCACCACGACCGTCCCCGCACGACGCGGCAGGATCAGTTGCGGGTTGCACATCGCGATCAGGATCAGCGCGTACACCACCGCTCGTAAGATGCGCAGCCAGAGCGCAGGCGGACGCAGCCACCACCACGCAACCGCCAACGGCAGGATCAGTAATAACCAGTGCGGTTCAAGGAATGTCACGCCGCACCCCCCGCTGTCTCACGCCCGGGCTGTGCGTACGATCGGCTAAGCAACCACGCGTGCAGCGCCAGTATCGCAAGCGCCGTCAGCCCGAGCGCCCACGCCAGGCCGCGGTAGTCCGAACGCAGCGCCTGCTCGTCATTCCATACGCCCTGCTCCGCGGTAACGGCCCCGCGCAGGTCCGACTCCTCGGTTGATAGCGCATTGACCGCGTAGCGTTGAGTTTCCGTGCCGGCGTTGACACGGTAGACACCGGGGCGGTCGGTATCGAGTGATGCGGTGCTGTTGCGGACCTCGATGCGCACAGGCGGTTCGTTCGGCTTATCTTCCAACGCTGTATAGCGCGTCACGGTCACCGTGTCGACGGTGTTGGGCAGGTTGTAGCGGACGGGCAGGCCGGGGCGTGCGTTGGCGTGGGACATGCCGGGCAGTTCGGCGCGGCGCCAGTCGAGGATGTTAGCGATCAGCACCGGCCAGGCGGCGGAGTTCAGGAGTGTCGAACGGTCGGCGCGCAGGCGGATGCGCAAGGCCCGCGCCCCGCCGGCCAGGCCGCGTTTCTCGGTGATGAGCGGGACATCGCCCGCGCGGATGACGGGTCGGCCCAGCGATGCGTCGTCTTCGCTAATGCCCGGGCGCGGCCCAGACCAGCCCCGCCAGCGAAAGCCCGGCGGAGAGCGGGTGCGTGTAGTCGATGACGAAAGGCCCGAGGTATGCGTCGATCCCCTCGGCCGGGGACCTCGAACTCGACACGCCATCCGCCGGCGATGCCTTCGGATACTTCGATGTCACCAGCGACCGGTCGGTAAAGGTCAAGACGGCATTGACGACCTCGACCCGCGCGGATGCGGTCGCTTCAATAGCGGAGGTCACGGCCTTGATGTCACGTCGTTGACCGCAACGGAGACGGGCAACGGGCTGCGGTCCGGGGCATCAGGACGACGGTTATCCGCCATGAGCGCATCGTCATCGATCTTCGCAACTAACACCCGGCCCGCGCCGGACGGTGCGATGCGTAATCGGCGTGTTCTCGAACGCGGCAAGCTCCAGCGGCCGACGGTCGATCTCGCGCGTCGCGCCGACCGGGTGGCTGTCGGGCAGGCGTTTGGCTACGGAAGAGGTCTTTATCGACGCCGGCGAGGATCGTGAGCGTGACGGTTCTGGACTCATCCGAGAAGTTCGTGACTTCCAGCAACAACTGGTCGCGCGTCGGATCGGTGAGCGTACGGCGTTGACGAACTGGACGTTCGGGAACGTTGCCCACCGCGTGCCAAGCGTACGCGGTCGTCGGGTTGCGGTGAAGCGTGTCGCGGACTCGTCTTCCGGGGCGTGCGGTCGGTCACGATCAATACCGGCAGTCGGGCCCGCCGACCCTACGCGCTGTGCCACCGCAGAGTCGATCGCGGCGGAAGCGGATTCGCAACGCCAGTCCGTGATTGCAATATCGATATCGTTTAAGCGTGCGATGCTGTCGCCGGCCAGCGAAGGTTCGGGGCCGGCGATGACGAAGCGGGCCGCGAACGAGCCGATGCCGCCGAGTTCCTGTTTGATCGCGTCCGTGCCGGCCTCCCGACGCCAGGCCGTCGCGTCGCATGGCGGACATGGAGAACGAATCGTCCAATACGACCATCACGGGGATCAAGCGGAAAACCGGGCGCAAGTGGACAGCGGCCCGGCCGCCGCTAAGCGCCAAGAGCAATAACGCCAGGAGTTCAAGTAGCCAGAGCAAGGGTGTTTGTAATCGTGTCGCGCGTCGGCCGCCGCCGCGCCGCCCGCGCGACGAGCCGCCCAGAGGAATAAGGACGAGACTTCCTGCCGACGGAAGCGGGTGCGGAGCCAGTAGATAGCTGTGGAGCTGCAGCCGCTGCCAACCCGATCAGTGCCAGTGGGACGCCGAAGATCGGCAAGTGGGTGCTCCGGTCAGTCCAGGCGTAACAGTTCGGTTTCGACGAGCGTGCGCAGGTCCCAGCCGTTGGTCAGTTCCTCGGCGACGATTTCGATCATGCGTGCACGCTGCGTCGGGCAGGCGCGCCCCACTGCTGCTTGGAGCGTGCAGCCGATCGATGTGCCGCTGCTTGGCGAGCGGGTCGAGGCGGACCTCGCGCAGGCCGCCGGCTTCGACATCGACGAGGCGGAGGTCGCCAGTCCAGGGCGGGTCCACATCCTGCGCGGCCAGGGAGTTGCACGACGAACAACGCCGATGCGCCTTCCGCGAGTCGGCTAACGATCGGCCAGGGGTCGCCATCGAATAACAGGTCGCTGATCAGGACGCGCGCCGCGGCGGGGCGCAGCTTTATCCGGCGGCGACGCGGGTGTCCGGCCCAGCGGTTCGCGGCCGTCAAACCTGGGCCACTGCCAGGCCGACAAAGCGCCACCGCTGCCGGGGATAAGCAGCCGTTGTGTTCGCCGAGTGCGTGTAGAGCCTGCGCGCGACCAGCCGGGCGCCTTTATCGGGCAGCGCCGCGGCGGCGAGCCCGGAGCCGCGCCGATGGGTTTGTCGGAGCCGGACAAGCCGCCATCGAGCGAGGCATCGATGAGGATGTCGATGTGGGCGTGACCTCTTCGCGGTGGAGCTTGACCATGAGCCGTCGGACCGTGCGTAGACGGACCAATCGACACGGCGGAGGTCGTCGCCGGGCGTGTATTCGCGGTAGTCCAAGAACTCGACGGAGCCGACGCCGGAGCCGAGCTGTTCGCCGATCAGGCCGGCGGGCGTTCGCCGGGGGCGCAATGCCGCGTAGCCCAGCCCGGCGTGGTAAGCGGCGGTGACACGCGGTGCCCAGGCTTCATCCATCGTTTGCTGCTCCCGCCCCCGGAGTTGCCCCGGAGTTGTCCCTTGAATTGCCGCTGCTTGCGGGGTTGCTGGACCGTCCTCGGTTTCGAGCGGGCGTGGAACGCGGCGATCTATGCGAAGAACCATCGGAGGTTCAAGAGAACGTGATGCCGGACCAGATCAGGGAGATGATCAGGCTGTTGAGCTGTAAACTGGTCCAGCGTCCGCGGCTGTTCAGGTCGAATATAAAGGCTCAATGGGTTAAGCAGCATCCACCAGTCCGCGGTGTCCCAGTGCCGGGGGTCGGTGGCGAAGGCGACGATGACCGGCACGATGCAGCCCATGGCGACGAGGAACATCGCGATCGCGGCGGTCGAGGCGACGGCGGCGGCATGGCGGAACAGCCAGCGTCGCAGGAACACGGCCGTCATCGCATAGGCGAACAAATAGAGCCGCGGCGATCCCGGTCGCGTTGAGCATGTGCAGGTCGGAGGTGCTGGCCCGACCCAGCCCCAGAACCAGTCCAGGAACTGCACCAGGGCCCGGCAGCCAACGAGCGTGACGCCGATCAGCAGGACCGACCAGACCAGCCCGTTGGCGGCACCGGTGAAGAGGGGGAATGCGGGGATGCGCGGTGCCGGCTGCGCGGGACCGAACGTCGCAACTGCTGCCCGATCTTGTCACGTTCGCTGACCGGCGCACACCATGGATGCCATCAAACCGAACGCCGCGAACACGGCCCAGATGCAAAGCACCTCGGTGTCGTTGTAAATAGTGCGCCAGGTAGAGGCAGATGCCCAGGCTCACCAGCCAGCGCAGGTCATGTAAACGGCAGCGGGGAACACACGGTTCGACGGCGGCGGTGAAATCAAAGCGCGACGGTGAGGAAAAACAGCAGCCCGATCCCGCCCAGCCAGCAGACGATGAAACTGAGCACAGCGCCCAGAAATCCCAGTCGCCCATCCGTGAGCCGATGCCCCACTGACCCATCTCCCAGACCAGGACCGCGCTCATGAAACTGATGGTCCACAAGAATTGCGACGCCACGATCAGCCCGAGGATGATCTTGATGATCCACGACGCCACCGATCGCGCTCGACCAGGCAGCATCGTCGCCGCGAGCACGACGAGGATATCCAGCCCGATCACGAACAGGATCGTCGGCGGGTCGATGCCTCTTAACAGATACGTCACCACCATGAACGCGTGGTAAGGCCAAGGATCATCGCCATCACGATCATGCTGGCGAGCAGCTTGCCCCAGACGATCGAGGACGGGCGGATCGTCGAGACGAATAACAGGTCGGAGGTCACGCCGGAGCGTTCGACCGCGAGCCGCCTGCCGACGTAGAGCGGGACGAAGAGCAGGCAGGTCGTCAGCAGCATCGCCTGGAAGATGTAGAAAAGTTCCGGCAGCCGTGGTTGCCGGTAACCTCGCCGATGTCCTCGTGGTGTTCATCACGTAGAGCATCAGCGTGGTCAGGAGCAGGATCAGGAGCAGGATCAGGGTCGTGACGATGAAGCGAGACTGCACCGCCTGGCGAAGCTCCTTGATCACGATCAAGTTGGCCTCGGTCGTCGATCCACGACACCAACCCACGCAGACCTGACGGCACTCATTGGACATCCCCCTTGGTCACGTCCATAAAGAGTTTTTCCAGGTCCGCCCGTACCTGCTTGAACTCCAAGACGCGGAAACCCTTATTAATCAGCTCGGCGACCAATTCACAGGCGGCTTCCTCGTCACCGACGACTTCGGCTCCTCGACGTGGTTGCTGGCGACGCGGGCGCGTTTGGACGTGGGGCATCTCCAGTAAGCCGCGCGCGGTGCAGCTGTTCGTTGTCGGCACGGGTGCGGATGGCGACGTGCTGGTAGGGCTCGAGGTCCTCCCGGCCGTGGTTGTAGATCTGCGTCATGGTCCCGGCACGCAGCAGCCTGCCACGCTCGATAATCACCGCCGTCGGACATCTCGGCCAGCTCGGTGAGGATGTGCGAGCTGAGGATCGCCTTGCCCTGGTCGGCGAGGAGCGCATTAGTTCGCGCAGCTCCACGCGGGCGCGCGGGTCCAGGCCGGCGGCGGGTTCGTCCATGATTAATAGCGGCGGGTCGTGGATCAGCGCGCGGGCCAGCGAGACGCGTTGCTTCATGCCTTTGCTCAGGGCCTTGAGCATCTTGCCCTTGATGCCGGTGAGGTTGGTGAAAGACTGGATCTGTTCGATCATCATCCTGCGTCGTCGGCCGCGCAGGCCGTAGGCGCGGGCGAAGAAGTCCAGGTAGTCCTGCACGGAAAGGTCGCGGTGTGTCGGGAGGTTGTCGGGCATGTAGCCGATCATGCGCCGGGCCTGCTCGGGGTAGTGGATGATGTTCAGGCCGTCGAAGAAGCAGTCGCCCTCGTCGGGGGTGTCGAGCGTGGCGAGGATGCGCATGGTGGTGGTCTTGCCCGCGCCGTTGGGTCCGACGAAGGCGAAGATCTGCCCGGTCTCGAAGGAGAAGCTCAAGTCGCTGACGGCCTCGGTCTTGCCGAAAGTCTTGCGGAGGTTGTTGACGGTGACGCGCATTACTCGGCCTCCCCGTAATAACCGACGACGACGCACTCCGTGCGGTGCTCCTTGAGGCCTTCGATGCCGGGTTCGAGGAACGGCGAGCCGGCCAACTCGGCGAGGTAGGCGCCGGGCGCGAGGTAGTCCGTGGGCGCCTTTGTCAGGTGTTGCACGGCGTTCCAGTCGTTGGTGATGATCTTTGTCAGCGCGGGCGTGTTGTCGCCGGATGTATTCACACTATTGGTCGGCGTCATCGCGGCGGTCTGGCCGGCGGTGAGGTTCTGCGTGGACCATGTGCGGTTTTGCGCATCGACGAGCGTGAGGTTAGTGATGTCGCTGCCCAGACCGTTGACAACGCTGGGTGTGCCGTCGTCGGCGAAGGAAACGTCGAGGCGTTCGTGTCGCGTTTCGCTTTTGCGGACGGCCAGGTGCGCGGGGACACGTGCTACAACCCAGCCGGTGGTGAGGTGTTGGCCGTGGGTTTCGTCGATCGAGCGTACCTGCCCGCTGCTTGAGCCGTAGTAATAACCGCCTTCGACCTGCGGGGTGATGCATGTGTCGGCGTCGAACCACAGGCCGTTGCCGGGTGTGAGCGGCGCGTAGTAGCCGTGGACGCCGAGAGAGACGGCGTGGTGAGACGACTGATCCAGCAGTGTGACGGCGAAGGTGCGTGCGTGCGGTGTGATGCCCTCGCTAAGCAGCGCGTAGATCATCACGGCGGCGGAGAACACCAGCGCGATCCCCGGCACGGTCCACAGCAGCAGCATCGGCTTTTTCATCATCCAGAGCGCGACGATGTTGATCGGGCCGATCGTGAGCGTGAACAGCAGCATGACCAGCAGCAGGCCGCGCGCGGGTGTGACCTGTCCCTCGACGACGGGCATTTCGCGGTTGGCCTGCTCGGTGTCGCGCACGTTGGCGCGGGCGAAAGTAAAGTCGCGCCAGGCGTCGAGTTGATCCATCCATTGCTTTGAGTCGAGGGCGTCGGCGTCGGTCACCGACGCGAGGTGGATGCGGCCCAGGCCGTACTCGATCGCGCCCCCGCCCCCGGATACACCGCCGGCCCCGGACGCGCCCCAGGATGGGGCAGATGACGGTACCTGCGTCGGCGACCACGCGCGCCACCAGCCCTGCAATTCCGCCGGCTCGGCGACGTCGTAGATGATCCCCAGCACACCCCCGGTGAGCACATATGACCGAAGCGCATCCGCGACATCGCTGGGCATCGCCTTGAAATCGCTGTCGGTCATGATTACGGCCATGTAGCGCGTGTACCCGAGCCAACTCGTGCCCCACTCCCCGACCGGGCGCGGTTCGCGCACAAGCATGTAAGTTTCGTGGCCGGAGTACCCGCGGTAACTGCCGCCGTACCCGCCCCAGGAAGACGTCCCCGCCGCCGCGTCCTCGATGCCCTTGTCGATCGAGTCTTTGACGCCCGAGCTGACGTCGCGGCTGGCCAGGACGACGTGCGACCTGTTGTAGCCGCCGGCGTGGTTACGGATGCCGACGTTCACGTCCTGGCGCTGGCGTGCGCCATCTATATAGACGGCAGCGCCGTGGCCCTGGATCGGCAGCGGCGGCTGAAGCAGTTCGAACCGCGTGGCGACGCCCGGCTCGACGTCGACGGTGCGCGTGATGCGATCAATCGAATCGCCGTAGCCGTACCCGTAGCTGTTGCCCGGGAGCTGGATGCGAATGCGGTGGGTCTGCGTCGAACGATTCGAGATGGTGACCCGGTAGGCCAGGTAGCCGTAACCGCTGTCACCGTCCAGGGGTTCGTCGATGGAGACGGTCAGGTTGCCGTAATTCTGCGTGTCCGCACGGCAGACATCGGGCGAGTAAACAACCAAGAGCGTGATCCACGCAAGCAGCAGGCACAGACATCCCCGGACATATCGGCTCACGACGCGGCCTCCACTTCGATCCCGCGCGGCAGCTCAAGCCCGGTCTCGTCGATAGCTTTCAGCATCCGATCGACAACTCCCAGCGGCGTGACCTTGTCGAAGCGGGCCTGGTAATTAAGGATCAGCCGATGGTTCAGGACGTGGGGCGCGACGGCCTTGACGTCCTCGAACCCGGCGGTGGGTCGGCCCGACAACAGCGCCACCGCTCGTGCCGCCTCCGCCATCGCGATCGCGGCACGCGGCGAAGCGCCGTAGGTGACGTAATCCCGCACGACCTGTGGGGCAAACGTCTCCTCGGGGTGTGTCCCGGCGACGAGGTTGGCGATGTACCGATTGACCGGCCCGGGCATCACGATGCGCTCCATCGTGTCGAAAAGCGTTTGTATCTGCGCCGCATCGATCAGGGCCTCGGGTTCGGGCAGCTCGCCCCGGCGGCGGGAGTTGATGATCCGTTCGAGCGTGTCCGCGCTGGGCCGGCCGACGTGCAGCTTCAACAGGAACCGGTCGACCTGTGCCTCGGGCAAGGGGTAAGTGCCTTCCAACTCGATCGGGTTTTGTGATGCGAGCACGAAGAAAGGCGAAGGCAGCGGCCGGGTCTTACCCATCACGGTGACGCGGCGTTCCTGCATCGCTTCGAGCATCGCCGACTGTGTCTTGGGCGAGGCGCGGTTGATCTCGTCGGCCAGGAGGATGTTGGTGAAGATCGGCCCGGCCTCGAAGACCATCTGGCGTTTGCCGTCGTCGTCTTCCTGGAGGATCGGGCTGCCGACGATGTCGCTGGGCATCAGGTCGGGCGTGAACTGGACGCGGTTAAACGAGAGCGAGAGCAGTTGCCCGAGCACGCGGATCAGGGCGGTCTTGCCGACGCCGGGCATGCCTTCGAGCAGGATATGGCCCCGGCTCAGGATGCCGACAAGGACCATGCGGTGCAGTTCGTTCTGGCCCAGGAGCGTGGCGTCGAGCTTTTCGAGGACGCGGTTGAGGAGTTCGACGGTCGGCGCGATCTCATCGGGCCGCATCAGGCTGGGCCGGGGCGTGGTGTCGGTCATGCGTGCTCCAGAAACGCGCGGCAAGGGAAAAAAAGATCGTACACACAGGCCCGGTGCCGTGCGTTATTCGGTTGCGGGTTCTCCCCCCGGATTGTCCCCCGGGCCGCCCTCCGAACCATCCCCGGCTTGTCCGCCCTCTACCTTATAGTCGGAGCGCTGGAAGTAACGTTGCACGGCCCCGCGGTGCCGGGGGAGGATTGTGGGCGATTCCGCGCTGCCGCCGGTGGTGGTGGCCCCGGCCAGCGCGCCGCCGGTGGACCCGTCGCCGGCCGGCTCAGTGTCGGGCGCGCCGCGGGTCACGCCCAGGAGGCGCGCGTCCTTCATATCCTGCATCCGGGTCGGGGGCAGGACCTGCGGGTCGAAGTTCGCGCCTTCCTTGCTGGAGGGGTCTTTCCAGAGCATCTCGACGTGGCCCGGGCCGCGCGTGATCCCGCCCCGGCCACCTTTCTTGCAGGCCTTACAGATCTTGGCTGAATCGCATTCGCCCTCACCCTGACACGCGAGCCATTCGACCAGCGCTTCGGGGTCGAACTCGTAGGGGATGTCCGAGAGCTTGCCGTTGATCAGTTTCGCGTTTTCGAGTGCTTCGAGCATGGCCTTGAGGTCGCCGTTGCATTCGCCCATCATCGCGGCGAGCTTGTTCAGCGTCTCGGCGCTCAGCCCCGCGGTCGCGGCCTGGCTGAGCGCTTCGGCCATCTCGGGGGATAATGCGGCCGCCATGTCGCCGCCGACGGCTTCCTTGGTCAGCTGTGCCAGGGCCTCCATCGCCTGCGACAACTGCTGCGGCGAGAGCTGGTCGGAGCCTGATTCAAGGGCTTTGGCCAGGTTCTGCGCGGCGGCGGATTCGGTCATCTTCCGAAGCGCATCGTCCGCGGCCTCGGCGGCCTCTTTTTTGAGCTGTTCCGCCACGTGGTCCAGCGCTTCCCACGTCCGGGACGGGTCGGCCCCCCGGGCGTCCTCAGCGACACGGGCCATGTCGTCACGCAACGCCTGGGCTTGCGGTTCGTCGAGGATGCGTTCCTCTTCGAGTACCTGGACCTGCTCATCGAGCGCATCGATCGTGCGCTGCACGTTCATCCCGGCCGCGACATTGTTCCAGTCCGGCATCGGCGCGAACATACCCCCTAAAAGGAATACCGCCGACGCACCCAGCGCTAAACAGGCCGGGCCGCCCCGCCATTTCACACGCAGGGCCTTGGGCGAAGCCAATTTATCGGACCATGCGTCGAACCCATCCATCTGCTCGGCCATGAGCAGGCCGCCTAAACGACGCCGGCCGTCGACCATCGACCGGGCCTGGTCCACGCTCGGCCGTTCGCGCCACGCCAGGAACCCGGCGATCACCCACATCAGGGCGATACCAATCGCGCCCAGCCACCAGCGCGTGTGGTCTTCACCGGTGGCGAACCGCACCGTCAGCGCGACCGTGCCCCACAGGAGCAGGTACGCGGTTGTCAGAAGTACGCCGTAGCGCAGCACCGAGGCGCGGATCAGGTCGGTGCGCAGGTCCGCGGCCACCGCCTGGGCCTGGTTTTCGTGCCAACGCGTCGTATGATCGCCGTCGTGTCCCGCCATGATGTATCCCCGTGGCCGATCGGCCCGCCGATGCGCTTGTTCGGACGCTGCCCGCCGGTGGACCCGGCCGAAAAAAGTGGTGCCGGATCGCGGACCATCTTAACACCCGCCGGGCCGCAAAGACAACACAAAAACCCTGACAATTCCCGGACTTGGGCACGACGCCCCGGCAGACGGAAGCCGCTTATCTGTGTTACGCCCGCCCCGGCTTAAGGGTTCACCGCCCTCTTCGCCCGATGCCCTGAAGTCCGAGCCCGCCACGGGCCCCGCGAACGCCCATTGATAAGACAATACCCCCCGTCTGCGTTACCATCTTCGGGTCGTCACCCCATCTCGACAGATCATCTTGGAGCGATCGCATGAGCAGCACGGATCAAAGTGCCCCATCCTTAAATACCCCGGATGCCCCGCCATCCGCCGGCGTCCGCCTTAGCGTGATGATGTTTTTGCAGTACGCGGTGTGGGGCGTGTGGCTGCCGTTCATGGCCAACTACCTGGGCTCGCCGATCGACAAGGGCGGGCTGGGCTTTACCGGCGGGCAGATCGGGTGGATCCTCGGGCTGGCGGGTTCGATCGGTGCATTGGCCGCGCCGTTTATTGCCGGGCAGATCGCCGACCGTTACCTCAACGCCGAGCGGGCGTTGGCGCTGCTGCTGTTACTCGGCGGGATCGTAAAAATCATCCTCGCCGAGCAGACGGGCTACGCGGCGTGGCTCGGTCTTTCGATTATCTACTCGGTGCTTTACATGCCGACGCTGGCGCTGACCAACAGCATCGCGTTTGCGAACCTGGACGACCCGGAGCGTAAGTTCCCGCCGGTGCGTGCGCTGGGGACGATCGGGTGGATCGTGGCGTCGGTGGCGTTCCCGCTTATCTGGATGAAGACGGACGTCGGGCTTGTGAAGTATTGGCCCTTCCTGGACGGGACGAACCTGCCCGACGGCACGGCCCGGATCGCTGACGCGGTGACGGTGTCCGGCGTCCTCTCGATCGGGTACGCGTTCTACAGCCTGCTGCTGCCGAAGACCCCGCCGAGCAAGGACGTGAAGCGTCCGCTCGCGTTTGCCGAGGCCTTTGGTTTGTTCGGCCGGCTGGACCTGGTCGTGCTGACGCTAACGGCGCTGTTGATCTCGATGATCCACCAGTGCTACTTCTTCCGGACCGGGCCTTACCTGGAGAACGCGATCGGGTTCGACGTGTCTGACGTGCCCTCGGTCATGGCGATCGGGCAGGTCAGCGAGATCGTGGTGCTGGCGGTGCTTGGCCTGTTCCTTAAGAACCTGGGCTACAAATGGGTGCTGGTCCTGGGCGCGTTGTCTTACGTCCTGCGGTACGGCATCTTCGCGGGCGTGCTTTCGTCGGAATCGCCCAGCCAGGGCGTCGTCCAGGCGGCGATGGCGCTGCACGGGCTGAACTACGGGTTCTTCTTCGCCGGCTCGTTCCTCTATGTCGAGAAGGTCGCGCCGGTGAATATCCGCCACTCGGCGCAGACGGTGTTCGGGATCATCATCCTGGGCGCCGGCCCGGTGCTGGCGGGGTTCTACAACCAGAGCTTTGACCGCTTCAAGGACGCGGCGGGCGCGCAGCGGTACGACGTGTTCTGGTGGACCCAGTCGGGGATCGCGCTTCTGGCGATGCTGGTGCTGCTGGCGATGTTTAATGCAAGCCGGGAGCCGAAAAGCGGCGAATAATCCAGCCGAAACACACAAATACCCGCCTTGATCCCCTTGTGCCCGCCCCGATCGGACGTATCATGGGTGGCCCACCGCTTCAAAGGAGCAGCACCTTGTTTCCCGCACCTAACGCAACCGTAAAAATGATAAAAACACGCTGGCTGACGATCGTCGGGCTGGTCTGGGCGGCTGGCTTATTTACGGCTTGTGGGTATCACGACAAGCCGGTTGCCGAACAATCGGCAAAACCCAATACACTGACTAAACAGGAGAAGGCCGAGGGCTGGGAGCTGCTGTTCGACGGCGAGTCGCTGGATAAGTGGCGTGGCTACCGCAAGGACGAACTGCCCGACGGCTGGGCGGTCGAGGACGGCTGCCTGACGCGCGTCGGCCCCGGCGGCGACATCGTCACACGCGAGCAGTTCGACGACTTCGAGCTTTGCATCGACTGGAAGGTCACACCCGGCGGCAACTCCGGCATCTTCTTCAACGCGACCGAAGACCACGACCACGTATTCGAGAGCGCCCCGGAGATGCAGGTGCTCGACAACACCACGCACAACGACGGCAAGAACACGCTGACCAGCGCCGGTGCGAACTACGCCCTGATCGCCCCGGCCGAGGACTTCACCAACCCGGTCGGCGAGTTCAACCACGCCGTGATCCGCGTGCAGGGAAACCATGTCGAGCACTACCTCAACGGGCACAAACTGCTTGAGTACGACCTGGGCAGCGAGGCGTGGCAGGCGCTCGTTGCCGCGTCCAAGTTCAAGGACATGCCCGACTACGGCAAGGCGTCGATGGGCCACATCGCGCTGCAGGACCACGGCGATAAAGTGTATTACCGCAACATCAAGGTCCGCCGGCTCGACCCGGCCCAATAACACCCGCAATCAAAACCTACACCCATCAGGGAGGCACCCGAAGTGACAGACAAGAGCAACACCCCCACCGACCAGCCAAGGCCCCAAGGCCCGTCCCGCCGTGAGTTCATCACACGCACCGCCGCGATCGCCGGCACCGCCGCCATCCTCGGCACCGCCGCCAAAACACAGGCCCAGGCACAGGAACGCATCGGCCTGGACCCCAACGCAAAAACGCCCAAGTCCGCCAAACGCGCGCCGCTCGGCGAGAACGACCCGATCCGCATCGGCGTCATCGGTGTCGGCGGCATGGGCACCGGGCACGTCCACGCCATGCTCGGCATCAACGAACGCAAGGAAGCCAACGTCCAGGTCGTCGCGCTGTGCGACGTGTGTCAGCCCCGCTGGGAAAACGCGCTGGCCGCCTGCAAGGAAAAGCAGCCCGACGTGCAGGTCGATACCTATACCAAGCACGAAGACCTGCTGGCACGCGAAGACATCCACGGCGTCGTCGTCGCCACGACCGAGCACTGGCACGGCCCGATCAGCATCGACGCGATCGCCGCAGGCAAAGACGTCTACTGTGAAAAACCGATGACGCTGCGGCTGCCCGACGCTCTGCACGTGCGCCAGGTCGTTCAGGCCAACCCCGACATCATCATGCAGGTCGGCACGCAGCAGATGATGCGGCCGAAATTCGTCGACGCCAAGAAATTGCTTGCCGAGGACGCGATCGGCAAGGCGACCTTCAGCCAGACCAGCTACTGCCGAAACTCCAAGGACGGCGAGTGGCTCTACTACAAGATCGATCCCTCGTGGGAACCGGGCGTGAACCTCGACTGGGAACGCTGGTGCGGCTCGCTGGGCGTGCGCGAGTGGGACCCGCAGGTGTATGCGCGTTGGCGCCGCTACAAGGACTACTCCACCGGGATCATCGGCGACCTGCTGGTCCACGTGATGACACCGATGATGTACGCCCTGGAAGTCGGCTGGCCCACGCGCGTGATCGCGTCCGGCGGGCACTACGTCGATATGGCGATGGAGAACCACGACCAGGTCAACCTCACCATCGAGTTCGAGAAGGGCCACACCATGGTCGTCGCCGGCTCGACCTGCAACGACGTGGGCCTGGAAGTCATGATCCGCGGCCACAAGGCGAACATCTATCTCGGCGGACAGAACTGCGTGCTGCGGCCCGAGCGCATCTTCGTCGATGACGTCGATGAACAGGAGATCCCCGCCGAGGACATCGGCAACGACCAGGACGCGCTGCGCCGTGACTGGCTTAACAGCATCCGCACGCGCCAGCCCAACCGCAGCCAGGTCGACCTCGCCACGCAGGTCATGGTTATCGTGGACCTGGCGACGCGGTCGATGTGGGACGGCCACGCCTACACGTTCGACCCGGCCACGCTGTCCGCGAGCAAGGTCTGACGTTAAATGCCAGTCACGCTTGCCACCCACGCGATGGGCACGCGCTTCGAGCTGGTGCTCGAAGGCGGCGACCCGCACCGGCTGCGCGCGGCCGGTGAGGCGGCGCTGCGCGAGATCGAAGAGTGTCACCACCGGTTCAATCTGTTCGACCCCGGCAGCTGGCTGAACTCGATCAACCGCCGCGCGGCGGCCGAACCGGTAACACTCGATGACCTGACATTCGATTTGTTGGAAACGTGCCGACAGGTGCATCACGATTCCGGGGGCGCGTTCGATATCACCGTCGCGCCGCTGATGCGGACGTGGGGGTTTCACGGCAAACCGGACCGCGAGGCAATCGAACAGGCGAAGGTGCGCGTCGGGATGCGGCACGTGTTGCTTGATCGTGATACGCGGGCCGTGCGCTTCGCGATCCCGGGCGTAACGCTCGACCTCGGCGGGATCGCTAAGGGTTTCGCGATCGATCAGGCGATCGACTTGTTGCGCGAATACGGCGTCAGCTGCGCACTGTTGCACGGCGGGACCAGCACCGTCGCCGCCATCGGTGCGCCACCGGGCGAACCAGGCTGGCGCGTCAAACTGCACGCGCCAGAAGTGGCGGCGAAAGACGCCACTGTCGTCTGCCTGAACAATCAAACGCTCTCCGTCTCCGCGCCGCACGGCCGAGTGGTTAACCATGATGGTGAAACGCTCGGCCACGTGCTGGACCCACGCACGTGCCATCCGGCGGATTGCGGCGCATACGCGGCGGCGGTCGGCGGTTCCGCCTGCCTCACCGACGCCTGGGCGACCGCCCTGCTCGTCCTGGGCGAAACGCCTGCAGCCATGCCCGATTCAATCCAAGCTGTATTGCCTGACCAAAACCAACCCGCTCCGATGCTGGAGGATGCTTACGCATGACCGAAACCGACCGCCGTACTTTCCTGAAAACGACCGGGCAGGCCCTGGCCGTGATGTCGATGATGCCCGCGCTGGCGTTCGCCGCGGACGTCGAGCTTAAAAACGAACTGTCCGTGGCGATCATCGGCATGGGCCGGCAGGGCCGCGCGATTGCGGGTGAGCTGCAGAAGATCAAGGGTGTGAAGATCTCGGCGGTCTGCGATGTCGATCCGGGCCGGCTGCGCTCCGGAGCACGGCGTGTCGCGGGCGCGGCGACGTTCGAGGATGCCGGCAAGCTGCTCGCCGAAGCGAAAGACGTAAAGGCCGTATTCATCGCAACCCCCACGCACACCCACCGCGCGATCGTCGAGGCGTCCGTCGCCGCCGGGAAACACGTCTACTGCGAAGCGCCGCTGGCGTCGACCGTCGATGACTGCCGGGCGATCGCGGCCGCCACACGCGGGGCATCAACCGTCTGCGTCGCCGGCCTGCTGGCACGCAGCAACCCCGTCTATCAACTCGCGCGGACATTCTTCCGCTCCGATTCGGTCCGGGAACTGGTCGCGATGCGGGCTCAATCCAACGAGAAAACCACCTGGCGCAGCCCCGCGCCCGACCCGGCACGTGAGAAAGACCTCAACTGGCGGCTGGACCCGGAGCTTTCGATCGGGCTGGCCGGCGAGCTGGGCACGCACCAGTTCGACGTGTTCCACTACTACCGGGATGTGTACCCGACTTCCGTCGTCGGCCGCGGCTCGATCCAACTGCACAAGGACGGCAGGAAGGTCAACGACACCATCGCCGCCATGCTCGGATTCGACGACGGCACGGTCCTGCAATACGCCGCGACGCTCGGCAACTCTTTCGAGGGCACGCACGAGGGTTCTACGGCTCCAACGCCGCGATCAAACTCGCGTGGTCGCACGGCTGGATGTTCAAGGAAGCAGACGCCCCCACACAGGGCTGGGAAGTCTACGCCAATCGCCAGCGGCTTCCACAACGAAGAAGGCATCACCCTCATCGCCGACGCGACGCAGCTCGCATCACAAGGCAAGCTCGAATCGGGCGTGGGCCTGCCGAACCCGCCGCTTTATTACGGGCTGGGCGATTTCCTCAAGAGCATTACCGAGGGCGCGCCGGTCGCCACCACGATCGAGGAAGGCATGCGAGCTACGATCATCGGCATCCTCACGCACCAGGCCGTGACCACCGGCGAAACCGTCAAGATCGACCCCGCCCTGCTCGCCGGAGGCTGATGACTATGGCTCAACAACCGTCACAACTGCGGCCACTGGGTTTCACCGCACGCCTGGGCCTGAGCCTGCTCGTACTCACGCTGCTCGGCGGGCTGACGGTGTCGGGCCTGTACATGGCATGGCATCACGAAAACCGTGACGAGCGGTCCGGCCTGACCATGAACGATATCCGCGGGCACTACGCCGGCGTCAACATCCCTTCACCGCTGCTGGAAGCGCTCAAACGCCACCACCCCGAAGGACAATCGGAGAAAAACCGGCAGGTCCTGATGGACTGGCTTCAGGGCGACCGGATCGTCGAAGATTTCGACAACCTCGACCTCAGTGAGATAACGCCCGATGAAATCATCGCATCGGACTGCATGAGTTGTCACAGCCGTCAAGCCACCGGCGAGAACGCGTACCCGCAACTGCCGTTTGACTATTTTGACGATATCCGTGCAATCGCGTTTTCAAGCGATATCCGCCCGGTCGGCACGGAAGTGCTCGCCGCCTCTACCCACACGCACGCGATCAGCCTCGCCGTGCTGGCGTTGGTGTCTTGTGGGCTGATGCTGCTGACCGGCTGGCCGCGCGGGCTGGTCAACCCGATCGTGCTGCTGATGGGCTTCGGGCTGGCGCTGGACCTGTCCGGCTGGTGGATCGCGCGGGTCAACGATGCGGTCGTCCCGCTGATCGTGGTCGGCGGATTTATCTTCGCAGCCAGTGTGGCGGCGGCGCTGCTGCTGGTGCTCGCGGACCTGTGGCGGCCGTCGCAGCACGCGTAAAAAAAGCCCGCGTTTTGTAAACGTGGGCTTCGATGAACAATCAGAATCCGGATTTAAGCCAATTCACTTCGCAAGCGTTCGAGCAGCGCCTTGGTCCTGGCGACGCCCTCATACTCGCTTAGCCGGGAGCCTTCGTATTCGATCCCGACGTAGCCATGATAACCGGCATCGAGGACGATCTTCATCATCCGCGTGTAATCTGTCTCCGTCTCGTTGCCCGCGTCGTCGAAGTCGTGTGTCTTGGCGGAAACGGATTTGGCGTAAGGCATCAACTCGGTAACGCCCTTGTACCGGTCGTACATCTCGCCGTCCTTGATCCGGAAGTTGCCGAAGTCCGGCAGCGTGCCGACGCGCTTGTGGTCGACCAGTTTCATCACGCCCGCCAGCCAGGCGCCGTTGCTCGACAGCCCGCCGTGGTTCTCGACAAGCACGTTGATCGCACGGGTGTCCGCGAACTCGCAAAGCCGCCGCAAGCCGTCGGCCGCGAGCTTCTGCTGCTCTTCGTACCCGCCCTCACTGGCGGCGTTGACACGGATCGAGTGGCAATCGAAATACTTCGCCGCCTCGACCCACTTGATGTGGTTGTGCACCGCCTGCTTGCGCGCGGCCTCATCCGGGTCGCCCAGCCGGCCCTCACCGTCGCACATGATCAAGACGTTCGTCACGCCCAGGTCCGCCGTCCGCTTTTTCATCTCGGCGAGGTAGGTGTGATCCTCGCCCTTATCCTTAAAGAACTGGTTGACGTACTCGATCGCGTCGATGCCGAACTCGTTCTTCGCGGTCGCGGCGAAATCGAGGTTGTCGATCTTCTTCTCGAAGAACGCGCGGTGAAGCGACCACTGCGCCAGGGAGATCTTGAACAGCGGGGCCGTCTCAGGCTCGGCGTCCGCCTCGGATTCCTCCGCCAGCGCGACCCGCCCCGCCACCGCCGCGCCCGCCAGCACCCCCACCGAAGACTTCACAAACCCCCGGCGTGTCAATGTATGTTTCATCGTGATACTCCTTATGTTCCCGTCACAATCAGCTACTAACCCGCTAAACCCGATGGGGGCCAGCCCTAACAGCATACAACCCCCGCCGAGCACAGACCAAACCTTGCCTCACCCCCACTCCCCGCCCGCTACCGCCGGCCCCTCTCACGCGACAAACACAGATATAAACAGCCGCGTTTGATCGGGCGCGACCAAATCCCTAGACTTTAAGCCTGTTTGAGCCGCCTAGCGGGCGTAACTCAATGGTAGAGTGTCAGCCTTCCAAGCTGAATGTTGAGGGTTCGAGTCCCTTCGCCCGCTTTCCGACATGTCTTGTCAGTTCTTGACTACTCCTGCACATCACGTCACTTGCGCCGCTTCTCGACGATGATACGCCGTTGGTAGTTTTGCCAGAGCTTGCCAGGTTTTGACGGTCGTTGCCGGTTCTCGGTACAAGCGGAGCGGGCTCCGTACCCGTCATACTCGCGGGCGTACGATCGTTGCTGCGCGGGTTCAACGGCATGATCGGCAACGTCTCAATCGCGCCGGCCACGTCCAGCAGGCGCGGGTCGGTATAGGTGTTCATGGTCAGATCCAGCGACGAGTGCCGCATGGCGGCCTGCGCCGTGCGCGGCACCACGCCGCCCATGCTCAGGTGCGTACCGAAGGTGTGCCGCATGGCGTGCACATCGACGGTGCGCCCGCGGTCGTCGCGCTTGGGAATGCCTGCGGCGCCCAGGTCGCGGTTCAGGATGCAGATCAGCCCGGTCGGTACGTAAACAGCGGCGTGTGAGGCGGTAGTCTCGCCGGTAGCGGGCCGCCAGAGGCGCTGGCTTCGCGTTGGAGCGCGTCGAGCTTGTCGGCCAGCCACAGGCGTAGGTCTTCGGCAAGGTCGGCCCTGAGGGGCACGTCCGCGCCCCTGCCGGCTTTCTCGTCAGCAGCTTTGAGCTTCGCGTACGCAACCAAACTTGTGCCGGTTTCCAGCTGCAACTGTGCCGCGGTCAACGACGCCAGTTCGCCCTTGCGCAGGCTCGTCAGCAGCAGCGTCTTGTAAACCAGCGCCCGCTCGCGCCCGGTGTGCTCGAGCCGGGCGATCATGTCCGGCTTATCGGCGAACACTTCGCGTGCTTTGGCCTCGGCCCTGTCGAGGTCGAGGTCCTGCGGCCGCTCTGTTTTTCGGGCGGCAGCTTCTCCGACTCGCGGCCGTATTCGGCGAGGGGCCGGACTATTGCCACACGCAGCAAGCGGTGGAGTTCTTCCTCGGTCAGGGCACGCCGCTCACGTCGCCGATCGGCCTTCTCGTCCAGCTTGATAAGCCGGTCGAACGGGTTGACGATCAAACGCCGGGTCTGCACGCACCAGTTACCGAATGCAGTCACCGCGGCGAGATGTGCGTTGTGGGTGCGCGCCGCGGGCACCGCTTCCTTCTGCTGCTGGCCGGTGACCCAGCCATCGACGGCCTCGCGATTGAGGTCCCGCAGGTGTTCAAAGCCACAGCCGCCGATGACACAATCGAGGCTGTGCTTCACGTTCAAAACGTGACGTTTGGATACCGCCACGCGGGCCCCCTTGCCGCGCTTGCCGCGCAGGTGTGCGATATAGGCGTCCACGTGCTGCTCGATCGGTGTAGCCCGGTGGTTGAGCACAGCGTCCTCGGCGGCCGTCCACTTGCCGGAGCGCACCTTATCGGCGCGGGTCTCCAGGTCCAGCAGCACCGCTTTCGCAGCGTCGAGAGTCCTGCACCCGGTCGTCACCTTTTGCACGACCCCGGACCCATCGCGGTACTTGGCGGTGTACGTGCCGGCGGTCATCAGCAAGCGCTCGATGCCCTTGCGGGTCGTCGTGACCTCGGCTTTGCGTAGTGTCCCCGCCCGTCGGTCCAGCGCGCCCAGCGCTTACCTCCCGATGCGGTTACTTCGGCGCTCGAGGGCAGGGTCTTCGTAAGGGTTTCCTTGTAGATATGTCCCATGATGATTTACTCCTGACGAGGATGAAGCCTAACTCCTCTCATCGTAGCCGCGCCACGGTCTACTGCTTGTACCAGCAACGCCTGCGGACGTTGTGGGTATTCGATGAGGCGGGGCGGCGGGAGGTGAACGTGGCGATGGCTGATGCTCAACTCTCAGTCGAAGCAGCGGCGCGGGCATCCGGGCTTACTGAACAGTCACGGCAATGGGCCGCGAAGGTAATCCAAAAAGCTAGTCAGACCGTTCAGTGGCGCATAATTGCACGTTGAAAGACAAACAACGCATTATATAGATTCCCGGTCAAGCAGGTGTGTCACTACGGATCACTAACTGGTTGTACTTGTCGTACGGAGCAGGGTCCGGATCCATCGGGCCACTTGATCTATGCAATGATCCAGCAGCTTGAGGTTGAAATAATGGCCGGGATTCATCTTGAATCGGTCGGCGTGCTTCTCAACCACGCCCGCCAAACGGCCCCACCTGTTCGAGCGAAAAGCCCGTAGGCCGTACGACGGTAGGTTGCGATTTGGTCATTGCGTTCAAGGATACGTTCCAGAACATGATCAGGCGCTATGACCAAAGACTCAAGCTAGTCATCCAAACAGCTGGGCAGATAAATCCTACGCCTACACCAGCATATCAACCGAAGCGTTAATGTGTATTATTTTGCACCGGTTCGCGACCGGTCGGCGACGTTGAGCTTCAGCTCGCCGAACTTCTCTTCGTAGCCACGGACGATCTGGCCCAGCGACAGCGCCAGACGTTTGGCGGTGAAGTAATTCAGGATCAGGCGGTTGTTGACCTGGAAACAGAATATCGCCGGCCACGTCGGACTCTTTCGCCTGCGGGTTGGGCACGACCATGTTCAGGCCCAGGTCGACGATGACCTCTTCGCTGGTGGCGTTGGTCTTGAAAGCGTTGGCGTAGGTGATGCCCATGCCGGTGTGGTCGACGCGGAGGCGGACCTGCTTGCCGCCGGTCTGTTGCTTGGCCTGGTCTTCCACGGAATCGCCCTGGACGGGCACCTGCCTGGTATCGTTCTTATCTTTAGCCATGATGCGTGAGCCTTTCGTGATGGTTTATAACTTATCGGATGGATGTGCGACTATGATAGACAGCCGCGGAAAAGTCTGTTGTATACGGTTGTATTAAAAGGTATACGGGCGCGGTATGCCTGCGGAGCGAGGATACGCCGACCTATTACCCGTTGTGTGGCCGTTACGGCGTTTACATCATGACGCCGCAACGGTCAACAGGATCATACTTACGCCTCACTGTCTTCGTCCCACAACCCAAGGATCGGCTGGTAACCGGTATCATCCGAAACCGCGAAAGCGGATCGTGATGTGGCGGTTGCACCAGCCAGCGCCAGGCTCTGCCTCTGTGGGTTGGCGGTAGTTACCAATCTTTGCGATGGCGTCCGGCTAATAGCCTGACGGGCTGAGCCGTTGCGTTTTGCTGCGGCATTGGACCGTGTCGACTGAGCCGGTGCGAGTGCCTCGCTGGCCGATGCAGAAGAAGGCTGCACGGTTTGGGCCATCTGCATGGGCTGCGATTGCTGCAACTGTTGGGCTACTTGCTGTTGCTGGCCTACCTGCTGTAGCTGGCCTACCTGCTGTTGCTGGGCTTGATTGGTCTGCTCAGGACTCGAGGCAGAGGCCGCTGCAACCGGCGGCGTGCCGGCGTTCCAATTGCCCAGAACGGTATTAAGATCGGCGATACCGACAAAGCCGTCACCGCTTGGGTCGCCGGCCAACCAGTCACCCGGGGTGACATTCTGGTTCCAGTTGCCCAGGACGATATTCAAGTCATCGATGCCGACAAACCCGTCAGAGTTCAAGTCGCCGGTTATCGGGATGACGTTGATACTGCCGTCAATATAGTTGTAGGTCTTGCCACCCAGATCGGTCGGGCCGTCGGCCACGATCGGCGTTATGCCGAGGGAAGCGGCACCCGGCAACACGGTGAAGTCCAAGGTCACGACCTCACCGCCACCTGCCGGCATCGGGTTGCCGGCACGGAAGAACGCGAGCTTGACCTCGCCCGTCACGTCGTTGACGTTCGGGACCACGGTCCAGCCACCGGCAGTGGTGAGCAGGCCGCCCAACGTGACGTCGCCATTGGTCAGGTCGAGCACCGTGGTGTCGTAAGAGAGGTCGAGGTTGAATCCCAGCAGGCCGTCGGCGTCGTCGATGTTGACCGGGACGCTGACGGTGGAACCGATCGTGGCGATGACGCCGCTATCGACGGTAAGGACCGGGTCCTCGCCCGGGACGCCTGCCGGTGCGATCGCGGGCAGGTCGGGGATCTCGGGCCGCGGCAGGGCGACGGACTTCTGGGCCACGTAAGACGCGTCCAGGCCGTTGAGGGTGCCCGTACCGGTGGAATTCGCCAGGATGACCGGGTCGGTCTTATCGAACGCATCGAAGCCGGAGACGATATCGACCACGACGCCCGAGATCAGGCCGGCGTCAAGGCCGGAGAAGAAGAAGTCGCCGTCCACGTCACCCAGGTACGCGGCCTTGTGGATAGCACGGTCACCGACCGAGCTGATGAACCCGCCATTGACCGCGAGGTTCTCGAACTTGATGACCTGCGACCCGCCGAAGTCTGCAGAGGCCGGCACATCGGCGGTCAGGTTCACGATCTGGACATCGGTGCCGCTGAGGGTCGTGATGCCGGACGTAGTAATCTTCAGGTGTCCGGGCGAGACCAGGTTGTACGTGATCGACCAGTCGCCCGGCAGTGTGGCGCCGAGTGTGGCAGCGGTGATATTTAGTAGCGACGGGTCAAAGCGGACATCGAAGTCAACCGCATTGACGCCGCTGGCATCGCTGAGCGTGACGGGCAGGCCCAGGCCGGTCGCGGGTACGTCAACAGTCTGTCCCGGCCCGCGGGCGAAGTCCGGCAGGCTCAGGATACGGCTGGCACTGGCGCTGACCACGAAGTTGCTGGTGTAGTTGTCGCCCGGCGTGCCGTTGGCGTCACCGTCCAAGAGCGCGCCCGTGCCCGCTTCCTTGACGGCGTTGACACCGCTGGTCATGAACACACTGTAGTTGCCTGGTGCCAGCACACCGCCGGTCTTCACCCAGGAGAGTGTGTTCGTCGACGCGTTGAAGACGGCAGAGCCCGCGACCTCACCACCGAGATTGAGCACATACAGGTCCGGTAGATCGATCGCCGCGTCGTACCCGTCGTACAGGTTGAACACGTTAAGGTCCAGATCACCGCTGAAGACCACGTCGAAACCGCTGGCGTTTGGCGTCAGGCTCAGGACGCGGAATGTGGTCGGGTTGATCGTGATGGTCGTCACCTGCTCAAACACCCCACCGTCCTTGTCGCGGATCCGGCTGCGGACGTCGTAGGTGCCGGGCGTGACCAGCAGTGCTCCCGGGACTGTCGCAAAATTATTGGTCGTACCGACGATCTCGAACGAGCCGTCGTCCCCGAAGTCGTAGTCATAAACCAACGAGGATACGTCGATCGGTGACGGGTCACCTTGAGCGAACCAGGTTACGAATCCGGGGCTGCCGGCATCGACCGGGCCGCCGTTGCCGAATGTACCGAACGGATTAAGGTTGTTAACCGTCAAGGGCAAGATGCCTGCATTGGGATGGATACCGTCTTCATCAGTCAACTCAACAGCGATCTGGGTAATGCTGGCGGGGCCGTCCTGGTAGGTATGCGTGACCTGTCCGCTGCTGAGCGCGAGTTGCGCCGGCGTGTAGACATCGAACGTGCCGTCGCCCCAGATGACGCGGTACTGGATGACCGTGTCGGTGCCGGGGTCGGTAACGGCCCCGATGGTGAGCGTGTAAACGGCCGATTCATTGACCGTCGCGGCGCCGCTGAGCGCTACCGTCGGTGCAACGTTGTTGACGGTGGCGGTCAACGAATTATCAACGAGGATACCCGGGCCGGTGTCCTCTGCGAGCGTTACACCGATCGGGTAGACATACGGGCTGGCGCTCGGCGACGGACCGTTGTCATCGTAGGTGTGCGTGATGTTCAGCGTGCTGAGGTCGAACACCCCGGAAGGCACCGGGATGATGTCGATGGTACCGTCGCCCCAATCCACGGTCAGGGTGTGGTCCTGCGGTGAATTGGTGAAGGTACCCAGCAGTTGGACGGTGCCGCCCTCGCTGATGGTGGCGGAGTCCAGTGAGATGGACAGGCTCGCCAGGTCGGCGAAGTCCACGAATGCGAGGTTATTGTCGTCGCTGTCGTGGTAGACGACGTCCTCGATGGCGGCCGGATCGGGGTCGTTCCAGGTGTTGTTGAAGGCGGGGGTATCGGCCGGCAGGCCCTGCGTGCCGACGAGGCCGGCGTCGGTGTTGAGGTCGACGATCGCGCCGCTGGAGGCGGTCGCGGTCGTGGTGAAGCCGGTGAAATCATTCAGGCCGTCGCTGGACCCGTTGGTACCCGAGCCCGTGCCCAGGCCGGTGATGTCCGACCCGGTGATATCGCCCAGGTCAGCCAGACCGCCGTTGCGGATCAGGACACCGATGGCATTGCCGTTAAGGTCGTTATTCTCGATCAGGGCGGTGCCGCCATCGACATCGATGCCGATATTGCCGCCGGTGATGGTGTTGGGGTTGTCAATGATGGTCGCCAGGGCGTTGACGACACGGATGCCCGTGGGGTTATTGGTGAGGTCGCTGGCGGTCACGGTCGTATTACCGCCGACCAGATCGATACCGGTCACGATGCTGTTGCTGACGGTGACGCCGGTGATGGTGACATCGGTCGGGGAGGTGTTGGCCTGACCCGGTTCCCCGATGCGGATACCGGTCTGGTTGCCGTCGTAGGTCCCGCCGCTGATCAGTACCCCGGTAAGGCTCGCGGGGTTGCCTGTGTAGCTGGCGCTATCGACGCCGGAGCCGCGTGCCTTGATCGCCAGGCCCGCACCGTTGGCGGCACCCGTGCCGTTACCGGAGATAATCGCGTCGAGAATCTGGATGTTGCTGAAGTCCTCGAACTTGAGGTTAAGTTCCAGGCCGGACGGGCCGCCGCTTGTCGCGGTCGTGCCGTTGTTGGTGATGGTCACCGTGTCGAAGATCGCGTTGTTCATCGACTCGGCGTAGATGCCCTTGAGGTGGTTGCCGGAGATGACGGTATTGCTGATGTTCACGCCATCAACCATGACGGTCTGCGCGGCATTCGTGCCGTTCTGGAACACCATGCCGAAGCCGTGCAGGCCCGGGACACCTTCGCCCTTGGCGTCGTTGTCGCTGAAGCTGCTGTTGGCGATCGACAGGTTGGTCAGCTCGCCGGTGGTGCCGACGGTGTCCAGCACGTACAGACCGTGCGTATAGCTGTCGTCGATCGTGGAAGATTCGATGATGACGTCATCGACGGTGTTGGTATCGAGTGTGATAAGGATGCCGGACCCGTAAACGCCGTTGACCAGCGGGCTCCGTGCGGTGACGTTCTGGATCGTGACCGGTGCGGTGTCTCCGGCCGAAGCGTCGATGCGGATCGCGTAGCGCGATGCGCCCACGACCGGGCTGTCGGTCGCCAGCACGCTCAGGTCGTGCAGTTCCATGCGGTTGACACTGTCGGCCGCGTTGAGCACGACGGCCTCGGTGATCGTAGTCGCGCCTTGGCCCGAGCCCACCAGCGACACGGCCTTGTTGACCGTGACCGACTGGGCGTACGTGCCGTCGTCGATGAAGACGGTGCCGCCCTCATCGATCATTTCGATACCGCGGTTGATCAGGCTGCCGTAGGTCTCGGTGATGTAGGAAGTGCCGTCCACGATGTCCACGAAGCCCTTGAAGGGCGTGAGGTGGGTCGGGTGGTCGGGCTCGACGTAGTGCAGGATACGGTCTTCAACTTCAAACAGCTCGTCGAGCGTAAGGCTGGAGGCAGCGACCTGTGTGCCGAGGTTGGTGTCCCACTGGGTATCCGTGCCGTCGGCCCGCAGCCAGCCGAAGGTATTGTCCGGAGCGAATTCGATATCGAAGGTCGCGCCGTACGTGTCGAGACCGCGGAAGTAGGTGTTGCCCAGGTCAACGCTGGTCGGCGTGGCTGTGCCCTTGGTGCCGATGTCGCCGACGGCGTCGAACCGAAGCGCCGCACCGAAGCTGCCGACCAAGTCGGAGCCGACACCGCCGAGTGCGACGTCATTGAAGCTGAGGCCGGAGACGTCCGTGTACCGCTGGATGCCGATCATCTGGTTGCGGTACGTGCCGGTAATATCGACGTTGTCCAGCGCGACCGTGCCGCTGCTGATCACGCCCGCGCCGCTGCCCGCACCGACCCCGCGGAATTGGATCGCT
>JAWKTA010000064.1:0-27491 GCA_041402025.1 Phycisphaerales bacterium | reverse complement strand
CCGTGGGTATGGATCACGCTCTCGATTACCTTGACGTACTCGGCGCGTAACGCCTGGAGCATGACGATGACGCCCAGGTCCTGGAGCAGGCCGGCGATGAACGCCTCGTCGTAGTGCTCGAACTTCACCTCGCGCGCGATGGTGTGCGCGCCGACGGCGGCGTAGAGGCTGCGTTTCCAGATGACGGTGGGGTCGAAGTCTTCGCCGCCCATGCCCTTGAGCTGCGGGACAAGGCTGAAGCCCAGGGCGAGCATCTTGACCGCGTTAATGCCGAGCATGGCGGTGGCGCGTTCGACGGTGGTCACCCGGTGACGCAGGCCGTAGAAGCTGCTGTTGATGGTGCGCAGGATTTTCGTTGAGATCGCGGTGTCGTGCGAGAGGACCTCGCCCAGTTCGCGGACACTGACCTTGTGATCGCCGCACATCTCGATCACCCGCGCGGCGATCGCGGGGAAGCTGGGCAGGCGTTCACACTTCAGGATGCGGTCTAGTAGCTGTTGATCCATACCCAGCCCGTCCCGTGTTCTATAAAAACATTGCCGTGGTAACGACCGCGCGACGCGCGAACCTCTCGCTACCCCTCCGCCGGGGTCTATAGCATCATCCCACCGGGACTCGTACCCCTGCTGAACTCCATTCGGCTATCGATGTGTTAACCTGAAGCGGGCGGGCACTGCAAGGTAACTCTTTTGTTCACAGGTATATCTGCTATAGTTTGACAAAAGCCGATATGCGTACAATGGGTCCGCCGGCGTAACCGTGATCTTTCACCCGTGGGGCCTATGAAAACCGATTTTGTGGTGTGGTGCGGCCACACGGAAGTGCCAACGATCGTATTATCCGGACCCTGGAGCCACGTCCCATGAAGATCGCCATCGCTTGTGACCACGGCGGATACCCGCTGAAAAAGCCCCTGGTCGCCCTGATGAAAAGCCTGGGCCACGAGGTATTGGATTTGGGCGCTCACGAACTGGACAGCCAGGATGATTATCCGGACTTTGCCCGATATGTCGGCCAGGCGATCCAACACGGCCAGGCCCAGCGCGGGGTGCTCCTGTGCGGCTCGGGGGTCGGGGCCAGCGTCGCCGCGAACAAACAACACGGCGTCCGCGCCGCGGTCTGCCACGACACCTACTCCGCCGCCCAGGGTGTCGAGCACGACGACATGAACGTCCTTTGCCTTGGAGCGAGGATCATCGGTGAAGCGCTGGCGGTCGAGCTGGTCAAGGCCTTTGTCAACGCGGCGTTCACGGGCGAGGAACGCCACGCGCGCAGGCTGGAGAAGGTCAACGCGATCGAGGCCGCCGGCTGATCACTCGTTCGGTTCTTGCGGCCCGGGATTTACCGTCATGTCCACCGGGCTATCGGTCACGGCTTCGTCCGTCACAACCGTTTCGGTGACAGCGGGCGCGACGGGACTGAATGCCAATACGGTGTTCTGCAGTTCGGTCAGCGCCAACAGGCTCATCGCGGCCGGCGCAAGCGCCAGGCGGTTATCCCAGGGAGCCATCCGCACCCCCCCGCGTGCCGAGATGCGGTCGCGGACGTAGTAACAGGCGGCCTCGTCCATCATCAACTGCCCGACGAACCTGGCCGAGAGGCCCGCGGATAAAAGCCAGCCGAGTTTGTCGCGCCCCTGGGTCACTTTGTCATCTCGAAGTGCGATCGACAGGAACATCAAGGGCTGGGCGTTGCGCCAGTCGGGGTTGGGCGGGCTGCCGGCCGGGCCGGGTGTAAGCACATACCCGCCGAGGACATCGTCCGGCCCCAGCGCGGGTTTCTCGATAACCTGCCGCTGGCACAAAAGGTCGATGACCCCGGCCATAACACCGCAACGTCGTGACAGCTCAGTACGAAATCCGTCAGCCTGATCGTTTTGCAGCAACAAATCGCCCGCGCGTTCCTGCGCAAGCAAGAGCCAGGGCAGGGCCGACAGGTTCGGGACTTGGTCCGGCTGGTCCCACAACCTGGCCATGAGCGCGAGGACCGATTCACCGATCGCCGGTTCGCGGGTTCTCTCATAAAGCGTCGCAAGCGCCGCGACGGATAAAGCGATCTCGCCGTCGTTAAGCCCCTCGCCTACGCCGTCAGCTTCCGCTCCGCCGTGGACCAGTTGCATCAGCAGCGAACCCAGACGATCACGTGTTGCCTGGTCGGCTTCGTCAACGGGGGATTCCAAGGCTGTCAGCAGCATCAATGCGACGACCCGCGGGTCCGCCTCGTCGCCCAAGCGCATTGCGCGTTCCGTGATCGCGGAAGCGACCCCGCCGACACGTCGGGCATAGAGAGTCGGGCTGTTGTCGTTAGGCCGGGCCTGCGTGATGTATCGCGCCTGATGCACGATGGCGTAGCAGACCAGCGCGGCCTGGTCATCGGGCGCGATCGGCGGGTCGTAACGCCCGCTGGTGGGCAGGTAGGTGCCTCGGACCTCGTTGTCCGTCGTGATGCGGTGGTAAAGGTGCTCGATCAGGCGGTCGCTCATGCTCGTTAGCTCACGGTCGCTCACGGCGTATTTGGGCAGGTCGGTGCCGGAGCGGACCAGCCGCATGGGGTCGGCGCCCGCCGACGGGCGGACCATCTGAATCGTTTCGAACCGGGCCAAGCCGATGCCGCCCGGGCGAGCGAGTTGAGCCACCGCTGAACGGTCCATGCCAAGGCGCTTCAGCCCGAGCGTGAGCTGGCTGCCCGGCGTGATATTGCGTGCAGACGCCTCGCCCGGCCAGACCCAGGACCACACGCCTTGTGACGGGTCGGTAAAACCAAGCCCGTGGTAACAGGGCGCGAATTGCGCGAACACGGCATCCGCATCCGCCGCCGTCGAGACCGACAGCGATTGCAGGTCGTAACCCAGTTCCAGTTCCACCACGATCTGCCCGCTGACGTCGGTCACCCGCAGTTGTTTGTTCTCCGGCACGGTCCGGCCTTCCAGCACCGCGCGCAGGCGGGCATCCGCCAGGCTGTCCAGCACGCCTGCCTTGGCGAGCTTGGTCGCCTTATCGAGCAGGTCGACCAGGTCCACCGCCGGGCCGGGCTGGTCCAGCGTCGCGGGTATGTCATCCCGGTAGGCTTCGCCCTCACCGACGACGATGCCCTCGCTGCGAAGCGTCAGCCGGACGCCTGTCAGCCCTGTGACACGGATCGGGTCGGCCGGGGTCGGGACCTCCGGGGAGTCCGCCAACCAGGTCTCGACCAGCCGGTAGGCCCGAAGCGCATGGGTCTCATCCAGCAACGGGGCCTGGATGTCCTGCATATCCGCGGGGTCTTGGGCTAGAACCCTGCCCGGCCCCGATAACAACGCCCCCAGGGTCAATACGAGCAGCAAGCCGTAAACGACGCGCCGACGCCACATCGCGGGCAAGATAGTGTTGCCAAAACACACCATCCACCACTTATCGGACCGATCGTGAACGCTATTCATTTTTTTCATCTATCTGTCTTTTATTAATTTATATTTATTATTATCCAGACGTTCTAACGCGGCACGGCGATTGATGGTATCTTAGTGTCCCGAGACGGAGCCCCCCATGCTTAGCGCCATCTTCATCCTGAACGCCGATCAGATCGCCAAGCGACGCAAGCTCATCATCCTGGCGTTCCTGACCTTCGCCGCCCTGTGCTAAGCCATACGTCGACCCGATCCTACACGTTCAAACATAACAACGCCCACCCAGTTAGCCGGGTGGGCGTTTTGCTTGGTAGATGTAGTCCAGACTACTGGGCTGTTTACGCCAGTTCGGGGAACGTCTTGCGGACGACCTCGACCAGCTCGACGACGTGCTTGGTGGAATCGTCCATGAGCTTCTTTTCCTCGGCGTTGAGGTCGATCTCCAGGACCTTCTCGACGCCGCCGGCACCCAGCACGACGGGCACGCCGACGAAGAAGCCGCCGACGCCGTACTGCTTGTCACAGTACGCGGCGCAGGGGAGGATGCGCTTCTTGTCCTTGATGATGGCCTCGGCCATGTCGATCACGCCCAACGCCGGGGCGTAGTAGGCGCTGGTGCCCATGAGCTTGACGATCTCGCCGCCGCCGACCTTGGCGCGTTCGACGATCTCGTTGAGGCGGGCTTCACTGATGAACTGCGTGACGGGGATGCCGGCGATATTGGTGTAGCGCGGCAGCGGGACCATCGTGTCGCCGTGCCCGCCGAGCAACAGCGCGTTGATGTCTTCGACGCTGAACCCGGTCTCCATCGCGATAAACGTCTTGTAGCGTGCGACGTCCAGGCAGCCTGCCTGCCCGACGATCCGGCTGGTGGGGAAGCCGGTGGTTTTCCATGCGGTGTAGACCATCGCGTCAAGCGGATTGCTCACGAGGATCACGACCGAGTCCGGCGTGCTTCTTGATGTTCTCGCTGACCTCTTTGACGATCTTGACATTGGTCGCGATCAGGTCGTCGGCTCATGCCCGGCTTGCGGGATACCGGCGGTGACGACGACGACGTCCGAACCGGCGATGTCCTTGTAGTCGACCGTGCCAGCGATGTGGCTGTCGAATCGTGCCATCGGTCCGCACTGGGCGAGGTCCAGCATCTTGCCCTTGACCATGCCCTCGGCTTGGGGGATGTCCAGCACGACGACGTCGCCGAGCTCCTGGCTGGCGGCCCAGAGGGCACAACTGGCGCCGACGTTGCCGCCGCCGATGATGGAGATTTTCGCACGCTTGGGCATGATCTATCCGTCCTTCGCTAATGGGGTGAATCTATCCGCTAATCGGGGACGGCCATCATAGCCGACCGGCGGCGGCGCTCAAGCGACCATCACGGGAGAACCGCCGGGATGCAGAACCACCGAACTGGCATTATCCGGCGTTCATTCGCGGAAAGTGCAGCCCGCGCATATGACAAGACCATGAAAATGCTTGAAGCCGGGTTGATTGGGCGTATAGTGGAGCCGGGCGTTGAGAACACTGCGATGCCAGAGAAAGACGATCCCGTCCGACGGTTGCTCTGTGCGGCATGGTTGCTCCTGACCTGCACCGTGTCGGCGATCTATCTGCCGCCCCAAACAGCTAAAGGAGATAACGCACACGGCGTGGAAATCCGCTCGGCGGTGCGCTACGGGCCGCAAGACGTACAAGTGTTCGACGGCACCGGCCGGACGATCGATTATCGCCGGATCGCGTTGATCGATGAACAGCCTTACGACCCGACGGCCCTGCTGCCGCTATTCCAGCGTGAATGGGAATCGGCCGAGGCAACCGCTAAGCCCGAGACGTATATCCAACTCGGGCAATGGTGCCTGGAAGCCGGGCTGGATGAACAGGCGAAGCAGGCGTTTGAGAAAGCTTTAGAAATCGATGCTGAATCCGAGGCCGCGCACATCGGCCTGGGGCAGGCGCGGGACGGCGAAACGTGGCGGGACGCGGCCGAAGTGTATGAAACGAAATACCTGGCAATACAACAGACGCAGATGGATTTCGGCACATGGATGCTGGATGCGGAGGCCAAGGGCGTTGCTCAAAACATACGTGAACGCCGTCTGAATGAATACACCCAGCAACAGGACAAGATGATCGGAGATATGGCCCGGTGGTGCCGGATACACCGGCTCGGCCGGGAAGAGAACTATTACCTCAACGAGTTGGTCATGCGGACCAGCGGCTGGCCCGGCGACTCGGCCACGTGGGGGCCACGCCTGGAGGTCATGGACCGGCTCGCCACGAAGCTCAATTCCGCCGATCGCCTAACACATACCGCGCGCCCACTGGCAGGCCGGTGGCAGGCGCGCGTGGATACCAACCGTCACCACCGCAGCAACTACGACATGATGTTCGCGATCGACTTCCAGAAGATCGCGGGCAAAGGACCGCCCCTACGCAGGGAGCCCGAGCCGTCTGGGCAGTTGGTACTCGTTCGGTGAACCGGTGTACGCGATCGCGGACGGCGAGGTGACCTGGGCCAAAGACGGCAGCCCCGACGCACCGCCGGGGCAGGTCCTCAAGGGCCTGAACAGCGTGATGATCCGCCACGCCAACGGCGAGACCAGCCAGTACGCACACCTCAAACAGGGCAGTGTCACCGTGCAGAAAGGCGACCGGGTCCGGGCCGGCCAGATGATCGGCCGGGTCGGCAACTCCGGCCAGAGCGGTACCCCGCACCTGCACTTCAGCGTTGATGCCGGTACGATCGAGGAACTGCGGGTGCCCGACAACATGGGCTACCCACGCCAGACGCTCGGCCAGAGCGTGCCGTTCTACTTCGACGACTTCCGGCTCGAGCGTGTCGGCGACACCCGGTGCAACATCCGCGTCGTCCGGGGTCGGCCGCAAGAAGGGTGGACCATGGTCTTCAGCGAACCGGAGTAAACAGCTCACCGGCGGTTAATCACTTGGCTCGACGGGCACACCTCCGCGGTTTTCAGCCATATCAATCAGGCCGGTACCGGAGGGATACCGGGGTCTAAGCTGCGCTGGCTACAGCCATTCTCCGGCGATACAATGCCCCATTCACCCGCAACGACCCCCGATGAGCCCGCCGTACCCGTGACCCCGCCAAACCATATCCAGGGCGACCTGATCGCCGACAACAGCGTGAAAATCGCCATCGTGGTGGCCCGGTTCAACGAGTTCATCACCAAGCACCTGCTGGACGGGGCCGTCGATACGTGGGCCCGGCTGTGCGGTGGTGCCGAGGCGTTGACCACGGTCTGGGTGCCGGGGAGTTTTGAGCTGCCTGTGACGGCGAAGAAGCTCGCGGAATCGGGCCAATACCGGGCGGTGATCTGCCTGGGGTGCGTGATCCGTGGCGAGACCGACCACTACGACCACGTCGTCGAACAGACCGCCAAGGGGATCAAGGATGTGGGCGTGATGACCGGCGTGCCGTGCATCTTCGGCGTGCTGACGTGTGACACCGTCGAACAGGCGGTGAATCGCGCGGGGCTTAAGATGGGTAACGCCGGCCGCAGCGCGATGATGGCGGGGATCGAGATGGCGGATTTAATCAAGAAGCTTGAGGCCTGAAACCGGTGAGCTAGTTGCATATGGAAGACGCGATGACGGACAAGGACACGGCAACGGACAGCGGGCAGCACATGCCGGGCAAGCGGCGTGATGTGCGCCGGCTGGCGATGCAGGTGCTGTACCAACTGGACGTCACGAATCCGCTGGACGCGCCGGACCGTCAGGCCTTGCTGGACGGGTTGGATGCCGAGTTCGACAAGCAGGCGGTGCGTGAACAGGGTGTGGACCTGGCGCTAGATGCCTGGGCCCGGCACAAGGAAGCGGACCGCGAGATCGAGTTGCTGACGCCGGAGTGGCCCACTCACCGCCAGCCGCCGGTCGACCGCGCGATCCTACGCCTGGCGTACCACGAGATCAAGGCTCATGTTACGCCGGTGAAGGTCGCGATCAACGAGGCGATCGAGCTGGCCAAGCACTACGCAAGCGAACAGAGCCCCGCGTTCGTCAACGGCGTGCTGGATAAGCTGGCGAAGACGGTCGGACATGATGACGCCGATGAAGCGACACCCGAAGCTCCCGGCGCGGATGCCTGGCTGGAGGATGCGAAGAAGGATGAATGAGGAAGTAGGAATGCTGAAGTTAAAACTTCACTCCGATCGCCCAAGCATAATTAATCCGTCAGTATCTATCACTTCATACTTCCTAACTCCTAATTCAAACTTACCATGAGTCTTTTCAAATCCGCACTCAACAAACTCAAGCAGGGCCTGGCGCGGACGCGCAGCGGGTCGGCGGCGACGGTGCGGACGATCCTCACGGGCAAGAAGCTCAGCCCGGAACTGCTCAAGGAACTGGAACGCGCGATGATCCAGGCGGACATCGGCATCAAGACCGCGATCGAGATCCGCAAGGACATCCAGGCGGCCTACGAACGCGGCGAGATCGATTCGGGCGATCAGGCGCTTGAGTTTCTCAAGGATCAGTTGCGTGCGTACTACCCCGAGGTCGACCGCAGCCTGAAGTTCGCACCCCCCGGGAGCGGGCCGACCGTGATTCTCGTCGCGGGTATCAACGGCGCGGGCAAGACCACGAGCATCGCCAAGATCACCAAGAGCCTGCGCGACGACGGCAAGAGCGTGATGCTCGCTGCGTGTGACACGTTCCGCGCGGCGGCCGTCGAGCAGCTTGAGGTCTGGTCGCAGCGCCTGGGCGTGCAGGTCATCAAGGGCCAACAGGGCGGCGACCCGGCGGCGGTCGCGTTCGATGCGGCGCAGGCGGCGGTCTCACGCGGCGTGGATGTGCTGGTCATAGATACCGCCGGCCGGCTGCACACGCAGGAACACCTGATGCGTCAGCTCACCAAGATCCGCTCCGTCGTAGCCAAGCAGATCCCGGGTGCGCCGCACGAGGTCATCCTCGTCATCGACGCGACCACCGGGCAGAACGGCATCAACCAGGCCAAGGTTTTTGCAGACGCCACCGAAGTCACCGGCATCTTCCTCTCGAAACTCGACGGCACGGCACGCGGCGGCATCGTCATCGCCATCCGCGAAACCCTGAATCTCCCCTGTCAAGTTCATCGGCGTGGGCGAAACCCCCGACGACGTCGAACCCTTCGACCCGGCGAAGTTCGTCGATGCGATGTTCGCGGCAGAGACAACATCTAGAATAGATGTCGGGTAATTCAAGGATTCACATGTTACATCGCATCTTTTGCTGATTATCTCCCCCGGATCATGTTCAACGGATCACCGAGCTAACCTGCACACGCCAATCAGAAACACCATATACCGTGCGGTGCCGGTGACACACTTGCGAGTATTGCAATAACGTACTATGGAGATACAAAGTACTGGCAAGAGGTGTACCAAGATAACCGCGATCAGCTAGGAGCCTATGGATATCAAAGGGAATGATTCTTTGGATCCCGCCGCTTGACGAATAAGCAAACAAGCGTTAAGAATCATCGGTGTTGATCGGTGGCTATGATTTTTGGATATGAAAAACCCCACCCTTCCGGATGGGGCTGTTGGTTATTCGTTGTGTTGATTCAGAACAATCAGCCGCAGCGGCGGAGCATAGCTGCGGCGCCCAGACCGAGTAACGCGACCGAAGCGGGTTCGGGGGCGGCGGTGATGTTGTCGTAGTAGGCGCTGGTGGCGGCGCTGGGGACGACGGTGGCGCCGGCCTGGATCTCGCGGAAGCGCAGCTCGGTGACGCCGGCGAGGGTAAGCAGCGCGTTGCCGCCGACGAAATTGGACGGATCGAGGCTGATGGAGACGCTGACCCAGCCGCTGTTGGCGGGGACGGTCGCGCCGGTGAGCGTAAAGAGGTTGCCGCCGGGGCCGCGGACTTCAAGGCCCGGGTGGATCGGGATGGCGCTTAGGTTGTTGATGTCGAGGGTGATCTCGGTGATGCCGGCGGCGAGGTAGTCGCCGGTCCACTGCACGGTGTTGAAGACGACGGGCTGCGCACCGGGGCCGCCGCCCTCGGCGTTGGACAGCACGTTCATCACGTGGTCACCAACACCGCCCTGTCCGACGTCGGCAACGTTGACCGGGGGGTTGGGGTTGATGTCGCCGGACGCCCAGTTCTGGAGCGAGCCGTCATTGAAGTTGTCGGTCTGGCCGAGCGTGACGCCGAACGCCTGCGTGGCGGAGAGCGTGACGGCGGCGAACAAAGCTACGGATGCGGGGAGATTCATCCTTCCACTCCTGTGGTAAAAATAAGAAAAACAGAGAAAGCCGTTACAAACGCGGGAGAAGAAACGATTTTATTTTACAGCCACGGTAGTTGCAAGCATTTTTAAAATTGTAAAGTTAGGCAAACCTGCGCGGGGGGGGCACGATTTCGTTGTTTATCAAACGAAACCCCACCCTTCCGGGTGGGGCTGTTTTTGTCGCAATAGTCGTGTTAAGCGATTGCTGCGGATCACCGCGACCGCTTACGCCTTCATCATTTCCTCTTCCTCGAGCGAGCCGTCGACGAAGCCCTGGAGCTTGCGGGCGCGGACGGGGTGCTGGAGCTTGCGGATCGCCTTGGCCTCGACCTGACGGACGCGCTCGCGGGTGACCTTGAAGATGCGCCCGACCTCTTCGAGGGTGTAGGTGTACCCGTCGCCGATGCCGTAGCGGAGCTTGATGATCTCGCGTTCGCGGTAGGTGAGCGTCTTGAGGACCTGCTCGATGCGTCCGCGGAGCATGTCGCTGGTCGCGCTCTCGGACGGGTTGTCGGCCGCCTCGTCCTCAATAAAGTCGCCGAAGTAGGAATCTTCGGATTCGCCGACCGGGCGGTCGAGGCTGATCGGGTGCCGGCTGATCTTCATCACACGACGGGCTTCCGAGACGGGCATCTGCGCGGCCTCGGCGATCTCTTCGATGGTTGGCTCGCGGCCGAGGTCCTGCAAGAGGTTCTTGGCGATGTTGCGCAGCTTGCTCATCGTCTCGATCATGTGCACGGGGATGCGGATCGTGCGGGCGTGGTCGGCGATCGCACGGGTGATGGCCTGACGGATCCACCACGTGGCGTAGGTCGAGAACTTGTAGCCGCGCTTGTATTCGTACTTATCGACGGCGCGCATCAGGCCGGTGTTGCCTTCCTGGATGATGTCCAGGAAAGACAGGCCGCGGTTGCGGTACTTCTTGGCGATGGAGACGACCAGGCGGAGGTTACCGCCTGAGAGGTCGCGCTTGGCCTGCTCGTATTCGTAGAAGACCATGCCGATGTCTTTGACGCGCTCGACCAGTTCCTCCGGTTCGCAGAGGATGAGGCTGCGCATCCCGGCGAGCTCCTCGCGCATGACCATGATGTCTTCGGGGTCGTAGCGGTCGGGGAATTCGTCGGCCTTGGCGATGGTGTCGCGGAGCTCGGTCATCTTGCCGGCAATCGAGCGGAGCTTTTTCAGCAGAGGCTGGACCTTACTGGTGCGCAGGCTCAGCTCCTCGATAAGGGTCGCCATCTTGCGGCGGCGGGTGGCGAGGCGTTCGCGGATCGCGTCGGCGCGGGCCTTGGCGATGCGGCCGGGCGCTTCCAGCTCGTCCCAGTCGAGCCGGTTCAGCTCAAGCAGGCGCTTGACGGTCTTGAGGTTGATCGGGATACGCGCGGCGATCTTGCCCTTGGCGTCGTCCTCGGCGGTCGAGATCTTCATCGTCCGGTCGAAAGGCAGGTCGCCCTCGTTGACCTGTTCGAGTACCTCGACGGAGCTCTTGATCGAGTAGTCGTTTTCCAGCACCTTGCGGCGGAATATCATGCGGGTGGTTTCGATCTTCTTCGCCAGGCGGATTTCCTCTTCACGGGTCAGCAGGCTGATCTCGCCCATCTGGGTGAGGTACATGCGGACGGGGTCGTCGATGCGTTTGCTGACCGCGTCCTGAAGGGCCTGGGCGAACTCGGCCTTGGCCTGCTCGGCGGTGAGGATCGGCTCGCCCTCGTCATCGACCTGATTGGCGGCCTCTTCCTGGACCTGTTCGGGGTCGGCGTCGTCGTGGCGGATCAGCTTGGGGCGGAACTCGTGCGGCACGGTCAGGTTATCGATCAGACGGATCTTGTCCGCGCCGAAGCGCGCGAGCAGTTCGTCGACCTTGTCCGGATCGACGTACTCGTCCGGCAGCAGCGCGTTAAGCTCGTCGAAGGTGATAAACCCGCGCTGGAGTCCGCCGGAGATCAGCTCCAAAACCGATGGGTGCAATACGTTAATCAAGGTGTTGCCTCATGTTCCGCAACCGGCCCCGCACCGGCTGCTGCCTCTTGTTTTCGCCGGGTGTTTGCCCGTGCGTGCGCGTCCGTGTCTTGTCCCGCGCCGGCTTCCCTGCCGGGGTCCACGACCCTCATCCCCTGGCTCTTGCGATCCTCACCGGGGACGGGTTGTCCCGGCGGTGCTCGATCATCTGTCTGATCAGGTTGGCTTTGTCTGTTTCGCCTTGTTCTGATCCCGTTTCGCTGTAAAGCGATTCCTTGGTTTGTCGATACGCCGACTCGCGGTGGTGGTCCAGCAGTGCTCGCACGGCCGTCGCCATCAGCTCGTCGATCCGCTCGGTTTGCCCGCCGGTCCGGGCCTCGACCTCGGCGTCCGCCTGCGTCAGCAGGTCCGCCAGGTTCTGCTCGCCATTGAAGGCCAAGTCACCCAGCAGGCCCGTCAGCGTCACCGACTGGCCTTCGCTTAAACGGGCGTAAAGGCGCTCGAACAGCACCCGGTTTTGCGTCGTAACAAACTCGGCGGATGTGACCGCCTCATCGAACGCTCGACCGTCGCTTAAAACCTGTCCAAACCGCTGATTATCCCGGATCAGGCACCCAATCACCTGCCTTTCGGCCGCCGCTAACGCCTTAAGTTTACGTCGAGAATCGGCCGGGGCAACCTCATACGCCAGAGTTTCCTCGGTTTCGCTATCTCCGCGCCATTGCCCATTTTCACTCACCCCGTCAGCCGGGGAGAATTGAGCCGTCGGGGTGTATGGGACACGTCGGGACACCTGGGCTTTCTGTGTCAAAAGGTCGCTGACCGCCTGCTCACCCAGGTGCAAAAGCTCCGACAACCGCTGAACCACAAGCGCCCGGCGGATCGTCCCTACGCGTGCCAGCCCGAGCTGCGCCAGGCGTGTGATGTAGGCATCCGCCATGTTCTGCCGGCCGGTCAGGGTCGAGGCCCCTTCCATCCTTTCGGAGAGCCGGCCGAACTGGTAGGTCAGCGCATCTTCCGCCGCCGCGACCGCCGCGTCCCACTGCGCCCGGCCGTCGGGTAACGCCATCAGGTCCGCAGGGTCCAGCCCGTCGGGCAGCACCGCAATGCACACGTCCATGTCCCCGGTCAGGAACAGCTCCACCGCACGGTCGGCCGCCTTCTGCCCGGCCTCGTCGGCGTCGAAGATCAGCACGACCTTCTCGGCGTAACGCCTAAGCTCCGTGACGTGCTCGCCGGTCAGGGCCGTGCCCAGCGTCGCCACGACGTTTCGCGCCCCGCCCTGGTGGCAGGCGATCACGTCGGTGTAGCCCTCGACGATGACGGCGGTCTTGCTGTCGATGATCGGCTTCTTGGCAAGGTGCAGGCCGTAGAGCGTGGCGGATTTGTTGAACAGTTTGGTTTCGGGGCTATTGAGGTACTTCGGCTCATCCTCCTCGCGGAGCTTGCGCCCGCCGAAGGCGATGGGCCGGCCGATGGCGTCGAAGATCGGGAAGATCAGGCGGTGACGCAGGCGGTCATAAAGCCCGCCGGAATCGCGTTGGCTGACCAGCCCGGCCAGCTCGAAGCCCTGAGAATCCCAGCCCTTGCTCTGGATCATCTGCACCAGCCCGTCCCAGCGGTCCGGCCCGTAGCCGATCTGGAACTCGGCGACCATTTCGGGGCTGATCCGGCGGCGTTCGATGTATTCGCGTGCGGTCTTGCCGTGCTCGGGGTGTTTAAGCAAAGCCCGGAAAAACTCCAGCGCCCTACCGTTCGCCTCACGCAGCCGGTCCCGGTCGCTCGGCCCCGCTCCCTGATCCCTGTACCCCGAACCCTTGTCTTCCACGATCTCGATCCCCGCCCGCTCGGCCAGGTGCCTGATCGCTTCGGGGAAACTCATCTTGTGGTAGTTCATCACGAAGCTAAAGGCGTCGCCGCCTGCCTGGCAACTGAAACACTTATAGATCTGCTTGGCAGGCGAGACCTGCATCGACGGGTTTTTGTCGTCGTGGAACGGGCACAGGCCGGCGAACTCCTTGCCCTTGGGGCGGAGCGCGACCTGCTCGCCGATCAGGCGTACGATGTCCGTCGCCTGCTGGACGCGGTCTTTGATGTCGTCACGGATCGCCATGCGCATCAGTCCGGCCGGCGCGTCGAAACGCCGGCTGTGGGGTGTCGGGTGGGTTGTGCTGTCGTCGGCGTCGGGGCGTCTGGTGCAATCGGGCCGGTGGGTGGTTCGTTGGCCTCGTCGATTGTCATCCCCATATGAACTGTCGCTGCCCAGCTCCTTCTGGTCTCCCATTAGGATTGGCGGGCTGTTGCCTTGGGTCAAGGGCTATTCGGTTTTTTAGCTGCAAAAAACGGCCGGCGCGGGCCGACCGGCTTCATCGAGGGTTGGGGCTTACTTACCCGCTTCGGGCTTGTAGGCGTACTTGCGCTTCAGGGGCTTGACGACCAGGCCGCTCTTGATGGCCTTGGTGGAGACCTTGACGCGGGTCGGGGCGCCGTCGATCACGGCCGTGACCGTCTGGATGTTCGGCTTGAACGTCCGCTTGGTCTTGCCGGTGACCTTGGTACCGACACCGCCGAGGTACTTGGCCTTACCGCGGAGGGTGTAGGTTCTGCCGGTGGAGGTCCGGCGGCCGGTAAACTTGCAGACACGTGGCATGACAAGGCCCTTTTCAAGCGTGCTTGGCTGGCGTTGAGGCCGGACCCACCCGGGGCCCAGCGAGCCAAATAGAGTATCCGGGGTCCGCCGGGGATGCAAGCGTCAGGCCGGGAACCGATAACTGGAGCCGGATAACGTCCGGACTGGTCCCGGCCGGCCCCGAATATACCCCGATCCCGCCCCGCAGCCGCCCTGATGCCCGATCCCTGAACCACGTACCCTCACCCTGATAACCTAGGCAAGATCAGTGATTTAGATGGCGAATTATCAGCCAAACCCGTTGACACCCTGCCCGATCATGCGATACTCGGGTCTGCCTATCGCCAGCTCACCTGGCCATACGCGGGAACGGGAGAAAGCCGTGCCGTTTGTATGACCGGATCGAGTATTCATTTGTAGGAAGAACGAAGCATGACCGGGAAGCTATTCAAACTCAGCGCGATCGGTTTAATCATTGTCGGAATTACAGATTTCGCAACATTCCCGGTTCATGCCGTGAGTATTGAGGCGCGAGTGCTGTCCGGCGATCCGGCACCTGATACCACTGCAGGCGTAGTTTATAACAGATTCAGCGATCTCGTTATCAATGAACTAGGTCATATTGCTTTCAACGGTTTTATCGCAGGGCCCAACGTAAACGGAAATAACAATAATGGTATCTGGTCAGAAAGCTCAGGCAATCTTTCCCTTATCGCCAGAAGAGGCCAAATCGCACCGGGCACAGGTGGCAGCGCTGTGTTCTTTGCGTTGTCTAAACCGCTCATCAACTCGTCGGGGCAAACTATTTTTTTGGGAACACTAAATGGTGAAGGAGTTAATCTTAATAACTATACAGGCATCTGGCTGGGCGACTCAAGCAATGTAAATCTAGTAGCTAGAGGAGGGGATGCGATCCCCGCAATTGGTCCCGGCGTGGCGCTTGATTTCAATAGATTCTTCGAATCTGCAGTCTTCAACAACGCGGGCGAAGTTATTTTCGCAAGCGCCTTCTCCGGGATTGATCTTGATGGGTTGTCCAAAACAGGTATCTGGTCCGGTGGATTTGGGGAATTAAGTATTGTTGTCAAGTCGGGGGACCAATCGCCTGATGAAGACCCGGGTATTGTCTATGCCCGAACAACAAGCGCCGCGCTGAATGACGCCGGACATACGGCATTTAGAGGTTCTATCACGAGCCGGGATTGTTTGGTGGACTCGCTGGCGGGATATGGTCGGATGCTTCGGGTCAACGTTCAAGTGGCCGGCTGATGCGGAGCCTGCCCCGGCGCCTGCGGACACAGTCTTCTTTGGCTTCGACCCCCGGTCCTGAACTCGGCGGGCAAGGTTGCCTTCACCGCCGGCCTGATCGGTCCTGCCATAGATTCCAACAATAACACGGGCATATGGGTGGAGCGTGATGACGCATTGACGTTAGTCGTGCAAAGAGGCGACCAAGCACCAGGTACAAACACAGGAACAATATTTAGCACATTCAATCACCTGATACTTAATAGCGGCTGGACAGATCGCCTTTTTGGGAAGTCTCAACGGCCCTGGTGTGGATGTACCAAACAACATCGGAATCTGATCCGAACGCTCCGGTGTGCTGGGCTTAGTGGCTCGCGAAGGAGACACTGCCCCGGACACCACATCATCCGTTAACATTCAGCAGCTTGGGGCAACCCCTGTTCAACAACGCGGGGCAAATCGCATTCTGGGGAAGAATAACTGGACCCGATGTGATCACTGCGAATGAAGACGGCATCTGGGCGACCGATCGAGACGGTAAACTCAACTTATTGCGTAAAGGTGATTTATTCGACGTCAATGACGATCCGCTGATTCAAGACCTTCGCACGATACAATCCTTGGTTTTGACGGTCGACACGGGTAATGAAAATGGGCGAGCCACGCCATTTAATGACGCCGGGGAACTCGCTTTTATTCTCAACTTCACCGACGGTACCTCGGGCATCTTCGTCGCGACGATCCCCGAGCCGACGACGTTGGGGTTTTTGGGCGTGGGTGCGGGGCTGGTGGCGGGTCGGCGGGGGAAGCGGGTTGCGTAGAGTGGTGGGTGAGGTGCGGCGGGAGTTGGGGGTTCCGGGGGTGCAGGGGTGGTGAGAAACATCCATTCAAGAACGCTAAGCCGCGAGCGGCTGGCGCCGCTACAATGCCCGGTCTATGGAGCAGATGAAGCGGGAACAACTGGCGGTGCAGCAGGAGCGGGCGATCCTCGTGGCCTGTCTTTTGCCCGATGACGGGGCGGACCCGCACGACCCGCTGGCGGAGTTGCGGTCGCTGGCGGACACGGCCGGGGCGGTCTGCTGCGACCAGTTGATGCAGAAACGCGCCAAGCCGGACGCCGCGACGTTCATCGGCAAGGGCAAGGTCGAGGAGCTTCGCATGATGTGCGAGGCCCACAAGGCCCAGGTGGTCATCTTCGACAACGACCTGTCGCCTTCCCAGATCGGGAACATCGAAGAAGTCGTCGAGCGGAAGGTGATCGACCGCAGCGAGCTGATCCTGGATATCTTCGCCGCCCGCGCCCGAACGCACGAGGCGAGGCTGCAGGTCGAGCTGGCGCATGGAATACCACGTACCCGCGTCTGCGTGCGATGTGGAGCCACCGGGCGCATCGTCGGCGGCGCACCGGCCGGGATCGGCACGCGCGGCCCGGGTGAACAGCAGCTCGAGATCGACCGCCGGATCGTGCAGCGCAAAAAAGCGCAGCTCAAGCGCGAGATCAAGGAAGTTCAGGGGCGCAAGCAGCGCGAGGTCAGCGCCCGCAACCAGGATTTTTTCACCGTCTGCCTCGTCGGGTACACCAACGCGGGCAAGAGCACGCTCTTTAACACCGCGATCCATGCGGCGAGCGGGCAGGAAGGCGGCGCATATGCCGACGACAAGCTCTTCGCCACACTCTCGACGCGCACCCGCAAGTGGGACTTAGGCGGCGGCGACACGGTGATGCTCTCGGACACCGTCGGGTTCGTGCGCAACCTCCCCCACCACCTGGTCGCGTCGTTCAAGGCCACGCTCGAAGAGGCGATCCATGCGGACCTCTTGCTGGTCGTGCTGGACGTGTCGCACCCCCGGGCGGAGCAGCAGTACCGGACGGTGATGGAGGTACTCGACGACATCGGCGCGACCGAGCCGAAGCGGCTGCTCTTGCTGAACAAGACCGACCTGCTGACGCACAACGCGGACCTGTTAGTTATTCAGCAGGAACACCCGGGCAGCCTGCCGATCAGCGCCAAGACGCATGAGGGGTTAAGCACGGTGATCGAAGCGGTGCGTGGCGAGGCCCGTGGCGGCACGCTGGACCTGGACCTGCAGCTATCCAGCGCGGATGGCAAGGCGATCCACTTCCTGGAAAACCGCGCCAACGTGCTCGAACGCAACTACGAGGGCAGTAAGGTCACGCTGTCTGTGCGCATCGGCCGACGACAACTCGACCAGCTCTACGCGATGGGCAGCAGCGCCGTGATCGTGGGCGAGGTCGAAGACGACAAGCCCAAGGGCGGGTGGGGAAGGTGACACAACCGATAGGCACATGGGGGGTCACTCATGAATCTCGCGGATGTCTTTTCGTTTCTGATTGATCATATCGAGTTTCTTTTTTTGGCTGTCGTGGTGCTTCTGGGAGCCATTGGAGGCCTCGGCTGGTTTATCATTAATCAACTGGACAACCTGACAATCGAGCTGGTTACCGGCCCCGAAGCACAGGAAATCGAAGCGTACGGACGTGAGGCGGTCGGGGCTGACTGGTTGGCCATGCATGATTTTGTGTGGGACGGCGCGTTTCAGACCCGGATGACGAATGTCAGAACCACGATCGCCTTGTGGAAACAGCGCAACAGCTATACCCATATCTCGGTGATAGTTGCCGAGGGGGAGAATGTCACGAGCAAGACCGTAATCGATATCACCAGCACGTTCGGCCTGGGGTACAGCCTGACGACCGCAGGCAATAACGAGGGCCCGATGTTCCCTGTATTCCCGGGAATCTATCAGCAGCAGTTCAATACGTGGGACATTGAAAGGCTTTGGCAACTGCACACGGAGATGGAGGCGGTCGTCGCGCCGAGCGATCTGCGTCAGCTTAAACCTATTGAAAATGACCAGACAATCGAGTTAATCACTGCCGAGATTAAACAACAAATCGCGTACATCCGATCGCTGCGGCTCTGGCCGTTCCGCGTTCTGTGGTGGTATTTTGTGAACCGGCCTCGGCAACACAACAAGACGGTCATCCAACGGATGAGCCTGCAACAACGCCATGAACTTGGAATCGATTAAGCGTGTCCGTGCCCGACGGGTGATCAACCCAGCCCGCTGTGCAGGAAGTATTCCATCAACTCGTGGCCGAAGTCGATGTGCAGGTCGGCGGCGTCGGCGTTGGCTTCGCTGAAGGGGACCTCGCGGACGGGATGGATGTTTTTGCCGGCCATGAGGAACGGGACGGGGGTCGGGTGGTGCTTGCGGTTATCGACCCGGGTGTAGTGGTCGGGCAACAGGAGGATGCGCCAGTCCTCGCCGCGTTTAAGCAGCGCCTCGTGGATCGGGCCGACGACGTGCTTATCGATCGCTTCGATCGCGGCGACCTTGGTCGTAACGTCGGCGGCGTGGCTGGCCTCGTCGGGGGCCTCGACGTGGACGCACAGGACGTCGTATTTGTCGATCGCCTCGACGGCGTATTTGCCTGTCGCGATGTAGTCGTTGTCGTGGTAGCTGGTCTGACCCGGCACGTCGAGTCGGTCCCAGCCGATAAAGTGCGAGATACCGGCGAGCAGGTCGACGGCGGTGATCATCGCGCCCTTGAGCTTGAAGCGCGACTCGAAGCTGGGCATCGAGGGCTTGCGGCCCTGGCCCCAGGGCCACAGGTGCGTCGCGGGCAGTTCGCCCATCTCGTGGCGGGTGAGGTTGATCTCGTGCTTCTCGAAGAGTTGGGCGCTGCGGTCCATCAGGGTGTGCAGCAGCTTGGCGTACTCGCCGCCGACGGGCAGGTGCTTGAGGATCGGTTCGCCGGGGATGTCGTGCGGCGGGACGGTGACGAGTTCGGACCAGTCACGGCCGGAGGAATCGACGAGGATGTTGCGGTAACTGACGCCGGGGTAGAGCGCCGCGTCGGGCAGTTCGACCTGCGTGGCGAAGTCGTTGAGCAGGCGGCGGGCCTCTTCGTCGGAGATGTGCCCGGCGGAGTGGTCCTGCATCTTGCCGTCGATGACGGTGACGAAGTTGACGCGGAAGATCCAGTCGGTGTCGTTGAGCTCGATGCCAAGCGCGGCGGCCTCGAGCGGGGCGCGTCCGGTGTGGTAGCGTGTCGGGTCGTAGCCGAGCAGGCACATGGTGCAGACGTCGCTGCCGCAAGGCATGCCCTTGGGTGTGGTGGCGGCGGTGCCGAGCCGGCCGGATTTGGCGAGCTTGTCGGTATTGGGGGTCTTGGCGGCTTCGAGCGGGGTCTTGCCGCCGAGGTCGTCGACGGGCAGGTCCGCCGCGCCGTCCGGGATGATGATGACGTATTTCATGGGTGGGAGCCGTTAGCCTCTAGCGGTTAGCCGTTAGTTTAGGAGCGCTAAGCCGCGAGCGGCGGAGGGCATTTTACAGCGATCAGTTACTTCCTGGCTAATGGCTATGGGCTGACTGCTAACGGCTTAAACTAAAACTGCACGGGCAGGCCTTCGGCCTTCCACTTCTCGACGAGCAGGCGGACGTCGTCGATCGCGGTCTTGAGGCGTTCGGAGGCATCGTTGAGGTTCTCGTAGAGGGCCGGGTCGGTCATCATCTTGCCGAGCGTGCCGCCGCCCTCGATGGTCTTGTCGCCGAGTTTTTTCATGGTCTGAACCGCGGCGCTCAGGTCATCGGCGACGGCGACGTAACGGGCACGCAGGGTGTCCAGGCTGTCGTTAAACCGCTGGCTCAGTTCCCGGGCGTTGGCTGCGGTGGCGCGGACGTCGCCGCGGAGTTCATCATCATTCACGTAGCGGTTGACGCCCTCGATCGCCTGCTTGAGTTCGGCGAGCCGTTGATCGGCGCGGGCCAGCACGGTCGCGAGGTTACCCACAGCGTCGCCGTTATCCACGTCACCTGTGCTGCGCATCTCGACGAGCTGGTTGATGTTCTCGGCGACGAGCGTCCATTCTTTGCTCAGCGCGTCGAAGTTGTCGGAGATCCGCTTGAACTCCTGCATCGGGCCGCCGAGCGCATTACGGAGCTCTTCCGCGATGAGAGAGAAGTCCACGGCCGGCTCGCCGAGGATGACAGCGCTGCCGTCGGTGGGCAGGTGTCCGGTAACTTCGCCGGGGTCGCGTGTGATGTCGGCGACGGCCGAGCCGCCCAGCAGCGAGGGGAACCTGGCGGTCACCATGACATCGTCGGGGAGCTTCAACTGATCTTCGGTGATCAGCGCGACCGCGACCACGCCGACCTTGGGGTGTTCCTGGAAGTTGACGGACTCGATACGGCCGATGTCGATGCCATTAAAGACGACACGGCTGTCTTTGTGGAGCCCGCCGGCGGTGGGTAGTTCGATGGTGACGTGGTAGCCGCGCTCGAAGGCCTTGGACAGCCCGCCGATCTTGAACATCAAAAACGCCAGTCCCATCAGCCCGGCGATGGTGGTGGCGCCAACGATGGTGCTGACCGTGCTTTCTTTCATCGCGTCGTCTCCGTACCGGTTTCAGGTGCAGGCGGTCCTTGCCGTCCCCCCTAGAAGTCAATTCCCCGATTGGTTGGCTCCCAGCCCCTGCTGGATCGAGTCCAGCTCCATCTGGTCGGCTTGTCCCTGGATGAACCGTTGCACCAACGGGTTCTCGCTGCGCAGGAAGGTCTCCGGGTCGCCGTCGCAGATGATGTTTCCATCGTAAAGAAGCAGCATCCGGTCCGCAATCTTCGCGGCGCTGGCCATATCGTGCGTGACCACGATGCTGGTGATCCCGAACTTGGTGTTCAAGGCGATGATCAACTCGTTGATCAGGTCGGCGCGGATCGGGTCCAGCCCGGTGGTCGGCTCGTCGTACATGACGAGCATCGGCTCAAGCACGATCGCACGGGCCAGGGCCACGCGTTTCTGCTGCCCGCCGGACATCGACCCTGGCCACTTGCGCTGCAGCCCGGACAAACCGACCATGCGGAGCACCCGGTCCACCCGCTCGTCCCGCTCGGCGTGGGTCATTTTCGTGTGCTCGACCAGCGGGAACTCAACGTTCTGCCCGACGTCCATCGAGTCGAACAGGGCACTCATCTGGAAGAGGAAGCCGATCTCCTTGCGTATCTGGACCAGCTCGGAAGGCGACATGGTATCGACGCGAGCGCCGTCAAAGTAGACCTCGCCCCGGTCGGGCTTGAGCAGACCGACGATGAGCTTGAGCAATACGCTCTTGCCCGTGCCGGACGGCCCGATGATGACGGTCGTCTGCCCACGCTTGATATTGAGACTGACGCCGTTGAGCACACGGAGCGTGCCGAAGCTCTTGGAGACGGACTCGAGCCTGACGAGCGTTTCACCGCCTGCCCGGTGGGCGCGTCCCGCGGTGCCCGATTCCGGGCCGAGCATCGTCGCCGGGTAGGGACGCCAGCCCTCGCCGCTGACGAGTTGTTCGTCGGCGGGTTTCGGCGCGTGGTCCTGGCCCGGGTTGTCCGGCCGATCGTTCAATAGGCCCTCACTCGGCGGCGAAGAATTCACGGATACAGCTGATCACCTCGTCCTGTTCCTGCGTGGTCATCTCCGGGAACGCGGGCAGGCTCAGGACCTGCTTGCTCGCTTCCTCGGCGTATGGCAGGCTGCCGGGGGCGTAGCCCAGATTTTTGAAGCACGGCTGGAGGTGCAGCGGCTGCGAGTAGTAGATGCGGTTGCCAACGCCACAGGCGGTCAGGTGGTGGCACAACCCGTCACGCATCCCCTTGCCGCGGACGCGGACGGTGTATTGGTTGTAGACGTGGTGACGGTTCTGGACCTCGAACGGGGTCGTGATCGCGACCTCTTCCAGTTCACGGCCGTAACGGTCGGCGTGCTCGCGGCGTTTGTCGCACCACTCGTCCAGGTGCGGCAGCTTGATGCTCAGGCAGGCGGCCTGGATACCGTCGAGCCGGAAGTTGCCGCCGACGTCGGGGAAGTTGTCGGCCCGGTCCGCGCCGTGGTTGCGCAGCTGGCGCATCTTCTGGGCGAGCGCGTCGTCGTTGGTCGTGACCGCCCCGCCGTCGCCCAGGCCGGCGAGGTTCTTGGTCGGGTAGAAGCTGAAGCAGCCGACGTCGCCGATCGAGCCGACCGGTTTGCCGTGGAAGCGCGCCCCGGAGGCCTGGGCGGCGTCTTCGATGACCTTGAGCTTGTGGGCCTTGGCGACCTCCATGACCGCGTCCATGTTGGCGCTTAAGCCGTAGAGGTGGACGGGGATGATGGCCTTGGTGTTCTTAGTGATCGCGCCCTGGATGTCGGCGGTCTGGATGTTGTAGGTGCGCGGGTTGATATCGACGAAGACGGGCTTGGCGCCTAACCGTGCGATGCTGCCCGCGGTGGCGAAGAAGCTGAACGGGGTGGTGATGACCTCGTCACCGGGGCCGATGCCCATCGCCATCATGGCCAGGACCAGGGCGTCGGTGCCGGAGGACACACCCAAGGCGTGCTTGACCCCGCAGTAGGCGGCCAGCTCCTGCTCGAAGCGGGAGACATATTCGCCGAGGATGAATTGCCCGGAGCGGGTGACCTCTTCAAAGGCCTGCCGAAGCTGGGGCATGAGTGCGTCGTGCTGCCGGTTGGGGTCCAGGAGGGGTACTGTCATGGGTAAAAATCTCTCACATCCGTGTGTTTCGGGCCTAAGCATAGTCTCCCGCCGACGCCACGCCAAGGCGGGTTTCCGGGGCAAGTGCCCCGCCGGGCGAAACTTGACAATACCCCCGCCGGCCGCGAGCCTAATCTTTTCCGTGAGTCCGACGGGGTATGGATGAGTAAGGGTACCAGCAAAATCTTCATCTGCCCGCACTGCAACAAGCGGTTCCAGTGGACGACCCGGATCGCCGACCGCAAGGCCCAGTGCCCCAGCTGCAGCAAGCGGATCCGCATCCCCACGGTGCCCGGCCGGGTCGCCGAGGCGATCGATCCGCTGCCCGAGAACCACAAACCCCAACCCCAGCCCCAGGAAGACACTTACGATCTGGACCTGACGGGCCTGGACGAAACGGTCGCCGAGCCGCCGCCGACCCCCGCCCAGCAGGCCGCCGCCCAGACCGGGCGCTGCCCCGCGTGCAACCAGTCGATCAACCCCGGGGCCGTGATCTGCATCAAGTGCGGTTACAACCTGCGCAAGGGCAAGCGCATGCAGACCACCGTCGCAGAGGGGGACGCAGCCGCGCCGGCCGGTGCTCTTCCCGCCAGCATCGCCGGCAATCCGCTGGCGGCCGTCGGCGGACCGAGCGCGGTCAGCAGTGCCCTGGCCGATCGGGAGGACGAGGCGCAGGCGTCGATCTTCATCGACCTCTGGCTGCCGCTGGGCCTGATCGTGTTGGGGCTGGTGGTCCGGTTCGTCGAACAGATGTATTTCACGGGGGACGCCACCGCCGGGGCCGTGCGTGCGGCGATCTATGTCGGTGTGGACGTAGCGCTGACCATCCCCATGCTGTTGGCGGCGATGATCATCGCGGTGAAGCTGCTGGATGTGGCGTTCGGCCCGCTGGGGCAGGCACTCTTCAAGCTCGCAGCCGTGGTGTTGGGGCCTGCCGCGATCGGCGCGATTATCACGCACCTGCTCGGCGGCGACCTGATGGGCGTCTTCGTCGGCGGGTTCGCCTCGTTCTGTATCTACTGGGCCTTGATCTCCATCCTCTTCGACCTCGACGGGATGGAAGCGTTGAACCTGATCGTCATCATCACGGTGCTGAAATACATCGTGACGCTGTTCATCATGGGTTTGGTGATGGGCCTGTTACCGTGACGACGAGCCTTAACTCTCGCTAAGCCGCTTGACCGGCGCGCCGCCGAGCAGGTCGTTCGCTTCGCGCAAAAGCTTGGGCACATCCTTGGCGAACGGCGAATCACCCGCCGCCTTCACCAGTTCCGCCGGGTCAACGTCATCGAGGTTGCTCGGCTTACCGCCGGGGAACCAGGTATCACCCGAACCCAGCAGGTTGAACCGCATCTTGCCGTACTCGGTCATGTCCCAACCGACCGCGAGGTTGCGCAGCCAGAGCATGATCTCCAGGTTCAGTTCGCCGGGGGTTTCGGTGTAGTCCGCCATGCCCTTGGCCATGTCCTCGGGGTGGCTCACGCCGGTCGCGTCGCGCATCACCTTGCTCAGTTTTTCGACAATCGGGGCGGTCAGTTCCTCGGCCCGGTCCATCAGCGATACCGCCTCCATATGTAGATCAAAATCGCTCGGCTTTGACGCCCCGACACTCAGCGTGTGCACCTTCTTCTGGATCAGGCAATAAAGATCGTTGAACACGATCGGATGCAGTGGCTTGCAGAGTTCGGTCAGCTTCGGCGGGGCCTTGTAGAGCATGCCGCCCTTGTCCGACGGGCTGATGATGAATACGCCCATGTCGCGACGGGTCGCCTCTTCGATGGCGGGCCAGTTACGCTGGAAGATGTAGTACCAGTGGAGGTTGACGTAATCGAAACCCTTGCCGACCTCGGGCTCGCCGTGGCGGATGGCTTTCAGGATGATGTCGAGCGGGCCGTGCGTGGAGAAGCCGATGAACCTCACTTTGCCCCGCTTCTGAAACTCACGCGCCACGTCGAAACATCCGCCGGGCTTACAGGCCCAGTCGAAACGCTTCTGGTCGTTGATCCCGTGCAGGCCCAGCAGGTCGACGTGATCGAGTTGCAGGCGATCGAACGACTCCTCGAGGTTCTTGCGGAACACTTCGGGATCGGCTTCGGGGCCGACCTTGGTTTGCACGATGAGCTTCTCGCGCGGGAGTTTAGGAAGCACCAAGCCAAGCTGGCGTTCACTGGGGCCGTACCCGCGTGCGGTCTCGATGTGGTTGATGCCCAATTCGACGGATCGGCGGATCGTCGCTTCGAGGTTGGCCTGGTTTTCCTTGCCGATCTCGCTGATCGGTTTGTCCTGCCAGCCCTCCTGGTAGCGCATGCCGCCGCAACTGAAGACGGGCATCTGCAATTCGGTCCGCCCGAAACGCCGGCGGCGCATCGGGATCGTTGTGGGGTCGATCGTGGTCTGTGTGGTCATAGTGAGCGGATTCTAACGCGGATCGGGGCTATTGTGTTTGCGATTCGCGTTCGGCCTGCTCACGCTCGAGTCTTTCCCGGCGGAGGCGGCGGCGTTCCTTGCGGGCCTCACGCTCTTCCGGGGTTAACTGTGTTTCATCGGCGGCTTCTTCAGTGCCTGCCTGCGCGGGGGTTTGTGCCGTGTCTTTCTGCTGGGTCTGCGTGGCATCGGTGCTGTCCGTGGTTTTCGAGCCGGTGAGGATCTCGTTAATGATCCCGCCGACGACCGCGCCGGCCTCGCCGCCGACCTTCTCGCCGACCTTGTCACCGATGCTGTCGCCGGCCTGCCCCCCGGCCTGATTGCCCGTCTTGCTCCCGCCGACCGCTCCGCCTACGACATCCTGCAGCTGGCTCTTGACCGCGAGCTTGGCGATCTCGCCGGTCAGCAGTTTCACGTCGATCGTGGGCTGATCGAACGTGCCGGTCAGCGGGACCACGATCACATGGCTAGGATCGATCTTGCCGCTCAAGAAGCTGATATTGGCCAGCGATGAGCCCGGGATCGTCATCTTCAGGTCGAGCCGGCTGGTATTCAGGTCGACGTTGCCGGAGAAACCGAGCACGATGTCGTCGATGCCCATGGTCAGGCCCTGATACGAGAGCTTGCCGGCGGAAAGGTTGATCGTGACGGGGCTGAACTTGGCATTGAGGAGGCTGCGGTCGCCGACGCCGAGCTGTTCGAGGATTCTCTTCAATACACCCTCGCCGCGCAGGTCCAGCTCGCCCAGTTCGAGGCGCACGTCGGCGGCGACGTCGGTGATGCCCAGGTCCTTCACCGGGGCCGAGAAGCCTTCCTGCTTGACCGTCACGCCGATCGGCAGCCGCGCGGAGACCGCGCTACCCAAGAACGGCATGACCTTCTTGAGCATCGTCTGCGACAACCGGGGCGTGACCTGGAAACTCAGCGGCGCATCAGCCTTGAGCGTCCAACGGCCCCCTTCCATCAAGAGCTTCATATCCGCACTGGCGGTCTTGCTCTTAAGCGCCAGGTCGATGCCGCCGGAGCCGTTGGCATCGCTGGGCGTGTACGAGCCGGACGCGTCGAGCAGCGCCCTCGGCCCGACGGAACCCGACAGATCGCCCTGCATATCAAACAACGCATCGACCAGGTCGATCGGCGCCTGGCGTATCTGCGTGGCGGTCTCATAGGACGCTGTATCGAGCGTGAGTTGGCCGGTGCTGTCGAACAGGCCGTGGACGGTGGTCCGGGACATGATCGAGCCGGGCTTGGGTTCTTCGCCGGCCGGTGTGGGGTAATCGATATTGGCGTTAAGCGCGAGCGTGGTGTCGCCGGTCGGGCCGTCGGCCGCGATATCCACGAGCAAACCTTTGAGCGTGGCGGCGAGGTTGCCGTTCTGATCAAGCTGGATTTTCGGGCTTTTCAGCTGACCGACGAGTTGGATGGTGGCCGGGTCGGGCTTGTACCCGTCCGGGCCGGCCAGCAGACGCACCGAAGCCTTGGTCAGGTCCAGGCGGAAAGTCGCGGGCCCGCCGAGCGTGACGTCCGAGGGCTTGGCTTTCGTTTGCGTGTCCTGCTCGACGACGGTGGCTTCCTGGTAGGCCTTGATCAGTCCGGGGGTCACACGGAACTTGGCAAACGACCCGTCAGCCAGGCCGGCCTGCACCGCCTCCTCACCGAGATCAAACTTCCCGATCAGCGCGGACTGCAAACCCGCCTCGCCGCCGTCGGTCAAGAGATCCAGGTCGAAGCCGCCGGCGATGCCCTTGCCGTCTTTGCGAGGTGCGGTGTTGAGGTTGACGGTGGCATCGACGACCGGGCCCAGTGCCCGGGTCGCCAGGCCGTAGGTCGTGCCCGGCATCATCTCGTCGAGGATCGCGGCGATCGGCGCGTTGGTGAGTTTGCCGTTGACCGACGCAGACAGGCCCGAGGTATTGATTTGGTTCTTCGCGTCGATCAGGTTGGCAAGCTCGACGTTGATGCTGACACCGCCGGGCTTGCGGTTGATCGAGCTGGTGGTGTTGAAGCCGGCGGTGACGGACTTGCCGAGTTGCGTGGTGCTGACGTTGCCCGTGGTGGAAGCGAGCGTGACCTCAC
>JAWKTA010000063.1:0-27655 GCA_041402025.1 Phycisphaerales bacterium | reverse complement strand
TGATAGCGCGGACCAGCGAGTAGCCGTTGGAGTGGATGCCGCTGGAAGCCAGGCCGATCACGACATCGCCCACCTCCACGCGTTCGCCATCGATCACGCGCTTCAGCTCACAGACACCCACGGCAAACCCGGCCAGGTCGTAATCGCCTTCCTTATAAACGTCCGGCATCTCCGCGGTCTCGCCGCCGATCAGTGCGCAACCGGCAAGCTGGCAGCCGTCGGCGACGCCCTTAACGATCTGCTCCATATGCTCGGGTACGACCTTATGCACGCCGACGTAGTCCAGGAAGAACAAAGGCTCGGCCCCCTGAACGATCATGTCGTTGACGTTCATCGCGACACAGTCCTGCCCGATCGTGTCGTGGATGCCCATCTGCACGGCAAGCAGGACCTTGGTGCCCACGCCGTCGGTGCAGGCGACCAGGACGGGGTCCTTGTAGTTGCGCTTGAAAAGGCGCTCGTTGTAGTCCAGGCGGAAGCAGCCGGCGAAGGCGCCGTCCCGACCGAGCACGCGCGGGCCGTAGGTCCGGCGGAGGTGGCCGGTGATCAGATCGACGGAGCGGTCGCCGGCGTCGATATCGACCCCGGACTGGGCGTAGGTCAGGCCACCCGATGAGCGTTTTTTCTTGGCCATAGGCCGGTAGTGTACGCTCCCGGTGGTCGGCGTAAACCCCGACCGGTTTATGGCCCCGTGCGGACCCGGCGGGATCGGCAGGATTATCGCCCCCCGCATGGCATGCACGGGCGGTATAGGGCAAAAAACCACCGCTAATCGGGAAAATAAGGCTGGACCCGGGCCGGTTCTGGCCGTATGGTTAGATGTTCTGCCGTGGTATCACGCCGCAGCTCGGGGCGGGATTGATTGTTGTCGATATCTGTTCTGGACCGGCTGTCAGTAGCGGATCGTTCACACCATGGCGGATGACCTCCAACAGGCTTTCTCGGAACACGGCCTGCGTTGTACGAAACAGCGCCGGGCTATCTTCGATGCTTTGTCTCATCACTGCTGCCATCCAACGGCAGACGAGTTGTACCGGACGGTCAAACCGCAGATCGAAGGCCTGAGCCTGGCGACGGTCTACAACACACTCGAAGCGTTTTGCTCCGCGGGCCTGGCGTACAAGATCGCCGGCTGCGGCGGCAACGGTTCGACACGCTACGACGCCGCCGGCGACGACCACCTGCACCTGCGCTGCCGGAAGACCGGCCACGTCATCGACGTCCCCGAAGACCTCGGCAAACGCATCCTCGAACACATCCCCACTGAACTCATGGAAGAACTCCAAGAGCGCACCGGCTTCAAGGTCAACAAGGTCCAGCTCGACCTCGTCGGCGAGTTCAAGAAAAACCTCGCCCACCGCTGAGCACGTTTCTCAAACATCATATGTAGCATGTAATGGTTAGGAAGCGACGTGACTTGTCGCGCTCGTACGCTTTCGTTCATCTACAAATGCATGCGCCGCGTATACACCAACCACTCCAACAGCATCACCCCCAGCGCCCCCCACACAAACCACCGCCAGACCTCACGGCGGATCCCCGCCCGCTGCGCCGTGGTGTCGCCGGCGACCGTGCTGACATTTAAGACACCCGCCGTGCGCAGGTCGCTCTCGTCGGCGTCCAGCAGGTTCACACCCAAACGATCATAAGGCGGCTGAACCTTCGCGTCGGTGGTATAGATGCCGGCCCGCGCCAACGGCGGCAGCACGGCCGCGCCCTGTGTACGGCGGACGGTCAATGTTTCCGGCCCGGTATACGTGATGCTGTCGCCGGTGTCAGCGGGGATCGAAACCACCTCGCCCGTGCGGTAAGCAACACCCGCGCCCTCGGACATACCGCCCAGGCCCAGCGTCTGCATCGTATTACCCAGGAAGACCGGGAAACTGATCTTGATCGGCCAGTTGCTTTGCAGGACATCGAAGCTGGCGACGACGTGACGCACACCGTCCTGAACAATCTCCGCCATGATCGGGCCGGATTGCCCGGTCGCCAGCACCGTCGCCTGCGGCGAAACCTCCAGCCGGCCGGGGCCTGACAGGATCACGTCGTCCAGCACGACGTAACGCAGCAGCGGATGCGAATCGTCCGCGTACAGGATGCGCTCGGATGTGTGTTTGTCTTCTTCGGCCGACGGGATGCGCCGGATGCCTTCGATCGGCGGCGCGGCGGCGAAGTATAGGCTGTCGACTAAGGGTGTGGTCGTGGGGCTGTAACCGTCAAACACGATCACGTCGAAGCCCTCGCCCGCAAGGCCCGATGTCCCCGCCGCCTCCCAGCCGCCCCGGCTAAGCGACTCGGGTGCCTGGTCCTCGAACTTGGCCGGCGTCATCATCGCGAGCTGACGCACACCCGCGCTCTGGATACCGCGTGCAAGAAACGCGTTGCCCTCCGTCACCAGCAACACACGCAGCCGCCGCGCCGGCGCGAGCGTCAGCCTCGCCTTGTCATCGACTGGCAGTTGGTCCGCGTGGTCGTGTGACAATTCAAGCAAGGCGGTGCCCGGCAAAACAAAGTCGAACTGGACGGAAGTCTCGTAACCGCTCGTGGGCGTTGCGGGCGCATCCGGTCCGGTGGCCACCACCGCCGGGGCCGCGCCGAGCGAGACCGGCTGCACGCGCGTCACCTTGCCGTCGAGCGACAGGCTTAGATTCGCTTTCACCGGTTCGCTGCCGTAGTTGGCGACGCGGGCGAAGACCTGGACGATCTCGGGCTTGTCGAAGTCACGCCGGGCGCTGAAAGAAACGATGCCTACGTTGTCCGGGTCCGCCGCGCCGGCGTTGCCCGCCGGGCCGCCGCCGATGGGGATGTACTTCAGTGTCGCTCCGGCCAGCGATAAACCCCGGCCGTCCTCGCGCACACGGCCATCGCTGATGATGTAAACGACCAGCCCCTCGCTGTCGTCGGCGGACGACCGGGCCGCGTAAGGCTCGATCAGTCTTAATGCCGGCTCCAGCATGCTTACCTGGTCCGTCGCGTCGATCTGCTTCACCGCATCACGCAACAAGACCGGGTCGTTCGTGAACGTCTGCCGCACCTGGGCGTTCTGCGCAAAACTCACCACCATCGCCCCCCCGGAAGTGCCCCCGCCCCCGGAAGTTTCTCCTGTTGAAGATGCGCCACCGCCATTGTCACCTCCCGCCCCCATGCTGTCGATCAAATCCAGCGCCGCCTTCTTCGCCTCGTCCAGACGGGTCGGCGAGACATCGGTCGCGTTCATCGAACCGGAGTGGTCGATCACGATCACCACACGCTGGCCGGGATTCGCGATCGTCTCCATCGTCGGCCGGGCCATCGCGAACAACAGCGCGCCGAGGATCAACAACTGAAGCAGCAGCAACAAACTCCGCCGCATCCGCTGGAACGGTGAGTTAACCTGCATCTCCCGGATCGCCTTCTTCCACAACAGCGTGGACGACACCGTCACCATTCGCCGACGCAGCTTCAGGAAATAAAGCGACACCAGCAGCGGGATGGTGATCCCGGCAAAGAGCAGCGCCAGTCCTGGAGAAAGAAAACTCATAGCTACAGAATACTTATCCTAATAGGCCCTTCTGCCTCAGGTACTTCAACACCAGGGTATCAAACGGAACATCCGTCTCGCTGATCATGTAGGCGACGCCGCGCCTCAGGCACTGCTCGCGGACGTGCTGGCAGTAGGCCTGGAGGTTGGCTTTGTATTTTTTCAGTAGCGCGGGGCTGACGGAGACCTCGGCGATGTCGCCGTCCTCGATGTCGCGGAGGCGCAGGTCGCCGAGGATGTTGCCCTTGGCCGGGTCGACCTCTTGAGGAGACAGCAACTGGATCGCGTAGACATCGTGCTTCTCCCCGGCGAGGTAACGCAGGGCCTGATTGAGATCGCCCTTGTCTAGGAAGTCGCTGAGCAGCACGATCACACCCGGCTGGCGTTGCAGCAGCGCAAGACGTTTACACGCATTGGCGAGGTTGCCGCTGGCGGCCTCACCCGCGATCGGTTCCTGACGCTGAAGGAATCCGAGCATGCGCGGGATCGGCCGACGGCCGCGCATGCCCTGGGCCATGTCCGTGACCGTGTCCGCGAACGTGTACAGGTTCACCCGGTTGTAATGCGTCAGCCCGATGTACGATAGCGCCGCCGCGACCCGCTTGGCGTAGAGGAGCTTATTCGGCTCGCCGAAGTCCATGCTCGCTGTGACGTCCAGCACCACGCTGACCGACAGGTCCTCCTCTTCCATGAACAAACGCAGGAACAGCTTGTCGAGCCGAGCGTAGAGGTTCCAGTCGATAAACCGCAGGTCGTCCCCGACGACGTAGCTGCGGTAATCCGCGAACTCAACGCTCTGCCCTTTCTTCTTGCTCCGCCGTTCACCCTGCATCTTCCCGATCAGGACCTTGCGCGACATGACATCCAGCCTGTCCAGCCGGTGCATGAAGGACGGGGAAAGGAGGGATTCGGGTTGTGTCGCTGTATCGGGCATGGGATTTATTTAGCCACAGATGAACACGGATTATTCTTGAATCTCTTTAGGGGCCAATTCCCTATGTTCGGCTGTATAGCAATCCATGTCTTATGTAACCAGTAAACAGCTGGACGCCTTGAAAGTAAGAAGAGCATGGTAGCCATGTATGTAAACACAACGGCAGCCAACAGGATAATCCCTGCCCCACCCCGCCATAACATTGACCAGAACGCTGACTCGGGTGATTCATACATTTGCTCTGAGCGAAAAAGCGACGCCGTCCATATACCTATGTATAAACCCGGAAAGAACACAACAAATCCAAATACAGGTAAGCCTATAGTGATTGCCGTCAACTTGACGGTTGATATCATCCAAGAATCACGCACCCTTTGTTTTGAATCATCCGTGTTCATCCGTGGCTACTTCCTCATACCCTCATCCCTTCCGCTTCCACCGGCAGCGTATCCATGATGTCGTTTAAGACCATGTCCGCCGTGATGCCTTCGGCCTGACCCTCGAAGTTCAGCAGCACGCGGTGGCGCAAGCGCGGGGAGCATGACGGACGGATGTCGTCGACCGAGAGCGGGCGCGGCCGTCGAGTAGCGGGCGCGGGACCTTGCCGCCGAGGACCAGGGCCTGCACGGCACGGGGGCTGCCGCCGAAGCGGAGGAACTGGCGGGACAGTTTTGAGGCGTACTCACCCTCGGGTGGGTCGCGAGCACGTTGCGGATCGCGTAGTCCTGCACGTGCGGGGCGATGATGACCCGGCGGATGAGCTGCTGGTAGTCGATGATCTTCATCAAGCACGGACTCGATCTTCGGCTGCTCGGCCCGGGTCGTGCGGTTAGCGATCTCGTGCAGTTCTTCACGGGTCGAGTAACCGACGTCGAGCTTGAGCATGAAGCGGTCGAGCTGGGCTTCGGGCAAGGGGCCAGGCCTCCTGCTCGATGCTGGGGTTCTGCAGCTGCGACGAAGAAGGGTTTTTGCAGCGTGTAGGTTTCACCGGCGACGGTGACGGCTTTTCCTGCATGGCTTCGAGCATGGCCGACTGGGTCTTGGGCGTGCTGGCGGTTGATTCTGTCGGCCAGCACGATCTGGCGCGAAGATCGGGCCGTGCTGGAACTTCTGGAAGATGGGCGAGGTCGTGCCGTCGTCATTGCGGGCCTCGACGACGATGGTCGTGCCGGTGATGTCGGCGGGCATCAGGTCGGGGGTGAACTGGATACGGCTAAAGTCCAGCGAGAGGGCTTCACTCAGGTTGCGGATCAAAAGGGTCTTGCCCAGGCCGGGGACGCCTTCGAGCAGCGCGTGTCCGCCGACGAATAGGCAGGCACGCCGTCGATGATCTTCGCTGTGACCTACGATCCACCGCGCGATTCGCTCACGCACGGCCTGATAGTCTTTGCGGAAAGCGTCGGCTTGTTCGAGGACTTTTTGCTCGTCGTTGATATTGGCGGTCATGCGTCTACCCTTCACTAATGCGCAGTGGCTGTCGGGCGCTTGGTTCGATGGTCAGGTATCGTCTCGTTGCTCCCGTGCCCGGCGGCGGGCGGCGAGGAGGCGGCTGGTGGTCGGGCCGTCGGCGTTTGATTCTTTGTTGTTGTCGCGGTCGGATGTGGCAGGCTTGTAAGCAGAGCTTTCGGTTGCGCCGCCGACGGACTCGGCGAAATCGTCGGACGCAACGAATGAAGCATCCGCCTCGAACTTGCGCTTGCTCGACGGCGCGGGGACGGCGGCCTCGGTTGGGCCGGCGGCGGGCACACGGCGCACGGTGGAACGCTCGGCCAACTCCTGCCCGGTCTGTGCCCGGCGGTTCTTCAGTGCGGCGAGCGTCGCTTCGGCCTGCACCTCGCGCGGCTTTAGCGAAGCCAGCACGATCGCGACTCGCTGTTTGCACCAGTTCCAGATCGCGGCCGCGTCCCAGGCGATGCGTCGGCAAGCTACGTCGAGCATGAACAGCACGATCAGCCAGTAGAGCAGCGTGCCAAAGCGGGCGGCGGATTTGGATCGCGTCTCGAACGGGATGGTTCGGTCGAACAGCCCGGCCGATTGGGGCGCGGCGGGGTCGAGGATGCGGCCGTTGGTGATCTGCGCGATCTGCTTGAGCACCGCAGAATTAGACTTGAATCGCCGCAATTCCTCGCCGGGCGGCCTGCCCGCGCCGCCGAACACGGCGCGTCGTGTGCCGTCGGGCGAATCGATGAACAGGCTGACGACGTAGTTGCCGGTCTGGTCGGCGAGAGAGCTTGCGCGGTACTGGCCCGGGCCGACCTGGTCGAGCGTGATGGCTTCGACCGTGCCGTCGGGTTTAAGGACGCTGCCCTTGACGTCGAGGAAGTTGCCGAACGACCCGGCGCGTTGCCTGCGGCCGGTGGCGGGTTGAGCGTCGAAGGCGGCGTCGAGCTGGACGTTGAGTTGCCCGTCACGGATCGCCACGAGCAGGTCGGCGTCGCGGGTGGCGCTTGGGCGTGCGATGCTGCGGACGGTGCGCGACCAGAAGTCGGGGTACCCGCCCCAGGAGAGCCAGCTGGTCGCCCAACGGTTGGTCGCGTCGGAGGTAAAAGCGGCGCTTCGCCCCAGCCCGACCTGCCAATGCGCGAACACGGGCTCACCCTCCGGGCCGACCATCGGCATCATCACGCGCGGGTCGCGTCGCTCGCCGGTGAGGACGATGCCTTTTAGTTCCGGCACGCCCAGCAGATTCGACATGATCGGCGAACCGGTCGGCAGCACGGTCGGGACGAACGGCACCTCTTTCACGAGGTTTTTGCGGATGGTCTTGGCTTCCTTGATGAAGACCTGCGGAAGATTAGAGGGGTTGGTGATGGGGTGGTAATTGCCGCTGCCCATGTTGGCGAGTTGCTTGAGCAGTGGTGCGTTGTGCCCGTCGCCGACGCCGATGGTGGAGAGGCTGATATTACTCTTTTGCATCAGGCCGCAGATCTTGACGTAGCCGCCGGTGATGGGTTCGCCGCTCATGCCGTCGGTCAGGAGGATGACGTGTTTGACGGCGGCGTCCTGAACGGTCAGGTCCTTGAGTTCTTCGTAGGCCATCTCCAGGCCGTAGTAGCTCTCCGTGCCGCCGCCGGGCGTGATGCTGCGCACGAGTTTGGCGACGGCGGCGGGGTCGGAGTTGGGCTGGGTCTTGACGATCGAGTAGGCGCGGTCGTCGAACGCGATGACACCGACCATGTCCTGCGGGTAGAGCGTGTTGAGCGCGAGCACGGCCGCCTCGTTGGCGAGTTCCTGCTGGGTGCTGCGTGTCCCCCCGACCGGCATCGACATCGAACCCGAGCGGTCGATCACCAGGACCAGCGCGCCCGACGGCAGGATCGTCTGCGAAGGGATCTGGCAGTTGATCGGGAGGATGTATTTGTCCAGGTCGGAATTGGTCCAGCCGCCGGCGCCGAAGCTGTCGGGCCCGCCGAGCATCACCAAGCCGCCGCCGAGGTCGTGGACGTACTTGACCATCATGCGCTGCTGCGGCGGGGTGACGGCGTCGTAGGGGACGTTTTGCAGGATGATCGCGTCGTAGCGCTGCATGCGGTCGATGCTTGAGGGCATCTCGCGGGGCGTGACGACGTCCAGATCAATGCCCCGGCTTGCCAGCGCGCGGGGCAGGATGTTGCCGCTCTCACCGCCGATGTTGTCGACGAACAGCACCCGGCCCTTGCCCGAGACGAGCGTGAACGCCTCGGCCCGGTTGTTGACCTGCATTGTGTCTTCGCCCTCGTCAGGCTCGAAGATCGCGCGGAACTTGTTCACGCCCGTGAAACCCATCGGCACATCGACCTCGCGCACGGCGACGTACCGGCCTAACAACGACTCGTCTGATCCGGCAGCGATTGTGTTGCCATCCGCATCTCCCGTGTTACTTGCGGTGGCTTCTTCGAGCGTCCAGTCGGACCGGCTGACCGGTGCGCCCCGGCCGGGCGCATCGCCATTCAGATCGATCGGGGTGTCGTCGTGGATGAGCTGGATTACCCCGTCGGCCGGGCGGGTGGCGCGCAATACGACACGCAACGGGACGGTCTGGCCCTCGCGCGCTTCGTTGGGGGCGAACAGGCGTTCGACCATGACCTCGTGCTCGACCTGATACAGCGCGGGCACCACGTCGATTGGGATGCCGGCGGCGGCGGCCTCGCGCGCGGCGGCGATGATGTCGCCGGACGTGTCGTTGCCGTCGGTCACCAGGACCATGCGCTGCCCGGAGTCCGGCGGGAAGAGCGCCATGCCCGAACGGATCGCGCTGGCGGTGTCCGTGCCTTCGGTGGGCTGATCGATCGTGCCGGATTCCAGGTCGGCCGCTTCGCTGGGCAAAGCCCGCACGCTGGATTTGCCGTCGTAAGTCACCAGACCCAATCGGTCGCCGCCGCGCCGGTCATCAGCACTGTCTTTCAGGAAAGACCGCGCATACTGCGTGAAATCCTGCGCCACCGGCCCGGTTTGCTCACCGGGCTTGTCGTTTTCCTTACCCGTCGGCGGCTTGGCGAAACGGCGGACCGATTCGCTCTGGTCTACTACGGCGATCACGGTCAGGTCGTCGTGTGTCTGCACGGCTTGCAAACCCGCGAGCATCAGCACCAGCACCGTGAGCACCGCCAGCCTAAGCCCGATCGCCGTCCACCGGCGCGCCGGCTCCAGCGCCGCGAGGCTGCGCAAACCAAGCCAGACGATCGGCCCGGCCAACAGCAGCAGCCAAAGGGACTCGGGATGGTCGAAGCGGATGAAGTTCAATGTAGTGGTTAGTGGTTAGTGGTTAGTGGTTAGTGGTTGGAAGAATACAAGCCGACAGGCTTGGTATCGGTTCGTCGTGATGGGGCCAGGTGAATTGTGGTCAGGATTGATCTTGATAGTGCGGTTCAACCGTTCACAACTCCTGTATCAGGCGCTAACCACTAATCACTAACCACCAACCACTCAAGATCACCTCGGCGCGGCCGGGGCCTGGCGGACCTCGTCGGGGCTGTCGGGCAGTTGTTGGAAGTAATCCTTGACGGCCTCGTGATACCTGCGTGGCACGCGGTCTTCGGTGACGGCCCGCTCGGCGTCGGTGCGTGCCTCGGTGATGGCCTTGTCGAACTCGACGGTGGCTTCGCCGGAGGACATCTGGCCGTCCTCCTGCCAACTGGCGATGACCCGGCCCTGGCCCTCTTGCAGGTCCTGCTCGGTGTAGGTTGTGTAGGGCCCGGTCTGGCGTTCCTGGCCCAAAGGCCTGCCGTCGCCACCGCTTCCGCCCTCTCTGCCGCCGGGCGTACCGCCCTGCTGTTGTTGGCCCGTGCTCTGCTGGCCCTGATTCGGCTGGTTCATGTTGTTCATCGCCTGCTGCAACTGCTGCTGCGCGTTTTGCATCTGATTCAGTTGCTGCTGCATCTGCTGCATCTGGCTTAGCTGCTGCTGGCCCTGCCACGCAACCCTGCTGGAACTGGCCCTGTTGTTGTCCTTGGCCTTGCTGCTGACCCTGACCTTGTTGCTGGCCTTGTGCCTGCTGCTGGCCTTGGCCTTGTTGTTGCCCCTGACCTTGTTGCATGCCTTGCTGACCGGGTTGCTGGCCTTGGCCCTGCTGCTGACCTTGGCCCTGTTGCTGCCCTTGCTGTTGTCCTTGGCCTTGCTGCTGACCCTGACCCTGCTGTTGCCCTTGTTGCTGGCCGGGCTGTTGCCCTTGCTGTTGCCCTTGCTGTTGTCCTTGACCTTGTTGCTGACCGGGCTGCTGGCCCTGCTGTTGTCCTTGTTGCTGGCCGGGCTGCTGACCTTGTTGCTGTCCCTGTTGTTGGTTTTGTTGATTGGGCTGACCCTGTTGGCCGAGCGACTGGGACATCTGGCCGAAGGACGAGCTTAGGCCCTGGTTCTGCGTGGCGGACTGCGAGGCGTTCTGCGCCTGTTGCTGCTGCTGTTGGACCTGCTGCGCGGTCTGCTGGGCCTGCTGTTGTGCCTGCTGCTGGCTCATGCCCTGCTGCTGCAACGACTGCTGGACCGCCTGTTGCACGGCCTGCTGGTTGTAGCCCTGCTGTTGCAATTCCTGGATCTGCTGTTTGGTCAGGCCCGCCTGCTTAAGCTGCTCCTGGATGTTCTGCTCGGCCTGTGCCTGCGCCTGCTTCTGCTGCTCGGCCATCTGTTGGAGCTGGTCGGACATGTTTTGCAGTTGCTGCTGCAAAGCCTGCTGCTCGGCCGGGGGCATGCCCTCCAGGCTGTCGGCGATGCGCTTAAGTTCTTTCTGAGCGGCCTCGAAGTCGCCGCGGCGCAGGGCATCGACGAAGCGGTCGGCCGGGCCGCGCGTGCCGGGGTCGAGCTTGCTCATCTGGCTCTTGGCGGTCTGGATCTGCTGCTGCTTGGATTGCTCCGCCCGGTCGAGTTTCTCCTGCACGCCGGCGAGCTTCGAGATCGACTCCTTGCGGAAGTCCGGGTTCGTCAGGTCGCGTTTGGTCAGCGACGCCAACTCCTTGAACACATCGTCCGGGTTGGCCTCGTCGAGTTTCGACTCGTTCGTCTCGACATCTTTGAGCAAGGCATTGGCCTCAAGGATCTGTAGCTGCACCTCCTCGGCCTGGGCCTGCTGCTGCTGTTGCTGCACGCGCTGCTGCCGCACGCCTAATAGGTCCATGTTGGCCGGGAGGAAAACGAACAACAGCGCCCACACCGCCGCGGCCGGGAGCGCGTAGCCCCAGCCTTTGCCTAACCGGATCGGGAACTTCTCATCGATGCGCGTCGTGGACGCCACCCGGTGCGCATCGGCCAGCACCTGCTTGGCGAAGGGGTCGTCCTTGAGCGTCTCGACATAGAGCGCGGTGCCCAGGCTGTCTTTCAGGCCTAACCGCTCGTCCATCATCGTGGCGGCGGTCTTTTCACTGGGCCGACGCCGCCAGGCGAGGACCGGGGCGAGCAGGAAGAGGATGACGCCGATCGAGCCGTAGATAAGTAATGCGGATGCGACGGGTGACCATTCCGGGGGCGGGGGTGTCGGGACCGACCAGCCGACCAGCCGGTCCGCCACCAGCACGAGCGCCGCCAACCCGACCCAGACCACCGCCAGCCAGCCCAGCGTGCGCAGCCAGGTATCCATGACCACCCGCCGACGGGTGCGTGCGATGGCAAGATGTACCGTGTTCATCGGCGGGCTCCGTAAGACACGCGACTAACACATCATACCCCGCCGGGGAGGTTCCGGGGCGATCCGGAGATATTCCGGGGGCGCTCCCGGGTCTTTTATATAGATAGGACGACGCGGGCCGGGGGAGGGTTCCGGATTCTTGGGGCTGGTCGGGCGGGGATATAGGCTTGCTGGTGGTCTGGGATGTGTTTCAGATTATGAGGTTGGATGTTCAGGAAGCGGTGGTATCGTAAAGGCGGAGACACGGAGGGAGGCAAGGTAGGTATGGACAGGATGAAGGGATGGGCAGGATCGATCTTATAGAGGGGACATCTTCTCTCTCCTCCATTCAAGCTACTTGCATCTAATCCACTATTAGTTCCCGCAGTTGACAGGTACATACTGCGATCGACAATAGTGTTGCTGGATCGAATCATTCCTCGGCTGTCAGTTTGCAACCGATTCTTGGAAGTTATGGCAATCGCTACCCGATTCCTAGTATTTATAGCTCTGATCACAGCCCTCCATGGCTGCGGCGATAAATCCGATCCAGGAATTCCGGCAGCACGATCTTCGGATATACAAAATCAAATTACTTCAACGCTTGCCGAGCGTTTACTACTTAACCTAAATGAGCGTGATATGTGGCCGTGCAACGGCGTTAAAATTGGCTAATCAACCCCTCCGTTTCCGTGAGTGTGTCACTGCATGACAGCGATACGGTGCAGGTGCATGCCTGGGCAAGTAACGAGAACGACTTCGACGTCGCAATGATACGACTGGACCAAGGCGACACACTATACGCTATCAGCGATGACGAATATCTTGAATTACAAGCGTTGGGTGACAAAGGTAACAGATAACGTTGACACCCCACCGAGCCAGACAGCAGCGCGGCCCGGAGATATTGGCTTGATCGCCTGGCGAGAATTGGGATTACCTGGATATGGTTTTGTGCAACCCAGCCGTTCCCCCAACAGCTTCAACGTCGTCTCCAACGGCAGCACCGTCGCGGCGTCGGACTTGGCGGATTTTGGGTCGGTGTGGGTTTCGATGAAGAGGCAGCGGACGCCGGCGGCGGCGCATCTTGCGAGGGTCGCTATGGTGTCCGGCCTTCGCCGCCGGTGGATTTTGCCGTCGGGGCGCGCCGGGTTGCTGGGTGGAGTGGGTGACGTCGAAGCAGATGGGCGGCCTAGTTGCATCATGTCGTACAGGCCGGCGAAGTCGTTGACCAGGCGGTGGTAGCCGAAGAACGTGCCGCGCTCGGTCAGCATGACCCCGGAAGCTTCCGCTTCGTTTAATTTCGTGATGACGTGCTTCTCATCGGCGGGGACATGAACTGGCCCTTCTTGACGCCGATTTTTTGGCCTAAGCTGGTCTTCGCGGCGGCGACAAGCAGGTCGGTCTGCCTGCAAAGAAACGCGGGATCTGGATCAGGTCCACCACCTTGCCCACCGCCTGGGCCTGGGTCGGCTCGTGCAGGTCGGTCGTGATCGGGACGCCGAGCTTGTCGCGCACCTTCGATAAGAGCGCAAGCCCCGCGTCCATGCCCGGGCCCCGGTCGGTGTGGATGGAGCTGCGGTTCGCCTTGTCGAAGCTGGCCTTGAAAATGTATGGCAGGCCCAGCTCCTTGCAGCGGAAACGGGCACGGCTCCGCCTGGCCGACGGTGACGCAGAGTTCTTCGCTCTCCGCCTGGCACGGCCCGGCGATGATAGCCAAAGGATTGTTCGGACCGATGGCGACAGGACCGACGTGGAGGGTCTGGGTAGGCATGGGAGCATTTTACTGATTAACCACAGAGGTCACAGAGGACACGGAGCAGGAGAAAAAGAGTGTGTGCAGACAGGATGACAGGATTATCAGGATGAAACAGGCCTGCGGCATCCAAGCCGTTATGATCCTGCCCGATCCTGTCATCCTGTCTGCATCTGCGTAATCTGCGGATACCTCCTGATCCGTTTGCATCCGAACCCATCCGAGTTTCAACCTCACACCCCGATCGGGTGCCAGGTGGTTTTGATCTCGACGGTGTCGAGGATGTCGTAGGGGCTTTGGGCTTTGTCGCTGAGCCAGTCGGTGCGGTCGCGGGTGAGGGTGCGTTTGAGGTTGCCGGTGGCGTGGGTGCGGAGCTGTTCGATCTCGTTTGCGTCGTTGCCGCAGTAGACCAGGGCGTTGACATCCATGTGGGACGCGAAGTGTTCGAGCAGCTCGGCCCGGTCGCCGGTGATGAGGTTGACGACGCCCCCGGGCAGGTCGGAGGTGTGCAACACCTCGGCGAGCGTGATGGCGCTAAGCGCCTGTGAGTTCGAGGCGAGGACGACGCACGCATTGCCCCCCGCGATGATCGGCGCGATCATGGACACAAGCCCGGCTAAGCCGCTCGCTTCCGGTGCGATCACGGACACCACGCCCGTCGGCTCGGGCACGGAAAAATTGAAGTGGCTGCTCGCGACGGGGTTCACGCTGCTGAAAACCTGCTGGTACTTGTCGCACCACCCGGCGTAGTACACCATCCGGTCGATCGCGCAGGCGACCTGCGCCCTGGCTTTGTCAGGCTCCGCGCCCATCTGCACCAGCTCGGACGCGAACTGCGCGCTTCGGCCCTCGAGCATCTCGGCAATACGGTAAAGGACCTGACCCCGAAGGTAGGCTGTAGCCGACGCCCACTTGCCCTGCGCCGCCCGCGCCGCAACGACCGCCTCGCGGAAATCCTTGCGCGACCCCTGGCACATATTCGCCAATACCTCACCGGTGGGCGATGTGAGCTTGTAGTACCGCCCCGACTCCGTGCGCGGAAACTTCCCGCCGATGTAGAGCTTGTACGTCTTGAGCACACCCAGACGCGGGGACGCGTCGAGGGCGGGGGAGGTTGTCTGGGTTTCTGATTGTGTGGGATTCATTTCGTGATCTCGATTATTTAGACGGAACAATGATGAACGCAGATAGGAAAGTATCTGTGGGTGGAATCAATCCGAATACATCAGCGTTTATCAGCGTTCATCACTGTTTCAAATTCCTGTTTCAGTTCAACGAAACATATTCCCTAAGCCCATGCAGCCCACCCTCTCGGCCCATGCCGGACTCCTTGTAGCCCCCGAAGGGCGAGCCGGGGTCGAACTTGTTGTAGGTGTTGGCCCAGAGGACGCCGGCGCGGATGCTGTTGGTGACCTTGAAGATCTTGGAACCCTTGTCGGTCCACACGCCGCCGGACAGGCCGTAGGGCGTGTTGTTGGCTTTGGCGATGCCCTCCTCGACGGTGCGGAAGGTCTGCACGGCCAACACGGGGCCGAAGATCTCCTCCTGCACGATGCGGTGGGACTGGCTGGCGTTGAGGAACAGCGTCGGGCGGCAGAAGAACCCCGCATCGGGGATCGGGCAACTGGGCTGCCACATCTCCGCGCCCTCTTCTTTGCCGACCTTCAGGTAGTACTCGATCTTTTCGAGCTGCGGCCGGGAGTTGATCGCGCCGATGTCAGTGTTCTTATCCAGCGGATCGCCGACGATGAGCGTCTGCATGCGGTCCTGCAGTTTGCGGATAACCGTGTCGGCGACGGACTCCTGCACGAACAGCCGAGAGCCGGCACAGCAGACGTGGCCCTGGTTGAAGAAGATGCCGTTGACGATGCCTTCCACCGCCTGGTCGATCGGGGCATCCTCAAAGATCAGGTTCGCGGCCTTGCCGCCCAGCTCCATGGTGAATTTCTTTTTCGTGCCGGCGATCGACTTCATGATCGCCTTGCCAACCTCAGTAGAGCCGGTGAACGCGACCTTGTCGACCCCCGGGTGGCCCACTACGGCCGCGCCGGTCGCGCCCGCGCCGGTGACGATGTTCACGACACCCGCCGGTAGTTCCGCGTCCCGGATCAGCTCCGCGAGCTTGAGCGCCGTCAAAGGCGTCGTCTCGGCGGGCTTGAGCACGACGGTGTTACCGCACGCCAGCGCCGGGGCGAGTTTCCAGGCCGCCATCAGCAGGGGGAAGTTCCACGGGATGACCTGCCCGCACACACCGACCGGCTTGGGTGTCTTGCCGGGGAACGCGTAATCGAGCTTGTCCGCCCAGCCGGCGTAATAGAAGAAGTGCGCCGCCGCCAAGGGGATATCGACGTCACGCGATTCGCGGATCGGCTTGCCGCCGTCCATCGACTCGATCACCGCGAACTCGCGGGCGCGCTCCTGGAGGATGCGTGCGATACGGTAGAGGTACTTGCCCCGGTCGCGTGCGGGCATCTTCGACCAGACATTGTCGTAGGCCTTGCGTGCGGCCTTGACCGCCTTGTCCACGTCGGCCGCACTCGCCTCGGCGACCTCGGCCAATCGCTTACGGTTCGCGGGGTTGATCGTGTCGAAGTACTTGCCTTCGCCCGGTTCGACGAATTTACCATCAATAAACAACCCGTACCGGTCGTCGATCTGCACGGGCACGGTCTCGGGCGCGGGGGCATAGGACCAGTCGGTATCAAAATTCAGCTTGGGGGCTTGGGTCTGGGTCATGTCGTTGCCATTCTTTGGAGCGATTGGGATTTAACCACAGATGTCACAGAGAACACAGAGAAATACATTTAGACAGGATGACAGGATAAACCGGATCAATCCAAGGCAGGGTATGACTCTTTATCATCTTGTATATCCTGTCATCCTGTCTAATTCTTTTTCTTCTCTGAGACCTCTGCGCCCTCTGTGGTGAAAAAAATCTTAATCATTCGAGAAGTAATCCACCGACTGGTACGCGCCGCTGGATTGTTTGACGATCTGCATGAGTACATCATTGGCGAGCCGGCTTGCGCCGAAGCGGAACCAGTCGGGGCTGAGCCAGGCCTGGCCGAGCGTTTCGCGGACCATGACCAGGTAGTGGATGGCGAGTTTGGCGCTGCCGATCCCGCCGGCGGGCTTCATGCCGATCATCTTGCCGGTGGCGTAGTAGTAGTCGCGGATGGCTTCGAGCATCACGAGCGTGACGGGCAGCGTCGCGGCGGGCTGGACCGTGCCGGTGCTGGTCTTGATAAAGTCGGCCCCGGCATACATCGCCAGATCGCTGGCCTTGCGGACGTTGTCGTAGGTCGAGAGTTCGCCGGTCTCCAAGATCACTTTCAGGTGCGCTCCCCCGGAGCCGCCGCAGGCTTCTTTTACTTGTGCGATCTCATCGAAAACGTAGTTGTATTCTCCTTTTAGGAACTTACCGCGTGAGATGACCATGTCGATCTCGTCCGCGCCGTCGGCCACGGCCTTGCGCGTATCGTCGAGCTTCACGTCCAGCGGGTACTGCCCGGTGGGGAAGCCGGTCGCGACCGATGCGATGTGGATGCCCGTGCCTTCGAGTTCTTTTTTCGCGATGTGGACCATCGTCGGGTAGACGCACACCGCCGCGACATGGGGCAGGCCCGCGACGGCGTCGTGCAGGTGACGGGCCTTGTAGCACATCTGCCTGACCTTGCCGGGGGTGTCCTGCCCGGAGAGCGTGGTCAGGTCGATCATGCTCAGGACCATCTTCAGGGCATCGACCTTGGACGCCTTCTTGATGCTGCGGGTCTGGAACCGCTTGGCCCGCTCCTCGACGCCGACCTGGTCGATGCTGGGTGATTTTGAGAGGTCGGGCAGGGTTAATGCACTCACGGTAGGTCTCCAAGATCACAAGGCAAACCCCGCTAGGATGACGGGGCTATATAGCCGGGCCATTTTGGCCCGGTGCGGGGCCGGGGATCATCCGGGGAATACCCGGGGATAACTCCGGGGGGCCGGGGGTTCCGGGGGCCAAGCGGTCCATTTTACCCGATCAGGCCCGGGCACCAAGGCTTTTCATAAAGTTCTCAACCGCCACGGAATAGGCCGCCTCGTGCCCGTCGGGCAGGTCGTTGTGCCCGCCGCCTTCGATCGCGACGAACCGCCCCGCCGGCGCGGCCTCGGCGATCTGCCGGGCACTGGTTATCGGACACAGATCATCCTCCGAGCCGTGCAACACCAAGAGCGGGCAGGCGAGCCGGGCGGCGTGTTTCGCACGGTCGAAGTCCTTGAACCCCTTTGCGGTCAACCGAAGCCACAACCCCGCCAGCGGGATGACCGGCCAACGCGGGTACCGCTTATACCGGAACATATTGTGCAGCGGCTCGTCCCACAGCCGGTAAGGCCCCTCCGCGATCACGCCCACGATGGCCTTACGAAATTCCCCCTCCGCCTTCGCCGCCGCCGCGATCGCGACACCCGCGCCCATCGACGAACCCAGCAGCACGATCCGTTGTGAATCTTTCAGAGGCGAGTCCGTGGAAACTTCCGGGGGTATTTCCGGGGGGGGCAACTGCCCGAGCACCGCAAGCACATCGTCCGGCTCACGCAGCCCGCCGTAGCCCTGCTTCGCCTGCGACTCCCCCTGCCCCGGCAGGTCGAACACCACCACCCGCCTGGCAAAAGGCACGATCAACGGCACACGCTTAAGCGCTCCGTACCGGCTGTCCGCAAACCCGTGCACGATCACCACCGTCACCCCCCCGCCCCCGGAAATATCCCCGGCCCCGGAAGTTTCCCCACCCGCAGAATGTGCCGCATCCCGCCCCTCGATCACCCACCCCGGCGAACGCGAGTTGTCCGACAACGTGAACGTGACCTCCTGTGCCCGAGTTGCAGGTCCGCCGGGTCCGTCGGATCGCCCTTGCCCAGCCACACCGCGAACGTCTTACGCTTCGGGTGCGTCAACGCCCGCACCAACCCGCCGCGCGATCAGCCAGAGCAGGACGATGGCGGTGATGATCAGGTACAACAGGCCCATGTGATAGGATAATAACAGAGTTGCAGATGTGTTATCCCATCTTGAGATGAATGCGGATGCTTGACGTATTGCTTAGACTCTTGTCGGTATGCGCTATACTCATTGGATTAATTCTGATACCCCTCATTGGCATGCTTTGGATCAAGAAGCATATCCGGGATGTTAAAAATCATCTCCGCCTGAAATGGCAAGACTCATTCATCCAATCAGGCTGGCGCGTCCCAAATGAAAAAATGGCTTCCACGGAGCTTGGGCTCAAGTCACTAAAAATGCTATCGGGCTCCGGGCGAGTCGAACTCGACCCCGTCGCCAGGATCGATGTCGGGGATCAGGAAGTGATGGCGGGCGTCTGCCGCGCGAAGAAGCGGAATAATGGATCAACTATTGATTCCATGCTGATGATTTCAGTTAAAGGCACTAAATCACTTCCAACATTTATTATCATCAGAAGCATGAGAGTCTGGCTCAGCAAGCGGCTGGAGGAAAATGTCTCTGGATACACAATACTCAAATCCCCTTCGTGGAGATGGCGTATCTATGTAGCCGAAGTTACACCGGACATCGCCCATGTATGCACTGAAGTTGCCAAATGTCTCATCGAGGCAAAAGTATTGCAGGGTATTGAATGTTACGGAAATGTTATCGCCGCCTACGGCTTATTTATGCATGACGAGTCGGCGTTCCGCAAGGTGAATAAATCAATCGAGCATGCATTCAAATGTTTTGAACTATGTGGTGCCAGACTCGCAATTGAATAACATCATTACTGAAACGATCCTGGATCATGTTTTTGACGAATAATGACAATGGAGTTGATATGGACTACCAGGCACTGTTAAACGAAGCGATCAAGGAAGCGGAACTGGGATTATCCGAGGGCGGGCTGCCGATCGGGTCGGTGCTGGCGGACGCGGGCGGTAATATCGTCGCGCGCGGGCACAACCTGCGCGTGCAGACGGGCGACCCCACGGCCCACGCCGAGGTCGCCTGCATCCGTAACGCCGGCCGAAGGCGCGACTGGCCCAGGCTCACGCTCGTCAGCACGCTCAGCCCGTGCGTGATGTGCACCGGCACGAGCCTGCTCTACAAGATCCCCCGCGTCGTCATCGGCGAGAACAAAAACTTCATGGGCGCGGAAGACCTCTTCAAACAGCACGGCGTCGAACTGATCAACCTCAACGACGCACGGTGCATCCAACTCATGGCCGACTTCATCCGCGACAAGCCCGACCTCTGGAACGAAGATATCGGCATCGAATGAACTAGGCGGAAACGCGCCGCGGGGCGGTGCTACCGTTCGCAACTCTTCGGTACTTCTCCTTGAACAGCTCACGCCGCCAGTTCGTCACCTCGTCGCTGTATAGCCGTACCGCCAGGTCACGGAACCCCCCGACCAGTTCCCCGGCCGACATCGGTGTCGGCTCGAACGTCAGGTCAAACAGCGTACAACGTTTCCAGGCACTCTTTTCCAGCAACCGGCCCGAACGGCGCAGGCGTTCATACAGCGGTGTGCCCGGGAAAGGCGTCTGCAGTGTGATCTGCACGTCGTACAGTTCGAGTTCGCGGGCAAAGTCGTAGACCCGGTCGAAGATGTCGGGGGTCTGGCCGTCCAGCCCGAGGACGAAGCAGCCGTTGACGCGGATGCCGTGGGACTGGATGTTGTGGACCAGGCGCAGGTAGTCGCCGCGCTGTTTGCGTTTCCAGTCGGCTTTTAGTTCCAGGCCGCGCATCCCCTGCTCGCTGGGGCTTTCCAGGCCGATCAACACCTCGGCGCAACCGGCCTCCCGCATCAGCGCCAGCAGTTCATCATCCCCACCCACACTGATGTCCGTCTCGGTGAACCATTTAATATGGCGTTTGGCCAACTCCGGCAGCAGCTTCTTCCAGTACCGTCGATCCACGAAGCTGTTGTCGTCCGCGAACTCGATAAACGGGCGCGGCCAAAGCTCACGGATACGGTCGACCTCGGCCAACACCTTTTCCATCGGCTTCTGTTTGTATTTGGGCGTAAGAAGGATCGAGCTGGCGCAGAACTCACACTTCCACGGACAGCCGCGCGAAGTCTGCACGGTGATCCGGTTGTACTTGTCCATATCCAGCAAGTGATAAGCAGGCATCGGGGCGTTCGCAAGATCGAACTCACGGGGTTTGCTTAGATATTTCGCTCGCAATGCCCCCCGCTCCGCGTCCGCCAGCACATCGGGCCAACACAGCTCACCCTCGCCGACCACCACCGCGTCACAATGCTCAAGCGCCTCGTCCGGCAGACACGTCACGTGCAGCCCGCCCATCACGACCTTCGCGCCCCCTACCCCGGCCCGGCAACGGTCTGCTAACTCATACGCCTCCGGCGCCTGCGCGGTAAACGTCGAGATCGCCACCAGGTCGAACGTGGACCAGTTCATGCTCACCCCGTCGATGTCCTGCACATCCAGATACACGACTTCGTGACGATCGGGTGTCATCCCGGCAAGCGTCAGCAGACCCAAACTCGGCAGCGACGCGATCGTCTTGCTCCGCTCGACGAAGCCGGGCAGTGTCAGACCCAAACGCAATAGCTCCTCATCACACGCACGCACACCACTCATCGCGATAAAGCCGATCTTCATGGCAGGACTCCCATTGCTTGAACACGTTCAAACAACACAAACGTAAACCAGCCGCAACCCCCGGTCAGGCTCAGCACAGGCAAGAAAAACAACAGGCGGAAAGGTTTACGCCACGCAGATAAATAACACACCACCGGCATGGATAGCGCGCCGACAAGCAACAACACACTCGGCCAACGCGCCGCCTCGACCGAGACCATCGCCATCATCGCCGACAGCGCCAACGCGAGGTTGAGTATCCCGGTGCCGAGGAATGCGATGTGACCGAGCCGTGTGAGCCGACGCCGCCACGAGCCGTACCCGCCCATCCACTTCTCATCATGGAAGCCGACGCCCCGCACCGCCCCGGCCACAAGGCCCGAGGTCATCCACACCCACGCAAACAGGAGATTGGTCCAGATCACGATCGTTGCCTTGTTCCCGATCAACCGGTTGACACGGACGCCCCGCGTCGTATTATGTAAGTATATACTTACGATTGAGTGTTTGCAACCCCATCCGGCCAACAATCCGCCGGCAGTGACAAAGGGCCGAGCAGCGGCAAAATAATTATGGCCACAAATATCAGTTATAAAGAGGCTTACGCCGTCACTACGGCGGAGTCGACAGTCACGTGTGCCTTGGGAACGCGGAATCGTATAGGTATCCCGTACGGAACAAGGAGTCGATAATGGCTTGGCTGGCCCTGATCCTCGGTACCGTGGCGGTGTGTCTGGCGATCAGCACACGCTCTGAACAGGCGCGGTTACAGAAGCAGATCGAACAACTCCGAGGGATGCTGCACAGGTCGCAACAGAAGCCGCAGCAACCGGATGCCGAGCCGGCCGTACATAAGGCCGCATCGGCCGATCAACCGGCAGCCAGGCCTGCACCGAGCGATCAGCCACCTACTCCCGAAAGCCGTGCCGCCGAGCCTTCGGCCTTACCCGTCAGAGAAAAAGCGATCCCTGCCTGGGTCAAGCCGGTGGAAGCCGACAAACCCGCACAACCGCTGGAAGCTGCAACGCCGCCCACACAAACACCACCTGTTCATACCGACACGGACAGAATGTTTGACCGGCCCGCCCACGCGCAGCGGCGGGAGGCGTCAAAACAATCGACCGCGCCCGCCGCCGCCAAACCGGAAGCGAAGCCCAAACCTGTTTCACTTGAAGAACGGCTCGGCGCGGGTGTGTACGTCTGGGCGGGCGGCATCGCGCTGATGCTGGCCGGGGCGTTCATGGTGAAGTATTCCTTCGACAACAACCTGCTGTCGCCGGCCGCGAGGCTTGCCATCGTGGGCGCGTTCGGCGCGTCGATGGTGCTAGCGAGCCTGTGGGTGCGTAGCCGGGCGGACAAAGTGGCCGCAGCGATCTGCGGCGCGGGCGTGGCGGACATGTTCGCGACCGTGCTGGCGGCCACGGCCTACTACCACGTGCTCGGGCCGTGGGCGGGCTTTGCGCTGATGACGGTGGTCACGGCGGTCGCGGTCGGGATGTCACTCTTGCACGGGCAGTTCGTGGCGCTGTTGGGCCTGATCGGCGGGTTCGTGACGCCCACGCTCATTATGAGCAGCGACCAGCACGCCTGGGAGGCGACGTTCACCTACCTATTGTTACTAGAGATCGGGCTGGCCGTAGTGACGCGGCGTCGGCAGTGGTTCGGGTTGTCGGCGTTGACGCTGCTGGCGTCGGTGGTTTCGGCGGCGGCGTATGCGTTGTTCGCGTGGAACACACAGAGCCGGGGCTGGCTGATCTTGTTCGTGCTGGGCACTTCCGTGGTGTTCGTGATGAACGCGGCGCGGTCTACCGAACAGGACACAGGCAAGCCGACACTCATGCGGCGGATATGGCTGGGCGTAGGCTGCTTTGGGGTCGAGCGCGTTGTTGATGACGTTGCTGATCGTACAGAGCCATTTTTCGGTTCTTGAATTGGCGGGCGCTGGGCGCCTGCGGCTGGGTTTCGCTGGCAAGGCTCGACCGTCGTTACCTGCCACTGGCATACCTCGCGGCGGGTTTATGCGGCATGATGCTGCTGGCCTGGCCGATATCCGCACGGATCGCGGAGATGACGCTGGTGCCCAGGCAGTTTTTCCTGCTCGCGATCGGTTACGGGCTGGTGTTTTTTGTCGGCGGATTGGGTTGCGTGTGGCGCAATGCAAGGCCGGGTCTGTTCGCCTGGCTCTCGGCGGCAAGCGCGCTTGGATTCACTGTGATCGCGCACCTCGGGCAGCCGCACAGCCTGCCCGAGAGCCTGTCGTGGTGGATGGTGTACACAGCGGTCGCGGTGACGGTCGCAATCGCGGCGGGCCTGGTTAAGACGACACGCACAACCCACGGCACGCGGGTGATCGATGCGTACGCCATTACTTCTGCGGCGCTGGCGACGCTCGCGGTGTGGTTCGGGCTTGAGCACCCGTGGATTGCGCCGGCGTGGATGGGCTTGGCGGTAGCGGTGGCGATCATCGGTGTTAAGCTGCGCCTGCGTTGGCTGGTCATCCCTGTAGGCTGGCTGAGCGTGGGCAGTGTAGCATTGCTTGTCGTGCCCGGCCCTTGGGATTACGACCTGCCGATGCGGCTGGTGTTCAACACGATGCTCGTGCATTACGGGCTGCCTGCGTTGAGCTTTGCGGTGATGGCATGGGTTTACCACCGAGACCCGTGGCCTTGGTTACGATCCGTGTGTCAGGCGCTGGCATTGGTGGCCGCGACGGCGGCGATCTCGTTACAGGTCAGGCTGGGTTTTCACCCCGAAGAGTTGTGGCAAAAGATACCCGGCCTGATTGAGTGGGCGACATACCCGGCGCTCTGGTTGGCGGTGGGCATAGTCGTGCTCTGGCGGTTCAAGGCAGAATCACTAGATGGTCTGCGTAAGGCCGCGATCGGGATCGGCGTGGTCGGACTGATCGCGGTGGTGCTGCACCCGCTTTTCCTGAACAACCCGCTGTTTGTCTCGGCCGACGTCGGGCAGATGACGGTGCTGAACTGGCTTTTGTATATCTACGGGGTTCCCTGCCTGCTGGCGTTAGGATTCGCGAGCGTGATGCCGAAGGAGGCGGGCGTGTTCAAGCGTGCGGCGGGCATTGTCTCGCTGGCGCTGCTGTTCATGCTGGTGACGCTTGAGGTCCGGCACGGGTTCAGCGGATCGAAGATGCAGTGGCTTGCGAGTAACGACGTGGCACTGCACGAATGGGCGACGTACGGCGTGGCGTGGATGGTGCTGGCGCTGCTGCTGTGGTGGGCCGGGCGTTGGCGGCCGGGGCTTGAGATCGCGGGGGCGGCGGTGGGTCTTGCCGGGTTTGTCGCGGCGCTGCTCGGGCCGGTGTTAATCGATAACCCGTTATTCAGCGCAGCGGATGTCGGGGCGGTGCGGGGCGTGAACTGGCTGCTGTATATCTACGGTTTGCCGTGCGTACTGGCCGCACTGCTGGCGTTTAGGAGCGGGGGAAGACTCAGACAGTTGAAACCGATCGGCGTAACCGTGTCGCTGTTATTGCTGTTCGTGCTGGTGTCGCTGGAGGTCCGCCAGGGGTTTGTCGGCGGCGACCTGCGGCTGAGCCTGCACCCGATCAGTTCGCCGGAGAACTATAGTTATTCGCTGGCCTGGGTGCTGCTGGCGCTGGCGTTGCTGGGTGGCGGGCTGATGACGGGGAGCGCATCGCTGCGTTACGGCTCGCTGGCGGTAATGCTCGTGGCGGTGGGCAAGGTCGCGCTGGACACGGCGCAGCTGCGGGACCTCTGGCGTGTGCTGAGCCTGCTGGGGCTGGGCCTGAGCCTGATCGTGTTAGGCTATGTGTATCAGCGGTACGTTTTTCGGCGTGAGCCGAAGCCGAAACCCGCCGGGGATAAAGTTGAAGAAACGGATGAAGTAGAGACCCATGGCGAGACCGAATCTATCTAAAGAGCGTCGCGCGGAGCTGGTCCCGGTGTTGGCGCAGGCGTTCGCGGACCTGGGGTACCGGCGGGCGACCACGGCCGAGCTGGCCGAGCGGTGCGGGCTGCGCGAGAACCAGCTCTACCGGCTCTGGCCGAACAAGAAGGCGATGTTCCTGGCGTCGATCGATTACCTCTACGAATTCAGCGCCGAGACGTGGCGCGAGTTGCTTTCGCAGGATGACGGGCGCTCCCCGGCCGGAGCGCATCCTGTCATGGGAGGGTGAACACCGCGGCGAAACGGGGCTGCACCGGATCACCTTCGCGGGGCTGAGCGAAACCGATGATCCGGACGTGTGCAAAGCGCTTAGGCAGATGTACCGCAGGTTCCACCAGTTCATCGTTGAGCAGGTCGCCGAACACCGCGGCGGCGGGGATGCCGACCGGTTCCCCGACGCGGAGCTGACCGCCTGGGCGATCATCGGCCTGGGCATGATGACCAACATCACGCAGGAACTGAAGCAGCTCCCACGTAACAAACAGGGGCGGATGGTCAAGGATGTCGGGACGCACCTGCTGAACGGGCAACGAGCAAACAAATAGCCGACACGTTTAATGCAGGAACAGGCGCAGGCCGGTGAACGCCATCGCCATGCCGTGTTCATCGGCGGCATCGATGACGTCCTGGTCACGGGCCGAGCCGCCGGCCTGGGCGAGATACTTCACGCCGCTGCGGGCCGCGCGGTCGAGATTGTCACGGAACGGCACGAATGCATCGGAGCTGAGCACAACCCCCTTAAACTGGCTCGCCCAGTCGTGGCGTTCTTTCTCAGTGATCGGATCGGGTTTACCCGCCAGCGCCTTATCGAGCACGGCCCGTTCGCCCTCGTCTAGCTCGTGATAACGCACGAACTGATCCAAGGCGTTGACCTTCTCCGACTTGGGCAGGCCTTCGACATATTTCAGCGCCAGCGCCTTGGGGTGCATCTTCAGGAACCACCGGTCGGCCTTGTCGCACGCCAACCGGGTGCAGGCGATCCGCGACTGCTGTCCCGCGCCGACGCCCACAGCCTGGCCGCGATAACCCACGCAGATCGAGTTGCTCTGCGTGTGCTTGAGCGTCACGGTCGCGACGATCAGCGTTTCCATCACGTCGTCGGGGATGGTCTTGTTTTTCGTGACAATGTTCTTGAAGAGGTCGGCGTTGATCACGCTGTCGTTGTAGGACTGTTCGAGAGTCAGGCCGAACTCGACGCGGGTCTCGATCGCCGGGGGCTGGTAGGCGGGGTCCATCTGGAGGACGCAGTACTTGCCGCCCTTTTTCGACTTGATGATGTCGAGTGCCTCGGGTTCGTAACCGGGCGCGATGATGCCGTCGGAGACCTCGGGCTTGATGATGCGGGCGAGCGATGCGTCGACGGTATCGGACACGCTGATGAAGTCGCCGAAGCTGGCGACGCGGTCGGAGCTGCGTGCCTTGGCGTAGGCGGTGGCGACGGGTGAGAGGTCGGCGTCATCGAAGAAGTGGGCCTTGCGGAAGTCATCGGTCAAATCTCCGGCCACAGCGGCACCGGCGGGGCTGACGTGTTTGAACGACGCGGCGGCGGGCCGGCCGGCCGAGGCCTTGAGTTCGCGCACGAGCTGCCAGCCGCGCAGGGCGTCGAGCACGTTGATGTAACCCGGTGCGCCGTTCAACACGGTCAATGGCCCGTGGCCCGAGCCGCCGGTGAGCCGGGCGTGGGACTGGTTGGGGTTACAGCCGTACTTCATGGAGATCTGCATCGGGGCGTGTCCTTGGCTGGGGGCGCGTGGTGTGTGTGCGAAACCGGCCGGGCATCGAAGCCGGGTCGATCCGCCCATGCTAATGATTTCAAGTCCCGCCTGCCGGACCGCTCGGCCACGCCCGGACCAGTGGCGGTGAAGCGGCCGATCGCTATAATGCCCGGGCTACGGGCCATTAGCGCAGTTGGCTAGCGCGCCTCGTTGACATCGAGGAGGTCACTGGTTCAAGTCCAGTATGGCCCATTATACTAAGCCATTTATAAATAGATGGTTATAATCTTATCTGGCTCACTCTTCGGGGTGGACGAAATCCGGTCATTTGACCGAAAAAGACCCTGCCAAAAAGATCAAGGTGCTCAAACTCCGACTCCACAAGTACCCGGGGCGGGCGGTAGGCACATTCATCGGTCGCAAGTCTATTGGTGGGTTTGGCACATCTGAAGCGGTACCGCGATACCACCATTTTGTTTTGTAGCGGAATGAGGTGCTAACGTGCGACTCCCCATCGTTCCAAATGGCGACTGCGTTACCATCTGCGAGCTATCTGCCGCGCACCTCAACTAAGTAAAATCCCATTTCCGGTGGACAGGGAAGCTCCAGAGTCGCCGATCCCGGCATGCTCTGAACAGCGCCACTTCCTTCCAGGATGTCCTGTCGCCGCAACCAATCAGGCCTGAACCATCTCGCCCATACCGGGCAGCGAGACCGCTTTCGGGCCAGCCGAACAGGCCTCCGGAGGTGAATCCAACATGCTGTCTTGCCCCCCTCCTCTTGTTCCTACCTCAGAAAATGTCACGCGCATAAACATCCAACCCACATGAAACGCCCCCGCATCCGCTCCGTCTTTTTAGTGGAGGCAGACGCAGATGCGTAGTATGCAGGCAACCGCCCCCGAACACCACGTTTCTGGAACACAGCTTGACCTGTGCGAACGCATAAGGCGGGCGGAGTCCGACCTTGCCCGGTGCGAGGTCTGCGAACTGCGTTGCGGGGCCAATCGATTGAACGGCGAACCCGCCCCCTGCGGGCTTGGGGCAGAGAGCTATACCTACAAACGACACCTGAGCCTGGCCGAGGAAGTCGAGCTGCTGCCGGCGTATCTTGTCTACCTAAGCGGCTGCAACATGCG
>JAWKTA010000062.1:0-27793 GCA_041402025.1 Phycisphaerales bacterium | reverse complement strand
AGCGCGGTCAGCAGCGAGCCGCGGTTCTGGGCGTGATACAGGTCGCCGGAGTGCAACTGGTTCCAGTTGGCGTTCTCCCAGGCATCCCCGACGGGGGCGTACACCGCCGAGCCCGCGCCGGCCGCCGCATTGATATCCCCAGTGGACAGCATGTATCCGTCGCGGACCTCCTGCTGCATCACGGCCGGGCTGGCGAACGTGCCGGGGTAGTACGAGTGGCCCGGCGCCCGTGCCCAGGTCTCGAACATCACCGCGGTCACGCCCGGGCTGTGCGCCGCTACGGCGTTACGCATCGAGACCGCCGTGCTGCGGTGCAGCGCGACGCTGCCGATATGTGTCGGCGCGGTCGAGAAGTCCTGGAGCACGGCGTAATCCCATTGCTGACCCGGCGCGATCGCGGTCGTGATCGGGCTGAGGTTATTCGCCAGGTGCCAGCTGAAGCTCTGGCCGTTGACCGCGGCGTTGATCATATAGGGCGCGGGGTTGCCCGCCGCCACGGCGATCTCCGAGAGGATCGTGGGCACGGTCTTGGTGCTGCCCAAACCGTTGGTAAAACTGTTGCCGTAAAAGATGATGTTAATCGCGTGCGCCTGCCCGGCCGTGAGGAACACGGCACAGGTAAAGATCAGCACGTAAGCGGTCCAGCGTGTATGTATGGCTTGCATGACGGTTACTCCTGTTAAGGGTGCGGGTGGCGTGCGGCCCGTGCCTCAGCGACGGCGTGCCGCGACGAGAATGCCACCCAGACCCAGCAGGGCCAGGCTCGCCGGTTCGGGCACCGAGGTGATCTGCATCGCGCCCAGGTAGTAGAAACCGCTGGAGTTGTTGTTGTTCGGGCCGGGGCTGACGGCGATGGTGACCTCGCCCAAGGCGTTGGGGATGATGCCCGAGACGACCGCGACATTGTCGGTGTTGTTGGAGGTGTTCAGGTAGCCGGTACCGCTGTTGGCGCCCGTGATCGCGTACTGTGTTTCGCGGACGTCACTGACCCCCGTCCGTGAGGCGAAGAAGACGAAGTCGTAGCTGGTCGCGCCGGAGCCGTCCAGGCCGGTCAGCGCCAGCGTCGCCAGGGGCAGCGGGGCGGGCTGGTTGAAGTTGACGGTGTGGCCGAAGAGGTTGTCGCGTGTGGCCTCTGAATGGAAGATCGCCGCGGCCCCGCCGGGTGCCAGGGTGCCGTTGGTGTTGGACCCGGGGTTGAAGCCGGACGTGACGAGCCCGATCCCCGTGCCCGCGCCGGTGGTGTCCAGCGCGTTAAAAATCGGCAGCTGGCTCTGAGTGACGTTGTTGTAATTGCTGCCCGTCGGCGTGTTGATCTCGCCGAAATCGAACATCAACGTGTTGGCCCGGGCCGAAGCCGTGAGTACCAGTGCCGAGACCAGGCCGGCGGACAAACCGAGTTTGATACGATTAAACATCTCTACCTCCAAATGAAGTGTTAAACAATACGGTCGCCCACGCGAGCCGCCGATGACATATCCGTTGCAGGTCCAGGCTGGCGGGGCTCTCATTCCCCTCCTTCATCACATGGCGCAAAAAAAGTGTTGTTAACTCTCCGTGACCAGCTGTATCCCGTCCGGCTGAAGAATCCGTACCGGCTCGACCGATGCCGCGCCGGACGTCTGGTTGATCTCCAGTGTCGCCGACAGGACTAGTTGCAACGGCTCTTTGTTCCAGCCGTCCACCGCGCCGGCCATCCACTCTGCCTGCCTCGTACCCTGAGCTCCTCCGTCGGCTGGCACACCGCCGATAGCATCGGGCTCACCTGCCGGCGCATCCGACCGTCATCGCCGATGATCGACAGCCGCCCGGCACCGACAGCCCCACCGCGCGCTCGGGAGATCGCCCCGATCGCCGGGTACGGGTCCGCGAAGAAGATCGCCGTCGGAGGCTGACGCTTGCTCATCAATTCGTTCAGCGCCGCCGCGCCGCCCTCGAGCATCGGGTCGATCCGCACGACCAGCGATTCGTCCAGCTCGATCCCGTGCGACTTCAGCGACCGGCAATACCCCTCGTAACGGTCCCGGTGGTCGTGATCCGAGAACGGCGGCAACGCCAGACCGATCCGCTTATGCCCCAGCTCGATCAGGTGGTCGATCGCGCGTTCGCTGGCTTCGACCGTCCCGCAGCAAACGTAACTGACGTTCGGCTCATCAAAACGCTCGGCGATCGACACGCTCGGGAAGCCCTCCTGGGCAACCGCAAGGCTCAGCCGGTGGTTGTTCGACCCCGGCGGAATGATCACGCCACGCAGGCCGCGGGACTGGAAAAACGCCGTGAAGGTCTCGTCCGCCGTGATGTCACGGGTGACATCGACGAACTGCACATCCAGCCGCGCCGCGTGCAGGCCCCGGCGGATGCCGTTGAGCAACAGGCAGTCGTACAGCGTCAACGCCCGGTGGGTATCGACGAGCAGTCCCACACAGCAGCGGGCCTGCGCCGGCGCCGGCATCGCGTACCCGGCCGCGTTCGCCGCCAGCGCGACCCGCCGACGTGTCTCCGCGCTGATGCCCGGGTGGCTGTTGAGCGCCCTGGACACGGTCGCGGCGGAAACGCCCGCCTTCTTCGCAATTTCTCGGACCGATGCCATGAGTTTAGACCTATTCAGTATTGCAACATTTGTGCAACTGTTACAATCAAAATACAAAAATGCCACGCCATGTCAAGGGTATAAATCGGAATTAACACACAAAATTATTGAATTATCTAAATGCAACAGTATCGGTACAGTAAACCCAGAGCGTCCCGTCTGTTACACGCCGCTTGGCACGCGATGGCCCGTGAATTAGCTGTTAATTTGCGTAAGGCCGATAAAAAGGCTTGTATCGGTGGCCTGCCTGGGGTATCCTGACCGCTGTCGAAGGTCCGCCGCACACACACGCGGCAAAAGTGAGGAGAGACCCCCATGCTTATTAAGCCCAGCCTTTGTGGCCTGTTTGTGGCCGCTGCAATTGTTTCCATCGGCACGGCGGTTCCCGCCCGGGCCGGTGTCGCCTTTGTCCCGGAAGCGACCGTTGAAGTCGGCGTGCTGGGGGACACATCTACAACGAAGGTAGGCCTGCTGAACACGTCGGACCCCGATGTACTCAGCACCAGCGGTCAATGGGACAACGCGAACTGGGACTTCACCTGGGACATGACCGTTGACCTCGATCCGTTCATCAACGCCGTCTTCGGCCTGACTAACAACACGGGCGTGACCCAGACCTTTATCCTCAATGTCACGATCCCGGTCGCCCCGCCCGTTACTCCCAGCTCCGTCATGGGCGGCTCGGTCGGCGGATCGGTCACCGACGCCAACAACGACGGCGTCGCCACCGTGGCGAATTCCGGCGGTTTACCGCTGTTTGACGGCTTGATCGACGGCTCGAGCGCACTGTCCATCATCGGCTCGCCTTATGCCTACAGCGCCCCGTTCGCCGGCGGCACCGCCAACATCCCCGCGACCAACGTCGGCCTGCCCGGCCCCACGATCCCCGGGCCCGCCGCGCTGAGCACCATCGGCATCAGCCATGTTTTCACGCTCACCCCGGGTGATACCGTCTCGCTCACCTCGTTCTTCATCGTCGAAGTCCCCGAGCCCGCGAGCATGGGCCTGTTGGCCTGCGGCATGGCGCTGGTCGGTCTCAAGCGTCGCCACTGAAATCCGCCACTAACCCACTAAGCAAAACAGCCGTGCATCACGCACGGCTGTTTTGTTATATCCGGCGGCGCCGGCCGATGATGAATCAGGGCCTATAAAAACCCGGACAACACGCCAGATGCCCCCGGCCTGGGACCGAATCGGACTTCAGATGCCCGGCGATCATGTCGATTTAACACAGTATGCAGTGGCCCGGCCGCAACAAACCTGATCCTGCGCCCATACCGTCCGTAGACGGTCAGGACCCGCGCCGCTCAGCGCCGCGTCACGCCACCGAAACCCTCAGCTGTCACCTCGGCGACGTGGTGGATATCTCGTCCACCGGCGTGCGCGTCCGCTGCAAGTCCAAGCCGCCTTTCCGCGAAGGCTCGATGACCACCATCAAGTTCACCTTCAACGGCGGCAAGCTCCAGGTCGGCGTGCAGGAACGCTGGCGCAAACGCGTCGGCTGGCGCGGCGGCTACGAGATCGGGCTGATGTATGTGAACAATTCACCGAACGTGATCAAGGCGATCGAATCGCTAGTCAAGTTCGGCTTCCTCTGCCCCGACGCCGTGGCCGGCGAACAGCCCAAAGCCAAGCCCAAGACTAAACCCAAACTCCGCGTCTCGATCGACCTGCCCGACTACTACGCCGTCCTGAACATCGCCCCCGACGCGGACGGCCAAAAGGTCCACGCCGCCTACCGTCAGCTCGCACGCAAGTACCACCCCGACACCAACAAAGCCCCCGACGCGCAGGACCACTTCATCCGCGTCTGCGAAGCCTACAAGGTCCTCTCCGACCCCGAACAGCGCAAGAGCTACGATCTGCGACAGGCGGGATAAACCCACACAAACATACCCGCTCGCACCCCCGGTTTTGCCGGTTCACCGGCCGTGCCTCTTCACCACCACGCGCCCGGCACAACTTGAAATCCTGATCAATGCCAATGCCCCGTCGCGACCCATATCGCGTAACTGCGTGCCAGGCCGATCACGGGCTGAAAGACCACGCCCGCCAACGAGAAGCAAAGCCAAAAGCCCAAAAGCATAACTCCCCGGCGGTCGGGATCATGGATAAACAACAGGTACCGCCGGTTGAAGTTGCCCAGTATCCGTGACCCGTCCAGCGGCGGTATGGGAAACAGGTTGAACACGAACAGCATCGCATTGATGCTCCCGAACGCATCCAGGAAAGTCACCGCGTTTTGCTGAACCTGCCCGGTCGGGTTGCCCCCGAAACGCAGCCAAAGCCCAAGCCCCGTCAACGCCAGGACCGAAAGCAGCAGGTTCGTCGCGGGGCCAGCGAAAGCCACCCAGGCCTCGGCATACTTCCCCTTGAGGCGGGTGTGATCGACGGGCATCTGGCCCCAGGCGATCCCCAGGACAAACGCCGCCATGATCGAGAACGGGCCCATGTGCATGATCGGGTCACCCGTCATCCTGCCAAGCCGTATGGGCGTGTTATCCCCCAGCCGGATCGCCGCCCATCCGTGGGCCAGCTCGTGCAGGGTGATGCTGATGATGATGCTGATGACCGTGGCGAAATAGAACGTGCGTGTCGCCGGGTCGAACGCGTATTGGATGAAGAGGTTGTCGAACAATACTAGCCCTCTGGCCGAACGGGTCGTGATCTGCGACAATGCCGCCGAAACCGGCACGGATGCCGGCCGAAACGGTCACCCTTGATCCAGGTGAGAGCTGACATGATACAGGCCCGAAGAGTCGCGTGGTTGGGTTGCTTGATGTGCGTGGTGGTGCTGGCCGGGGCGTTGCCCGGTTGCAAGCGGGCCAGGGTCGAGGCCCCGGACTACAGCCGACCGCTGCCGCCCGGCGCGATCGCGCTGCGTCGAATCACCGACCCCGCCAGGATGCCGGACCTCACCAGCACGTCCCGGCAGGTCTCCGACCCCGCGTTCCGTGAAGCGCTGGCACGCAGCCTTGAGTGGTACCAGATCCCCTCGACGCAGGGCCTGTTCCCCGTCGCCGGCATCAGCCACGTTCATGCGCAGACATCCGCTTACGCCATGCAGCAGGTCGGCCAGGCCGGCTCGCCCATGCAGGCACTGAACCAGCTCAAGCAGGAGTTCGACGTCTACGAATCCGTCGGCTGGGACGGCTCGGGTATCGTGTTCTTCACCGGCTACTACAGCCCCGTCTTCAAGGCCTCACGCACGCAGGCCCCGGGCTATGAGTTCCCGCTCTACCGCCGCCCGGGTTCGCTGACCACCGACCCCGTCAGCGGCGCCGTCACCGGCACGTTCCCGCCACGCGCACAGATCGAGACCTCCGGCATGCTCGTCGGCACGGAACTGGTCTGGCTCCAGAGCCGGCTCGACGCTTACATCGTGCAGGTCAATGGCTCGGCCAAGCTCGAGATGACCGACGGCAGCATCATGTACGTCGGGTACGCCGGCAACAACGGTTACGAATACACCAGCATCGGCCGGGAACTCGTCGCCGACGGCAAGATCAGCGCCGACCGCCTGAGCCTGCCCACCCTGCGCAACTACTTCCAGGAACACCCCGACGAACTCGACGGCTACATCCAGCGCAACGACCGGTTCGTGTTCTTCCGTGAATACGACGGCAACCTCTGGCCCGCCGGCTCGCTGGGCTTTAAGGTCACGCCCGGCCGGTCCCTCGCCACCGACAAGGCCATCTTCCCCCGCGGCTGCGTCGTCCTCGTCACCACCGACAAGGCCCCGACCGGCGGGTGGGCGCTACCACCCAGCCAGCTCATGCTCGACCAGGACACCGGCGGCGCGATCCGCGCACCGGGCCGGGGCGACATCTACTTCGGCATCGGCCCCAGCGCCGAAGCCTCCGCCGGCCGCCAGGCCGCCGAGGGACGCATGTATTACCTCCTCCTGAAACGCGACCGCGTCCAGTCGTGGTACGACAGGATGATGGCCAAGCAGTGAGCGGGATGATTTAACGGCCTGCCGCCACTTATATAATTTGAGGTGTGGTTTTCTTTATTACCCATCGCGCGCTCATCGAAGCGGGACGCGCGGATGTGGCTATCGCTTCTTCGATATGTGGCCCGGCAGAATCTGCAAACTGATGGCCGGGTGATGAAGTCGGGGTGTCGTCAAGCATATTGATAGCCGTTCGTTACGGGACGAACCGGGACTGCGCTCGGCGCGGGTCTCCCGACCCCGCCGACAGACCGACCGAAGGTCTCCATGTTTCCCGTGCTTAACGGGTGGTCCTGCTGAATTCGGTGTGCCGTCTGCCATGTTGATGCTTGTTGCTTGCGTGCCGGATCGGCCCTTCACCGGCTCCGTTTGAGCCTTCCGGTTTCCACGGAAAAATGTCCTTCTATATATAGCGGGGAATACTATCCTTGCGCGCGCGGAAGGGGTTGCCCGCGACATACCCGTCATGTGACAGTCACCGAAGCTATGGGCCGGCCATGGGCTACGGATCAGATTTTTTTATGCCACGAGCGCAGTTTTTTATAATGTAGACACATATTGGGTTGACCAGCCAGTGTGGAGACTAACATGCTTAAACCTCTAGCAGATCACATATCCTGCTTTTGCATCATTCTTTTGGCGATGATTTACCCGGGTTGTGCCACGCGAAACAATTTAAGCTCTACCGATTCGCCGAAATCAGATACCGCGGCGGCTTTGTATTACACAATGTGCATCAAGCCGGACGTCGATCTCAAATCGCGTTGTGACGCCGCAAGCGCCTTGGCTACTCATCCTCAGGGAGGCCCATGGATTATATTGAGACTGGCGGATGATGATGTGTCTTACCGCTATACCGGGCCCGTATTCAATGAAAATGTGATCAAGATGAAACTTGCGGTTACAAAAACATACGAAAACTTGATCACATCATCCATGATCGAAAGCCTGGCCGAGTCACCCGACCCCGCAATACTTTGGGCGTTGACCTTCAGGCTTCACGATAAGGGTGTAGGACTGTACGGCGAGACGGTAGTTGACCCCGAAAGTGGCGGAGAAGCTATGGTTGAATACATAACCAAACCGATCGCTGATTCGGCGAGGTCCGTGCTGGCCAAGACTATAGGCGAGGATTTTGGTTATGACCAGCGGCAATGGCGGACTGTAATCGGGCAAATGATCGAAGCCGAGTGAGCTTGAGACCTGACACCATATCTCGCTTTGGTTTAGGAAAGGTACTTTGATGAGTCGCCGCACTCGCTCTGCGCGGGGATGATTAGCCACCGATGAATACGGATGGACACCGATTCGCCATGATGAAGCGGGCTTGATGTTGCCTATCCTTTTTTATCTGGGTTTATCGGTGTTCATCGGTGCTGATTCCTCGGGAAAAAGAGGGGAGACCTTCGGTCCGTTTCTCGGCGGGGTCGGGAGACCCGCGCCGAGCCGAGCACTTTGTCCCATCGCGCATGCCTCACTAAAGTAAGGCATCTTGATAAGTCGCCGCCTCATCCCGGTGTCAGTTATTTACTTGGCCGCGTGGTCGTTTCCTGTCATACGCGCGATAAGCTTTGTCTCGGATGCCCGCAGTTACTACGCCCATACCGGTTCGGTGGATGCATCGAACGACCTGACCCTTGCCCATGGATTTATCATTGCATACGCGACTTCAATCATACTTGGCTTGGCGTCGCTCGTGCTCGCCGCCAATAAACACAGGGGTGTTCTGCCGGCGACCCTCATGCTGGCGATACTTGTCCCGCTATCGCTGATATGGTTGAGGCCAGAAGAACCTATTGTTTTCTTCCCGCGTTTCATGCCGGGGACTGTCGTGCTGTTTGCGGTGTTATCGCTTATCCAAGCGATTGTGTCGTGGGGATACCTCACAAGACATATCCGGCCGGTGCATGCAACACAGCGGGTAAAATAAGCAATGCTCGTCGGGGGATGCGATATATTATCCCCATGCCAACACTCTATATCTTCGCGGGCCTTCCGGGGGTGGGTAAGACGACGTTGTCGCAGGGGCTGGCGCGGCGGGTCGGGGCGGCGCATGTGCGGATCGATACTGTGGAGCAGGGGTTGCGGGAGCTTTGTGGTTTGCGGGTCGAGGGCGAGGGGTATCGGCTTAGCTACCGGATCGCGGCGGACAACCTGCGGTTAGGGTTGAATGTCGTGGCGGACTCTTGCAACCCGGTCGAATTCACGCGGCGGGAGTGGGAGGAAGTCGCACGGGCGGCGGGGACGTCGTTTATTCATATCGAGGTGGTGTGTTCGGATCAGGCGGAACATCGTAAGCGGGTCGAGTCGCGGGTATCGAGTATCCCGGGATTGAAACTGCCGACGTGGGAGGATGTGATGAACCGTGAATACGATCGCGAGTGGTCATGCGAGCGGATCGTGATCGACACGGCGGGGCGGTCGGAGGTTGATTGTCTGGATGCGTTGATGGGGGAGATCGGCCACGGATGAACACGGGTGCGCATGGATTCGGAATGAAAGCTGGGTTGGGTGTGGTGATCTTCTCCATAACAGCCCTGCTGTCAGGTTACGGTCTTGGTCTGAAACTACACATCTTTGGGTATGGTAGTTGGGCGATATGGTTATTCGCCACCTTAGTATTCCCGTTGGTTGTAGGCCTGTTTACTCCGCCGATGTTTTTAAAAAATCGGATGCTTGTCGCGGTTACGGTCTATTTAATTGCATTGACGTTCAATACATCGATGGATATCGGGCTCTCGACGCATGCATACGAGTTTGCTGTCAGGCATGGCGCAGACCATGAAGCTGCTTTAAGGCGACCAATCGGATTTGGGCTTTGGATGGTCGGTGCGCTATTTTCCGCATCGGCCCCAATTCTGGTTATTGCAAAATCGGCATCCCGCGCAAAAAATGAAGTCGAGACGGCGGTCGGGGTGATCGGTGGAATCGGGGAATCTGCCGAGCGAGGAAATGGGGGGAGACCTTCGGTCGGGTTTAACGGCGGGGTCGGGAGACCCGCGCCGAGCGCCAGGCGCTATTTATCCTTCTTCATCCGTGTTTATCCGTGGCTACTTCACGGCTCAATCACGATCAGTCCATCAGGTCGGGGGCGAAGCCGCGGCGCATGGTGTTTTCGGTGACGGTGCGGGGTTCGACGAAGTTCAGGAGGTAGTGGTCGCCGCCTGCTTTGGTGCCTGTGCCGGAGAGGCCGAAGCCGCCGAAGGGTTGTCGGCCGACGAGTGCGCCGGTGTTGGGGCGGTTGAGGTAGAGGTTGCCGACGCGGAAGTCGTGTTTGGCTTGTTCGAGGTGCGCGGGGGTTCGGCTGTAGACGCCGCCGGTGAGTTTGTAGTCGGTGGCGTTGGCGATGGTGAGGGCCTGGTCGAAAGAGTCGGCGCGGATGACGGCGAGGACGGGGCCGAAGATTTCTTCGTTGGCGAGCCGGTGGTGGGGCTTGATGTCGCTGAAGATGTGGTGCGACGTAGGGGAGGGCGGGGGTATCGGTGGGCAGGCCGTCGGGGACGGACATCGCCAGCGCTCACGGCCTTCGGTGCGGCCGATCTCGATATAGCTTCGTATTTTCTTACCGCGTCGGCGTCGATGACGGGGCCGACGTCGGTGGCGGGTTTAAGCGGATCGCCGATGACGAGCGCTCTGGTGGATTCGACGAGGCGTTCAAGGAAGGCGTCGTGGATGTTGCTTAGGACGATCGCCCGACTGCACGCGGAGCACTTTTGGCCGCTGTAGCCGAAGGCGGCGTCGCGGACACCGATGACGGCCTCGTCGAGATCGGCCGAATCGTCGACGATGATGGCGTTCTTACCGCCCATCTCGCAGACGACACGCTTGACGTGGGGTTGGCCGTCGATCGTGACGCCGGCGGCGCGGAGAATGTCCAGGCCCACAGCCTTGGAGCCGGTGAACGCGATCAACGCGACGCGCGGGTCTCGTACTAATTGCGCGCCGACGACACCGCCATCGCCCGGGAGGAACTGCAACACGCTGCGCGGTGCGGCGGCCTCCCAGAGGATGTCACACAGAGCCTTGGCGATGCCGGGCGTCTGTTCGGCGGGTTTGACGATGACGGTGTTGCCGGTGACGAGCGCGGCGGTCGTCATGCCGCAGCAGATGGCGAGCGGGAAATTCCACGGGCAGATGACGGCGGCGACGCCCCGGGGCTGGTGCCATTGCGTGTTCAGTTCGCCGACGAATTTGCCCAGGCAGCCGGGTTGAAACAGACCGATGGCTTGGCGTGCGTAGTATTCGCGAAGTCGATGGCCTCGCAGACATCGGCATCGGCTTCTCGCGGGTTTGCCGGCTTCTTTGATGACCATCCCGAAAGTTCATCGCGTCGGCTGCGCATGAGGGCGGCGGCGCGGGTGAGGACGTTGGCGCGTTCGATCACATCCACATCACGCCAGCTTGCAAACGCTTCGGCGGCGCGTGCGATCGCGGCCTGTGTCTGCGATACCGTGCCGTCGTTGGCGATGGAAGGGAGAGGCCTTTGTGATCGCCTGGGCGAAGGCTTCACGTTGTTGCGTGATCGGGAAATCGCAGCAGTTCGTTGAAGAACGGCTTGCTGTCGCCGACGCCTTCGACGGCGGGGGATAGGGCGTGGCGTTGCGGAGCATCGGTGATGCGTTTGATCCCGGGTCGGGTGCTTCCGGACTTCGCCGGCGGGGCAGCAGCAGGTCGTCCGCCATGCCGTGCACGAAACCGGCCTTGAGCCAGGACTGGTTGGAAGAGTTTTCCAGAAGCCGGCGGACGAGGTAGGCCATGCCGGGAATCATCTGCCCGACGGGGACGTATTCGCGGACCCGGACGCGGCGCTGGATGAGCGCGGTCTTGATCGGGTCGGCCATGCCGGTGAGCATCTGCACCTCGATGGCTTCGGTGGGCAGGCCTGCCGATTCGAGGTGCGCTAATGCCGACGCGATCGAGCGGATGTTGTGTGAGCCGAGCGCGACTTGACGCCGCCTTGGCCGGGGTGCGAGTGGCGTCGATGAGTTGTTTGGCGACACGTTCGAAGCAGGCGTCGGTGTCGGCCTTGCGCGACCAGACCGGGACGGGCCAGCCCATCTGCTCGGCGTGGATGGTTTCGTAATCCCAGTACGCGCCCCCTTGACCAGCCGGATAGTGACCTGTCGATCGGTCTTGCGGGACCAGTCTATGATGCGCTGCACGTCCGATTCCGCGCGCGCAGGTAGGCCTGCACGGCCAGCCCGGCCTCGAATTTGTAACGCTCAAAGCAGCGCATGAACAGGTCGATAGTCAAATCCTTGAGCACGTGCTGCTCCATGTCGAAATTAACAAATACCCCGTGCTCGGAAGCAGATTGCAGTATCGGGCCCAGGGATTCGATAAGCTCGGCGATCACGCGGTCGTGTGCGATAGGGTCGACCTTTGCGGCGAGCGAGCTGATCTTGACCGACACGTTCGTGCGCGGGATCGGGCCGAGGTGGTCGGTTTCGATGAGCTTGTTGGCGGGCCAGTTATTCACGGCCGACGGGAGTTTGTGGATCAGATCGAGGTAGCGCACGCGCGAGGCGTCCGCTTCCGCGCGGCTGATGCAGGCTTCGCCAAGGAGATCGACTGAGAAACCGATGCCGGTGTCCCAGCGTTTGCGGAGCATGGGCAGGGCGGATTCGGCATCGACGCCGGCGATGAAACGTTTGGCGGTAGCGGTGATCTGGGAGGCGACGGTTTTGGCGAGCGTGCCCTTCATCATGCCGCCGGCTTTGAGGCCGAGCGCCAGGCCATGCGGCAGTTTGACGCCGGGCTGGGAGAGGTAGTCCATCAGGTGTTGATGGATCAGGTCGGGCGTGGAGAGGACGGGGAAGACGTCGGTGAATCGGAAGAGCTGGGCGCGGAAGGCCTGGTCGGCCATGGCCCAGTCCATGAGTTTGTCGGAGATGGACGGGCCGGGCGCGGCGCGTGCGGCGGCGAGCAGGTCCTTGCCGATGCGGAGCGCCAAGGCATCTTCCCCGTGCCTGGACGGCCCGGGGGCGGTGTGGATAGAGGGATCGCCTTGTTTACTCCGCCGCGTGAATACGCCCATAAGACCCGCCCATAGTCTTAATATTAGAAATACCAATAGTAGTATATCCATCGGCCGGGCCGGGCGTTTGGGTGCAGCCGGGGCCGGCCGTGCCGACCGGGGCGGTTTGTCGTACACTCCCGCCCATGCAGCGGTTAATCATTACGCTGGACGGCCCGGCGGGTGCGGGCAAATCCACCGTCGCCTGGCGTTTGGCCAAGCGGCTGGGGCTTGAATTCCTCGATACGGGGGCGATGTACCGTGGGCTAAGCGCCAAGTGCGTCGAGCGGGGGATCGATCCCGTGGCCGAGGATTACGCCGTGGTCGAGCTGGCCCGCAACAGCGAGATGCGCTTCGACTGGACCCAGGACCCGCCCCGGCTCTACGTCGGGGGGACGGACGTGACCGACCGCCTGCGCGACAACGACGTGACAGGGCAGGTCAGCGAGGTCGCGGCGATCCCGGGCGTCCGGCACGTCATGGTCCGGGAGCAGCGTCGCATGGGCAAGCAGCACCCGCGCCTGGTCACCGAGGGTCGCGACCAGGGGTCGGTCGTCTTCCCGGACGCCGAGTACAAGTTCTATCTGGATGCGTCCCCGACGATCCGCGCCAAGCGCCGGGCCGAGCAACTGCGCGCCGCGGGCAAGAAGGCGGACCTCGAACACATCCGCGAGGGCATCCTCGAACGCGACCGCAAGGACTCGAGCCGAAAGGATGCGCCGCTGATCTGCCCGGAAGACGCGGTCCGCATCGACACCTCCGGCATGACGCTCGACGAGGTGGTTGAATTATTAGAAAACACGGTCCGGGAAACCGCGGGGAAGGCCCTGTGATCGCGGCCCTGCGTCAACGCCAGCCCGGCGCGTCGCTCTGGCGGATCGCCTACTGGCATTTCATGCACATCCTGTGCTACCTCTTCTTTGTGCCTTTCTACCGCTACCGCGCGTTCGGTTCAAAGAACATCCCGCGCACCGGGCCTATCCTGCTGGTCAGCAACCACCAGTCCTACCTCGACCCGGTCATCGTCGGCCTGGGCTGTTCGCACCGGCAGTTCGCGGCGCTTGCGCGCTCGACGCTCTTCGATAACCACCCGGTGTTCACCTGGATCATCAAGATGCTCAACGCGATCCCGGTCACGCAGGGCGAGACCGACGTCGGCGCGATGCGCAAGTGCATCGCCGAGCTGAACAAGGGCCAGGCGCTATTGATCTTCCCCGAAGGCGCGCGGACGCTCACCGGCAACGTCGAGCCGTTCGAGACCGGGACGATGCTCATCATCAAGCGCGCCAAACCGCTGGTCATGCCCGTCGCGCTGGAAGGCGCTTACGACGTCTGGAAGCGGGGGGGCCGCCCGAAGCTGCGCGGCCGGATCGGCGTATCCTACGGAAAGCCCATCCCCGCCGAGCGGATCATCAAGATGGGCGCGGACAAAGGGCTGGCATTTCTGCGTGACGAGGTGGACAAGCTGCGGCGGGAACTGGCCGAGAAGCTCAACGCTCCATCAATTTGACGCCAGCTTGTCATGCACCACCAGCCGCACCAGCATCTCCGCTTCGCTTAGCGTCTTGCACACCGCCAGCTTGTGCGGGATATCGTGTATGCCCGCTTTTTGCATCACGTCCATCGGCTGCGCGTTGCAGTCGGCCAGCACGACCATCACGCCCGCTGACTGGAGCTTTTTGATCGCGGACTCGAGCGCTACAAGCCCGGTCGCGTCGATCACGGGGACGCCCGCCAAATCAAGGATCACGACCGATGCGCGTTCCCCGGCCGTCGCCAGCGCACCGGCCGCCTTCTCCGCCGCACCGAAGAACAAAGGCCCGGCCACCTCGTACAGCACCACACCCTCCGGCAGAGGCGCGAGCATCCGCGGGTGGTGTCCTTCGACAAGTTTCGTGCTCGATAGCGCTGACATACGCTGCATGAACAACAGCGCTGCCAGGATCACGCCCGCGCCGACCGCGATCACCATGTCCATCAGCACCGTCAGGCCGAAGCACGTCAGCAACACCGCCACGTCCGACCGCGGCGCGACACGCAGCATACGGATGAAGTGGCGCGCTTCGCTCATGTTCCACGCCACCACCAGCAGCAACGCCGCCAGCGCCGCCAGAGGCAGGTAACTCAATAGCGGCGCCAATATCAGCACGGATGCCAAAACGAACAGGGCGTGTACTAGCGCGGCGATCGGCGTGCGCCCGCCTGCGCGGATGTTCGTGGCCGTGCGCGCCACCGCACCCGTCGCCGCGAACCCGCCGAAGAAAGGCCCGACCAGGTTGCCAAGGCCCTGCCCGATCAGTTCGCCGTCCGGGTCGTGCTTGCTGCCGATCATCCCGTCGGCGACCACGGCACACAAAAGCGACTCGATCGCCCCGAGCATCGCGATCGTGAACGCCGGGCCGAGGAGGTCACGGATCAGCGGGAAACTCAGGCTAAGCGGCTGCCCGTCCGCGCCGGGCACACGCCAGGGCCACTGCAACAGCGGCGGCAACTGCGGTATCCCCGACGCCGTCGTCCCGTCCGTCGCCGTGTATGAAAAACGCCCGCCGATCGTCGCGATCTCGAAGCCCTCGACCGTGCGCGACAACAACCAGCCCACGACCGTCGCCACGGTCAACGCGATCAGCGCCGCCGGCACCTTCCGCGTCACCAGCTTCGGCCAGGCGATCAGCAGCGCAAGCGTCAACACACCGATCAACACATCCGGCCCGTGCGTGCTCGGCAGCGCCTTGAACAGCACCTCCACTCGTTCGATATATTCCTGCGGCATGTGCTCGACGTGCAGGCCCAGAAAATCCTTCACCTGCAAAGTCGCGATCACCACGGCGATCCCTGCGGTGAAGCCCGTCGTCACCGGGTAGGGGATGAACTGGATCAGCCGGCCCATCCGCGCCAGGCCCATCGCGATCATGATCACGCCCGCCATGTTCGTCGCCAGCAGCAACCCCGGCAGGCCGTACTGACTGACGATCGGCAGCAGCACGACCACGAATGCCGCCGTCGGCCCGGTGACGCTCGTGCGCGAACCGCCCGTCAGCGCCGCGACCGCGCCGGCGACGATCGCTGTGTAAAGCCCGTACTGCGGCGGCACGTTGCACGCGATCGCCAGCGCCATCGACAAGGGCAGCGCGACCACGCCCACCACCAACCCCGCCATCACGTCCGCCCGCAACGCCGACAGCGGATAGCCTTCACGCCAGACCTGACGTAACGCTGACCCCGGCCCCGGCCACGATCGGCCGTTGGCTTGCGAGGGTTCCTGATAGCGTGGGTTCATGGCGGTGGCCTATTCCTGACCGGCGACACAAGCGGATAGCCGACCAAAGAGGCAGAACGATAAATCTCCTCACGGGACCTGTCAATCCGATACTGTTTGCCGAACCTGCAACCACCGCTGGACACGGTTGATATAATCGGGGCGTGGCTAGTGGGTAGTGATTAGTGGTTAGTTGGAAGGGGGCCTACTTAGGCCGGACTTAGTGCGGGGCGGGACCACAGTTCGCACATCGACGATTGAACCTCGAAGATTTCACCTTATGCAGACACTTCTGATCGCACTTGGAGCCGGGGTCGCGTTCCTGATCGCCTACCACACCTACGGGCGCTGGCTGGGGCAGAAGATTTTTAACCTCTCCGCCGACTTCGTCTGCCCGTCGCACCGGCTCAACGACGGCAAGGATTATGTGCCTTCGCCCAAGGCGATCGTGTTCGGGCACCACTTTACGAGCATCGCCGGCACCGGGCCGATCGTCGGGCCCGCGATCGCGGTGATGTGGGGCTGGCTGCCGGCGCTTTTGTGGGTTGTCTTCGGCAGCATCTTCATCGGCGCGGTCCACGACCTGGGTTCGCTGGTCGTGTCCTTACGCAACAACGGCCAGACCGTCGGCGATATCGCCGGGCGGCTGTTGAACAAGCGTGTGCGGCTGCTGTTCCTTTTCGTGTTGTTCATGGCGTTGACGATCGTGCTGGCGATCTTCGGTTTGGTCATCGCGGCCGTGTTCAGGCAGTACCCCGCATCCATCTTCCCCTGTGTCGTGCAGATCCCGATCGCGGTCGGCATCGGGCTGTACCTGCACCGCAAGGGCAAGAACCTGACGATCCCGTCGCTGATCGCGCTGGCGCTGATGTACCTGACGGTCGCGTTCGGGGACCAGCACACGCCGATCGCGGAATTGAGCTGGCTGCCCGGCTGGCTGGCGTCAGGGATCGGGTCGGTCGAGTCGGCGTTGCACACGTTCAACACCACGCTCGCCGGCTGGTCGATCATGACCTGGGTTATCGTGCTGCTCTTGTATTGCTACCTCGCGTCGGTGCTGCCGGTCTGGGTCTTGCTCCAGCCACGCGACTACATCAACAGCCTGCAACTGCTGACCGCGCTGGGCCTGGTCGTCGTCGGCCTGCTCGTCGCCGCGATGATCGGCGGCGCGCCCCCGGTCGAGGGCGCGGCCCGTCAACCATTGGAGATCGTCGCCCCGGCCTGGAACTTCCACCCGGCCGAGGCACCGATGATCTTCCCGTTCCTCTTCATCACCGTCGCCTGCGGCGCGATCTCCGGCTTCCACTGCCTGGTCTCCTCCGGCACCAGCAGCAAACAACTCGAACGCGAACCCGATGCAAGGTTCGTCGGCTACGGCGCGATGCTCACCGAGGGTTTTCTGGCGACGATCGTGATTTTGGCGTGCGTGGCGGGGTTGGGGTTGGGGCTACCTTCGCAACAAGGTGGATATAGCTTCTACCATCGTGATTCGAACAATGACCGTGTACGCCATATCAGTGTTCTGATGGATCTGAACAGTGAAGGTTATACCGCAATCTCAGGGTTTGGAATGTTTAGTATTCAGTCATCAGGCGAGCCTGAAGCCCTTCGTGCATTAGCCAAGTATGGAGTGATTGGTTCAGGATTAACAAATGATGTGTCAATCGTAGGCGATTCGGCATTTACAACGCGATATGTGTCGTGGTCTTCTTCCGGCGGCCTCGCACGCACCGTCGGTGCGTTCGTGGATGGCTCGGCGAACTTTTTGAAGTCGATGGGCATCCCGGGCGGGATCGCGGTGGCGTTGATGGGGGTGCTGGTGGCGTCGTTCGCGGGGACGACGCTGGACACGGCCTGCCGCCTGCAGCGGTACGTCGTGCAGGAGTTGGCGGCGACGTTTTTGCCCGCTGCGGTACATGGGAGCCGTGATTGCATCGAGTGCGGTTACGACCTGACGGCCAACGTGTCGGGCAAGTGCCCGGAGTGCGGGTGGGAGATCGACCCGCAGCGTTTAGCCGCGGCGGCCACGCCGCGTTCCGTGGGGGGCGGGAGCGCTAAGCCGCAAGCGGTTTGGGCGTGGGCGAACCCGTTGGTGTGGCTGCGGAATAAACACGGGGCGACGTTGTTTGCGATCGCGGTGGCGGCGTTTATTGCGGCGATGCCCCCGGCGGGGGGCGCGTGGTCGTGGGCCGGTGCGGGCAAGGGGGGGATGATCCTCTGGCCGATGTTCGGGGCGACGAATCAACTGCTGGGCGGGCTGGCGTTTCTGGTGATCGGGTTTTACCTGTGGCGGCGGAGCAAGCCGGTGTGGTTCCTCGTGCTGCCGATGCTGTTCATGCTCATCATGCCGGCCTGGGCGATGACGTGGCAACTTTTCATCGGCAGCGACGACCAGCCGGCCTGGATGTACGCGGACAGCCCGAACTGGGCGCTGATCGTGATCGCGGCGGCGACGCTGGTGCTGGAGGCGTGGATGGTAGTGGAGGCGGTGCTGCTTTGGCCCAGGGTCAAGGGGGTGCTGGAGCCGCAGCTTGCGGGGGCGGCGGGGATGCAGGTCGGCGCGGAGGCGGTTGAGGCGGGTAAGTGAGGGGACGCTAAGCCGCAAGCGGCGGGGGAACTGGAAACGGCGGGTCAATAACCGCGAGCCGTGACGTCCCCGTCACGGCAACGATGAGTCCTTTGATCATCGGGTTTCCGGACGGGTCGGCCTGTGGACAGGCCGGCTCGCGGTGGGGGGATCTGACCGCGTTATGAACGGCAGGGGCAGTGCGTTCGCCGGGGGGCGGGATGGCCTATCCTATGGCTGCAATGGGGCGTTTATGGAGCGACGCATGTTTCGCATCGTGTTAGGGATCGTGTGTTTGTCGGCGGTGCTCACCGGGTGCAGCACGAACCTGCGCCAGGTGACGGCCCGGGTGGATGCGGTATCGATCGACGAGCAGACCGACCAGGGCGTGCGGCTGCTGGTGACGATCGTCGCGGAGAACCCGAATGATGTGCAGCTTCCGATCGTGCGGGCGAAGTACAAGATCGAGCTGGCGGGGGCGGAGCCTTTCGAATTTACCGACCTCCCCAAAGCGACGCTGCCCAGCAACGGCTCCCAGACCATCACGTTCCCGGCGGCGTTCTCGCGCTTCAGGGCAGCGACGCGTCTGGCAGGCAACTGGAAATCAACGGGCACCTGACCTACGAACCCCCGGGCGAGGTCCGCAAGCTCCTGACCGAGTACGGCGTGCCGCTGCCTTCGGCGGGGTTTAAGACGAAGGGGACGCTGCCGTAAGCGCGACGAAGCGAAGACCGCGACAAGTCGCGCGCTTCGTGAAGCGCGGTGACACAAACGCAAACAAGTTTCCATTCCGACCCTACACCCTAAACCCCACACCCTATACCCTCTCTTTGGACGACCGACGTTACCTGATCCCGTTCCGTGCGACGCTTTTGCCGCAGATCTTCACCGATACCCTCGTGATCGGCGGGGTGGCGGGGCTGCGTGCGGCGATCGCGGCGGGAGCACGGGGACGTCATCATCGCGGCCAAGGGCGGGATCAAGGATTCCAATACCTATTGGCGCAGGGCGGGGTGTGCGTCGTCATCGATGAGCAGGACAGCATCGACAGCCACGTGGAAGACACGCTGATCGCGGGCGCGGGTTTGTGTGATGAGCCGGTCGTCCGGCAGGTCGCGCAACATGCGCGTGCCGCGCATCGACGAGCTGCTTAACTGGGGCATGAAGCTCGACCGTGTCGAGGGCAGGCTGGCCGCTGGGCATGGAAGGCGGGCACAGCCACCGCGCATCGTCCACGCCGACGGCGACGCGACCGGGCGCGAGCTGGCGATCACGCTCGACCGACAGGGTGCAGCCTCGACCGTGTTCGGTTTTTCGATCACTGTTTCGTGCTTGATTTGATCACGCTTGACGGCTCACCGCCGCAGTGCCTTGGCGCGATCACGCACCACCCGAAGTACGGGCTTCAGGTGATCTGGGCACGCCGCGACGATCCTCGCGACCGGCGGGTGCGGGCAGGTGTACCGTGAATCGACGAATCCGATGCCGCGACGGGCGACGGGCTGGCGATGGCGTACCGGGCGGGCGCGGAGCTGGCGGACCTGGAGTTTGTTCAATTCCACCCGACGACGCTTTACGTTGCCGGTGCAAGCCGGTCGCTGATCTCCGAAGCGGTGGCGGTGAGGGTGCGTACCTCATCGACCGCAATGGGCACCGGTTCATGAAGGATTACGATGAACGCGGCGAACTAGCCCCCGTGACATCGTGGCCCGGTCGATCCTCAAACAGATGGCGGCGACGAACCACACGAATGTTTATCTGGATGTGCGCCACCTCGGCGGCGACCGTTTTGCGAAGCGTTTCCCGGGTATCTACGAGCTGCTTAAGCGTTTCGACATCGACCCGGCCACGCAGTTGATCCCGATCCACCCGTCGGCTCACTACATGGTCGGGGGCGTGAAGACCGATGGGCACGGGCGGACCAATATCCACGGCCTGTACGCCGCCGGCGAGATCGCTAGTACCGGCCTGCACGGCGCGAACTGGCCGCCAGCAACAGCCTGCTGGAGGGGTTGGTCTTCGGCGCGATCGCGGCGCACCTGTGCTGAACTCATCAACAACGAGAACGCACACACCGGTCAAGGTCATCTCCGATATCCGTCCCAGCGACCGCTCGGAGCTGGACCTCGCGGACGTGCGGTCGAGCCTGCGCAGCGTGATGTGGCGGCACGTCGGTATCGAACGCCAGGGCGAGCGCCTCGACGAGGTCGCCGAGATGTTCGACTTCTGGGGCCGGTACACGCTCGACAAGATTTTTGATGAACGCGCCGGCTGGGAGGTGCAGAACCTCCTGACCGTCGGCTCCCTGATCACCCGCGCCGCCCGCCGCCGCACCGAAACCCGGGGCTGCCACTACCGGCTGGATTTCCCGGAAGCGGACGAGGAACAGCGGGTACACGTTACCTGGAAGCGTGGCGAGTCTGAGCCGTCCACCGCCGAGGTGTCGGACGGGCGTCATGAACCGGTCCCGCCCGCGACTAAACACTAGACCTATATGAAAACACCCCCGTCGGCCATCGTGAGTTTCATTGTGGCGGCGCTCCTGGGAGCGGTGGGGCAGTTCCTCTACAAGGCGGGCGCCGATCGCGCAGAGGGTGGGCTGCTCGGCTATATCGCGAACGTGCGCATCCTCGCCGGCGTGGTGTGTTACGTCGGTGTGATGGTATTGTTTGTCGCGGCGTTCAAGCTCGGCGGGCAGCCGGCGTTGCTGTACCCGATCTACGCGAGCACGTTTATCTGGGCGGCGCTGCTTGGGCTTTGGTTGTATGGCACGCCGATCCGGCCGGTCAATGTCGCGGGGATGGTGATGCTGGTGGGCGGGATGTATCTGATGGGGCGCTAAATGACGCAGGCCGCACCGAAATACGAGGTCGCCGAACGCAGGCCCATGAAGCCGCGCGAATGGGGCATCATGGTCCGGGTGGCCGGCGTGCTGACCCGTGCGGGCGTCAGCGCCAATGCCATCTCGGTCGCGAGTGTTTTCGCCTGTGTCGTGGCCGGCGCGGCCTTTGCTTTGACATCCGAGGTGACGGGGGCCGGGCAGCGGGCGTTGTGGCTGCTGGGCGCGGTATGCGTGCAGTTGCGTGCGATCTGCAATCTGCTGGACGGGATGGTCGCGGTGGGATCCGGGCAGGCGTCGCCGGTCGGCGAATTATTTAATGAGATACCCGACCGTTTGTCGGATGCCGCGATGCTGATCGGGCTTGGGTATGCGGCGGGGAGTTCGCCGGTGCTGGGTTACGCCGCGTCACTGGTGGCGGTGTTCGTCGCTTATGTCCGGGCGCAGGCGCGGGTCGCCGGTGCGCCGCAGAACTATTGCGGCCCGATGGGCAAGCCGCACCGGATGTTTCTGGTGACGCTCGTGGGCGTGTTCTTCGCGGCAGCGCCGTCGGCCTGGCAAGCGCCGTGGTGGGGACCGGGGCGGGCGTGGGGCGTGATCCAGGCGGCGATGTGGGTGATTATCGTCGGCGGAATGCTGACCGCGGCGCGGCGGATGATCTCGGCGGGCCGAAAACTTCGTGGGGGATAACGTGCAGCAGGCTGTTCTTGACCGCTGGTTTGGTTACCGCAGCGCCTTCGATCACCCGGTCGTGTTGTGGTCGACCGTGGGTATCGTGGCGGCGCTGGTTGTCGCTTTGGTTGTCGTCGCGGTCCTGTCAGTGATGGGGCGGCTGAGTCCATCTACGAAATCTGAGCTGTTCAAGCGGATCGCTTCCTGGTGCGTGCTTGCGCCCTTGATGGTCGGGCCGATTCTTTTGGGCGCGGCGTGGACGATCGCGGCGGTCGTGTTATTAGGTTTGGCCTGCTACCGGGAATACGCCCGGGTCACCGGCCTGTTCCGTGAGAAGCTGCTGAGCTTTTTGGTGGTGCTGGGCATCCTGGGTGTCGGGTTCGCCACGCTGGATCACTGGTACGGGTTCTTCGTCGCGCTCGGGCCGTTGTCGATGATGGTGATCGCGGCATTGGCGATCCTGTCGGACTGTCCCAAGGGGTATGTGCAGCGCGTGGCGCTAGGGTTATTCGCTTTCTTCCTGTTCGGCATGGGGCTTGGGCATTTGGGTTACTTCGCCAATGACGCGGACTACCGGCCGATTCTCGTGCTGATCCTTGTCAGCGTCGAGCTGAACGACGTGTTCGCGTACATGTCCGGCAAGTTATTCGGCAGGCGGAAGCTCTGCCCGCAGACGAGCCCGAACAAGACCATCGGCGGGGCGGCCGGGGCGCTGGTGCTGACCACGACGCTGGTCGCGGTGGTCGGTCATTATGTGTTTGCGGGCAGTGTGCTGGATTCACCGATCCACCTGATCGGCCTGGGCATGATCGTGAGCGTGGCGGGGCAGTTCGGCGACCTTATGCTTTCGTCGATCAAGCGTGACGTGGGGATCAAAGACACCGGCCGCGTACTGCCGGGGCACGGCGGGCTGCTGGACCGGTTCGACAGCCTGCTACTGGTCGCGCCCGCGGTGTTCCACTATATCGGTTACTTCCGCGGCGTCGGGCTGGATCAACCCACGCGCATCTTTACAGGCGGATCGTAAGTATCGGCAGGGCGTGCGACTTTGCAAGACTTCGACCTCAAACCCGCAAACGACCTGGGCCTGACGCACCGGGAGCGCACGCTGAGCCTGGCGCGCGAATCGGGGTTGATCGAGACGGCTACGCACTTTACCTACTGGTCCATGATGCGCGCGTACCTGACGCTTTACCACCGCATGAAAGTGACCGGCAGGGAGAATATCCCGGTTAAGCCGCCTTACGTCATGGTCGCGAATCATTGCAGCCACCTCGACTCGCTGATGATGGTATCGGTGCAGCGTTGGCGGCTGCGGGACAAGGTCTTCCCCCTGGCGGCGGGTGATTACTTTTTTGAAACGCCGACGATGGCGACGTTCGCGATGTTCTGTATCAATGCGCTGCCGCTGTGGCGGCGCAACTGCGGCCGGCACGTGCTCGGCGAGTTGCGTAAACGTCTGATCTCCGAGCCTTGCGCTTTTGTGTTGTTCCCCGAGGGCACGCGCAGCCCGGACGGGAAACTTGGGCCGTTCAAGGCGGGCCTGGGCATGATCGTGGCGGGGGCCGAGGTCCCGGTGGTCCCGTGCCGGATATTCGGCGCTATGGAGGCGTTCCCACGCAACAAACGCCTGCCCCGCCCCCGGCAGGTGCGCCTTGCGATCGGCAAACCGCTTGACTTCCGAGACACGCCTAACAACCGCACAGGCTGGGATCACATTGCGGAGCATACGCACGCCGCGGTTGAATCGTTGGCCGGTGATGCCATCGATAAATAATATGCCCGGCCTCAGCGCGCGGTGGCGGGGTTCCAGCGGTCTATCTTGTTTGCTTGGTCGTAGGTGAGGTTGAAGGCGACGCCTTCCGCGTGGCCGTCGGCGTGGATGTAGTTGGAGGCGGGGCCGTGGCGTGTGAGTTCAGACCGTCGCCGGGTTCGGTCCGGCCGAGCAGCCAGAAGTGGGCCATGACGTGGTCAACGCCGAACTCCCCGCCCGCTATCTCGCCGAACACAGCCGTCGCCGACGGGCGGGGATGTCGATAGTGCCTTCCAGGTTTGCCCGTTGAGAACGATCTTCTCTTGCGGGTCGGTCGCATCGGGGCGCAGCTCGAAGTAGACGCTTTGCCGTAGCTCAAAAACGAATCCGGCGGGGCGTACACGGGCACGGGCTGCTCGCGTTCATCTTCCGGGCAGCGGTAGATCGTCGAGCGCACGCGCACCAGCTCCGGGCTGGTGAAGATGTTGTAGCTAAGCGGGTCCGATGCGAACGCGGGGTAGCCCAGGTACGGCGCGAGCTGCGTCCCACGCCGCCACCGGGTTGGCGACGCTGAACGAGTGGACGCTGGGCGGGAAGTATTCATCGTGGTCGGCCGCGTACATCGTCATCGCCAGCCCCAGGCTTGACATCTTTGTCATGCATTGCAGGCGATGCGCGCACTTTCCGCGACGCGCCAGCGCGAGGCAGCAGGATACCGATGAGCAGGGCGATGATCGAGATCACCACCAGCAGCTCGATGAGCGTGAAACCTCTATGTCGCCGCGATTCAATCCGCACGGCGTCCCCTCCGCCCCGTTGCCATCACGATTGAATATCAAACCCGATGCCGGCTCCGGAACTGCTGAGCTAACTTCCGGGGCGGACACCCGCGTTCCAGTTGCCCAGCACCTGGTTAAGGTCTTCGATGCCCACAAACCCGTCGCCGGTCGGGTCGCCCGACAGCGGGTCGCCTTGTGTGACGCTTTGGTTCCAGTTGCCCAGCACTATGTTGAGGTCTTCGATGCCGACGAAACCGTCGGTGTTCAGGTCGCCCGCGAGCGTTTGGATCGTGTTGGTGAACTCGAACGTGACCTGTGCCAGGATGTAAGCGTTGTTGATCGCGCCTGCGGCTGTTGCCGACGTAGACGCGGTAGATGGCGAAGTATTCGCCGGGTTCGGCGGCGGCGTACCAGTTGTGCGTCATCGACCCGGACCAGTTCCAGATGGTGGGCGAACCGAACGTCCCGAAGATCAGGGCCATGGGTTGATCGCCGGGGTCGGGGACGCCGGTCCGCCGGAGTCGGACGCGAACCCGCCCTGGAATGTCTGCAGCCCCCGGGTCTGTTCGAGCAATTCGATCCAGATGAGGTTGCCCTGCAGGTCAAAGGGAACAGCGCGGTCCAGCCGAACTGCGCGTTGTAGCCCTTGCCGTTGAGCACGGAATAGGGCCATCAAAAGTGTCGGCCCGATCATGTCGGGGATCAGCGCCGGCTCATCCTTGAAGACGAGCACCTGCCCGCCCGCCACGCCGATGCCGACGTGGCTCATGAAACCGCCGAGCGTCTGCCCGTGCGCCCCGCTGCTGATTTGCGGCAGGGCGCAGGGCGAAGACACTCGAGCGGCCGAGTTCGATTGTTTAAATCGAGACATCGGTTGCTCCTTCACTTTCTTACGACGCCGATTTATCGCGTCGCACCATCCAGAGCACACCCAGCGACAGGATCGCCAGCGTGGCGGGTTCGGGCGTCCAGGAAAGGCTCACGGTTGCTGCGGTGTATGTGGAGTCGGCCACGCCGGTGGTCGCATCACCGACGTAGACGCGGTATTGCACTTCGTACAAACCGGGTGTGGCGGTGGCGTACCAGTTGTGGACCATCAGGCCCGATCCGCTTGCCGGGAACGGGAGCGTAACATTGCCCGCTGCGACGACCGGGTCGAACCACTTCCACGGCTGACCGATCGACAGGATCGGATCGAGCGTGTGGCTGCTCTGTGGCAGGACCACGGACGTATCGCTCTGCCCGCCTTCGTAGACTTCCAGTGTGCCCGGGCCGGTGACCGAGACCGTTTCGATCAGATCGCAAGACCGTCGGGCACGGTCCATGTGCCGGCGTTTCGGGCATCCAGCCGAGCTGACCGTTGATGGCTTTACCGTTGAGCACGGTCCAGTTAGGCGCGCCCGTGCCGGATTCATCGGTGTAATCCGGGTGTGTCGCGGGCAACCATTTCAACGGCAGCACGGGCGTATTGCCCGCCGGCGCCATGCCTGCGCCGAGATGCACCATGACCTCGTTCGATCCATTGATCGAGATCATGCCGTGAAACATGCCCATCTCGCCGGGCTGACCCGCGGCCATCATCGGGCTAGGCGGAACGACCGCGGCACCTGCATGGACATTGAACATTGATAACGAACCGATAGCGATGACCGCCGCGAGGCGGGGAACCATACCTGTCATACTGAATCTCCCGTCGTCTGATTGATTTCTGCTCGCGACCATGCGCGCAGGGATCGATACATCAAGCCCGCAACCGAAACGATCGGCGCGGGGGTAACGGATTAAAACAAGCTGGCGCATCCGGGGTCCGGGATCCGGGGGCCGGGGTGCCACACCTTGGCCCGAAGGGCAAGGTGTGCAGCTAAACAGCACGCTTTGCCGCTGTGCGGTCAAAACGTGGCACCCGTTTCATGGATGGATGAGAGCAGCCTGATGTTGTGATGTATCAGGCGACGGGTGGCGCTCGGCCGAGATAGGTTTGCAGCGAAGGCTGAGGATCAACCGCCACCGGCGCGGGCCAGGGCAGGACATCGGTCAACTCAAGCGGTTTCGGTGCCAGGTCCGGCGGTGGGGGGGTATCCAGCACGCCGGCGAGGTAGCAGATCGCGCAGTGCGTGACCGGCATTTTTGAGGGACCGCTGGGGGAAGTGGGGGACACGGGTACGCTGGACCCCGGGCAACAGCTGCGGGTCGTCCCGACCATGACACCCGCCAGCGGGCAGGTTTCAGCGCTTACCGGCTTCGTCTGTACCGGCGGCTCACCGCCCGGCAGCAGCACCAGCCCGCGCTTGTGGCCAGGCACGATCACGCCAAACCACAGCGCCAGCCAGACAACCGCCAGTTTGTGGAAAGTGGATTCGCGCATCCTGCACCCGTTATCGGGCATCATAGGATGATCGCTGGAAGATACAACCCGCCGCGTCGACGGGCCATAAGCCGTTGAATCCGCTACGATAAGCCGGATGAGCATGCGAGAAACCAAAGGCGTCTACCTGGCCGACACCGCCCGTGTCATGGGCCGGGTCACGCTCGGGAAGGGCGCCAACCTCTGGTACGGCGCGGTCGTCCGGGGCGACGTCGACGTCGTCACCATCGGGCAAGGCACCAACCTCCAGGAGCAGGTCGTCGTCCACTGCGATGGCGGCACGCCCAACACCATCGGCGAAAACGTCAGCATCGGGCACGGCGCAATCGTCCACGGCAGAAGCGTCGGCGACGGCTCACTCATCGGTATGGGCGCAGTCCTGCTCGGCGGTTCCGTCGTCGGCAAGGGTTGCCTCATCGCTGCCCGCGCGCTGGTCACCGAAGGCATGGTCGTGCCCGACGGCATGGTCGTCATGGGCATCCCCGGCAAAGTCGTCCGCCCCGTCAACGACAAGGAAAAACAACTACTCAACTGGCTCGCCCCACACTATGTCAAGCTCGCGAAAAAACACCACGAACACCCGGACGACGAGATTTGTCGCCCGTGGGGCGGGTGAAGCCGTTAGCCAATAGCTTTTAGCCCTTAGCTGTTAGTCAAATTATTCTTCCTGAACCCTGATCCCTGAACCCCAGCCCCCGACCCTCCACCCATGCACCTTTTCCCCGCCATTGATCTCCGCAACAGCCAGGTCGTCCGCCTCACGCAGGGCGACTACGACCGCCAGACCACTTACGACGCCGACCCCGTCGAGCAGGCCAAACGATTCAAGGATGCCGGTGCGACCTGGCTGCATATCGTCGACCTCGACGGCGCACGCACGGGCAAACTCACACACGCGCCGCTGATCGAAAAGATCTGCACGCAGACCGGGCTGAACGTCGAGGTCGGTGGGGGGGTGCGATCTGAGTCCGTCATCGACACGCTTCTTAACGCGGGCGTCAAGCG
>JAWKTA010000061.1:0-28121 GCA_041402025.1 Phycisphaerales bacterium | reverse complement strand
ATTCAGTGGTCGCTTCGGCGGCCGGGGCGTCGGTGGTTTCTTCGGCCTTGGCTTCCTCGGCGGGCTTGGCCTTGGGCTTGGGCTTGCTGCTCTGGGTCACGGTGGCGGTGACGCCGCGGCCGCCGGGGACGCTCTCGGTACGGCGCTGGCCACGCTTGCCGCCACGGCCGCCCTTCTTGCCGGATTCGCCTTCCTCAGAAGACTGCGCGGGGGCTTCGGCCTTCTTCGGGGCCTTGGCGGTGACGGTGGTCGTGTAGCGCTGACCCAAGGCGATCTTTTCATCCACGGCGGTGGATTCGATCTCGACGCCGCGGTAGCTGGCGACCTGTTCCTTGGTCCGCAGGCGGATCAGACCATCGATCACCGCCTTGCAGAGGTTTTTCTTGTTCGTCGAGCCGTAGGCCTTGGTCAGGCAGTCCTGGACGCCGGCCATCTCCAGCACGGCGCGTGCGGTGCCGCCGGCGATAACGCCGGTACCGGGCGCGGCCGGGAGGATGCGGATCTTGGACGCGCCGAACTTGCCTTCGATCGGGTGAGGCAGTGTGTTGTCCTTCATCTCGATCCGGACCAGTTGCTTACGGGCGGCCTTCTGGGCCTTCTCGATGGCGACGGGTACGCCGCGGCCCTTGCCGTAGCCGATGCCGACGCTGCCGCGTCGATCGCCGACGACGACGAGCGCGGCGAAGCTGAAGCGTCGGCCGCCCTTGACGACCGTCGCGGTACGGAAGATCCCGACCGTGGTCGATTCCAATGCCTGTGAGTCTTCGAGTAGTTCGGGCATGTTGTTCCTCTAATGCGAACGATCCCGCCACACGCTGGCGGCGGGCTTTAGGCGACTAAAGCTGCAAGCCCCCCTCGCGGGCGGCGTCGGCCAGGGCCTTGACCCGGCCGTGGTAACGGAAGCCGTTGCGGTCGAAAGCGACCTGGGTGATACCGGCGCTCTTGGCTTTCTCGGCGATCTGCTTGCCGACAGCCTTGGCGGCCTCGATGTTGCCGCCCTTGCCCTTGACACTGCTGGCGGAGGCCAGCGTCTTCCCGTCCAGGTCGTCGATGACCTGTACGTAAATGTGATTGAGGCTGCGGTAAACCGTGAGGCGCGGGCGCTCGGGGGTGCCGGAGATGCGCTTACGGATGCCGGCCTTGCGGCGGTTTCGGCGGATGGTTTTTTGTGTGCACTTGTCCATGGTGTTATTTCCCGTAGCCGGTGTTGTTTATCCGGCGGGGTTGGTTTTACAGAATCATTAACCGCCGCTGGCGAAGGCCTTGCCCTGCTTGCGGATGATGTGCTCGTCGGAGTACTTGATGCCGCGTCCGTTGTAAGGCTCGGGCTTGCGGTGCGAGCGGATCTCGGCGGCGACCTGCCCGACGAGCTGTTTGTCGGCGCCGGTGATCTTGACCTTGTTGCCCTGGATATCGACCTTGATGCCGGCAGGGACGCTGACCACGCGGGTGTCGGCGTAGCCGACGTTGAGGTTGACCTTGTTGCCCTGGAGCTTGGCGGTCCAACCGACGCCGGTGATTTCCAGTTCCTTCTCGTAGCCCTTGGTGACGCCCTGGATCATGTTGGCGATCAGGGAGCGGGTCAGGCCGTGCATCGCCTTGGCGGTGCGTGAGTCGCCCTTGCGTGTGACGACGACCTGGTCGCCGTCGACCTTGACGGTGACCTCGGGGCGGTGGGTCATGTTCAGCCGGTTGCCGCCGGCTTCGACGGTGACCTGGTTGCCGCTGACCGACACCTTGGCGCCGGCGAGGGGGATGGGTTTTTTACCGATGAGGGACATTGCTGGAACCTTTTTCAATCAGGGGCGAGCAAGCTCGCCCGCTAAACGGTGATCCTTGATCATTCCACGGTGCAAAGCAGTTCGCCGCCCACATGGTTTTGTCGGGCCTTGCGGTCGGACATGACACCGCTGGACGTGCTGACGATGGCGATGCCCAGGCCACCCAGGGGGCGTGGCAGGCGGTCGCTCTTGGTGTAGACACGGCAGCCGGGCTTGCTCTCGCGCTTGAGGGTGTGGATGAGCTGCTCGCCGTTGGGCCCGTACCGCAGGTCGATGCGGAGGATGCCCTGGCGGCCGTCGTCCACGACGTTGAAGCCGGCGACGTAGCCTTCGTCCTTGAGGACCTGAGCGATGCCGGCGCAGATCTTGCTGTTGCGGCAATCGACGCGCTTGGCCTTGTTGCGGGCGGCGTTACGCACGCGGGTGAGCATGTCGGCGATGGGGTCTGATAGAGCCATTCTCTAAAGCCTTTACCTGTGTGTTTCAGTCTCTTGTTCGTTGTGCGATTACCACGAGGCCTTACGCATGCCGGGGACCTTGCCCTCCAGCGCCAGCTCACGGAGCTTGATGCGTGAGATGCCGAACTTGCGGTAGACCGATCGGGTGCGGCCGGTCAGGGCGCAGTGGTTGCGGTAGCGTGTGGGGCTGGCGTTGCGCGGCAGCTTCTGGAGGGCGGCGTAGTCGCCCTCGGCCTTGAGCTTGCGGCGCAGCTCGGCGTACTTCTCGATGGTCTTCTTGACCTTCGCCATCCGGATGCTGGTGGACTTTGATGCCATGGTGTTCTCTTGCTTGGCTGGTTAATCAGTTGCGTTGTTCGGGTTTGATGAACGGGAAGCCCAGCTCGGTCAGTGCGGCGTGGGTCATCTTGTCGTTGCTGTTCTTGAAGATAAGGCTGATGTTCATGCCGTGGGTGAACTGGGCGTTGGTCATATCGACCTCGGGGAAGATGCCCTGCTCGTTGACGCCGAAGGCGTAGTTGCCGTTGCCGTCGAGCTTGTTCTTCAGGCCGCGGAAGTCCTTGATGCGGGGGATCGCGATGGTGATGAGCCGGTCGAGGAACTCCCAGGCGCGGTCGCTGCGGAGGGTGACCATGGCGCCGATCTCGTAGCCGGCGCGGAGCTTGAAGTTGGCGACGCTCTTGCGGGCCTTCTTGACGATAGGCTTCTGGCCGGAGATCAGAGTGAGGTCGGAGACCACCTGCTCGCGTGCCTTGGGGTTGAGCTTGGTGCCTTCGAGCTGCTTGCCCATGCCGACGTTGATGATGATCTTGTCGAGCTTGGGCAGGGCCATGGGGTTCTTGATCCCGAAGTCCTGCTTGAGCTTGGGGGCGACCTGCTCGTCGAATTGTTTCTTTAACCGGGGGGTCATGGTTCTAACCTTTTAACCGTGTGGTGACGGCGGCTGAAGCCGCCTGAACCGGGGTTATCTGATTCGTGTTATTTCTTTGCCTTTTTCAGTTCCGGGCCGAGCTGTTCGCCGTTGCGTACGGCGACGCGGACCTTGGAGCCGTCTTTCTTGGTGACGAAGCGGACGCGGGTCGGCTTGCCGTCGGCGACGGGCGAGACGTTGGAGATGTGGATAGGCATCTCCTTGTGGACGATCCCGCCCTGGGGGTTGGTCTGGCTGGGGCGGACGTGGCGTGTGCGGACGTTGACGCCCTCGACCACGACCTGGTCCTTGTCGGTGACGACGCGGAGGACCTTGCCCTGCCGGCCCTTGCTGGAGCCGGCGGTGATGATGACGTTGTCGCCTTTTCGAACGTGTCTTGCCATTGCTTGAAACCTTTAACCGTTAGCCCCTGGCATTTAGCGGCCGGGGCGGAAAATCTTAGACAACCTCCGACGCGAGGGAGACGATCTTCATGTAGCTCTTTTCGCGCAGTTCACGGGCGACGGCGCCGAAGATGCGGGTGCCGCGCGGGTTGCCGTCATCGTCGATAAGGACGACGGCGCTGCGGTCGAAACGGACGTAGCTGCCGTCCTTGCGGCGGACGGGGTTGCGTGTGCGGACGACGACGGCCTTGACGATCGAGCCGGCCTTGAGGTCGCTGCCGGGCAGGGACTTCTTGACCGAGCAGACGACCTTGTCACCGACCGTGGCGGTCTTACGGGTGAACTTGCCGTGGCCGGTGGACCCGCCCAGGACGCGGATCACGTAAGCGACCTTCGCGCCGGTGTTGTCGGCGACATCGACTCTTGATTCTGCTTGAAGCATGACTCAATTCCTTAATTGGCCCTTCTCGGGCCGGACCCGACGCACTTGTCAGGCGGTGGCTTCTTCGGTGTGTTCCAGCGGCGCGGGGGCCTTTTCGACCACGCGGACGAGCCGCCAGCTCTTGGTCTTGCTGATCGGGCGGCAGCCGGCGATCTCGACGCGGTCGCCGTTGTGGCCCTGGTTCTCGGGGTCGTGGACCTGGAACTTGGCCTGGCGGTGCAGGTACTTGCCGTACTTGCTGTGCCGCTGCTGGTAATCGACGGCGACGGTGCAGGTCTTGTCGCGCTTATCGCTGACGACGACGCCGATCTTCGTGCCGGTCAGTTGACGTTTTTCGGTGGTTGCTGGCTGTGTCATTTCGAGGCCTCACGCAGTTGCCGGGCACGCTGCTCGGTGAGCAGGCGGGCGATGTCGCGGCGGAGATTCCCCAGCTGCTTGGGGTTTTCGAGTTTCTCGGTCACGCTCTGGGTCCTGAGTTCGAAGTGCTCCTTGCGCAGGCGGGCGACCTCGACCTTCAACTCTTCGTCTTTGAACTTGTGTGTTTCGTTGGCTTTCATGCTGGTATCTCACGGCCCGCGGCGGGCGGGGGTGTATCAGGCGTGGCGGCGCTCCACGAAGCGGCACTTGAACGGCATCTTGTGCGAGACGCGGGAAAACGCCTGGCGGGCGACGTCGCGGGGCACGCCGACGATTTCGTAGATGATCGTGCCGGGCTTGACGCGGGCTACCCAGTATTCGGGTTCGGCCTTGCCCTTGCCCATACGGGTTTCCAGGGGCTTCTTGCTGATCGGCTTGTCGGGGAAGACGCGGACGTAGAGCCGGCCTTCACGGCTGACGTACTGACGTGCGGCGATACGCCCGGCTTCGATCTGGCGTGCGGTCAGCCAGCCGCCCTGCAGCAGCTGCAGGCCGTACTCGCCGAAGGCGACGTAGTTGCCGCGCTGGGCGTTGCCGCGCACCTTGCCCCGCTGTTGCTTGCGGAACTTGACTCGTTTTGGCATCAGAGGCATCGGTCTATACTCCGGTCGGCGGCCAGGCCGCGGTGACTACTCGTGTCCTTGGTTTAGTGACGGCCACGTGCACGCGGGCGTGCGCCGGCGGCCTTGGATTCGATCTCGCCCTCGGCCAGTTCGCCGTAAGGCCCGTTGTAAATCCAGACCTTCACGCCGATGATCCCGTAGGTCGTCAGGCTTTCGGTCAGGGCGTAATCGATGTTCGCCTGGAGGGTCGCCAGCGGGATGGCGCCCATGCGGATGTCTTCGGTGCGGCTCATCTCGTGCCCGCCGAGGCGGCCGGAGAGCTGGATCTTCACACCCTTGGCGCCGGCGGCCATGGCGGCCTCGGCCTTCATCTTCATCACCCGGCGGAAGCCGGCACGCTTCTGGAGCTGCTCGGCGATCGACTCGCCGACGAGCTTGGCGTCGAGGTCGGCGTTGTGGACCTCGATGCAGTTGATCGAGACGTTACGGCCGGTGAGGCGCTGCAGCTCGGCGGTCAGGGCGTCGATCTCGGCACCCTTGGGGCCGATGACCAGGCCGGGCCGGGCGGTCTTGACGATGATCTTCAGCTCCTCGCGGGTGCGCTCGATGTGGATATCGCTGACCGCGGCGTAGGGGGCCTTGCGGTTGAAGCGTTGATCGCAGAACCGGCGGATCTTCTGGTCCTCGACGAGCAGCTCGGCGTAGAGCGCCTTGGGCGCGTACCAGCGGCTCTTGTGGGCCTCGGTGATGCCGACTCGGAAGCCGAATGGATGAACTTTCTGTCCCATGAGTTAGTCTCGGTTACGGGCCTGATGTCCCGCGTGGATGTCCCGCGGCGTTAGCCGCGGTCGTAATAGTTACCTCTTCTTTTTTTCGTCGACGGTCACGGTAATGTGGCTGGTGCGCTTGAGGATCGAGTGGGCGCGGCCGCGGTCCTTCGGCTGGAAGCGTTTCATGGTCGAACCGCTGTCGACGCGGGCCTCGGTGACGACCAGTGCCAGGGCCTGGCGGTCGGAAAGCCCGTCGCGTTCCTGGGCGTTGGAGCGTGCGGCCTGGAGGCAGTTCTTGAGCATGACGGCGGCGCGTTTCTTGGAGAGCGTGAGGATATTCATCGCGTCGAAGACGCTCTTGCCGGCGATCATGTTGGCGACGGGCCTGGCCTTGCTGGGGCTGATGCGTGCGCCGCGGTGTGTGTTGCTGTATGGCATGGTTGGTTAACGCTCCGTATCGTTTCCGGCGGTGCGGCTTACTTGGCTGCGCCCGCGCCGGCGCGCTGGGCCTTGGTCCCTGTGGTGTGCTGCTTGAAGATGCGGGTGAGGCTGAACTCACCGAGCTTGTGCCCGACCATGTCCTCGGTGACGAACACGCTGTGGAACAGCTTGCCGTTGTGGACCATGAACGTGTGGCCGACGAACTCGGGCACGATCGTGCAGGCGCGTGCCCAGGTCTTGATGGGCTCGTGCTTGTTCATCTGGTTGAGCTTCTCGACCTTGCGGTAAAGCTTGAGGTCGACGAAGGGGCCTTTTTTCAGTGATCGTGACATATCGGGGTTCCGTTGTTTTGCGTGGTTCGTTTAAGCGACCACGCCGGGCGTTGTCCTTGGTTATTTCAGTTTGATCTGGCCGTAGCGCTTGGAGACGCGGCGGCGGATGATGCGTTTGTTGGAGGCCTTGCCGGGCTTGCGGGTGCGGCCGCCCTTGGCGGGGACACCGGTGCGCGAGGCGGGCGGGCGGTTGTGCTTGCTGCGACCGTCGCCGCCGCCCAGCGGGTGGTCCTGGTGGTTCTTGGCGACGCCGCGGGTGTGCGGGCGGCGGCCCATGTGGCGGGCCCGGCCGGCCTTGCCCAGAACGACGCGGTTGTGGTCGGTGTTGCCGACCTGGCCGACGGTGGCACGGCAGTCCAGCGAGACCTGGCGGATTTCGCCGGAGGGGAAGACCAGGGTGGCCCACTGGCCTTCTTTATTGGTAAGCCGGGCGTAGGTGCCGGCGGAGCGACAGATCTGGCCGCCGCGGCCGGAGACGATCTCGATGTTATGCACGTTCAGGCCGGCGGGGATCGCACGCAGGGGCATGCTGTTGCCGGGCTTGGGCTCGGCCTTCTCGCCGCTGGAGATGACGGTGTCGCCATCGGTGAGCTTCAGCGGGGCGAGGATGTAGCGGCGTTCGCCGTCGGCGTACTCGATCAGCGCGATGTTGCACGAGCGGTTGGGGTCGTACTCGATGCCGACGACCTTGCCCTGCACGCCGTCCTTGTTGCGCTTGAAATCGATCTGGCGGTAGCGCTGCTTGGCGCCGCCGCCGCGGCTCTGGACGGTGATCTTGCCGTGGTGGTTACGGCCGCCGTTCTTGGTCTTCTTCGACAGCAGCGCCTTCTCCGGGCTGGTCTTAGTCACCTCGGAGAAGAGGTTGACCGAGGCGTTGCGCCGGCCGGCGGATGTCTTTTTGTAGATTCTGATAGCCATGATTCAATCCAGCCTTTAGCTGCGAGTAATTCGTTTAGAACAGTTCGATCCTGTCGTCGCCGGCGAGGTGCACGGTGGCACGCTTCCAGCTGGAGGTCTTGGCGGGGCCGAACCGCGTGCGGAAGTACTGGCCCTTGCGGACCTGGGTGCTGACCTTGGCGACCTTCACGCCGTAGATCTCCTCGATCGCGGCCTTGATCTGGGGCTTGCGGGCGCGGATATCGACCTCGAAGCTGTAGCGGTTACGGGATTCGGTTTCCCACGCGCTTTTCTCGGTGACGAGCGGCTTCTTGATGATGGTGGTGGCTTGCATTATTTGGCCTCCTGTTTGGCCTTGGCCAGCTCGTCGGAGGTGACGCGGCCGAGGTAAGCCTGGAAGGCTTCCTTATCCACCAGCAGGTAGCGGTGGTTGAGCAGATCGAACGCGTTGAGGCGGTCGATCTGGGTGACGTTGACGTGTTCGAGGTTCCGGGCCGAGGTGGCTTCGTGACCGGATGTCGAGGAGAGGGCGACCAGGCAGGTGCGGTCGATCTTGAGTGAGCCCAGGAGCTTGCTGAAGGATTTGGTGCTGGGCTTGTCGAAGGTGAGCTTGTCGATGATCTTGATTTCGCCGTCGATTGCCTTGGCGAGGACGGCGTTGCGGTTGGCCAGACGGCGCATCTTGGCGGGCATGTCTTTGCGCCAGGAGTGGGGCTTCTTGGCGAAACCGTGGCCGCCGTGACGCATGAGGTTGGTGCCCGCGGCGCCTCGGCGGGCGTTGCCGGTGCCCTTCTGCTTGTAGAGCTTGCGGGTCGAGTACGAGGTTTCGGAGCGGGTCTTGGTCTTGGCCGAGCCCTGTCGGCGGTTGGCGTGGTAGCGGACGTAAGCCTGTTTGAGCAGGCCGTGACGCACCTCACCGCCGAGCGTTTGCTCGTCGACCTGGACCTTGCCGACTTCTTCGCCGGCCTGATTATGGACTGTAATATCGATCATCTTTGTTCACCTACGGTCCCACTGAAGGGATGCGTTTGTTTCGCCGCCAGGGCATGGCCCGCAATCGGGCCGGGATCGTGTTACCCCACGACTCGGCTATAAAACCGAATTGTCGTGGCGAGGCAGTATCCGTTATTCCACGAAGCCGAAACCGGCTTCTCGGAGGACGGACTTACGACGCCTGGGCGAGCTTGGCCTTTCCTTTGTAGAGGCGGGTCGCCTCACGGATCACTACCAGACCCTTGTTGGCGCCGGGCACGGGGCCCTTGACCAACAGCAGGTTCTTGTCTTTATCAACGCCAACGATCGGCAGGCTGCGCACCGTGATGCGGGCGTTGCCAAGGTGGCCGGACATCCGGATACCCTTCTTGGGCTTACCGGTGCCGCGGTTGGACGCACGGCCGCATACCGAGCCGGGCGAACGGTGCTTGCGTTCGACGCCGTGGCTGGCGAGCTGGCCCTTGAAGTTCCAGCGCTTCATGACGCCGGCGTATCCCTTGCCCTTGCTGGTGCCGATCACATCGACGAACTTCACGTCCGCGAAAACCTCAACGGTCAGTTCCTGACCCAGCTCGTAGCCGGCGGCCTCGCCTTCGCCTAAGCGGACCTCGCGGTGGACCCGTTTGGGTTCAAGGCCGGCCTTGGCGTCGTGCCCGATCAGGGGCATGGTTGAGTTGCGGCCCTTGACGTCCCCGAAAGCGATCTGGACGGCCTCGTAGCCGTCCTTCTCGGAGGTCTTGAGCTGGCTGACGAAACAGGGGCCGGCCTGGATGACGGTGACGGGGATGTTGTTCCCCTCCTGGTCATACAGGCGGGTCATCCCAACTTTGGTACCAATGATTGCTGCGGGCATGGCTGTCTCCGAGGGGGCACGTTTCGTGCGGATCGTGGCTTGTTTGCCAGAGGATCGCGCCCCTGTTTGAACTTATTAAAAAGACGCGACAAGTCGCGTCGGTTCGTATCACATTACGCCTTGATCTTCACGAACACACCGGCCGGGACGACCAGACGGTTGAGCGCTTCGACCGTGCGGGCGTTGGGCTCGATAATGTCGATGATCCGCTTGTGCGTGCGGATCTCGAACTGCTCACGGCTCTTTTTGTCGACGTGCGGGCTGCGGAGCACGGTGTAGCGTTCGATCCGCGTGGGCAGCGGGACCGGCCCGGCCACCTTGGCGTTGGTGCGCTTGGCGTGATCGACGATCTCACGCGCCGAAGCGTCGAGCGCCTGGTGGTCGTATGCCTCCATCCGGATGCGAATCTTGCCTGCAGTCATCGACAATAGCCTCTGTTTCCGCGTTACTTACGCACGATCACCCATCGCGGACGCCGCGACGAGGTGAGCCGGGTAGTGTAACCAGAGTTACCGTGGTGTCAATTCGGGGGGTTCGAATCGCACCCGGAGGACCGACAACCCCCCTGCCCCGAACCATCCATATCGCCCTAACCCATTACACCACAATACTTAAAGATCGCGACAGGCCTCGTCGAGCACTTCCTCGGCGACGAAGATCGGCACGTCCTGGGCGACCCCCAGGGCGATCGCGTCGCTGGGGCGGGAATCGATATCGATCAGTTGGTCATTGTAGCGGAGGTAAATGCGGGCAAAAAAAGTGCTTTTCTTAAGGTCACAGATAAGGATCTTTTCGAGTTCCGCGCCCAGGCCCTCAATCACGCTGGCCAGGAGTTCGTGGGTCAAGGGGCGTGGGGGCTTCTGGCCCATGAGCCGGCGTTCGATCGCCGCCGCCTCGTTCAGGCCGATGACGATCGGGAACACACGCTCGCCGTTGACCTCGCGCAGCTCGACGATGTGCATGTCGTCGGTCTCGCGGATCAGGATCCTCGATAGTTCCATCCTGACAGCCATGGCATCGCTCCAGACTCGGCGGCGGACGCCTGCCGCCCGACCTTATGACATCATAGCAGCGAGTTAGAAGCGGATCAGGGCAGGTGTATCAGGGCGTGGAATCCACCGTCCTGGTAGTCCGCCACCCGGCCGGCCGGCTCGACCTGGGATTCGTAGCTGATCGTGCCTTTGACTTGCTGAGAAATCCAGCGGGCCTGCTCGTGGTTTTCGTCGCGCTCCAGGCTGCAGGTGCTGTATAGGATCGTGCCGCCGGGCCGGACCCAGCCGACCGTCTTGCGGACGATCTGGCGTTGCAGCGTGACCAGAGAACCGAGTGATTTGGTGTCAAACCGGTAACGCGCTTCGGGCCGACGCGCGAGCACGGCGGTGTTAGAGCAAGGGACGTCGAGTACCAGCAGGTCGATCTTTTCCTTCGGCTGGCTATCCGGCCCGACAACGATGACGTTGGGAAACCGCTCGGTCGCACGGTTCAGGGCGGACCGCCGTTCGCCGTCGATATCGGTCGCGGCGATGATGGCTTCGGGATGCATCACGGCGAGCTGTCGTGTTTTGGTGCCCCGGCCGGCACAGTAGTCCAACGCGCGTGTGACGTGCAGGTCGGCGGTGCTGCGGATGGGCGTGGCGGAGGCGGGGTCCTGCACCCGGCGGTCGGGGTGCTGAGCGAGGAACATTTTCAGGGCGCTCTGGTCCGCGCGCCACATCAGGAATCCCGGGGCTTTGTGCGGCTGGTACTCCTCGGTGAGCTGGGCATTAAAGCCGGGCTCGACGGAGACGATCACCGGCGGGGTCTCGACGCCGTGCAGGCAAAAGGCCGTGGTTTTTTGCAGGCCGAAAGCGGCCAGCCAGCGGTTGACCAACGCGCGGGGCGTGCTGGTGGCGATCGCCAGGTGCCGGGCGGTATGGTCGGTCTCCGGCAGGAAAACGTCGCTTAATACCACGCTTCCTGCATCTAGTGGCAGCCGGTCGCGTGAGGGGAACCACTCAACATTCGGCTCGAAGTCGCGGACCATGCCCGAGACTTTCCGCAGGACCGCGTTGACCATCGCGGCCGCGCCCTCGCGGACCATCCTGCGCGCGAGTTTAACCTGCTCATCGACCACGGCGTGGGCGGGCAGGCGCTGCATGAAGATCAACTGTGCAGACCCGGTGAGGAGCACGGCCTGGAGCGCCGGCTCGAGCGAGTGCATGGGACTCGCCAGGCAACGGTTAAGCAGGTATTCGAGTGTGATCCATCGCTGCAGGACGGTGCGGTGGATGGCGGTGGCGAGTGCGGCGTCGCGTGGATCGAGTCCGGCGGCATCGAGGTTGACGGCCGGGAGGTCCGGGAAGCGTTCGGCGGCGCGGGTGAGTGACGAGGCGGCGGCGGCGCGGGCGGAGGCGGGTCGAGTGGATCGGCCTGACATGGAACGGCTCAAACCGGCTTGCTTTGATTGGCGGGGTCGGGCGAGGGCGCTGGCTTGGCCGGCGTGATAAGACCCAAAGCCTTATGGACCTCTTCGAGCATCTGATCGACCTTGAAGGGCTTGAACATGACGCTGGAAAGCCCGTCCTGGCTGGCGCGGACGATCGAGTGGTGCGGGTCGTACCCGAAGCCGGTCATCAGGATCACCGGCATGTCTTCGCGTTGCCGGCGGGCGGCGGCGAAGATTTCGTAGCCGTTGCGGTAAGGCATCTTGATGTCGGAAATGACCAGGTCGAACGAGTCCTGTTCCAGGCAGGTGCAGCTCTCGTAGCCGTCCTTACACATCTCGACGACGCAGCCGGCCTTGACGAGGATGTCATGGATGGTCTTGCGGATGTTCGGCTCGTCGTCGGCAACCAGGATGCGCTTGCCGCGGAGGCCCGGGTCGGTGGCCCCTTCCACGCTGTCTTTGACGCCCAGGACGACGTTCGGGCCGGCCGCGACGTGCTTGACGGATTCGCGGATGGTTTCGACGTGGTCGATGATGCGGTTGAGCCGGCCGCGCATCGTGTCGTCGCCGATGTATTCCTCCATCAGCGTGCGGGCCTCGGTGACGATCTCCTGCATCGGCAGCGCCATCTCCTGAACAACGCTGTCGGTGATCTGCCCGCTGGTGGCGCAGCGTTCGGTGACGAGCAGGTTGAGGATGTTCAGCGCCATCCCGACGTACCGGCCGAAGATCTCGGCGAACTGGCGGTCGTCCTCGTTGAAAGCGCCGACGGATTCGCTCTCGATGTTGTAGACGCCGACGACCTTATCGAAGAGCTTCAGCGGCACGGTCAGCGAGCTCTTGCAGTGACGCAGGCCCAGGACGTAACGTGGGTCTTTCTCGGTGTCGTGGCAGATATAGCTTCGGCCGGTGGCGGCGACGTACCCGGAGATGCCGTTGCCTTCGGGCTGGGCGTAAAGGTCGATCTCCAGAGCTTCGGAGGGCAGGCCCTCGGCGATGACCACTTCGAGCTTGCCCGTGCGTTTATCCAGCAGGCGGACGGCGAAGTGGTCGAACCGCATTAGGTTCTTGGAGTACTTGATGATCTTTTCCTGCAACAGCCGCAGGCGTTCGCCGGGCGAGAGCTTGGCGACGGCCTCGGACTCGATCCGCGACAGCTCCCGGCCGGCAGAGTCGATCGCGTCGATCTTGCCCTGCAAGCGCCGCCCGCTGGTCGCGTCCCAGACCACGGCCACGACCTGCTGCACCTCGCCCTCGTCGGTCACGACCGGCGAGCAGATCATCTCGAAGTAGTTGTCCTGGACCTGGAAGGTGTATTTCTTGCTGCGCGGGCGTGACACGTTGCTGATCGGCCCGGACTGGACACTGAATACTGATAGCGCCTGCACGCAGACCTGGCGGACATGTTCGGCGACCTGCGGGGTGAAGCCGCGCATCTTGCGGTTGGACCAGGTGGTCCGCCCGTCGGGGTCGACGATGCACACGCCCTCTCCGATGGTGTTCAGCACGAGGCTGGACTTGTCGCCGACCAGCCCGCGCTCCAGCGGCAGGAAGTCGCCGACGTCGGCGAACACGGCGTGGTAGCTGTGCGACCGCAGCGCGGCCATCGCCGCGTCCATCTCGTCGAACACGTCCACGTGGAATTTCTGGCGCAGCTCGTCGGCGATCGGGTAGTCCCGTGTCACCTTGCCGGCGAAGATCAGGATGCGGGGGCGGGTATCGTCCATACAGCACACGTAGGCGAGGGGTGAAAAAAGCGCCCACGCCGGAGTTTAGTATCGAGCCATCCCAGACCGGTCCATGAGTTTACCCGGAAAACTCGTGTAATCCTAGCCCGGATATCGGGGAGAATCTATCGCCTGCGGGTTAACACACTATCGGACATGCCGATCAGGTAGGCCCGGGCGGGCGTGTCGTCGAGGTGCCTGAGCAGCCCGGTTTTGGCGTTTTCGATCAGGGCGACCGACCTGTCACGGGCATATTCAAGCGACTTGCCGGCTTCGAGGATCTCACGGACCCGCCGGGTCCCCGCCGCGGCGTCCTGCTCCGATAACGCCGGGTCGGTCTGGGCCTTGAGCAGGTCCAGGAGTTCCTGCCGCCGCGGACCGTTTGCGGAAGCGATCGCGTGGATCAGCGGCAGCGTCAGCTTGCCTTTGGCCAGGTCCAGCCCCAGCGTCTTGCCGACCGTGGCCTGATCGCCCGTGAGGTCCAGGACATCGTCGATGATCTGAAACGCGATCCCAAGTGTTTCGCCGTAGGTGTAGAGCGCATCCGTGCCTTCTTGTGAGCAGCCGCTTAACTCGGCGGCGACCCGGCAGCAGGCACCGCAGAGGCTGGCGGTCTTGCGCGTGATGATGTCGAAGTAGGTAGCTTCGTCGAGGTTGAGGTTCTTGCGGTGCGAAAGCTGCAACAGTTCGCCTTCGCAGACGGTGTTGGTCGCGTGGGCGATGATCCGGCTGACGGCGGTGCTGCCTAACGAAGAGCACAGGTGGTAGGCGTGGCTGATGAGGTAGTCGCCGAGCATCACGGCTGCTTCATTGCCCCGGAGCTGATTGATAGTCTGACCCTGGCGACGCATCCGGGCCTCGTCCAGGACATCGTCGTGCACGAGGGTGGCCATATGCACCATCTCGACAACGGCGGCGGCAACCAAGTGCCTGTGGTCGGCGGTTTCGGCATCGGGTTCGACGGCCATCGCGGTCGCCAGCACGAGCATGGGCCGAAGCATCTTGCCGTGGTAACGCTGGACGTGCCCGGCCAACTCGTTGACGCACGCAAGGTCGCTTCGCAGTTCCTGCGCAAACAGCCTGCGTACCTGGGCCAACTCGCCCTCCAACCGGTGGGTGAGCGGGCTGTCCTGTGTCGTCAATACTGACATCGGGCCGATCCTGGAGGAAAATACGGTACGCCGGGATTGTAGCCGCACCGCCGGAGGTGTGCTGGCGGGCCCACCGGCCCCAACACGGGAAAGATTCGGCGCTAGGTTTTAAGTTGACAGGGTTTGCGCTCGATTCTACTGTCGGTACAATACCGTTGACGGCCCCCCGCGCGGGTCAGGGCCGGCCAGGTGTCCCGTCGCGCTAACACGTCCACGATGACTGAGAACAACCAACCCGGGTCCGACACGCTGCTGGGCAAGCTCATCGTCGAGCGCGGCCTGGCGACCAGTGATGACATCGAGCACTGCATCCAAAAGCAGCGCGAGGTGTCGCTGGAGTCCAGCGCGCCCGGCGACGCCGAGCCGCCGAACCAGCGCAGCCTCGCCCAGGTGATGATCGATGAGGGGATCGTCACGCAGATCCAGATCGACCGCCTGCGCCCGGAAGTCGAAGAGCAGAGCGGCAAGCGCGTGATCCCTAACTACCAGCTCCTCGAGCGTCTGGGCGCCGGCGCGATGGCGACGGTATACAAAGCCCGGCAGCTGAGCCTGGACCGGATGGTCGCGATCAAGGTCCTGCCCAAAAAGCACACGAACAATCAGGACTTCGTCAACCGCTTCTTCGCCGAGGGGAAGGCCGCCGCCAAACTGAACCACCCGAACATCGTCGGGGCGATCGACGTCGGCCAGGCCCCGGGTGACACCTACTACTTCGTGATGGAATACGTCGAGGGGCGCAGCGTCTTCGACGACATCCAGGAAAAAGGGCCTTACAGCGAAGAAGACGCGCTGAAGATCACGATCGACGTGGCCAAGGCGCTGGAACACGCGCACAAGGCCGGGTTCGTGCACCGCGACGTGAAGCCCAAGAACATCATGCTGACGGTGGACAACATCGCCAAGCTGGCGGACATGGGCCTGGCACGCGCAGTCAGCGACCGCGAGGCCGCCGAGGCCGAGGCGGGCAAGGCGTTCGGCACGCCCTACTACATCTCGCCCGAGCAGATCAAGGGCGAGCTTGATATCGACAAGCGTGCCGACATCTACAGCCTCGGCTGCACGCTCTACCATATGGTCACCGGCCGGGTCCCCTTCGACGGGCCCAACCCCTCGGCCGTGATGCGCAAGCACCTGAACACGGACCTCACCCCGGTCGACCACATCAACCACGGCTTAACCCGCGGGCTGGCGGAGATCATCGAGGTCTGCATGGCCAAGAACCGCAAGCAGCGCTACGCTTCCGCCGGCGACCTGCTGCAGGACCTCGAGGCCGTCGCCAAGGGCGACCCCCCGCCGCTGGCGAGGAAGATGTTCGACCTGTCCCAGCTCTCGGCGCTGGACCAGAGCGCCGGGCCGATGGAGATCGTTCAACTGCAACAGGCCGAGCCGCTGGTCGAGTCGCCCCTGTTCTGGGTCGCGGCCATCGGCTGGTTCGTCGTGGTGCTGCTGCTGATCATCGTGGTCGTGATGCTCGCCAGCAACTAAGTGCCCACGCCCCCTTTCAGCCTGTCACACACCGACATACCGCTGATAATCGCCCGATAACACCCCGACGCGGGAACAATCCGGGCCGGCGGGCTGTTAATCATGTACGGGGAACAGTCGATAGTTTTAATTGAATCCGGGGTCGAGATCCGGGCGCAATCCGGGGGCGATAAGGCAACCGCACATGAATCTTTACGAGGGGCATCCCGAGCCGGAAGTCAGCACACCCAGGCGTGCGCGGAAACGCCTGCCCTGGCGTTTCATTACGCTGCTGGTGGTGCTGGCGGGCGTGATCGCCGCCGCCGGGCAGTTACGCAGCTTCGGTGGTCACGACCGCGTCGCCTGGCGTTACTCCTACAACCAGGCCGTGGTCGAATCGACCGAAACCGGCAAGCCGATCCTCGTGCTTTTCACCGCCGACTGGTGCGCACCTTGTAAGCAGATGAAGGCGTGGGTGTTCTCGGACAAATCCGTCGCCGAGATCATCGAGGCCGGCTTCATCCCGGTCCGCGTCGATCTCTCCCGTCAGGGCCTGCCCGACCAGCACCTGGCCGACCGCTTCGGCGTCCAGGCGATCCCCACGATCCTGACCCTGACCACCTCCGGCACGCCGATCAGCATGTCCGCGGGCTACCTGAACAAAGCCGAGCTGCTGTCCTGGTTGGAAAACGCGAACGAACGATACGCCATGATCAAGGCGATAGAGGCCGAAAAAATAGAAACCGCCTATGTCGAGGAAGACGAGGCCGACTGAATGCGGCTAGTATTGATGGCGGGCACGATCCAACCGGTTTGATACGAAAGGAACGACGATGACGACCCCCTTACGCTCCCTGATCGATTCGGGCACCAAGCTCTGGCTGGACTCGATCGACCCAGAGCTGACGATCAAGAACCGTGAACTGGGCGCCACCGGCGCGACCTCCAACCCGATTATCGTCTCGGACCTGATCAAGACCGGGAGGTTCGACGAAAAGCTTGCCGAGTTCTTCCAGGCCGGCCGCAGCGACGAAGAGACCGCCTGGCTCACCACCGATCACCTGGTCCGCCAGGCGCAGGAAATCTTCCTGCCCGTGTGGAAACAAACCAAAGGTAACGACGGCTACGTCAGCTTTGAGTTGGATCCGCTGCTGGAAGACACGCTCCTAGGCCCGCCGCACGAGAAGCGTGTCAAGCGCTACATCGAGCTGGGCAAGCAGTGGGCCAAGGGCCACAGCAACCGCATGATCAAGGTGCCCGCGACCCCCGCCGGACTGGACGCGCTTGAAGAGCTGGCCGCCGCCGGGATCACGCTCAACGTCACGCTGATCTTCTCGGAGCGTCAGTACAAAGCGGCGCGTGAAGCCGTGTGGCGCGGAGCGCAGCGGCGCAAGGACGGGCTGGACGGCTTCAAGAGTGTCTACAGCATCTTCGTCTCGCGCGTCGATGTCTACACCGAGAAGCGCGTGCCCAACCTGATCCCCGCCGCGCAGGGCCAGGTCGGCATCGTCAACGTCAAACGCCTCTGGCAGGACAACCAGAAGTTCTGGGCGGACAAGGGTCTCAAGCTCCAGCAGGAGATCATCTTCGCGTCCACCGGCACGAAGAAGCCCGAGGACCCGGCCGACAAATACGTCGAAGCCCTCGCCGGCAGCGATATCCAGACCAACCCCCCCGCCACCAACGACGCGGTCCAGACGCTGGGCAAGACCTACACCCGCAAGGTCGATCAGTTGCCGCCGAAGGAAGTGCTCGCGGACATCGACGCCAAGGTCGATCAGGACCTGCTTGAGAAGACCCTGATGGAAGAGGGCCTGGCCAAGTTCGCCGATCCGCACAAGGCGCTGCTGAGCCTGATCGGCTCGAAACGCTCGGCCCTCGCCGCGGCGTAAATCATCCAACCAACAAAATGAAAAGGCCTCGCCCGTCACAGGCGAGGCCTTTTTTGTTGTCAGTATTTGGTTAACGCAGATGTTTTACACGCACCCAGTCCGGTCCTAACGAACACCCCTTCAGTCACCCACTACCCCGAACTCGAGGGGAGCAGTTCAAAGATCACATATAACTTATATCTGATCTTTTTAACGGTCAGATGAGGGTGCCGGTTGTGGCCGGATACGGTGCGTGTTCGGCGTGTGATGCGTGTTACTCGCCGCCCGGCTCGCAGTAGCACGAACTGGTCGGCATCGCGTCCGCGCGTTCCCATGCGGCGGCCACCGCCGGCTCGATAGCGTATGCCTCGTCCATCCGGCCCTGCGCCGCCAGCGACTGCTTCAGACCAAGCAGCGACCATCCGTTGTGGCGGTTACGTTCCAGGTCCTCACGGTAGACCTGCTCGGCCTCCGCGTAGCGGCCGGCGGACATCAATAACGCGCCCAATGCGTGACGCACCGGCAGCATCCAGCCCGGCGGCTCGTCGTAAATCAGCGCGTCCTCGGCCTCGATCCCCTTGCGCAAACTCGCGAACGCCTCGTCGTGTTTGCCCTCACGGAATAAAAGCTCACCGTGGATCATCGCCTCGGCGATCGGCAGCACGGTGTCGATCTTGTTGTTGAACACGTACCACTCTGCAGGGATTTCAGCCACGGCCTTTTCAAATGCTTCAAGCTCCTGACGCGCTTCGCTGGTCCGGCCCAGCGCCGAACACGCGATCGAACGGGCGTAGTGACGCACGGCCCGGCTGACCAGGCGGTACTCGGGGTATTCGGGCTCTTCAAGGATCTGCTCCCACTTCCCGAAGCGTATCAGCACGTGAAAACTCGTGGGCATGATGCCTTCGATCAGGCCGGCGTATTCACGCACCGCCGCCTCGGGCACCTGCGCTTCGAGGTCGCGGGCGGCCTGGATCGCTTCTTCGTAACGCCCGGACATCATGGCGGCATAGGCGAGGAAGTGCAGGTTGTGCGCGTAGTAGATCGCGTACATCGCAGGCTCGGGGGCCTTGGAGAAATACACACGGTCGGCCTGCACAGCCTGCGCGTTGGAATCCACCGCGTCGGCGTATCGTCCAACCCGGATATAGATGTGCGACGGCATATGCACGAGGTGACCCGAGCCTGGGACCAGCGACGTCAAACGGTCCGCCGAGGACACCGCGCGGTCGGGGTTCTTCGACGCTTCCACCGCGTGGATGTAGAAGTGGTTCGCGCCCGGGTGGTCAGGGTGTGAACGGATCACGCCTTCGAGCACATCAACGATCTCCGCGGCCCGGCCCTTGGGGTTGCCTTCGTTGTCCCAGTAATCCCACGGCTGAAGATTCATCAGCGATTCGGCGTAGATCGCGCCGATGTCCGGGTCGCCCGGGAACGCTTTCTGCGCTTCGCCCATAGCCTTGGCGTACGCCCGGTCCAGCGCGGAACGGTCCTCGGGCGCGGGCCACGCGTAGCGTTTGGCGACCGCACGCACCAGTGCCGCCTCGGCATCGGATGCGTTTGCGATCCGTTTCAGCGCTTCCTGCGAAGCTTCCCACGCGGCTTTCTTCCGCTCGTCACTCATTTCCGGGTCGTTGATGTTGATCCCTTGCGCGTAGGCGATCCCCCACCACGGCATCGGCGCGGCGGCGTCCTGCTCCGCGGCCACCTTGAACGAACGGATGCCCTCGTCGTGGTTGAAACCGTAAACCAGTTGCATGCCCTGGTCGAACCAGCGCTGCGCGGAGGGCGAGCCGGTCGTGATCGGCCGGTGATAATTGCCAAAGCCCTCGTATAGATTGGCCGTCGGCTGCGGCGTAGACGCCACCGGCGCCTGGTTCTGACAACCCACGGCCAGCAGGAACACCGTGGCCAGGAAACCCTTACTCAAAAACCTGAAACGATACATGCCCAAGCTCCTTCAAAAGAGGATGACTCCGTAAGGCCGGAATGCCTCACGCCCGATTAAACCGTGTTGTGGTACTTATTTCCCCCGGGGTTCGCCCCGGGAGTTCCCCGGCCGACCGCCGACACTTTGGCCGGGGCCGCCCACCTGATTACGAGCCAGGGGATGGCTCGCGGGCGAAAAGTATATAATAACTTTTCCTATCTGCAACCCCCTTATAAAGTCTTCATATCCCCACCCCCGGAATCCTGGCCCCGGGCAGATCGGGTACGCTTTGACCGCCCCTCCCCTTCGGGTAACGGATCAATGGCAAGGAGCTTAGGCATGAGATATCTCGTCTCGCTGGACCAGGGCACGACCAGTTCGCGTGCGATCGTCTTCACCGAAGACGGCTCGATCGTGTCGGTCGCACAGAAAGAGTTCCGGCAGATTTTTCCTAAGCCGGGCTGGGTCGAGCACGATGCCAGCGAGATCTGGTCAAGCCAGGCCGGGGTGATCGCCGAGGCGCTCGCCGGCGCGAACCTTCGTGCAAAAGACGTTGCAGCACTGGGTATCACGAACCAGCGCGAGACGACCGTGGTCTGGGACCGTAAGACCGGCAAGCCGATCTGCAATGCGATCGTCTGGCAGGACCGCCGGACAGCCGGGCACTGCGACCGCCTCAAAGCTGACGGCCTGGAGGAACTCTTCCGCAACCAGACCGGGCTTGTGCTGGACGCCTACTTCTCCGGCACCAAGATCGCGTGGATACTCGACAACGTCCCCGACGCAAGAAAACGCGCCGAGCACGGCGAGTTGGCCTTCGGCACGGTCGATTCGTGGCTGGTCTACAAACTCACCGCCGGCAAGCTCCACATCACCGATTTTTCAAATGCGTCCCGCACCCTGCTGTTTAACATCCATACCGGCGGATGGGACGACGAACTGCTCAAGGCTTTGGATATCCCGCGCAGTATGCTGCCGGAAGTCCGGCCCAGCTCGCAGGTGTACGCCGAGGTCTCGGCCGTGTCGGAGCTGACGGGCGTACCGATCGGATCACTGATCGGGGACCAGCAGGCGGCCACCATGGGCCAGGTCTGCACCGAGCCGGGGCTGGCGAAAAACACCTACGGCACCGGTTGCTTCCTGCTGATGAACACCGGCGACAAAGCCATCGAATCCAAAAACAAGCTGCTCACCACCGTCGCCTGGAACCGCGAGAACAAGACGACTTATGCGTTGGAGGGCAGCGTGTTCGTCGGCGGCGCGATCGTGCAGTGGCTTCGCGACGGGCTGAAGCTGATCCGCTCTTCGCCGGAAGTTGAGGGCATCGCCGCAAGCGTGCCGGACAGTGACGGCGTGTTCTTCGTCCCGGCGCTCACCGGTTTAGGCGCGCCGGACTGGGACCCCTACGCACGGGGCGCGATCCTGGGCATCACACGCGGCACGACCGCCGCCCACATCGCACGCGCGGCGCTCGACGGGATCGCCTTCCAGGTCGCCGACCTCGTCACCGCGATGGCTTCCGACTCCGGCTCCTCGTTGAAAGAGTTGCGCGTCGACGGCGGCGCGGCGGCCAATGATCTGCTATTGCAGACCCAGGCGGACATCCTGCAAACCCCGGTCGTTCGGCCGACCGTGCTGGAGACCACCGCGCTGGGCGCGGCTTACCTGGCCGGGCTTGCCACCGGGTTTTATAAATCGATCGACGATGTACGGTCCCACTGGCAGGCGGACAAGACATTCGAGCCGAAGATGTCCAGCGACAAGGCCGATGCGTTGCGCGGCCGCTGGCGTGAAGCCGTGGAACGCGCCAAAGGTTGGGACCCTAACAGCGAATAGTGACAGGAATAGTCGGGCAAGCCTTCACGTTATGGATACGTCAGCGGAAACAAACACGCCAACCCGATCCAAGAGCCTTGCATGAACCCATACACCGCAGAGTTTTTCGGAACCGCCCTGCTGATGCTGCTGGGGATCGGCGTAAACGCCAACGTCGTGCTACCGGGCACCAAGGGCCACGGCTCGGGGTGGATCGTGATCACCGCGGGCTGGGGGATGGCCGTGTTCGTGGCGGTGGCGTGTGTTGCGGATCACTCCGGGGCGCACATCAACCCGGCGGTGACGATCGGGCTGGCGCTGGCGGGGCAGTTCGACTGGGTTTTGGTGCCCGGCTATATCCTCGCGCAGTTCCTCGGGGCGATGACCGGGACGATCCTGGCGATCCTCGCTTTCTACAAGCATTACGCGCAGGCTAACGATCCCGCCGCCGTGCTCGGAACATTGAGTACCGGCCCGGCGATCCGCAGCTACGGCTGGAACACGCTCACCGAAGCGGTGGGCACGTTCGTACTCATGATCGCGGTTTTGCACTTTGCCCGAAGCGACACGGACCGTGTCGGGCTGGGGTCGATCGGCGCGGTCCCGGTCGGTCTGCTGGTATTCACGATCGGCGCGGGGCTGGGCGGGCCGACAGGTTTTGCGATCAACCCGGCACGTGACTTAGGTCCGCGCATCGTTCACGCCCTGATGCCGATCCCCGGCAAAGGTTCCAGCGACTGGGCGTACGCCTGGGTGCCCGTGGTCGGGCCGCTGATAGGGGCTGCAGCCGCGGCGGCGGTGTTCGCGGTCGGACTTGGCTGAATAAAGCCAAGGTCCGTCAGCGGGTCGCCCAGTGCATGCCCCGCCGAACGATCTCTCTTGCCGTCGGTTCATCGAAGTCTTTATAAGTGTGCCCCCAGCACGCGCCGAACACTTTGCCCTTGCCCCAGGTTTTGATCCAGGCGTAGGGCATCACGGTGCCCTTCTTGTAGAGCGTCGCGTCGCCGAACTCGCCGGTGAACGTGCTGGTGCAGAGGATATGCACGCCGGGGTCGAAGTGGCAGTAGTACTGCTCGGTGAGCTTGAGCGTGAAGGGCTTGAGGCCTTGCGTGATCTCGTGGGTCGTGTCGGAGATGTCCACGGTATAACTCGCGTCGCAGTTGCCGGGGTGGCTGACCCACTGGGCGCCGGTCATCCACTGGTACTCGGTGTGCATGCGGAAGGCGTCGATCATCCCGCCGTGGAACCCGGCAACCCCCGCCCCGCCGTGCACAGCGGCGTCCAGCCCTTTCCACTGCTCGTCGCTGAGCTGGCCCGCTGTCCAGATCGGCACGATCAGGTCCGTCCGGGCCATCAGGCCGGCGTCCAGGTAGCTGTCCAGCGTGTCGCTGACGGTCACCTCGTAGCCGTCCCGGGTCAGGACCGAGGCGAACAAACCGGCGGACTCCTTGGGCGTGTGCCCATCCCAGCCCCCCCAGACGATCAATGCATGCTTTGCCATCACAGGCTCCCTGATTCAAAGGCACTCGACCCGCGATTGTAGCGAGACCGGCCCGGGCCGCGTAAGCCGTGATCGGCGGGCACGATCGGCTTGACCTTGCCGCTTGTGGCGTCGATACTTGGGGCCCTGACAGCACCGTCACGGACCCGCCGACTCACCGGTCCCCCCGGACCCCCGGATAGTTTCCGGATCGCCCCCGGCCTTCCGGGCCATCACGGGCCTGTTTTCAGCGCGGTGTCAGGCACCGGTCCCTTGGCCCCCCGGAGATTCGTATGAAAACGACCACGCTGGTTCGATCGCTGCTGATCCTGATGTTGCTTACCGCCACGGGCTGCGGCGATTGGTCACGCAGGACCAGCCGGTCCGGCCTGCTGATCGAGCCCGCCGACGCCGCGCGACTCGGCTACACCGTCACCTGGTCGACCGGCCTGGACGTGCCCCGCCATAACGACCTTTCCTCCGCCACCGTGCTCGGCGACACCCTCTTCACCGTCGAAGCGCCCGGTAACCTGGTCACCGCTGTTTCCATCCGTGACGGCGAAGTCCTCTGGCGACGTGTGATCGGCCAGCCCACCGAGAACATCTACCCCCCCATCCGCGATGAGGAAAAAGTTTATTTCAACAACGACACGACGTTCTTCACGGTCTCGCTGAAGAACGGCGGACTGATCGCGACCTCCGCGCTGTCGCACGTCGTGGAAACCGGCCCGGTGATGATCGGCCGGTACGCGATCTTCGGCAGCGCCGACGGAACCGTCTTCGCGCACGACATCGATGCCGGCTATGCCAAGTGGTCCTACCAGTTGTCCGCCGGCATCGTCGTCTCTCCCGCGGAATCCCAGCAGAACGTCTTCGCGGTCGATAGCAAGGGCGTGTACGCGTCGCTGTCCGCCGACACCGGCGAGCTTGTTTTCCGGGGCAGGACGTTCGGCCCGGTGACCACACCCCCGGCGTCAACCCGCAACGGGCTTTACATCCCGTCGCACGACCAGTCGCTGTACGCGATCAACCGCGTGACCGGCGGTGACAAGTGGGTGTACCGCACGTCCAAAAAACTCACCGAATCCCCCGCCGCGCTGGGCCAGTCGGTGTTCCTGCCGCTGCCCGACACCGGGATGGTGGCGCTGAAGGACGCCGACGGCAGCGAAAGCTGGAAGACGGACCTCAAAGCCCAGGCCGTAGGCATCAGCGGCGACAAGGTCCTGCTGCAATACCCCGGCGGCCTGCGGTGGGTGGATGAGGACTCCGGCCGGTTGCTCTCCGACGCCCCGACCATGCCGCTGCAGTTCGTCATCCCTGTCGAGGACGAGGGCGGGCTGCTGATCGTCTCGCCCGGCGGCCGTATCCACCGGCTGGTCCCCAAACGCTAAAACCAACATCAAACCCGGCACCGTCCCAGCTTGTCTGACGCCCGGCGCTCGGAATCAAGATTCAAGAACGCAATCATGTCCAACCTCGTCAAGATCAAAACCGCCCTGGTCTCCGTCAGTGACAAGACGGACCTGATCCCCTTCGCCCGCAAACTCGTGGGCTACGGCGTGACGATCATCTCCACCGGGGGGACCGCCAAGGCGCTCAGCGACGCCGGCGTGAAGGTCACACCGATCGACCAGGTCACGGGTTTCCCCGAGATGATGGATGGCCGGGTCAAGACGCTGCACCCGAAGGTCCACGGCGGCCTGCTCGCCCTGCGTGACAAACCCGACCACGCCAAGGCCATGACCGACCACGGCATCACCGCCATCGACCTGGTCTGTGTCAACCTCTACCCCTTCGAGAAGACCGTCGCCCAGCCTAAGGTCACCGACGACGAAGCGATCGAACAGATCGACATCGGCGGCCCGTCGATGATCCGAAGCGCCGCCAAGAACCACCGCTACGTCACCTGCGTCACCGACCCCAGGCAGTACGACCAGGTCGGCAACGACATGGATAGCAACGACGGCGCGACGAGTTTCACGCTCCGCCGCCGCCTCGCCACCGCCGCGTTCCAGCGCACCAGCGCCTACGACAACGCGATCGCCGCGTGGATGGCGAATCGGTAGAAATTCTTTTTTTCAGTGTGTGATGGCTAACCGAGGATCGAACCGATCTGCCGGTTAAACTCCGCTGCTGCGTTGGCCACAGCTGATTTCCAATCGGCAGCCGGGTTTTTCTCGTGCGCGTAGATCACGCTACGGCTGGCGGTAATAATCGCGCCGGTGCCGTCGGGCTTGAAGCAGGCTTTGACATCGTCCGGCCCGCCGCCCTGTGCGCCGAAGCCTGGGACCAGGAAGATTTGCTGCGGCATCAGCTTGCGTAGCGCGGCCGCGTCGGCGGGTTTGGTCGCGCCGACGACCGCGCCCAGCAGGCTGTAGCCGGACTCGCCGACGTAGCCGGGTTTGGAGGCGCCCTGTTCGGCGACGATCTGCGCCACCGCCTGACCGACCGTCCGGCCGTCAGCGAGTGCAAGGCCTTGCAAGGCATCGCTGCCGGGGTTGCTCGTGCGTACGAGGGCAAATAATCCCGTGCCGGCGTGTGCCGCTGCATCGGTGAAAGGCTCAAGACTGTCGGCCCCGAGGTAGGCGTTGACGGTCAGGGAGTCGGCCGCGTGCTCACCGGCAAGCAGCCCGGCCGCGTAGTGTGCCGCGCTGACGCCGATGTCGCCCCGCTTGCCGTCCGCCACCACGATCAGGCCACGCTCTTTGGCAAAGCTCGTGACCCGTTGATACGCCGCATAACCGGCCGCCCCGTAGCGTTCGAAGCACGCGAGTTGCGGTTTGACCGCCGGCGTGTGCTCCGCGACCGCCTCGATCACGCCCTCGCACCAGCGCTCGATCCGCTCGACGGAGTCATCGCCCTTCACGGCTTCGGGCAACCGTTCGATAACCGGGTCCAGGCCCACACAGATCGGCGAGCCTTTGGTTTTGATCGCTTGTAAGAGACGGTCCGCGAAGTGTTCGATGATGCAGCCTCCTGGAAGTTCGCGGGATTGTACGCATTTTCGCGCAGTCTGCACGATCACACGTCTCCGCGACCAAGCTGCGGGCGCAGCATCCACAAAAACACCGGGCCGCCGACGATCGCGGTGAAGATGCCGATCGGCATCAGGCCGATGCCTAACCACAGGTTCAGCCCGGCGCTGGCGGTGTCGGCGGTGATGACCAGCGCCGCCCCGAGCATCGCCGAGCCGACCAAGAGCGGCCCGTGGCTGGGCCCGAGCATGAGGCGTGCGATATGCGGGCAGATCAAACCGACGAACGCGATCGGCCCGGCCAGCACCACCGCGCCCGCGGCCAATAAACTCGCCACAGCGAACAGCACCACGCGCAGCCTCGGCAGATTCACGCCCAGGCTCATCGTCTCGGCATCGCTCGACGAAGCAACATCCATCGCTTTGCCGTGCAACAGCAGCAACGCGAAACCCAACACAGTCAGGCCCGCGACAGCGTAAATCGTCACCGTGCCCGCGCCGCCGTCGAGGTTGCCCATCATCCAGCGGGCGATGTCGTCGCGGATACCGCCGGGGCCGACCAGGTAATTCATCATCAGGATCAGTGCGCCGCAGATCGTCGAGAGCACCACGCCGGTGAGAAGCAGACCCAGCGGATCAATCACCCCCCGCCGCCGCCCGGCGAGGAAGACGATCATCATCGTCGCCGCCGCGCCCACGACCGCCCCGCCGCCGTTCGTACCCACCGACACTTCGCCACGCAGCAGGTAAACCAGATACGACTGCAACATCATCCCGGCCCCCGCGCCGGTGGAGAGCCCGAGGATATAAGGCTCCGCCAGCGGGTTGCGCAACAGCGTCTGCAAAGATACACCGCTGACCGACAGCGCCACGCCGACGATCATCCCAAGCAGCATCCTGGTGATGCGGTCCGCCTGCATGTATTCCGCGTATTCACCGCCGGGCCAGCCTAATACAGACTCGCCGATGAGCAGCCGGGCGACGATGCTCGCTGCCAACACGAGCGCGATCACAACAAGCGCGATCATCAGGCGTTGGTTTTGCCTTGGGTGGGCAACGTCACTCAACGTCTTCCCCCGTTTCTTCCGTGAGTGCGCGATCGATCTCGCCGGCTAAATCCGGGTGGATCGCCTTGGCCATTTCAGCACAGATGCGACCGATCGAGGAACTGGGCAGCAGCACCAGCGGGTCGTTGATAACGTAGACCCGTTTGTTTTCGATCGCGGGGATCGGCAGGCCGGCGAAGGACGCGAGCCTTGCATCGTCCTCCTTGATCGGCGGCGCATCGGGCTGCAGGAACAGAATGACTTGCGGCGACATCGCCACGAGCGCTTCACGCCCGAACTCCGGCGCGGTCACGGCCGCGTCACCGGCGGCGTTGAGCGCCCCGGCAAACCCGAGCAACTCATCATGCACGGTGCCCGGCCCGGACGCCATCACCGGCCCGGTCCCGAGCACCATGAGCACGGTGGGCTTGTCCCGCGACGCGGTCACGGCCTCGATGGAAGCGAGCTGCTTATATAGCCGGAGCTTCAGCGCTACCGCCGATCCGGGCTTGCCCAGCACTTCGCCCAGGCTAGGGCCACTTCCTGGCGCGGGGTCTTCGTCGAACAGCACGTTGCCGATGTCTTTCAGGCTCAAGGGGAACGGAAACGTGTGCAGCTCAAATAAGCCCTGCGCGGCGAGTTCCTGCAAGCGCGTCGGCGGGCCGGACGGGCCGGCCATCGTCAGTACGTGCGTCGGTTTCGTCGATAGAAGCAGTTCGGTATTGACGGCCGCGAAGTTTCCGACGACAGGCAGGCCCGGGGGCACGGCCGTCTCGTATTCTGCAACGCCGACGATCGCGTCTTGCATCCCCAGGTCCACGATCATCTGCGTCAACGCCGGCGCGAGCGAGACCAGTCTCGGGCCTTGATTATCTTTGGATGATGCCGGTTCCGTGGGTGTTCCGTCCCCGCAACCGATTATCACGGATAACGCCAGGACGACGCCAAAGGCAGTAAAAAACCGCGGTAATCTGCGC
>JAWKTA010000060.1:0-28272 GCA_041402025.1 Phycisphaerales bacterium | reverse complement strand
CGCGATCGGTCGGATGATGTCGTTCTTCTTCAGGCCGTAGACGAGCCAGTTGCGGTCGCGGAACTTGCGGTGGTCCCAGTCGGGGAATTTGTGGTCGGGGGATTTGAATTCCTCATCAAGGATGCCGGAGTTGGTCGGGACGCGGGCGATGACACCGCCTTTGCCGCGCTGATGCGCGATCTCGCAGAACTCCCGGCCGGGCGCCTGCTCGTAGAGGTTGTAGACCGTCTGCACGGTGGCGGCGTCGTGGTCGAGAAAGGATTGATAGCCCTCTTCGCGCCAGCCGATCGCTGGGCCGAGCGCGACGCCCCACGCCTTGATCTTGCCCTCGTCTTTGAGCGCTTCGAGCGTGGCGAACATGTCGTCGCTGAACTGCGGGAGCTTGAGGTTGTGGGCCTGATACAGATCGATGCAGTCGATGCCCATGCGCTTGAGTGAAGTTTCCAACTCGAAGCGGATGAACTTGCCTGAGAAGTCCTGCTTGCGTTCGCGGTGCCCGCCCTCTTCGCCGGGGTCTGAGTAGACGTCGTAGCCGAACTTGGTAGAGATAACGAGGTTGTCGCGGCCGGCGTATCGGATGGTGTCGGCCATGAGTTTCTCGGCCCGCCCGTTGCCGTAGGCCGGCGCGGTATCGAAGAAGGTCACGCCCAGGTCATACGCTTTGTTCTGCAGCGCGACGCCCTCTTCATCGGTGAAATCCCCCCACCAGTTGGTGCCGAAGATGAAGTTGCCGAACGCGAGGAGGCTAAGCGAGATGTCGGTGCCGGGGATGGTGCGGTGTTGCATGGGACGTTAGGGATTGGGGATTCGGGGTTGGTGCTTCGTGTACTAAATCCGTTGGACAATCATAGCGTCCTATTCGATCCAGGGGCACGAATAAAGGTTAATTCAAAAAACCCAAATCCCCCTACCTCGAATGCACATGTTCCAGCCGTTCCAGTTCCAGTTTTGTGACCGGGCCGCCGAGGTCGGGGTCCGTCATGCGGAGTTGGCGGACGCGGAGGGGGATTTCGGCTGTGCCCTCGTTGAGTTTGTCGTTGATCTGCAGGCGTCGCATCCAGGCGATCCACCACTCCTTGGGGTACGGCGCGCCCAACCCGGTGATCAGCCGGTCGCAGAATCGGACCGCCTCGACGAGTGAATCCTCATCACCCCGGGCGTAGAGCACCTGCGCGTATTCGAGCATGACCTGGGCGTCGTTGGGGTAATCGTTGACGAGCTTGGCGAGGATGGGGTAGGCCTTGTCGGTGTCGCCGGAGAGGCGGAGTGTTTTGGCGCGGATCACCGCGAAGGGCATGAGGGTTTGCGCGTCGAAGTCCTGCGCATTGGCCCATTCCAGCAGGTAGCCGGAGAGGACGGCGGCGGCTCGGGCCTGGGCATCGATCTGGTCTTGCAAAGCCGGGCGTGTCTGGCTTGTCGCGGTCGCCAGCTCGACCTGCAGCGACTCGATACGCTGCTCCGCCTGGGCGAGCACCTGGTCGATCACGGGCGCGGCCTGCTCGGGGTAGTCTGTGACCATGCTGGGCCGCGGCGGCGAGTTCTTCATGTTTACCCGCGTCGCCTGTGCCGCGATGATGCGGTTCTGAGCCGCTTCGGCGATCAGGTCCGCCTGGTCGGGGTAGGCCTGTTCAAATCCGTCGGCTGCCGAAATGACGGCAGCGAAGTCGCGGTCGTCCATCGCCAGTTCGGCGGTGATTACGCGGTCGCCTCGCCGCGTCGGGCGGCGTCGGCACGGTCGGGGTTGATCGCGCTGCCCCGGATGTCAGCCGCCTCGGTCGTGATGCGCTTGATCAAGCTGTCGATCTTCTGGCGTATCCGCGGCTTCGCAGCGGGCTGGGATTCCTTGTCGAGTTCGTGCAGGCTGATCAGTGATTGGTGCTGCGCGGCGAAGTAGTCGTCGTGGTCGAAAGGGACGCGTTGGAACATATCGACGGCTTCGCGGTGTTTGCCGTTCTGGCAAGCGAAGACGGTGTAGCCGTAGTAGAGCCGTTCGTTGTCGGCGGCCTGGTTGGTGGGGAACTTCGCCGGAATGGCACACTGACCGCGTTCGTAGGCCGGTTCAACGCCGGGCGGGGTGGGCAGGACCTGATGCAACTCACGGAGCATGCAACGGAAGTGGTGATCGCGTCCTCGGCGACGGGCTGGCCGGCATCTGGTCCGCCAGGTCGGTGAGGATCGTGGTGACTTCTTTAGCCTGTTCGCGGGGTCGCTCGGGCGCCTCGCTGTGCATCGCGATCGCCTGGTTATACATCGCCTCGGAGCGGATCTCCGGCTTGACGTCCGGCCCGGTCAGCGTTTCAGCGATACGGATCGCATCGGCGAATTTGTCCTGCGCCTGCTTGGCGTTGGGCGCCTGGCGTTCGAGGATAAATCCTGTGCGTCTTGCCCGTCGAGCTGAGCGTTGATCGCCTGACCCTGTTGGGCGTAGCACCTGGCTGACCGCCAGACGTACCAGCGGCGGCAGCGTATCGATCGCCTGCGTATCCCCGAGCGTCGATTCCCAACGCCTATAGATAAAATCGCGCAGGCCTTGCATCTGTGCACTGGTGTACGGGCCGGAGAGCAATGCGAGGCTGGTAGCTGGCCGCGACCGCTCCCGTTCGCGCCGATTGGGCGGAAGTTTCTCGGCTTCGCTTAACATGACACTGTGCGTCAGGTCCGTCACGAGCAGGCTGAAGCTGCAGGTCGTCCGCAACGGCCGGATCGGACGACAGGTCACGCAGTTCCTGCAAGCGCCTGTTCGGGCAGGCCTTTTCGTTCGGCATGCCGAAGCACGTGAGCTTCGCGGTGAGCCAGTTGAGGCCGCGTTGCTCGCCGGAGAGGTTCATCCACGGCGTTGATCGCCTGATCGGGCGGTTGCGAGCCAGCAGCACCCGGCCGCGTGCGCCGCGATCGCGGCGTCGCGCACGCCCAGACCGTTGCCGAGCTTGCTCTCGGCCTTGTCCAGCTCGTGCTCGGCCAGCTCCAGCAGCCGGGCGCGCTCACGCTGCGGGTCCGATTCGCGGTGCGGGATGCGGGAGCGAGGCCATCGCGTCGACGCCTGTAATACGCGGCATCGTCGGGCAGCGCCATGATGAGGTTGGCGGCGTAGGCCAGGTAGTAAGGCGTGCGGGCGCTGGTCGTACTCATCGAAGAGGCGGAAGAACAGGCCGTTGGTTTGCAGCTTCTGTGAGCGTGACGGTCCCGGCCGATCTCGCCGCGGAGGTTGAAGAGTTTTGAAGTTGTGCATCGGACAATAGCGACAGTACCTCTGGGCCGACCGTCGCCGCGCCGCGTCGCGCTGTTCGGGGTGGTGACGTGCCGAACTCGGCGAAGAGCGGCGCGGTGTTATTCAGCCCGTACAGCTGATCGATGATCAGGCTCTGGGCGAGGTCGGTCTGCCAGATAGGTCGCTGGTCGTTGTCGTAGAAATCGCGGATCAGGGGCGCGGGTCGCGTCGGTGAGTTTGTCGAATGCCTGCTCGCCCTGCTTGCGGAGCGTCTCGGGCGTTTGCGGATCGTGTGACGCGGCCCGGCCGGCCTCGGCCAACAACCTTTGATAGTCGATCCGCAGGCCCGCGATCTCGACCTGCTTCGCGGTCGCCGGGTCACTGGGTTTTTCGGTGTCGGGCTGCAACAACAGCTCGCCCATCCCCTGCTTGCCAGCTCGTCGATCAACATCGTAGGGTCGAGTGTCTGGCCGTCTTCCGGTCTTGAGCAAAACTGATTGACGGCAAATCCCGCAAACCACACCACCATCAGCCATACCCACCGCGCTCGCGGGCTTCTCGCGCCTCGCGGTCATCGTTCGGGATGGGGAGGCTGCGTTTCACTTGCTGACCTGTGCGAAGTTGGATGCTGGTGTGAACGTGCGCGGACGGCGGCGTTGAAGGCGTTGGCGACGTGCTGCCAGCGGACGCCGGCCTCCGGGCGGATGATCACGGGCTGTCGGGCTTGAACGCCGCTGGTAACCCACGCCGGGGTCGTACTGCAACTGCACGAGCAACGCCGTTTGCAAGTTCGCTGAAGCTGGACGGGGCCTGCGGGTAGCCCTCGATGCGGATAAAGCACTCGGTCTCGCCCGCGGGGGTGATCAGGATATTTAAGGGCTGCTGCGGCGGCGCGAGGTCGTTCGAGGGTTGGCCCGTGCCCTGGGGGAGCTTGGCGGTGAGTACGCCCTCATCGGGCGTGAAGTTGACGGTGGTGACGAAGTAGATCAGCAGGAGGAAGATGACATCGATCATGGCCGAGAGGTTCGGCTGCATGTTGCCGCGTGGCCGGGCGTGGCGTTTGCTGGCCGGGCGGTGGTGGACGGTCTCGTCGACCATTACCTGTTGGGCCGAAGCCGCCGGGTCGTGTTGTGGGTTTTGCGTTTCGGTCACGCCTGAATCACTCCACGGGTTGCCCGGCCGAGACGCCGCGTTCGGGCATGTAGGCGGCGAGGTTGACCTTGTCGATGCCGGCCCGGGTGATCGCGCCCATCACCGGCTGCACGACGCCGTAATACAAAGCGCCGTCGCTGCGGAGCACGACCTCGGCGTCGGGGTTCGTCTCTTTGAGTTCCGTGAGCGCGGCGGTCACGCCCTCCAAATCGTCGGCCTCGAACGTCTGCAGGCCCACTCGGATGAAGCGTGCCTCGCCGTCGAACAACAGCGGGTCGTCGGCGCGGTCCCGGTGGTTGTATTCCGCCGGGGCGATGTTCACGATGATCCGGCCCTGGTCGTCCAGCTCGCGCGTGGTCGGGTCATCGAGCTGAGGAACGATCATCTCGACGCTCTGCTCGGTGATGATGTTGTTCACGAGCATGAAAAAGATGATCAGCAGGAAGACCACGTCGATCAACGGCGTGATATTCATCTGGGGCGTCGTCGGGCCGCGATGGAAGAGCGGGGAGGGCATGGGGTCGGGGGTTAGGGATGGGGGGTTGGGGATTGGGGATCGGGATCGGAAGACGGCGGGTTACCTGTCGGTGGTGCGGCGGGTTGGGGCGCGGGTTTGGGGGGTTGATTGTTTGTGTTGTTGCCGGGCTTGAACTGGGCGATGACCTGTTCGGCGATGAGCATGCCTTCGCTGGTCAGCGCGTCGATCTTGTTACGGATGAGCGCATAGGACGCGAGCGCGGGGATGGCGACGACCAGGCCCCAGAAGGTGGTGATCATGGCGGTGGAGATGCCGCCGGCGAGCTGTGCGGGGTCGGGCTTGCCGCCGCTTGCCTGGAGCTGATCGAAAGCACGGATCATGCCGTAGACCGTGCCGAACAGCCCGATCATGGGGGCGATATTGCCCAGCACATTGAGGTATTCGACGGGGCGGAGCGCCTTGGTCGTTTCGCTGTCACCGGATTCTTCGATGGCGCGTTCCATCGCGCCGTAGCCGTGCACACCTTCGTTCAGTGCGGCGCTGATGACCCGGCCGAGGTAGCTGGTCTGCTTGGCGGCGTAGTCGATCGCCTCGCGGTATCGCTTGCCGTTCAGCAGGTCCGTAACCTTCTTGCGCATGTCGTCGGGGAGCACGAGTTTGCGGCGGTAAGAAAGCATCAGCTTCAGCGTGTACCCGACGCTGAGCGCGGAAAGTAGAACTAATAACCAAGTGATGAGCAGACCCACGAAGTCGTCGGGCAGGAGGAACATGCGGAAGACGCTGGTCGTCTGCGTGCTGTCCTGCGCCAGCGCGGGCGCGGCCGCGATCAACAAAGCCAAAGCGGGCACGGAACGTAAAGCTGCGGGTCCAGATTTCATGAAGGTTCCTCGTCTAGCCGTCATTGACCCGAGCGGTTCGCGTCGAGTTCGTTAGTCAGTTTCATCAGCCGTGCATGGTACACGGGGTCTTCATCCTCGGTGATCAGCGGCCGTGCGCGCTGGTAGAGCCGGGCGGCGATGTCGGGCCTGCCGATCTTCTGGTGGACGTACCCGGCTTCGAGCCAGGCGGGCCCGGCGACGGCGCTGCGGGGGAAATACGTGACCACACGCATGAAGCTCAAGCCCGCGGTCTTGTAGCCGGCTTGATCGGATGTCTGTTCCGCGAGCGCGAGCTGGGCCATGCCCTTTAGGTACAACTCCGCGGAGGTCTTGCCGGGTTGTGTCAGCGCTTCATCGGCGGCGGCTACCGCTTGCTTGTACTGACCCGACGTGAAGAGGTTTGCGATCGTTCCGGGCGGTGTGCTGGACGAAAGCGTCAAACCGCCGCGTGGGATAGCACGTATCGTGGCGCCTTCACTCGCGGCAATCGCCCTCGCAGGTTTGCCGGCCGCTTCTGAGAGTTTCAGTAAAAACCCCTGGCGCTGCGGCGAGACCGCCTGCTCGGCGGCCTTGACCAGGTCGATGACTTGCAGCCTGACTTCCGCATCGGCTCGCGCCACGGCGGGCGACAACGAATCCTGCAAAAACATGAGCGGTGTATCGGATACGACCATGTCGATGTAGACCCCGGCCGCCTCCCCCGCCCGGTCGAGCCGGGCCAGCGCCGCCACGCGTTGCATCCGAACGTAATCGCGCAGCCAGCCTTCTTTGGCCTGCGCATAGACCTGATTCAACAGCGATTGGGCCTGCTCGTCGTCGCCCCGGTCCAGCGCGTCCTGGGCCTGACTCATTAGCGGGTACTGCTGCAGGCGAAGCCCTTCAAGCGTGTCCATCGACCGGGTCAACAACAACCCCGCGCTGGTCACGTAGCGTACCTGGCCGTCGGACATGCCCTTGACCTCGACCGGCTCGATCCAGAAGCCGGAGAGTTTTACGGCGTCCTGCGCCGTGGCGGAGAGCGCAGCGCAGAGCAGCACGGTTAACCATGCAAACGTATTGGTGATTCCCCTGATTCTCTGCACCATGCTGGCTCCCGCGCCGGGCCTACTTGTTCAATTCCGATTCGGGCACGTATTTATACACCCCCCCGCTCTGGTCGGCGATCAGTTTCATCGTCGGAGCCAAACCCGCCTTCACCAGCGGGTCCTCCTGGATGAACTGGATCGTGTTGATCTTCGTGCCGGAGCGGTTGGCCTTCTCGATCTCGTTAAGCAGTTGGCGTTGGTCGATCTCGTACTGGCCCTGCCCGGTGATCGCGTCGGACAAGAGAAACACCAGTTGCGGCTCGTACTGGAAGGCCCGACGCAACGCTTTGACCGGATTAGTTGTACCCTTGGGCGTGACGTTGTATTGGTCATCCGCGAGCCATTCCATGACCTGCTGTTTGATCGCGGCGGTGGCGCGCTTGGCGTCGATGCCGAGCGGCGGAACCTCAATGACCTGATCACCCTGATAGAAGATGACGGTGAACTGCTGGCGACCGCTGAGTTGGGTTATAGAGCGACGCAGTTCCTGGATTACAAATGGAAAATTGTCGATCAGTGAGCCGGAGGCGTCGATGACGAAGGCGATGCGCCGGGCGTTGCCGCCGGAGCCGAGGAACTGGGCGCGCAGCTCGCCGCCGCCGGAGAGGGTAGCCTCGAACGGGTTGGCGTCGCCCGAAGACCCGAGCACGCCGACGAGCGAGGCGTCGCTGACAGGCTGGGTGAGCATCTGCACGGGTTGCTTGTTGCGCAGGGGCGAAACGGTCCGCCGTGCGACGGGGTCGGCCTTGAGCCTGGGGGTTTCTTTGATCTGTAAGGGTGCGCCTGGGGTAGCGCTAAGCCGTGCGGTGGGGATGATGATTTTTTCGTCGCTGGTGAGCATGACCGTGGACCAGACCACGAACAGGGCCAGCAGCACCAGCCCGGCATGCAGCAGGAACGACACGCCCCAGGGCAGGAGCGTGGTCAGGGTGTCTTCTTCCGGTGGCGGGGTTGGCACAGCCGAAGCGACCGCCTCACGGAACCCCGCATCCGGGGCATCCGGGGGGGCGGCCGGGGTCAGCGCGTCGGTAGCCTGTTCGTGGCCATGTGTCTGCAACGCGATCGCCTCCCTGCTGCGTGCGGGCCGTGGGTTACCACCCGGGCCACACAGAGATTATAACGCGATACGGTGCCGGAAGTTCGATAGCCAGGCCGGGGACCGCCGCCTGCGGGGTAATATCGATGCTTGCCCGAAAACAATACAGAAGGAAAAAATGACCACCGGGCTGGGACTCGAACCCAGGACCAGCGGCTTAAAAGGCCGATGCTCTACCAACTGAGCTACCCGGTCGGGGCTGGCCCCGGATAGGGGGGAACGCATGTGGTGAGCGACAAACGGTATCGCCGCTGTCGTGATGGGTCAACCTTCGCCGATAAGAAGGGCATGGAAACAGCGGGAGCATGGTTCAAGCGGGCGGACGGGCAGGCGGGGGCCAGGGTCTGCGTGGTGGCGGAGATCGGGGTCAATCACGACGGGCGGGTCGAGCGTGGGCTTGAGCTGGTACGTGCGGCGGCTGAGGCCGGGCGGACGCGGTCAAGCTCCAGCCATTCGACCCGACCGGCTGCTGTCCCGACAGCGCTGTTGGCGGGCTATCAGGCGGGTCAGGCGGCGGACGCCAAGGCACTGCTGCGCGGACTGGGCGCTTAAGCCCGAGGCTATGGCCCGGCTGGGGGATGAGGCCAGGGTCGCTAGGGCTGCGGTTCGTTGTGACGCCGTTCAGCCCGTGGGGGATATCGAGGTGTTGGCCGGGCTGGGAGCGGACGCGGTGAAAATCGCTTCGCCCGACGCGGTGAACACGCCTTTGCTCGAGATGGCGGCGCGCTGGGCAAGCCGATGATGGTTTCAACCGGGACGTGAGCTGGGCGAACTGACGCCTTTGGGCGCAGATGCTGGCCAGGCATAAGGCCGGGGGTGCTTATTGCAGTGTGTCGAGCTACCCGACGCCGGTCGAGGACGCGCGCTGGGCGGGATGATCGCAATGCGTGAGCGGTTCGGCCTGCCGGTGGGGTATTCGGACCACACGCAGACGATCGACACCGGCGCGATGGCGGTGATGGCGGGCGCGGTGGTGATCGAGAAGCACCTGACCTATGACCGTAGCGCCCAAGGCCCGGACCATTCGGCGAGCGCCGACCCCGCGCAGTTCATCGAATACATCAAGCTGATCCGCCGGGCCGAGGCGATGCTCGGGCCGATCGCCAAGCGCGTGTCGACTGTAGAGAAAGACGTGCGCAAGGTGTCGCGTCAAAGCGTGTGCGTGGTACGTGACCTCCCGGCCGGGCACCGGTTAACCGTAGACGACCTGACGGTGAAACGCCCCGGCACGGGCGTCCCCGCATGTGAACTAAAAAACCTGATCGGGCAAATACTTACACGGCCCGTCGGGGCGGACAACCTGCTGACCGCCGGGGACATCGCACACACCCACGCCGGGAGCGCGGCCTGACATGAGAGAAAGAAAACTGGCTTAACCGGCCCTTCCCGGCCGATCAGATAGATGTCAGACGCACGGGTTCAGAGGCCACTGGGAGCGAACCGTATGCAAATCCTGCTCTACGTTTTCGTCGCTTACATCGCGGTGTGCTGGCTCTGGGGTTTGTACCTGGCGATCCGGCTCTACACGGGCAGGCGGCTGACGAGGCTGATGCAGGGCAGCGGCGTGCGCGAGCGCAAGACCCGGCCGATCACCACAACCGGCGGCGGCATCCGCGACACGAGCCAGCCCGCCACCACCCGCGCGGCCGAGGCCCTGGCGAAGTCACGCGCGGCGTGAAATCACATTACATTTGTAAAAGCAAATCAAGGCCACTCGTCCAGTAGCATCCTGCCCTGGATGATCGGGCCGGCGAAGCAGTAGCGCGCATTGTCGTCCGCCTGCATCACCGCCAATGTCCACCGGCCGACCGCGTCGGCAGAGAGCGTCACCTTGCCGACCCGGCCTACACCCACGTCGCCCGGTATCGTGTTGTACCAGCACACATCCAATCGCCGCGAGTCCATCCAGGGTTTCTCGCCGCCGAGGCTGTCGTCACACGCGCCCGCCAGTTTCACAACTTTACCGAAGCCCTCCGGCCCGGTCGCCGACGCACTCACGGGCAACGTCAACGCCTGCGCGTCTTGTGCATCGTCCGCCGCGAAGTAGCGGTCCTGCACGATCGCGCCGGCATCCAGTTCGATCACAATCGCCGCCGCGGTCCAGTCGCTGGTGGTCTTGATGTTGAGCACCTGAGTCACCGCCCCGCCATCGGACACGGCCGAGCCGATATTCAAACTGATCGGCTCAGGCGCCGGGCCGGTGATGAGCGTGGCCGCGACAAAGGCGCAAACGGCTGTCAGGGTTGCGATCATCGGCGACTCCTTTAAAGATTAGGGGAAGTTCGATTTTCGACCTGTGATCGGCGATCGACAATCAGCTATTAGAAATCAGCGATCTCTTCCCCGCCGCCGGCGCAGCAACGCAGTGACACCCAGTCCGAACACCGCCAGCGTCCCCGGCTCGGGCAGGCGCGCGATGAACGCCTCGGTGTCGCCGTTGGGGTTCGTGCCCCACCCTGTTATTACCAAGCCGTCATCGGAAATCCCCTCGGCCACCGTAAGTTCCCAACCTGTGAGGTCCAAACCCAAGTCTGTCAGCACGTTTTGCAGTGCCCTCATGCCGTGTAGAGGGTCCCAAATGAATGCCTGTCCACCCAAGTCAGAAACGCCTGACCCTACAACCACCGCCCCAGTGGCGGATACGTCCAATGCAACGCTATTGAAAACGCCTCCGGGCAGGTCACCCAGGCCGACCATTCCGGTAGCAGCGGTCCATAAGAAAGCTTCGTCGAAGTCACCAACAGACGAGGCCGCTGAATTACTCTTGCCTACAACGGCCGAACCATCCGCAGAACCGGCTCTCGCTTCGCTATAGAACACACCGCCGGGAAGATCGCCCAAGCCCATCATGCCGGATATGGCGGTCCAGCGGAATGCCTCGAAACCCGAAGATGCCTGGGCGGAAGAACTGCGTCCTACAATCACTGAACCATCGGCCGAGATGCCAAACGCCGAGCTTTCCAAGTTGCCCCCGGGCAGGTTGCCCAAGCCGACCATGCCCGTGGCTGACGTCCAATAGAAGGCCTCGTCTCTGCCTGATGCGGTAGACTCGCTAACACCCACAACGACGCTACCATCGGCGGAAACACCCCCCGCGCCGCTCAAGAAGGCACCGCCCGGAAGATCACCCAAGCCGATCATGCCAGTCCCGGCACTCCAAATAAATGCTTCGGGCCCCAACGCCGAGTTGCCTTGCCCCACCACATAGCTTCCATCCGGTGAGATGCCGTTACCGAAACTGGAAAAACTGCCATCGGGCAAATCACCTAACCCAACCATGCCTCCGGCAGCCGTCCAAATGAATGCCTGAACGCCCAACGCGGAACCACTATACCCCGTAACAACCGAGCCATCGGCGGAGAGGCCCCGCGCATAACTAAAGGTGCCAGCGCCCGGCAGGTCTCCCAGCCCCTGGAAACTCGGCGCGGCACATGCAACTTTAGGAGCCAATGCCAACATCATCAAAGCAGCCAGTACCCGGTGACTACCAATACATAAGCTATTTTTTATACTTGGCCGAATGTTTTTCTGATACATCTTATCTTCCTCCTCCACCGATCACGGCACGGTGCTTGAAGCGCGTCGTTGATCGATTCGTCCTGAAACTGAAATGACCAAAGGTGTCTTTCTCTTGAAGCTTACCGACCGAATTGTAAGCCATGAATAATGAGCCACCTTGGTTCTTAAACGCCGCAATATTATCGACATACGCCTTATACATCAGCGGATGCCGTTGCAACAGATAGCCGATCCAAAGCCCCGTACCATTTATCTGCAACTTCAATACACCCGGGTCATTAAAAGGCACAAAATGCTGACCACCCTCGTATGAGAGGAACTGGATGGAGCGGCCAGTTTGTGTTGTAAACTGCTGGACCAGATCGGCATGATCCATGTAGAATTGGGTATTGTTTTTCGGGGTTGGGGTCCGGGGCAGGGTCGTTAGGGTCAGTTGTGTCGTATAATGGTATTGTACGGTGGATCGTGTAATTGAGGATATCCTCGACGCCGGTCGCGTTGGAATTGGAGTTGTAGCCATTGGTCTCTGACCTTAAATAGGTGGAGCAGGCGATGGCATCGAACAGGACATCGTTCCCGGTTGGGTCGGCGGGCCGAGCCACTCGGGGCGAGATGTCATTTTGTCGGTCACATCTGGAAGATCCTTCCCATCCCGCCGCAATTCGAATAAGTTGTCGTGAATCGCCCGCAAACACCGATTTCCATATCGTGAAATCATTGGCGGCCTCTTCAGCCCATACACGATAAAACTCAGCGCACCTAGCTGTGGGTCCGGATCTTGTGGGTCAAGGGGAGGCACAACATATTGCCTGGCCTCCGACGCTACCCAGTGTGATATTGCCCATAACCCGTATTCCAAACCTCATTTGACCATTCGATATAGATCGTCGCTCCCGCATGAAGTGGGGGTACATTGTTTGCAGGGTCACCGTTCCGCACTAACTGCGCGAACTGGGTGACGTAGCTGTCGTCCGCTTGGTGCGGCATACAGAACCAGGCGTCTGCGTTGCGTTCGTTGCATAATTGGATGATGTACTCAAGAGCGATACCGCCTGTGTTTTCATTTTGAAATGCGTAGGCTGGTAATTTACGGCCCGGACCACTGATTACCACACTTGAGCTATTCGTCTGTTGCCAGTCCATGAACCGGAGCACTTTTGAATGGGCGTAAACGACTCACGAACAGCGGATGGAACGGCGAAGTTGCGTTCTCGAAGCCGGGCATCCATAGACGGATGTTATAGATTGGATATTGCGGATTGATATTATCGACATTGATCCGGATACCCTGATTGTCAGGGATGACGGCGACTACTTTTCGACGCCGATTATTCGGGTCCGTTGTTTCCGACACATTGCTGCCGCCGTTTCTGCGCCGACACCTCATCTGTGGCATTCGGATTTGGATCATCACATTCCCATGCCAGGATGTAATCGCCGGCGGGATAATGCTCCACTGATCTTGTCAAAGACGGGTGAATACGGTCTGGCCACTTGGGTTTTCCGTGGGCCAGCCGTTCGCATCGATATATTGTGATCCCAAAGGATTCCAATTAACGAGCCACGGACGAGCCATTTTCATGACATCGACAAAGGCCCATGTGCTATTCCAATAGACGACTTTACCGACATTTGTCCCCAGGAACGGGTCGGGTCGGACTCGTTGAAGTGGCCCAGAATGATATTCAGGTCGCCGATACCGACAAAACCCGTCGCCGTCGATGTCGCCCATGGTCCAGTCGCCGGGGGTGCAGGTCAGGTTCCAGTTACCCAGCACCCGGTTGAGGTCGGCGATGCCAACGAACCCGTCCGGCTCGTCGCCGGAGCCGCCGGCGATGTCGCCCGGCACGGCCCACGCCCCCGGCTGGGTCATAAGCCCCAAAAAGAAACAGCAAGACAAAACCCGCCCGCGGGACACGGGACGGTTGACGCGGGACGCGTTGTCTCTTCATATGTCCACTCCCGAAATACAGCACATCCCCTGAAATCTAATCCCCAGCATAACCCACATAAAAAATCCGCTGGCATTTTAAGCATTGATTTAACAATTCTTTGGCCGGTGGGATTCAATGGCCTGTTTCGTGCGGTTAAGGATTACGGCCCTAGTCCGTGGCAAGCCTGGAAACTAAACGGGCTGCCGGCCCGCCCGCGTGCGGGGCCAGTTCAGGGCATGAAAACCCCGCGTTTGCGGGTTGTGTGTGGGCGGGTTGGTGCGTCGGGCGCGGGCGCGTGTTACGCCGGGCTTGGCATCATGCCGGGGGGTTCGTCGCTTAGGTTTTTGCGCTTGGGTGTGGGGCGGTGTCGGGGGTGCGGCGGATTTTTTCTTTTTCGGCCTGGAGCAGGTCGCTGACGGTGGCCTGCAGAGTTTCTCACCACGCATGATCCGGACGACCTGTCTTTGTTGAGCGTTTCGTATTTCATCAACGCTTCGCCGATGCAGCGCAGACCTTGTCCGCTTTCGTCGATGAGTTTATGTCGTCGTAGGCCTCAGTCGGTGAGACGTTTAATTTCCTCGTCGATGATGCGCGCGGTCTCGGGGAGAAGGATTTTTCCGATCAGCGAGTTGCCGTCGTCGGTGGGCCTGAAGTCGATGAAACCCAGGCGGTCGCTCATGCCCCACTCGATGATCATATGGCGGGCCATGCTGGTGGCCATGCGGATATCCATGGCGGGCGCCGGAGGAGACGTCGCCGGTCTTGCGTTCTTCGGCGATGCGGCCGGGCGCAGAGGATCGCGCATGGTGTCGTTGATGTATTTGCGTGAGTAGTTGTGCCGGTCTTTTTCGGCAGGCCGATGGTCGCGCCCATGGACTGGCCGTGCGCGGGATGATAGTGACCTTGTGCAGCGGGTCGGTGTTGGGCAGGATGCTCTGGACGACGGCGTGGCCGGCCTCGTGCCAGGCGGTCGCGAGCTTTTCTTCCTCTTCGACCTTGTGGCTCTGCGCGCCCGGCCTCCCAGCGGACCTTGTCGCGGGCCTCTTCCAGATCGTCCTGCCTGACAAAGTCCTTGTTCAAGAGCGTGGCTGCGATGGCGGCCTCGCTGATGATCGCCGCCGTCAGCCTGAGAACATCGGCGTACTCCTCGTGCGAGTTTTTCGAGGTCGACATCCGCTCATCTTGATCTTGGTGCGACTGTGGACCTTGAGGATCTCCATACGGCCCTTGAGGTCCGGTAGCGGCACGGTGAGCTGGCGGTCGAAGCGCCCCGGGCGGGTGAGCGCCGGGTCGAGCACGTCGGCGCGGTTGGTCGCGGCCATGACGATGACCTGGTCGTTGGACTCGAAGCCGTCCATCTCGACGAGGATGGCGTTTAGGGTCTGTTCGCGTTCGTCGTGCCCGCCGGAGGAGTAGCCGTTGCCGCGGCGTCGGCCGACGGCGTCGATCTCGTCCAGGAAGATGATGCACGGCGCCGAGTCCTTGGCCTGCTTGAACAGGTCACGGACGCGCGACGCGCCCACGCCGACGAACATCTCGACGAAGTCCGAGCCGGAGATCGAGAAGAACGGCACGTCGGCCTCGCCGGCGACCGCCTTGGCCAGCAGCGTCTTGCCGCAGCCGGGCGAACCGATCAGCAGCACGCCGCGCGGCACACGGCCGCCTAAGCGCTGGAACTTCTTGGGGTTTTTCAGGAACTCGATGATCTCGCCGATCTCGTCCTTCGCCTCGTCGATACCCGCGACGTCGGCGAGCGTGACGGTGGAGTGTTCCTTATTCACGACCTTGTGCTTGGATCGCCCGAAGCTGCCGAGCATGCCCGGGCCGCCGCCTGCGTTACGCAGCGAGCGGAACACGAAGAAGTAGATCAGGAACGCGATCAGGAAGAACGGGCCCCAGTTCACTAAAAGCTCGAACAGGATGCCGCTTGAGGTATTGATCTCGAAAAGCTGGCCCGACTCGTCCAGTTCGGCGACGAACAGGGCCTTGGTGTCGGCGTCGATCTTGACGGCGATGCGGCGGTTGTTGGTGGGCGCATCGGCGGAGGTGCCGGCGACGCCCTCTTTCAGCTCACCGACGATCTGGGCGGACTCGACGATGACGGCGTCCTTGAAGTCGCCCTGCTTGATGTGGCTCTTGAACTCCGACCACGTGACGGTCTGCGGGCGGTTCTGCTGGGTGCTGAACATCAGGAACAGTGCCACGACCAGGCCGCCGATCAGCAGCCAACTGAACATCCCGCGGGACATCAGGTTCTGGTTGCGCGGGCCCTGGGGGGTCGGGCCGTCGCCATTCCCACCTGAGTTTCCACCGGGCTTGCCCCCGGGATTACCGGGGTCACGGCGGAGGCCTTTGCGATCGGGGTCTTTGGGGTCGGGCATGCGTTTCTCACACGGGATAATCGTTGGTTTTACCGGTCCACTGATCGGCCAAGGTTGGCGGGGTATTGTAGGCCACCTGGCACCGGGACGCCCGGTAGGTATCGGCTATTCGGGCCGGGTCCGCCGATTTACAGGCGGGTTCGGCCGGAAATTTCACCAGTCACTGCGCATCGTGGAGACGATATCGCGTGCCAGGCGTTCGACGGCGTCGTGCTGGCCGGTCTCGAACGGCTCACCGATACCCGCGGTGGGGATGTATCGGCCGACGGCCTGGAAGCCCCGGCGGTCCTTGATCACGCCCCCTTTACCCAGGTCTTTCCAGACGAAATCGACCGTTATGGTCACTTCCATCTCCTGAGGCAGCCCGCCGGGCCGGCGGCGGCTTAACTGGGTCTGCTCGATTTCGGTGATCGTGCCCTCGAGGATCGTTTGGGCCGTGCCGGGGGCCACGACCTTATAGGGCGTGCGCGACTCGACCTGCTTGACCACTGCCTCGGCCAGCTCGAACTCCACGCCCCGGTAGAACGTGCGGTTCTCAAAGATCGGGACCGCGACGGTGTGGACCTCGGTGGGGAACAGTTCCTTGCTGGAGTAGCCGCAGCCGAGCTGGCCCAGCGTCAGGGTCAGCAGCATCAGAAGGCCGGGTATCCTCATGGCCGACAGGTGCATCAGGGCTTCTCCGGCTGGGGCTGGGATTCTTCGACGGGGGCGGGCGCGGATTCATCGACGGAAGGCGTGGGTACGTCGACGGGCTCGGGCTCGGCGATCGGCTGGGGTTGTTCGGGTTCCGGTGCCGTCACCTCGTAGGGCTGGGACTCGGCCAGGTCGGTCAGCGTGGTGCCAGGCTCGGGGGCGACCTCGGGCTGGTCCTCGCCCGGCTTGGGACGCGCCGGCTTGACCTGATTCAGCAGCACGTCCGCCGCTTCATCGTTATTCGTCGGCAAGTGCATCGCCAGCGGCTCAGCGCCGAGCCTGCTCAGTGCTTTGAGCGCATCCAACGCCGCCGCCGTCCGTGGGTAATCCTGGATGACACGTTGATAGAGATAGATTGCACTGAGTGGCTGCTTGCGCTGCACGTGCCAGTCGGCCGCGACCATGTCACGCATCGCCAGCGACTCGTCGATCCGGATCAGAAGCGCATCGACGCCCAGCCGTTCGGCCGAGGCGGGGTACTCCGTGCGGTATGACTTGAGCCGTTGCCCGGCGTCGATCAAACCCGTGGCGTCGAAGCGCGGGCCCTTGAACCGCGCCAGGTTCGCCTGGATCAGCCGGATCATCGCCCACTCGCGGCGTTCGCTGCGCGGGTAGTTGATCAGGAACAGGTCGTACGCGTCGGCCGCCGAGTCCATCTGCGGCTTGTCGAAGTAGTAATCCGCCAGCGTGATGCTCGCCAGCTCGCCCAACTCGCTGCCCGGGCCGCGCTCCTGGATGCGGACTAATAGTTCTTCTGCCTCGTCCGTCGCCGGGAGTATGCGCATGCCCCAAAGCCGACGCTTGACACCTGCCATGAACAGCTTGGCGACCTCGAACTCGCGCTGCATCGCGGTCTGGAACTGCTCGGACCCGGGGTACTCACGGATCACGCGCTCGTAGTCGTACAGGGATTTAAAGAAGTGCTTGCGGGCCACGTTGGCGTCGCCGCGGGTCAAGAGCGCCTCGGGCATCAGCGAGTTGTTCTCGTACTTCTCGATCCAGTCGTCCGCGGCGTGCTTGGCCTTCTTGCCCTCGTCCTGGGCGACGAGCTTACGGATCGCGTCAAGCTGGCCTTCCGGAGAATTGGGGTCGGCGGCCGCCTTGGCGACCCACTGGCCGTCTTCCAAGTCGTACCGTTGCTGGGCATGCAAGGGGGTTGAAGCGATCAGCAGGCAGGTTAAAAGCGTGAGCATGCCCGGGCGGCGCACCGCCAAGCGGTTGAGTGTGCCGCTAAGCCCCTGATCCCATTTCATTGCCTGACGCATCCGTGGCTCCCGGCCCACACCGCACCTGCGGATGAGCCAAGCAGATGATATGCCACCGCCGCCGGGCCATCAAAGCGGCAACGGGGTGGAGCCGTTAGCTATTAGCCATTAGCCGTTAGCACGGAGCAGGCGGGGACCGCGCCCGCGTTGCGGGCGGGCATGGACTTGTCTTTGTGAAAATTCAGCCCTCGGCGATCCGAGATCAGACTATCACCCATGCTGTTCCCTGCTCCCCGGCCCCTGAACCCTTCCCACGCTTGACATCCCAAGCACCCGGCCCCTAGAATCGCCCCGCGCTTAGCGCAAAACCGCCTCCCTAGCTCAATTGGCAGAGCAGCTGACTCTTAATCAGCGGGTTTCAGGTTCAAGTCCTGAGGGGGGCATTTTTCATGTCCGCGGTCATCCGCTTTTCACGACACACGATCCCTTAAAACCACGTTTCCGGCGGTATCCGCGTCGTGCGGTTGGTCACTCCAGACCGTGATAGTATTGCCCTGCACGCGCACCTCCAGCAGATACCCCGGGCCGACGAACTCGCAGCGTTCGACGACGGCGTCGCCTTCGGGACTGGGTGTGAAGGCCAGGTGTTCGGGGCGGGTGATCTGGCCGTTGAAGAGGCTGGCGGTACCGGTGGCGTGGGCGGCTGCGAGGCTTGCGGGGTGGTGGTAGACGTCGTGGGCGGGGCCGTGCTGGGCGAGTCGGCCGTCGATCAGGACGGCGGTGTCGTCGGCCAGGCGCAGGGCTTCATCCGCGTGGTGCGTTGCCAGGAGCACGCCGGCGTTTGATTGTTTGAGCGCCTCGCGCAGGAGGTCGAACAGGTCGCGGCGGGTCGGGCCGTCGAGGTGGGCCATCGGCTCATCGAGTAATAGCCACGCCGGCTCGACCGCCAGCGCGCGTGCGATCGAGAGCCTTTGCCGCTCCCCGCCGGACATCGCGCCGGGGCGTCGATGGCGCAGTTCTTTCAGGTGCATCTGTTCGAGCACGCGCTCGCGCATTTCGCTGGTAGCTCCGACGAGTTTGAGGTGTTGCTCAACGGTGAGGTGGTCCCACAGGCCCGGCTGCTGGAACACCATGCCGACCACCGCCGTCGTGCGTCACCTTGCCCCGGTCGGCCTGCCATAGTCGGCAGTATCCACATCAGGGTCGACTTGCCCGCGCGCTTGGGCCTAACAGCGCCAGACCCGGCCGGGCGAAAGCTCGAGGCTGATATCCTTGAGCACATCCTTATAAAACACGGCTTCGCACTTGAGCACGCTCATGTCCGCCCCCGTCTTGCCAGGTACGCCGCGCACAGGATCAGGGGCGATAGCAGCACCAGGATCGCGACCGCGGCCGCGCTAACCTGTTCGTCCGGCGCGGTGTGGATCAGCGTGTAGAGCCGGATGCCGAGCGTGTTGCTGCCGGCGGGTGCGAGCAGAAGCGACGTTTCCAACTCGGTCGCGATCAAAAGCGCACACAACACACCCGCCCCGCCGAGCGTGCCGCGCCACGCGGGCCAGTGGATGTTTCGGATGCGCCCCCACCACGACACGCCGTACAGCCGCGCCGCGATCGCGGGTAATTCAGGACGACGCAGGCCGGCGATGAACAGCAACAACGCCGCCAACGGCACGAACCGCGCCGCGTACGCCGCGACCATCAGTCCGTCGGTATCACGCAGCAACTTCACCGGCCAATGTGACGACAGGCCGATCAATCCTAATCCCAGCATCGAAGGCGGCGCGGCGAGATTGATCAGCACAAGCGGGACCGGGGACCACCGCCCCACCCGCTGCCGACGCAGCCAGCCTGTTGCCAATACCCAACCGATCAACACGCACAATAGCGCCCCGGCCGCCGCGAGCCGGAACGTATAAACCGCCTCGGGCCGGGTCTGCGAAAAACTATCCGTGAAGGCGGACCAGGAACCCGTCCGCCACACGATCACCGACACCGGCACACCCACCGCGATCATCAACACGAACAAGGCGGGCCAGATTGAAGCATGGTCCGGCTCGTTACGTTCGCTGACACCTTGCGGTCTTATGATCCACAGGATGACGAAGACCGCCGCAACCGCGGGCGCGAGCATCGGCAAAGCCAGCGCCGCCGCACCGGGCAAATCCTGCAGCGCGTTGTACTGGATCAGGACCTGTGTGCCGTAGGTGTGGATCAGGAACATCGAGGGCATGATGTGGTCCGCCCCGCAGAGGATGAACAGCACCGCGAACGCAGCGACACCCGGCCCGAGTGCGGGCTTTATACCCAACCACCACCACGCACGCCGCAACGGATACAACTTCGCCGCTGGCCCGCCGCCGGTCCGGTGCGCCGCGAAGATCAGCGCCGCCACCCCGACGTAACGCAGCCCCACCGCCGCCGCCGCGATCGGCCAGTCAAAGATCGTCACCCAATCACCCAGCAGCCCGGTGCGCCCCAGCGTCACGACCCACGCGGACGCCAGCAGCGAACTGGGTAACGCCAACGGCAGACACGCCAGCGCCGCCCACCACAAACCCGATCGCGCGATGATGTACCCCCCCGCCATACCGACCAGTGCGCTTAGCCCCGCGAACGTTGCTGTGTGCAGAAACAACGACACAATGTGCAGTTCATCCCAGTTGCGTTCCGCGTTCACCGCCGACATGAGCGCCGCACCCAGCGGCAGCAACAGCGCAAGCGTCAGCAGCCACGTTGCCACGTGTAACAGATAGCCTCGGCTGGCTTTGTCACTGGTCAAAGCCCACCCGCTTGAGAAGGTCCACCGTCCCCTGCCGGTCGGCCGCGGCGGCGTCCAGGTCGAAAGGCAGCGCACGCCGGTCGATCAACCCGTCCCACGGCGTCGAGTAGTCCCGCATGTCGTTACCCAACGGGATCTGGGCGCTGCGTGCCTCGGCCAGGGCGATCTCCACCTCGGCGGACAACAGAAAGTCGATCAATCGTTTGGCCTGCTCGGGGTGCTTACACCCGGTGATCATCGCGACCGAGTTCGGGATCAAGACCGCGCCCTGATCCGCATCGGGCACGGCCACCGCGACCGGCTTGCCGTCCAGCATCGCGCCGTGGGCGTCATCGGTATCCGTCAGACCGAACGCCCGCTCGCCCGATGCGACCAGGTCACGCACCGGCCCGTTGCCCGGCGCGATCGCGACGCCGTTGGCTTTGATATCGGCTAACCATTGTTCAAGACGCTGATCGCCCCAGGCCTGACGCAGCACGCTCATGTGAGTGAACGTCGTGCCGAAGAAAGGCAGCGCGATCGCGGTCTGGTCACGCCATTTCGGGTCGGCCATGTCGGCGAGCGATGTCGGAACCTCCCCTGGCGAAACCAGGTCGATGTTGTAGATGAACACCCGCGCCCGCGCGGCGAAGCCGGTCCAGCGGTGCTTCGGGTCTTTGAACGACGGATCAAACCGCGCGGCCGAGGGGCTTTCGTAAGGCTCAAGCAGATCCAAACCCGTCAGGTGTTGCGTCTGCACGAGTTCATTATTCCAGAGCACATCACACTCGGGGTCGTCCTTGCGGGCGATGATCTGGTTGATCAGGCCGGTTGTCTTGGAGGCCTCGGCGTCGTACTTGGCCAAGACCTTGATCCCGGTCTGTTCCTCAAACTCTTTGAGGATCGGCTCGGAGTAAACGCGGTCCAGTGCGGTGAAGACGACGACTACGTTGTTGTTTGTGTCCGTTCCACCACATCCGTTGATGGCGAACAGCGTAAACAATAACGCTATACGGAGCACCCGTTTGAGCAGGCGGCCGTGAGAGGGTTGACGCACATGATATTCAACGTGTTTTCGCATAACGATCCACGATGGTTTTCACGTCGCGTTCGAAGCGTCGGCCGAACACGGTGATGACCAGGTCTTGCCAGAATTCGTCGCCTTCGCCCAGGAGTGTGGCGGTGCCGCCGCCGGCGCGGGCGATCGCATCGAAGTCGCCCAGGACTCCCGCGCGTTCGGTGCCCACATCGATGACGCTGAGCGTGCCGTCGTACCGGCTGACAAAGAGCTTGCCCGCCTGGACCGCGTCGCGCAGGCCCGACGGGTGGACGGGCGCATCGCCGATCAAAACGATGATGTTCTTGGCCCCGCGACGCCAGCCCATCTGCTTATCGATCGCGATGGCGAGGGCTTCGTGGATCGGTTCGGGGTCGTCGCCGCCGCCGCCGGTCTGGATGTGGTCGATAAAGTCGCGCACGGCGGGGAAGTCGTTGGTGAGTTTCAACGCTTTGGCGGCGCTTAGGCCGTACTCGTCGCCGTAGTCCTTGAAGGCCACGACGCCGAAGCGGATGTTGCGCGGGGGTTGGCCGTCGCTAGCGAGCACGCCAGTGATGACGCCGATGACGTCGTTCATGCGTTCCTTGGATTGTTGCATGATGTCGCGCATGCTCTCGGTGGCGTCGATGACGAAGACGACGTCTAGGCCCCGGCCGCGGATGCCGCCGAGTTCCTGTTGGAAGCCGGGGCTGGTGCCGTCGGCAAGCGGGTTGTCGCCGTGGCCTGAGTATTGAGCGCTGGCGGCGTCGGTCAGTTCGGTGAGCAGCGCGAGGGCGGGATCGGTCGCGGACGGGTCGATGTTGCTTAATGACTCAGTTGTCACGGGTGTGGAACCTGCGGCGGCATCGAGCGACGGCGCGGGCAGCGGCGCAATAGCCGGGCTGGAGGCGGTGGCGCTGGTTTTCTCGATGCGTGGCGCGGAACCGCCGGCGGACTGCGCAGCCGGGTCGTCGGGCCGGCCGACGGGCTGAAGTTGCACGACCGCTTCGACTACTGGCTCGCGCGCCGCCGAGAGGACGATCATCGCGAGCAGCGCCAACAGCAGGCCGTGCAGAACAAACGACACGGCCCATGCGGACACACGTTCGCCGAGATGTTTTTTCGGCGCTTCACTCATGGCCCGTCCTCACGCGACGCCAGCGACAGCCGCTTCATCGGGCTGGCGAGTACGGCATCCATCCCCGTCGCCACCTGCTGCACGCTTAAGCCCGCATCCGCATGGATCACCACCGGGACCGTCGGCAGGTCGATCTGCTCAAGCAATGCGGTCAACTGGTCGAACCCGTCGTCCGGCAGGATCGCATCACCGACACGGATCGACACCGCGCCGTCATCGGCCGGGCCGAGGCTCACGAGCACGGCGGCGGGCATGTCCTGCGCCGCGGCGCCGGTGGATTGGGATTGTTCCTGATAACCCAGCGGCAGGTCGCGTTCCCCGCCGGTGAAGCGCACGCTCAGGACGAAGAACGCCAGCAGGATAAACACCACGTCCACCATCGCGGAGACCTGGAACAACTCATCCTGTTCTTCTTCGGTGTGGCGGTTGAATTTCATCGCAGCCTGCCCTCCTCGGCCCGCACCGTGACCACGCCCATGCCCGCGTCACGGCATGCGGCCAGCGCCGCGTCGAGCATCGCGAAACGCTGGCGGCCATCTGCGCGGATGACGACGTTCAGGGCTTCGCCCGCTTCCGAGGCACGCACTCTTTCACGCCGTAATTGTTCCTGTAAATCGTCCGGCTCAACCGGCCGGCCGTTGAGGCTCAGTGTTCCCTCGGCGGTGATGTTCACTACCAGCTCCGAGGGCGTCAGCTCTGTGGTCATGTTGTTGGCCATCCGGGGCAGCTCGATCCGGTCATCGGTCCGCGCCTGCATCGACTGCATCACCAGCAGGTAGAAACAGATCAGCAGCAAAACGATATCCACCAGCGGAGCCATCCCGATGTGCGGCGCAGATTCATCAGCCGAAGCGTGATTGAAACTCAACGGCTCACTCACGATTTCACTCCGGTCACCGGATTAGCCGCCTGCTGCATGTTCTGCCGACGTGTCTCCAGCACGACGCTCATGATGCGGAGCATCTTCTCGCCGACCGCCGCCGCCTCGTTGCCGATGCGGGTGATCCGGTTGCGGAAGAAGGCGTAGAAGAACATCAAGGGCACCGCGACGACCAGGCCCATGCACGTGGTCACCAGCGCCTGGCTGATGCCGAGCGCCAGCTCGTCCGGTCGGGCCGCGCCCTGCGCTTCACCCAGCAGGCGGAACGACGCGATCATCCCCGTCACCGTGCCCAGCAGGCCGAGCATCGGCGCGACCGAGGCGATCAGGCCGATGTACCCGATCCGCTCGCGCAGGCGCGTAACCTCCATCACGCCCTGCTGCTCCAGGCCTTCACGCACGGCGTCGATGCCCAGCTTCCCGTCCGACAGGCCCCCGGCGATCACGCGCGCGAGCATACTGTCGTGCGTCTTGCATAGAGACAATACTTCCTCGAACCGGCCCTTGGTGGTCAGTTCGTGGACCTGCTGGGCGAGGTTCTGTGGCACGAGTTTTTCGTCCTTGAGCCTAAGGTACGAATCAACCACCAGCGCCAGGCCGCAGAGGCTCAACAGTATGATCGCGTAGCCGACCGGGCCACCCGCCTGCACGAGATCGAGCAGTGAGCGTTGCGCGGGCGCGTCGGGATTCCCGTCGGTCACCTCGGCCGCTAGCGTAAAGACCTCCGCGGACACGGTGGCGCAGAGTGACAAGACCATGGCCAGCGCCAATACGGGTACGGATCGCCTCATCCTTCAAGCTCCTTTTTGAGCGTTTGTATTTCGTTTCGCAGCCAGGTCCGGCCCGCCACCGGATACATTGCCTCGGACACGCGCAATACGTCTGCGGCAGCGGCCGGCTCGTTCATCGCCTGGTGCGCTTTTGCTAGCAGCAACGTTGCTCGCCACCACCCATCACTCCCGGCCGCCGTACCGGAACGTGCGCTACGGGCCTCGCCTAAGGCTGAGTCGGGCTTGCCCAGCTCGATCAGACACAGGCCACGCTCGAGCGCCGCGTCCGGCGTGTTGATCCCGTCAAGGCGTGTGAGCGCATCGTCCGTGCGACCCGATTCACGCAACGCCCGTGCGAGGACGGGCGCGGCTTCGGGCGTGGTCAGGGATGACAAGATTCGCACGGCGTCCGCTTTGGCCCCGACACGCAGCATGAACTGCGCGGCGGACAAAGCGACACCTTCATCGTCCGGCGCCTTGGCGATCGCCGCCCCTGCCAGACGCAAGACGTGCTGCTGCGCATCGCCCTGCACGCCGTCCTCGTGACGGTCCGCCAGCGCGGAGGCAATCATTAACAGCGCTTCGGCCGGCTGCGCGGCCGGGTCGGCAAGCATCTGCGTCGCCGCCAGGTCGATCATGCCCAGCCCGACCCAAAGTTCCACGCGGTAGCGCTGGGCCGCGTCTGCGGTGGCGGGCTGAGTAGACAACAGGTCCCAGTGCTCGGTCAGGATAGCCAGCGAAGCACGCCGATCTTGCTCGCATTGTGCCCACATCAGTATCGCAGACGCACGCAGCGCATCGTCCCGCGCTGTCTCAAAAACAGCCTTCAATTCCGGTGCCAGTTCGCCCGAAGACATGGTATCTTTCATTACCCGGGCGCGGGCGAAACGCAGGTAGGGGTCGGTGTCGATCAACGCGCTTTGAGTTTCGATCAGGTCACGCGCCGCATCCGGCCCCGACAGGTAGAACCAGCGGCGAAACGCATCGCGCCTTAACATGTCATCCGCGTCAGACTCAGCCAGTTCCCGGCAGACGTCGATTGCCTGATTGCGATACTCGGCGGCCTGATCGTCTTGTGATTGCTCCGCGAGCGCTTCCAGGCAAGCCGCATACGAATACTTCGCCTTCGGCCCCGCGCCAGCGTCGATCGCTACCCGCCATGCGTCGGCCGCTTCTTCGAGTCGGCCCGATTGCTGTAAAAGTGTCGCGTGCAGTGACGCCGAACCGGCCGGGGCATTTTCGTCCAGCACGGTCAGCGCTTGTTCGACCCGACCGACGGACGCCAGTGCCTGCGCCCACGCGGCGCGCTCGTCATCGCTCAGGCCGTCGAGGCCTGCGATCAGTTCCAGCCGATCGAACGCCGGCGCTGCCGAGACGGACGCGGTGGAACGTGCGTAATCCAGCGCAGCCTGCGTGTCGCCTGTTGCCGCGTAGGCCCGGGCGCGGACCCAGTCCGCCGCCTCGCCGACTTCCCCCGCATCGGCGAGCGCCTGCTTCGGATCGAGCAACAGTTTGGCTTCCAGCGCTTCGAGCAGCGCCAGGCGGCGCATCTTCGCGTCGCCGCGCGCCTCAAGGAGCGGGGCAAGCGCTTCGATTGCTTCGGCCGGCTTGCCTTGCTGCCGCAGCACACGCGCTTCACCGATATAGCCCAACTGCCCGGCGGCGAGGTCCAGATATTCCACGCGCATGGTGCGGAAGCGGGCCAGCGCTTCTTCGTCGTAACCCAAACCGGGCGCTAGCGCGTCCGCCTTGCGGAACAACTCGCCGGCCAGGAAGGTGTCCATGCATTGCTGCGGGCGTGATCCGCCTTTGATTTCGGCCAGCCCGACGCCAAGCACCTCCGCCACCCGCTGCGGGTCCGCCCGCCCGGACCGGCGCATCGTGTCCAGGTCCGCGGAGGGATTCGCCGACACGACGCACATCAGCAACACGATGATCAGCTTCAGTACCACGGCACCTCGGCCATCGGGATCAAGTAGTTGTAAAGGAACTGATTGCTAAGCGTGTAATAAGGCTCAAGCTGTGCGTCTTTCATCGTGAAGTTACTGCCGATCAGGCAACGTGATAGTATCGGCGGGGCGCCGCGCTCGAGCATCCGGCCCGTCACTTCCGCAAAGTACGCCCGTTCAAGGTGGTCATCCGGCCGGTTAATCTGTGGGATCACATGGATCGAAACCCCTTCGGTGCCGCACAGCGACAACGCCAGGATGACTTCACGATTAACGTGGTAGGACTCGTCCCAGAATCGAATCAGGTGCGGGATCGCCTCCCCCGCGCCCGACACACCCAGCGCCAGGACCGCGGCACGCCGGGCCAACAGGTCCGTCATTTCGTCGCGGTCGGGTTTACGCGCCATGGCTTGCGAGACCGGGCCGATGAGGTTGCGGTCGCCAAGCATGGCACGGGCCAACAACACATAGCCGCCTAATAAAGGATTTGTTTCGTCAAAGGCCTGATATTCACCGATCAACGTCTTGAGGCTCACGGTCCTGCCCGCCAACCCCAGCGCCACCGCGCACGCCGCACGGACCTCGACCTTCTCGCGCTTGTCGGTCAGGCGGGCCTGCAACATCTCGATCGCTTTTTCATACTCGGGCCGATCGCTGACACCCTGGACCGACTGGTACGGCCGGGCGTACAACCCAAGCGAGATCGCGGCGAACCCGCGTTGCGGTGATTCCAAAACCTTCTGTGGCTTAAGCTGACGCCCACCCCGATCATTTAACACGTCGAGCAAGTCCGCAAGCCCCTCGTGAGCGCCGATCCGCCCCAGGCTGATCAGCGCGAAACATTTAGGTGCCGTGTTGTAGTCATCGTCGCGCTCGTGCAATACGCCTTGCAGCGCCTGGACGACACCAGGGCGTGGCCCCACATCGCCCAGAGCGATCGCCGCTGAAGAGCGCAGCCGCGACCGGTATATCTCCTCGATCCCCAAAACCATGGCCTGCCGGCGAGCCGACCGGGGGCTGGATTCACCCGCGGTACCCGCGTCCGGATCGTTTATCTGATCGCGCATCAAATCGGCTGGGTCACCGAGGGCCGCCGGATCCTGCTCAAACAAACGGCGGTGCGCCTCGGTCCAGCTTTTATAGCTGCCACGACCGATCGCCTTGTTTTTCTCGCTCCTGACGGATTCCAGCAGGCCCCAGGCGAGCGGTGACTGCACGGCCTGGTCTTCGTCGGCCAGTATGTGTATCAGCAGTTGCACACCCGTTTCATCCGCCGACCCGCCGAGTGTCAGCTCAGACCGCGAGACAAGCCAGGGGCTTGGATCGCGCCTGATTTGTTTGACCAAGGTGGCTGTGTCGATCCGCCCGACCTGTTGCGCCAGCGCGGACAGGGCCGCGCCGCGAATAGACGGGGAAGGGTCGTCCAGCAGGGTGTTCAGGCCGTCCAGTGTGGCCCGGTTCGGAGAAGACAACAAGCCCGTGGCGATCAACGCGGCGGCACGCAGCCGTTGGGTCTCGGGTTGATACGACCTGAGGGCCTGCTCACCGACCTCACCGCCGATCAGCCCGATGGCAAGCACGGCATGTAACCTCACCTGTTCACTGGGGTCGTTGCCTGCGCGCTCCTGGAGCTTCTCAAGCACACCCTCGGCCGGCGGCGCGCCGAGCCGCCCCAACGCCAGGGCGGCGGCCAGTCTCGGCTCGACCGCCTCGTCATTCAATGCCTTGAGTAACTCGGCCGACGCCTCAGCCCGCAGCGCCGCGAATCGAGCAGCGTCGATATCCTGCCGGTGTTCTCCCTGCAGTGGCGGTCGAAGGTAAAGCTCGCGGTTGGTTTCCCACCAGTGTAACCATGACCACCGCACGGGTTTGACCTGGTCGGCTGTGGATGGGGTTGACGGGATGACAATGACTTGAGGCACGTTGTCGCCGTGTGCCCACAGCGTCGCCGCGACGAAAAGGATGACAAGCACCCCGGTCAGTAGCGACCGGCCGGACCCCGGGATATGGCTGTGCGTTTTCAATTCTCAAGTAGTATAACCCCATGCACGCTGACGAAACAAGCCCCCACGCGGCCAGCCGAAACATTTTCGGCTCCGCTGCGCTTGTCGG
>JAWKTA010000059.1:0-29807 GCA_041402025.1 Phycisphaerales bacterium | reverse complement strand
GCCGGCGCGCGGGCGTCACGATCCGCTGGACCTCCCGACACACGGCGATGGTCAAGACCGACCCGGTCCTGCTGAACATGATCATCTCAAACCTGCTGGACAACGCCTCGACGTATTCCCCGCCGAACTCGGTCATCGAGATCGGGACGGACGTGGTGGACGAGCAGTTCTCGCTGACCGTGCGCAACGCGGTGCCCCGGGGCGTGCGGATCGACGGCGAGCAGGCGGTGGAGCCGTTCTGGCGTGCGGACAAGGCGCGGGTGTACGGCCGGGGCCACACGGGACTGGGCCTGGCGATCTGCAAGAGCGCGGCGGAAAAGCTCGGCGGGCAGTTCCGCTGCGGCATGGATGAGCAGCAGCACTTCGTCGTGACGCTCAAGCAAACGATCTGACCGGGCCGGATACGGGGTGGGCCTTGGGCGTGAAGATAGGCTGTTGTCGGATGTTCTGCCCCTGTACCGGGGCGGGACCGGCCGTGTCCGGCGTACTAACTAAATGAAAGCCTTCTCATCACCCTCTCATCGGGCGCACCGTAGACTTAACCCGCCGGGTTAAATCCCGAGCGACCACTTTCCGCCCGGGCGGCGGCCTGAAGGGCCGTATGGGCCATCTGAAGTTGGGCGGGCAACACATTCAAGCGGCCGGTCCGGTCGCCCAAGAGGAGGAGAATCCATGAAAGCTTTTGTTGTGACCGGTTCCGTTATCGTGTGCCTGAGCATGCTGCTCGCTGCGCCTTCGAACGCGGCGACCGTGCTGGTGGATGAACAGTTCAGCCACCCAGACGGCCCGTTGGACGGCCTGACACCCGTGCCGGGGCCGGGCGGGGAGTGGACGAATCACAGCGGGACCGTCGGCTCGCTACCGGTCGTCGGGGGTGCGGCCCTGCTCACGCAGGACGGCGGGTCGGGCGATTCGCATACGAGCTTCGCCGCGCTGACCACCGGCGTGGTCACCGCCAGCTTCGATATCGTCGTCAACGCGCCCGGCGCGATGACCGGCAGCGACTTCGAGTTCTTTGCTCACTTCTGGCAGTCCACCGCCACGACCAGCTTCCGCTCACGTACAGACATCGTGGCCCCCGGTACCGCCGGTGGCGATTACTCCATCGGCATCGCGACTCAAGCGTCCACCGCCGAGGTAACGCTAGGCGACCTCGTGGGGTTTAACTTCGGTGACATCGTCCCGGTCGTCATCACCTTCGACATCGATGCGGGCACGAGCTCGCTTACCGCGGGCGGCCAGACTATTTACACTGCGGTCGTCTCCACCGGCCAGGTCATCGACGCCTTCGCGCTGCGTCAATCGACCTCGTCGTCACTGGAAACGATCCTGGTCGATAACCTTGTCGTCACGCATGAAATACCTGAACCCGCATCGGTCGCGCTGATGGCGATGGGCATCACCGCGGTCGGCCTGCGCCGCCGGGGCTGATCCGCCAACGGTTGTTTGCAGGCTGAAACACGAACCGCGCCGACAAATCGGCGCGGTTTTTTCATGGTATTCGGATTCGCCTCTTGGTTGCCTGTCGCAATCCAGAGGGTTCGGGTCCGTGGCGGTTAATCAGTGCTTGAAAATGCGGCGATTTCGCGGACGGCTTGCAGGTCTTCGGGGAGTGTGAGCGCGTTCTCGGCTCGCGCTAACGCCATGCGGGAGTGTTCTTTCGCGGCTTTCTTCATCTCCTGATCGTTCAGGGTGCTTAACGACAAGAGAGCCTTTTGCAGCCGGGTCGCGACCTCGACGCAGCCCGCGCCGTCACGCGCGATGGCGGTGAACGCGTCATCGAACATGTCCCTGGATGAAAGCTCTGGCGCTAAGACACGGTCGTACTTAATCGGCTCATGGTCCTCTTCATTGACAGGCTCATTCCATGCCGCGAATAGCCTTATGAGCGTGCCGATGACGTCGATAGCGGTGCCGGGATCATTCACGGCCGGGGAAAGCGCCTTGCCCGCGATCTCGGACAGCACGACCAGCCCGAACCTCGGGTCGTCATCGAAAGTACGGTTGTCACCGATCAGGAACGCATTTTCAATCTTCCCCGTGTCCACATCAGACGTAGTCTCTGTGTCCGTACTGATGCGTGCGAGGGACCGCCCCGGTGCGATGAAGGTGCCGGGTAACGCTTCTATAGTGATTTGGAGCCCGGTCTGCTCCGCGTAATCCTGCAGGGCTTTGATGTCGATCAGTTGCACGTACCCGAACGTAGTCCCAAGGATCGGTTTTCCCTCTGCGGATTGATTGTCCGCGTGGCGGCAGCCGAGGGTCGGCGCACGGCGACGCCTGCGGAGCGATCGGACCGTTACCTTTTCAACCTTGTCGATGGTTACGCTGAGCCTGCCCAGCCGGGCGATGCGGTCGACCCAGCGCACGAATGTCAATATGACGATCGCGAAGACCAGGCAGGTCAGGACGAACAAAACGAACCGGCCCGGGACTTCGTAGTACCCGTTTTTCTGGAAGACCAGGGCGACGACACTGAAGATGAACGCGCCGATGAACGTCGACAGCGCGTTCTGCGAGACGTCGTCGGCGACCATGAGCGGGAAAGTGCGGGGCGTCGCGGTATTGCCCGCGGTGGCGTAGGCTGAGACCATCGAACCTACCGCGAAGGTGGCGATCACCAGCATGCCCGCGGTGAGCGTGGTTAATAGAGCCTCGACGGATTCGGCGGTTATTTCCGGTAGCAGCTCGGCGATGCTGGTGGATTCGATGGCCTTGGCCAGCATGACGGCCGAGACCGAGATGATGCACATCACTAGCGGACGGACCCAGAGCTTTTCTTTGAGGCGGTTGAGCCGGAATGTCAGGAAATCGATCATGAAATGTCTCGGACGATACAAAGGCGGGCGTGTCACAACGCAACGCCCAAAAAGCCGGCCAACAGGGCCCCGTGTACGGTCTATTCTACGTCGGTCTTCATAGATCCACACCTCTTAAAGCTTTTTGCATCAACTGCACCCTCGTGACACGGCCCGAACGCCCGCATCCCCCGGCGGCACGTATATTTCGCCAATCCAAGCCGATCCCGCTAAACTGCCCGCTATGACAACCGCGACCGATGCTAAACGGATGACGCTGCGGATCGGGCACAGCCCGGACCCGGACGACGCGTTCATGTGGTACCCGCTGGCGAATTTCATCGCGCCGGACGGGCAGAAACTGACACCTAAGATAGATACCGGCCGGTACGACTTCGTACACGTGCTCGAAGATATCCAGTCGCTGAACGAACGCAGTGCCAAGGGCGAGCTGGAGATCACCGCTCTGTCGATCCACCAGTACCCGTTCATCGCGGACAAGTACGCGCTGACCAGCTGCGGCTCGTCAATGGGCGACGGGTACGGCCCGATGATCGTCGCGGGCAACGCGATGTCGGTGAAAGACCTTAAAGGCAAACGCCTGGCGATCCCCGGGTATCAGACCACGGCCTGGCTGAGCGCGCAGCTCATGCTCGCCGAGCAGGGGATGAGCAAGGACGATGTGAAGGCCCAGTTCGTGATGTTCGACGAGATTATCCCGAAGGTCGTGTCGGGCGAATACGATGCCGGCCTGATCATCCACGAGGGGCAGTTGACCTACGGCAACGACGGGCTTTCGTGCGTGGTCGACCTGGGCAAGTGGTGGACCGATTCGCGGAAGCTGCCGCTGCCTTTGGGGGGCAACGCGATCCGTCGTGATCTGGGCGAACAGATGCCGACGATCTGTCGGGTGCTGCTGGACTCGATCGAGTATGCGCTCAAGCACCGTGACGAGGCGGTGGCGTTCGCGCTGAACTGGGCGCGCGATATGGGTTCGGACCTGGCGGACGAGTTCGTGGGCATGTACGTCAACCAGTGGACACTCGATTACGGCGAGCGCGGGCGCGAAGCCGTGCGGCGGCTACTAAAGGAAGCGGCCGATGCGGGGATCGTGTCTGATTGCGGCGAGATTGATTTCGTGGAACCCGCGTAAGGGATGGATGATGAATAAGCAGAATCGACCGGTCGGTAAGTTTATTTCCTGTGTGGCGGCGTTACTTTGCATCACGGCTCTGTCGGCGTGCGCTACGGCCGGTGATAACCAGGTTGAACAGCCTAAGGTCGCCAAGCCCGCGACGATCACGGCCGCTGAGTGGGGTTCCGACCCGCTGCCGATCCCCGAGGAGCGCAGGCACGAGCCGAAATACATCACGATCCACCACGCCGGCGTCACGGTGAAACCCGACAGCGATCCATATCAAACGGTGCGCAACCTCCAGGCGTGGGGCAAGAAAACAGTCGCGGACGGCGGCAAGGACTGGCCGGACCTGCCGTACCATTTCCTGATCGCGTCGGACGGGACGATTTTCGAGGGCCGGCCCGTGGAGTACGATCCGGAGACAAATACAACCTATAAAGTGCGCGGGCATATCGGTGTCGAGCTGTTCGGCAACTTCGAGGAGCAGCGCGTCAGCCCGCAGCAGGTCGCGTCGGTCGTGAAGCTCGTCGCCTGGCTGTCGCAGCAATACGGCATCCCGGATGAACTGATCCGCGGCCACCGCGACTTGGCCGAGACCGATTGCCCCGGCGCGGATTTCTACCGTTACTTCGAGGACGGACAACTCATCGGCTGGATCGACCAGGCCCGCGCCGGCAAGGAGCCTGACATCGACCTCGGCCCGCCGCTGGGAGGTGGACCTACCGAGATAATCCCGATGCCGAAGCGCGGCGAGTAACGATCGGTTAGTGGTAATCCGGTAAGCTCATTTTACCATGAAGCACTGGCCCTACCTGCTGACCGCGTTGGTGATGCTCGTCATCTTCGGGTGCCGGTGGTTCGGGCCGAGCGATCTTTACGACAACGACCAGCCCAAGACCGTGGCCTACACCATCGACATGGTGGAGCACGGGCGTTGGCTGTTGCCGGTGGACATGCTCGGCCGGCCCGCGACGAAGCCGCCGATGTATAACTGGATCGGTGCGCTTTTCGTGGCGGTGGGGTGGCACGATGAGTTCGCGTTGAAGCTGCCATCCACGCTGGCGGCATTATTCGTACTAGTATTGACGTGGCGTGTCGCGAGCCGTGCGGCGCGGGACACGAACACACAGGGCAACCCGTTTGCGCACAACGGCGATGCAACTATGGAGATCATGCCCGCTTCGGTTGCCGCGCTGGCGTGTATCGTTCTGATGACGGGTGTCAGCTTCGCCAAGCTCTGCTACACGGCTCGGCCGGACATGGTGCTGACCGCGTTCCTGTTTGCGGGCTGGGCTGCGGCGACAAGCCTTCTATATAATTACGAACATAACGCGGATGTAGGCGAAAGCTGGGCTGCGGGGGCGAGTTGTCAATTCTGTTTGCGCATTGCGTTATGGCTGTGCGTCGCGGGCGCGGCGTTGACCAAGGGCCTGCCTGCGCTCTTGCTGATCTTGTACGTCCTGCTGGGCGCGAAACTGGTCGGGGGGCGGTGGTCGGCGCTATGGTCAACGGGGATCGTGTGGGGCCTGCCGATGGCGTGCGCTTTGTTCGGCGCGTGGGTTTACGGTGTGTACAGGATCAACCCCGAACACTTCACGGACGTGTTCATGGGGGATGAAACCGTTGGGCGGGTCGGGCGCGGCGGCCTGATCGGGATCGTCCTGGAGCTATGGAAGATGCCGGGGCAGTTTGTGGTGAAGTTTTTGCCCTGGTCGTTGATTGTATTCATGGCCGGGTGGGACGTGGTATCCCGTCGGCGTTTCTCGCGATGGTTTTCGGGTGCAATCGGTTCCGCGCTGCTGTGGGTCGTGCTGACGATCCTGTTCTTCTCGTTCTCGGGTGGAAAACGCGCGGACTATCTCACGCCGGCGTACCCGGTGGCGGCGGTGGTCGTTGCGGTGTGGCTGACCGGCGAGGGGCGTCGGCGCTGGCGTATCCGCGCCGGGTACTGGGCCGTGGCCGGGCTTGTGGTGGCGCTGGCTTTCGGCGTGCATGAGTTCTGCATCGGCGACGCAGCGCGCAGCGGCTACGGCGAGAACATCCGCATGTTTGTCCGCCAGATACATCACCAAACCCGGGGCCAACCGATCCGTTTCGAGCAGACGGCCTACACGCCGATCCAGTCATTATTGGGCTATAACCAGCCCGACCGTGTCGACCCGCCGGATGTTCCGGCGCGTTGGCTGGTCAGGCCGGCAGACCGTGACGGCGCGGTTGTGATCTCTGACCCCATATGGGTCGGTGGCAGACGCACGGAAATCAAGATGGCGCTGTACCCGAACGATCAGGTTGACAAGTGAATCGCGATAAGTGTGCTTCGTCCGCCAAGTGGATCGCGTCATCCGGTTCGTGATATGTGGATTTGACCCCGCCCCGGCGTTGGGGTGTATACTGGCCCGACGGCAGGGATGCCACCTGCCGGGGCCGACGATTGTGTCGGCGGGAGGCGCACATCCATGGCAACCATCGTCGTGCTCAACGGTCATAACAAGGGCGAGTGGTACACGGTCGGCAAACGCGCGTTCGTGTTCGGCCGGGACAGCAAACTACTCGCCCAGATCAACGACCCATGCGTCTCACGCAACCACATGGAGGTCCGCCTGGAATCAAGCGACGGCTGCTACTACGCGGTCGATATGGACAGCCACAACGGCGTGTTCGTTAACAGCGAGCGGGTCGTGAAGTTTAAAATGCTCCACGAGGGCGACGTGATCCAGATCGGGCACACGCTCATGGCTGTTACGCTCGACGAGTTCGACGACGACCTCCAGGCGAAGCGCTACCTGCACAACTGCGAGAAGAAATTCCAGTCGGAGCTTGAACATGTGCGTCGAGCCGAGGACGAGCGGCGCGAAGAGGTCTCCGGCGCGACGATCGGGCTGCGTGCCCTGTTGCCGTTCGGCAAGCGGCGCAAGGAATGACCCGGCCGGTCAGTATTTACGCGCCGTTACTTTCCCCGAACCCGCTTCGAGGTTGATGATCATGTAACGCAGCGCGTCGCAGAGGTGGTCCGGGCCGTCCTTGACCGGTTCCTGACGCTGGGGGTGGCTGATATCGAAGTGGTAGGCTTGCATGGCCTCGATTAGCTCTGTGCAGCGTGGGTGGATCAGCAGCGTGCCGTGATCGAGCCGGCTTCGGATGCGCTCGATACCATTGCGCAGAGGAGATGACCGTGAGCGAACGGCGTAACCTTTCTCGCGCAATATCTGTATGTCGCTGGCTCCCGTTTGGCTGTTGCGCTGGTTGCCCGCGGGATCGACGCCCAGCCAGTCGGGTACGAGCAGGCCGCGAGATGTGGCCTGCATCTCGATCGCCTGTATGTTCTGCTGAAACGTCCTGCCCGATCGCACGTATTCATCCACGATGTGGAGGGTGCGTTGATCGTTTGGTTTGTCTGACTTCGCGACGCGCGCCCACAGCATCACGGTCGGGCTGCGCAGGCCGAAGTCCATCCCGCCGATCCACTGGCCGTGCTCTGTCTGTGGAACGGTTTCGCGGACGTGTTTGCTTGTATCGAATTCCGGGTAGACACAGTCGCTGACCTGCGGCTGGCGACACATCATCTCGGCGGACCACGTGCGCCTGCCGGTCCTGTGCCACTGCCGGACCAGGTCGTCCACGGGGATGAACCCTGCGGCCCGTTTGGCCAGGCCCCGGCAATCGTCCCAGAGCACGCAGCCCTCGCACGGCCTTGTGTCCGGGCAACGCTCGATCACGTCGATCGCGGTCCACTTAAACAGTTTCGCGCACCGGCGCTGGGATTCCCGGCCCTGCATGATCGTGGCCATCGGGCCGAACGGCCGGTGCATCGTGGAGAGCGCCTCGACCGAACCGTGGACGTATCGCCCGCCGCAATCGCTCGAGCTGCCACCAACTGGGCCGCTTCCCACACGTCCGGGTCGAACTCATCGACCTCGTCGCAGCGGAGTGGGTACGCGCACGCCGCGAACGGACTTCTGGACCCCGCGAGCAGTTGCACCTGCCGCCGTTTCGGGCAGCTCTATCCGGCGTTGCGTCGGCTGCCTTGAGTAAGCCGTGGAACCAGGGCCTGTCCAGCAGTTGGACCAGATGTTCGTGCATCTTGATCGACTGTTCCATGGACCCGCCGAGGATGCGCACCCGGATGCCGGGCTTAAAGAGCAGGTCCAGCAGTGTCGCGACGGTGCCGAGCCGCGCCTTGCCGCCGCCGCGGTTCGCCCAGACCACGGCATCACTGTTCGACTGGCTTACTTCGGATCGCAGACGGCTCGAAGAACGTGTGTGTGAGGTAGTCGTAGGGGGGCTGTGCTGCCCTCGACGATGGGCACGCGGCACGTTCAGCCCTGCCGCCAGCCGGACGAAGCGGTGAAGCTGGTCGGGCGTTCGCGGTTGCAGCGCGGCGATGCTGACGGATAGGTTGGTGGGTGTGATGTGCGGGTTTAACCATCCGAGGGGTCCGCCTTGTTCTTGATCAGGATCACGCGCGTCGGCCGAGTCTTCGGTGTTGGGGCCGAGTAATAATGCGTGCAGGGCCTGCAGGCCGTCGCGGGCTGATCCTGGGCACCCGCCGCTTGCGTGAGGTCGATGTCAGCGCGTCGCAGTTCGAGTTTCAATAGGTCCACGCAGGCACGCCGTGATGTCCTGCTCGGCTTTGGTGTTGTCGTGCCTTGGACAGTTCGGCAAGCCCCGCCGCGATCAGGCGGTACCGGCTGAGCAGTATCTGTGTCTGTATATCCGCGAGGATGCACAGCCCGGTCAGGCAGCGGTAGTTGTCATCTTGCTTGACCCATTGCGAGAGGCTGTCCGGCGTCAGGCCGTACTTGCTCTGGATCGCGGTAATGTCGAAGTCCGCGTGGATCAGGTCGTGGATCGTGCCGCTGACCGCTTCTTGAGATTGATCTTGTCGGTCATAAGATTACTGAGTTGATTGATATTGTTTGGGGGTGTGTTCAGGCCCGGCCGTCGACGAGTTTCATAAGGGCCTGTTCGCGTGATCTGCCGATCGCACGCAGGCGGTCGGCAAGGCGTTGTTTCTCTTTCGGAAGGAGAAAGAAGTGGACCGCGACCGGCATGTGTTCGACGGCTGCGGAGGCGGGGCGCCGGGATGTGCTGATCTCAAGCAGTTTCTTGAGTTGCTCGGGCGTTCGGGGAGGAGGTTTGTCAGTGTTTTCAAATGTGCTCGGGGCTGCAAGCGCCGACTGCGCCGCGGCCCGGCGTTTGGGGTCGTCCGGCCCTGCAAGCGTTGAGTGTCGCCAGCAGAAGCAGAGCTGTGGTCGTCCGCCTGCCAGACGACACACTCGGCGGACGTCCTGCCCAGTCGCTTAAGTGCTTCCACGCGGTGGTGGCCGTCGAGTATCTTAGACGGGGCATCATCTTCGGTTGTTTCGGCGGGCAGTGGCGGACAATCAAGGGCGGTAGCGGTTGGTTTTTCGATGTGTTCGGCAAGTTTGACGACTGGGCGCTCGGGCATGACGTTGTTGTTGGCGGGATGAAGCGCGGAGGCGGTCGAGTTGGATGGATTGGATGGGCATGTTGTTTGTGTGCTTCGCCATGTTGTGATGGAGGTAATACACCGGTTCGAGCATGAGTTTTCGTCGGGCGGTGCGCATGCTCGGCCGGGTCGGTGCTGTGGACCGTTGCGCCGCCGTTCTGCCGGTACCAGCGGTGCAGCCCTTGTGGAACCAATGCGTTTGCTGATGGGAAGGATGCGATGGTCGCGAGCAAACGGTCGGGGTCGGCGAGGTCGTGGGGCGACAGCCCGGCCGAGTGCATGGCGTCGATGAGGCGGGCGTCGAAGGCGTGGGCGGTTGGTGGTAGGCGGTCATGCCCGGCGCGCTCGAAGAACGGGTTCACGCTACCCATCGCGGCGAGGGCCCGGTGTAGATCGTTGTCGGGTCGGCGAGCCGCGGCGCGCACCAGCCTGACGGCCAGGCTCATCCCGCCACGTCGGGTGGACCACGACCTGGCTGATCACGGCACTGCTGTTTGGCACGGCGCGGGCCGGGTTCGAGCCAGGTGCCGTAGCGTCGTTGGAGCCGCAAAGTTACGCATCTTGCACGACAGGCTGGGCAGTGATTCGGTGAGCACGGCAACGGCGCGGCGGCTGGCGTATGGAAAACGGTCCATGGCTGAGCGTTCGGTGTGCCGGATCGCGAGCACGGCGTGAGGTTGGCCTGCGCGGTAGTGGTGTTCCTTCCGTGTTGTAGTCCGTGATGTCACCGGCACCAGTTCGAGGTGTTCGGGCTGACCTGCGCCGCCGCGCGATAGAAAGCGTTTTTGCAGGGCGTATTCATCCCGCCGATTTCTCCAGGACATCCATGCGTTCGCCCGGGTGTTTTTCGATCAGCACGTCGGGTGCGAGGCTTTCGAGCAGGTCGTCGTGGGTGGTCGCCGCGATGAAGCAGGCGTCGGACTTGCTGACCCACTTGCGGACGTTGTGCGCGATGACCTTGGCGGTGACACGGTCGAGCGTGGCGCAGAACTCGTCGGCGAGGATGACCTTGAGCCGGCTGGGCAGCACGCCCGCCTCGGCCATGGCCATCGCCTGCGCGAGTTTTAAACGGTGCCGCCCGTCGGAAAGCTGTGAGGGTTTGCGGAGCATGACGAAGGCGTCGTTGAGGCCCGCGAGGCTCAGCAGGCGGAGCGTTTCGCCGAGCGTGCGGCCGGGGAAGCACGACCAGCGGGCGGTCGGGGATGACGGGCAGGTTGTCGAAGGATAGCGCGTGGGCGGTGTCGCCGCGGTCGATCTGTTCGCGGATCAGGCGCAGCAGGTTGTCTTGCCGCCGCCGCTTGAGCCGGTGATGAAGACGATCCGGCCGGGCGACAGATTCAGCTCGGTTTCGGGATGAGCTGGATGTGTTTGTCGCGGTCGATCCCCGTCGAACATGGCGGCGACCGAAGCACGTTGGGTGTGGGTTCGACGGCGGAGGCGACTAGGTGATTCGGATATCTGCATCGCATTCCCGCCGAGTTAAATATTTATATAACCATTTCGATGAAGAGGCGTTACCCGTCTTGCCGGTCAGAGGCGGGAGTATCAATTTTTATAGCTGTTGGTTAGATAGAGGCGAGCGGTGGCGTGAACGGTGTTCATGTGTTGGCGGACGTGGTGGAGGGTTCGCCGACTCCTGTGCCGCTTGCTTGAGGCTCATGCCGTGCAGCACGACGTATTTGGCGGTGAGCCGGACCTCGGCGGGGAGGGTTTCCTGTTGACGGCGACAAACCTGAAGAGTTTATTTGACATACGTTTAATGATGGCTTGTGCCTGGCGTCGCAGGAGCCTGGGCGGCGTTGGTAGAGCTTGGCGATCCGCGACGGGCATGCCTTTGCCCAGGATGTGTTCGATCAGACACGGTCAGTCGGGGGCAGGTAATCGGCCAGGGCGATGAGTTGCGACCTGTCGGCGATTGAGTTGGCGGGTGTCGTGGGCATGGGTCGAAAGGTTGGGTGTGAGGGTGGACATGGGGTTGCGTCCCGGACGAGTAAGGTGTATGTTAGGTATTTAACTGGGTCAGGAGGCGTGTGTCAAGCACTTGTTCATTTAATTTTGAACTTTCATGACGGGGCCATTCCATGCAGACTCTGGGCGACTTGGTCCGTGAACTGAGGCGGGGGCGGGACATGACGCTGCTGGCCCTGGCCGAGGCGATCGGTTCGACCAAGAGCTACCTGTCGATGATCGAGAACCACCGCGTGGCCAATCCGCCGTCGGACGAACTGCTGACGTTGATGGAGCGGGCATTAGGCGTGACGGATGGCAGGTTACGGCGAGCGGGGACTGGGAGCGTGCGCCGGCGGCGGTGCGTGACCAGTTCCAGCGATTGGCTGGTGATGCGCGCGGGCCGACCGGCGTTTCATCCAGGACGCCGCGTCGAAGCGGCGTGGCGGCGGCAGGAATCTCACGGCTTGTACCGCAGCGGGCAGCTGCGCCGGATGGTGGATCGTACGCTGGGCACGGATGCTGTTGAACGGATTGGCAAAGCTGATAAAGCCCCGGCATGGTTTCGCTGCACCGTGCCGCTGGTAGGTGGCGGCGGGCTATCCCAGTGGATTCACGGACATGGACTACGCGGCGGACGATTATGTGGGGTGCCCCGTGGCTGGACGACCCGGACGCTTTCGCTGTGATTGGCGAGTCGATGCTGCCGGACTACCGCGAGGGTGATATCGTGGTTTTTTCTCCTGCGGCGGAGGTTTCGGACGGTTGTGATTGTTTCGTCAGGCTCGAGCCGGATCACGAGACGACCTTTAAGCGGGTGTTCTTTGATGACGGGGCGCGTCGGTGCGTTTGCAGCCGTTGAACCCGAAGTTCGCGGCATCGGTCCATGCACGCGAGTGTGTGGCGGGGCTTTACCGTGCGGTGTGGCGTTACGCGAAGATTTGAGCCGTCTTTTTGTTTAGGCCGAGGCGGGTTATGTTGTGTGGCCATTGCGCACCCTGGAGGCGTGTCGCTCCCGTATCAGGCGGGAATACCACTTATGCGCACGTTTACGGCGTTTATGTGCTGTTTTCTTTCATAAAAGCATTGTGTGTCGGCATTAGAATCCCTGATCAGCGCTGATTGTTTGCATTAATCAGGTTGGATTGTGCACCGGGGCGGAGCTATTTGGCTGTGGGATTTAGTCCGATAACCGACCCCTACCCGCGATACGCCAGCGACTGGATAGGCGGTGCCGGATTTACGATAAACAGACGGGCTTTGTTGCATCTACCTTAACGAGGCAATTTATGGTAATCACAGCACAGTCGAGGAGCCGATCGGGGTTCACACTCGTGGAACTGATGATCGTGGTCAGCGTGCTGGCGATCCTGGCGGCGCTGGTCATCCCGAAATACAGCGACGCGAGCACCACCGCCAAGTCCGCGGCGACCAAGGACCAACTGCGCTCTGCACGCGTGGCCCTGCAACGGTACAAGCTCGACCACAACGACATCTACCCCGACATCGACGATCTCTGGTCGGCGTTGACCGGCAAGACGGACCAGGACGGGACACTGAATGCGGCAGGGGATTACGGACCGTACATCCGAGATGTGCCCACCAATCCTTATACGAACAGCTCTACGGTCACGGCTTTCGGCGCGGGGGCGGCGACGGACGGCTGGGAATACGATGCGGCCGAGCAGCCACCGATCAACGCGGTCGGGTTTGATGAGACGACCGGTACGTACACCGCGCCTTGATGGGTGGAATTTGTTGGCCGGATGCCCGGGACAGCCTGCGCTAAGCCGCAAGCGGCAGGCGCGGGTCGCATATCAATCAAATCGCACATCGCACTACTTCAGCGCACCTTGATGGTCGCCAGCGCGATCGCGGTCAGTAGCGCGCTGATGAGCCAGAAGCGGACGACGACCTGCTGCTCGGTCCAGCCGGACAGGTGGAAGTGGTGATGGATGGGGGCGCACTTGAAGATGCGTTTGCCGCCGGTGAACTTGAAGTACCCGACCTGCATGAGGACGCTTAGCGCTTCGAGGGAAAAAATGCCGCCGATGACCATGAGCAGGAACTCCTGGCGGATGACCACGGCGATAAATCCGAGCAGCCCACCTAACGGTAGCGACCCGGAGTCGCCCATGAATACCTGCGCGGGGGAGCAGTTGAACCATAAAAACCCCAGGCAGGAACCGACCATCGCGCCGGCGATGATCGCCAACTCGTCGCTGAACGGGATGTAGGGTACGAGCAGGCGCTTGGCAAGGACGAAGTCGCCGTTGGTGTGCCCGGCAATAAAGCACAGCACCATGAACGCGGACGCGACGATCACCATCGTCCCGCCGGCCAGCCCGTCCATGCCGTCGGTGAGATTCACGGCGTTAGAGGAGTAGGTAATGATGAAGATCGTCAGCAATACGAACGGCCAGGTTGAGAGCACGATCAGGTGCGGCGAGGGGATGTACGCGCCGTCCTGGAAGACCCAGGTCTTCATCAGGGGCAGTGTGAGGCTGTGGCTCATCATCTGCTCGTTGGGGTCGGGGAACAGGACGCTGCTGTCTCCCCAGTGGTGGATGAAGAGACCCAGGATCACGGCCAAGCCGATCTGCAGTAGCAGTTTCTCGCCGGAGTAGAGCCCGTGGCGCGAGCCGGGCTTGCGTCGCGCGGTGGTGAGTTTCATCCAGTCGTCGGCCAGCCCGACGCAGAACAGCCACGTGTAGCACGCCAGCGCGAGGATAATGTAGAAGTTGCCCAGGTCTGCCAGCAGCAGCGTCGTCGTGAAGATGGCGAAGGCGATGAGGATGCCACCCATTGTGGGGGTGTTGGCCTTTTGTTTCATCAGGCGGTCGACGTCTTTGTGATCGAAGCTGGGGTTGTCACCGATCTTCTGTTTGACCAGCCAGCGGATGGTGCGTTTCGCAAAAAGAACGACGATCAGGAAGCTGATGACGATGGCGAAGACGGCGCGGAACTCGACCCAGCGGAACACGCCCAGCGGACCGAGCAGCGTGCTACTGTCGATCGTGTCCTGTATGCGTTTGACGAGCAGGTAGATCATGTCGAGGGTCGAGGGTTATGGTCGCCGCGGTTGTATTGGTTCAGTGGACGTTTGGTTTTGGCGTGTATCGGCGGGCTACGCGAAACGGTCCCTGATTATGGGCATCAGCCGTTCAAGTCGCAATCCACGCGAGCCTTTGCAGAGCACGACGTCACCCGGGCGGATCGATACGGCGATAGATTGTATCGTTTGGTCGGCCGGGTCGGGTTCGTGGGTCATGCGGTCTGTGGCGGTGGTTTGTTGGATTGCTTTCGCGGCCGTTGCCATTAACGGGCCGACCAGTGACACGTGCTGGATGATGCCGTCTATGAGCATGCGGGCCAGGGCACTGCCGACCTCGCGGTGGGCCTGTTCGGTCAGTGCACCGAGTTCGAGCATGTCGGCCAGCACGGCGACGCGTCGGCCGCCCGGTGCGACGGGATAGGTGGCCAACACATCCAGCGCCGCACGCATGGAGTCGGGGTTGGCGTTGTAGGTGTCGTCGATCACGGTGACGGGGCCGAACGGTTTGACCTCAAGCCGGCCGGGCATCGGGCGCACGTTTTCCAAGGCGTATTTGATGGCGGGATCATCCATGCCCATCCACCGGCCGACTGCGACCGCGGCCAGCGCGTTGTTGATGTCGTGCGGAGCGAGCAGTGGCAGATCGATGTCCGTTGAATCACTGATCGCAAAACGCTGCCGTCCGTTGATCAGTTGACGGTGTTGTGTGGCCCCATCTTTCCCGAATCCGAAGATGACGGGTTCCGCGGGGTATTTGAATGACTTGGACTTTTCGATCCATTTGCGGGCCTCGGACTCAATGAACATGACGCCGTCGGGCGAGATGAACCGTGAGATGGACGCCTCTTCCTCCGCGACGCCTTGCAGGTCGCCGAAGAACTCCATGTGTTCGTGCCCGATGCAGGTGACGACCACGGCATCCGGTTGCAGCAGCTTGCCGAGCGCCGCGATCTCGCCGGGGTGGTTCGTGCCGACCTCGGCGACGACGAAGCGGTCATCCGTCGCCGCGCCGAGCACGGTGAGCGGCACGCCCAGGTGGTTGTTGAAACTCTTGGGCGACTGTGTGCCCTTAAAAGACGATGAAAGAACGGCGTGGATCAGGTGGCGTGTCGTGGTCTTGCCGTTGGAGCCCACGACGGCGATAACGGTGCAGCCGGATTGTCGCAGCGCTTCGCGGTAAGATGCCGCGAGCCGGTGCAACGCATCTATAGTGTTGCTGACGAGCAGGACACCCCCGGGTGTATCGGTGCAGACCGCGGCGTCTTCACGTTCGATGATCGCGACCGCTGCGCCGGCTTGCCGGGCTTTATTGGCGTAGTCGTGCCCGTCGAAGTTTTCGCCTTTGACCGCGAGGAAGACCTGGCCAGGCTTGATCGCGCGCGAGTCGATACCCAGGCCCGTGAGCGCTGTATCGAGATCACGCGGCGGCTTCAGCCAGCGGCCGCCGGTAACGTGTTGCAGCCAGGCCGGCGTCCAGCCTGTTGTTGTTGCGGTGTCCGTCTGATTCATAGCACGGCTTTCTGCGTAAACCATTCAGCCAACGCTTCGCCCGCGTGCTCACGGTCGTCGAAGTGGATGTTTTCGCGTCCGATGGTCTGGTAGTCCTCGTGGCCCTTGCCCGCCAGCAGGACGGTGTCGCCGGCGACACCTTCGAGCACGCTGGCGCGGATCGCGGCACCGCGGTCGGGCTGCACGACGAGGTCGGGCTTGCGGTCTTCGGGGATGCCGGGCAGCGCATCTTTAATGATGGCGTTGGGGTCTTCGGTGCGCGGGTTGTCGGAGGTGAGGTAGATGCGGTCGGCGTAGCGGCATGCGGCCTGCGCCATCTTGGGGCGTTTGGTTTTGTCACGGTCACCGCCGCAGCCGAACATCACGATGAGTCGGCCGGGCGTCAGCGGGCGGAGCGCGGACATCGCGTTTTCGAGTGCATCGGGTGTGTGTGCGTAATCGACCAGCACGGTCGGCGGCTCGGCGGCCGCGCCTTGCGTGGCTTGCGGTTTCACCCGCTCAAGCCGACCGGGCACCTGCGGGATCATTTCCAACGCGTTCATCAATAAATTAATTTTACCAGTGATTGTGTATGTGGCGGCGATGGCTTGGAGCGTGTTGCAGACGTTGTGTTTACCGACCAGCGGCAGCGTCACATGGATATCGCCCCAGGGCCCGATGAACCGTGCGCTGCTTGAGTCGGCCCGGAGTTCGATCTCGCGGGCGTAGCAGACGGGCTGGTCCGCTTTCACGTCTGTCGGTGATAACGACGTCCACAGCACCGGCCCGACGTAATCCGCGAGGACCTCTTTCGCGTATGCATCGTCGATGTTGACTACGGCGGTGCCGCCGGGCGTGAGCAGTGTAAAGAGGATGGACTTGGCCTTGGCGTAGGCCTCCATTGTCTGGTGGTAGTCCAGGTGGTCCTGCGTGAGGTTGGTGAAGACGGCGGCGCGGAAGCGCAGGGCGGCGGCGCGTCCCTGGTCCAGGGCATGGCTAGAGACCTCAGTGGTAACGGCCTTGCACCCGGCATCCACCATGCGCGCCAATTCGCGTGAGAACTCGATCGCGCCGGGCGTGGTGAGGTGCGCGGTGCGTCTGCCGGTGGCGGTGCCGTCATCGACGTGGATGGTTCCGATAACCCCGGTGCGAATGCCCGCTGATTGCAGCAGGTGCTGAGTGAGCAGGGCGATGGTGGTCTTGCCATTGGTCCCGGTGACGCCGACAAGCGAAAGTTTATGCGCGGGGTTGCCGTGGAAACGCTCGGCGAGTGTGCCGGCAAGCCGTTGATCGACACGGTCGGCGTGGTAGTGGGCGGTGTTATGTGCTTCGACTATTTGCCCCGCCGTGCTGATGATCGCGGCCGCACCACGCTCAATGGCCTGCGTGACATGGGACTGTAGGTCCTTGGCGGCGCTACGCGCCAGGAAAAGCGCCCCAGGCTCGACTTGCCGCGAATCATCCGTGATGCTGGTGATTGTGACATCCCCCGGGCCGGCGGCGTGGGTCAGGCCCAGGCCCTGGATCAGTGATTGCAGCATCATCGTGAAGCCCTTTTCGCCGTTTGATTGTGTGGCACCCGTCTGTTACCCGCCAAACAGGTTAACCCACAGGCTCTATTCGGTTGATTATACGGGTGATCGGGAAAGTTTTATATGCATCGCAAGGTTCCGGGGTCGGGGCATAACAAGTTGGGGTGGTGCTCCGCCGATGTATAGTTCTGGTGGGGAAACCGGGAGGAACTCAGTCAATCTGCACCGTCGTACCACGGCGGGCGCCGGAGTCATTGCATGAGTTCCTTTGATAAAAAGCCCATTGAAACAATCCGGATGGATGACCGCGATAAACGCAGAGTTATCGACGAGTTTACATCACACAAAGCGCAGAAAAAGGGACCGGCCCGAGACATACGTGTGACGTACGGCTCCGACCATGTAACGCTTACGATCGTGAACCCGGGGGGCAATACAAGTATCTACTCGGTTATTACACGTAATCTCAGCCGGCGTGGGGTGGCTTTCCTGCACGGACGATTCATCTACCCCGGCTGCCGCTGCAGCATAACGCTCCGGACTCTCGACGGCGAGAGCGTGTCGATGGACGGTAAGATCGTCCGGTGCAACCACCTCGGCGGGATGATCCATGAGGCGGCGATGCGTTTCAACTCTCCCATCGACCTGACCCTTTTCGCCAAGATGTCCCCGGCGGAGCTGGAAGCCCACTCGCTTGAATATGAACGGGACGTGGCAAATGGTGAGATCGAACGTGGCCCGGTTGAACTTGGGACGATCCTTGTGGTGGACAGCTACCGGTTGGATAGAAGGTTGTTCGGCACGCTGTTACAGCAGGAGGGATACAGCACCTTGGAGGGTGAGAGTGCTCAGGATGTGACGGCCCTGATGGCTAACCAACATTACGACCTGGCCGTCATAGACGTCTGCCAAAACCCGTTATATGGATTTGAGCTGATTGGTCAGTTAAGTGGCGGCCCGCTCGGTTGCCCTGTGCTGGCTGTGTCGGCGGACGAAGACCCCGAGACGGAAGCAGCGGCCATGAACGCCGGCGCAGGGGCCTTCCTCTCTAAACCGTTCAATAATGAAGCTTTTACAGATCAGGTCAACAAGATGCTTGGGAATCAGGGGCGCGACGGCGGGCAAGCCGATCCGATCATCAGCGCGTTAAGTCAGGATGAGGCCATGAGGCCGTTGCTGCGTGAATTCGTGGGCGAAGCCCGCGGGGTGGTTGATACCTTACGGCTGGTTGGGCAAAAGCCGCGGATCACGACCGGTTGCGTTTGTTATGTCGGCAACTCAAGGGCGCGGGGGCGGCTATGGATTTGAGCAGGTTTCGTCGTCTGCAATGCAGGTGTTGGATGTGCTAGACGCGGGTGGCGAGGATATCGGACGTTTGCAGGAGTCGATCAGCGAACTTGTTGACGTACTCAATCGGATCCGGACGCGGTAGTGTGGGTTCCTGATTATTGATGTGCTTGCCGTATCAACCAGGCTGATGCTGCTTGGCTACGTATCATGCACAGGCACGCATGATGGAGGCGGGGGCGGCGCCCTCCCGGGTCCAGACGCTGGCGCGTCCGCGGTGGCCCTGGAGGGTGGTCAGGCGACGCAGGTAGTTCTGCAGCGCTTCTTCATCGAACTTCACGAGGAACTCGCTCGAGGCCGAGCGGTTGCGTTGGCGGATCAGTTCGATGGTCTGCTGCTTGCTCATTCCAAACTCCACGGTCGTTGGGTAGATGTTGTTGTCCGCCGAGCAACGCGCCGGCACTGCGTTGTTTATCGCCTGCCTTGGATCGGACATGCCCGGACCGATGCTTGAAGGTGTAACTTCAGCGGACCCGGGATCATGCCGAAACCGGTGAGTTGCAAACATGTCTTGGTTGTGTCCGAAAACATGTCGGTGGTCCGATGAACAATCAGACGACGGCGGGCGGCGAACGAAATAAGCCGGCCCCGATCAGGCCGTCGTCACGTTCAGGAGAGATGCGACATGGCGATCATCGTCAACAGCCCACACGACGGCAACCCGGTCAAGGTCCGGGATCAGGACCTGGAGCGCGCGATACGCGACGGTGAAGGCCGTATCTTTTATGCGGTTAAGCGCAGCGACGGGCAGGGCTATTACGGCGCGCTGACACGCAAAGGGTCTGATAAGGATGAGAAACGTTATATCGAGATGATCGAGAAGGTGAAGACCGCACGCGACACGGGCAAGGTTAGGTCCGATGCACAGATCCATGACGCGACCGGCAAGCAAGCCGGGCCGGGTATGCTGGCGTGGGTGATCCTCTTGATCGTGGCGCTGGTGATCGCGGCGGTCACCTGGCATTTCGTAAAGCCCGATAACTCGGCGGGCGCTCCGGCACCCGTGCCTAACCCGCCGGCGGATATGCCGGCCGGGGGCGCGACGCTGGATGATCTGGTGGATCGTGAAATCGAACTGGCGCTAAACGCGCAAGGCTACATCGCGACCGCGTCGGGTTTGCGCTACACGATTTTGCAGCCGGGGGGCGGCGATCCGGCGGTCGCGGGGCGGTACGTGCAGATTCAATACACGGCATGGACGGCGACGGGCAAACAGTTTGACGCGTCCGCGCCCGGCAAGCCGGTGGGCTTCATCCTCTGGTCGGGCCGGGTACCGCAGGGCTGGGAAGAGGGCGTCAGCGGGATGCGTGTCGGGGAGAAGCGCCGGCTGGTCTTGGCGCCCGGGCTGATGTGCGGGCCTTACCCCGGGGACGTGGTACTGCCCGACGGCGTGCTGCGGTTTGATATCGAGCTGGTCGGCGTCTTGCCGAGCGTGCGTTACACCTGTGAGACGCCGGGTAGCGGTGCGATCGCCGGGCCGGGGGATACGGTGCAGGTCCATTTCACGGCCTACCTCAACCGGGAGCAGGTCTGTTACGACAGCACGTATGACCGGCGTGAGCCGGCCGAGTTCCGCGTGGGCACGGGTGAGGTCATCCCCGGCTGGGACCTGGGCGTGCTGGGCATGACCGAGGGCGAAAAGCGGACGATCGAGATCCCGTCGTACCTGGGCTACGGCCCACGCGGCGCGGCGGGGATCATCCCCCCCGGCGCGAACCTGCGGTACACCGTCGAGCTGGTCCACGTGAACGGCCCGGTGCAGCGGACGGCGGACGCGGGACACGGCGGCTGAAGCCGCCTCGTCGATGTAAGACGATCGGATCGGTGCGGGCGCGTGGGGCGTGGCCCGGGGCTGTTGGCGGCCCCCGATGGGGTTACACTGTCGGGCATGGTCAAACGGATTCTCGCGCTCATCGTGATCATGTTCGCCGTCCCCGTCATCGTGGGCGGGTTCGGCGACCCCCAGCCCGTGGCGGACTTCGTTTTCTCCTCTACGGCCGAGCACAACAACCGCGACCCGCAGCAGATGACCTATCTGCACGACATACGGCTGACCCACGCGCTGTTCGAGACGCTGGTCATCCTCGATTTCAACGACATGCAGACCTACCCCGGGGTCGCCGAGTCGTGGGAAATATCCGAAGACGGGCTGACGTACACGTTCCACCTGCGCGACGACGCCCGATGGTCCAACGGCGACCCGGTGACCTCGCACGACTTTATCTACGCCTGGCAGCGTGCGATGCTCCCGGACACAGCGGCAGGTTACGGGCATTTCATGTTCTTTATCAAAGGCGCGCAGGATTTTTTCCGCTGGCGCACGCAACAGCTTGAGGAATACGTAAAATCGCTCGGCTCGACCGGTTCGGAGCAAGCGGCGCGTGAATACTGGGACGAGGCGCTTAAGAAGTTTGGCGAGATGGTGGCGCTAAGCGCGCCGGACGAGCGCACGCTGATGATCAAGCTCAACCGCCGGACGGAATACTTCATCGACATGCTGGCGTTCGCGACGTATATGCCCGTCCACGCAGAAAGCGTTCAGGCATCAGTCATTTTCAACGCGGACACCGGCCGGCTGCTTTACGACCCAACCTATTGGAATGACGCCGACCGACTGATCTGCAACGGGCCTTACATTCTCAAGGACCGCAAGTACCGCCGGTACAACTACCTCGTCGCCAACGACTATTACTGGGACCGGGCGTCGATGAAGAACAGCTCGGTGCTCGAGTTGATCGTGAACAACGAGCAGTCGCAACTGCTTTCGTACGAGGCGGGGGACATCGATTACGTGCCGGGTGTGATCCCCGAGATCGCGTTCGACCTGATCAAGCAGGACCGGGATGATGTGCACGTCGTGCCCATGGCGGGGACGTATTTCTACAACTTCAACTGCCTGCCGGAGCTTAAGAACGGCGAAAAGAACCACCTGGCGGACTGGCGCGTGCGGCGCGCCCTGGCGATGGCGATCGACCGCGACGAGATCACCAAGTCCATCACCCGCCTCAACGAAGACCCGGCCTACAGCTTCGTGCCGCCTAAGGCGTTGAGTTTTTACCAACCACCCGTGGAAGACGGACCGCACTTCGATCCCGAGGGCGCCCGAAAGCTGCTGAAGGAAGCTGGCTACGAGGGTGGCAAAGGCCTGACCGGCCTGACCATCATGTACAACACCAACGGCGGGCACGAGAACACCGCGCAGGCGGTCAAGAACATGTGGAAGACGCACCTGGGCGTCGATGTCACGCTCGAAGGTGTCGAGACGAAGATCAGCTCGGAAAGGGCGCGTTCGCAGGACTACACGATCCGCCGAACGGGCTGGTACGGCGACTACGCCGACCCGACGACTTGGCTGGATATCCGCCGATCGGAAGATGAAAACAACACCACCAAGTGGAAGAACCTTGAGTACGACAAGCTCCTGGATGAAGCCGCCGACGCGTCGGATCCGAAAGAGCGGCTTGAGCTGATGCGCCGGGCGGAGTCGATCCTACTCAAGGAGTCGCCGATGGCGTTCATCTATCACCAGGTCTCGGTCGAGTTGTACGACCCGGACAAGGTCAAGGGGCTTAACCTGAACGGGTGGAGCCGGGTGCGCTTCGAGAACATCTCGGTGGACCGCGAGGCACAATGATTTAAGTCACCGTGCCCGCTTGCCTGGGCGGGTATGATGCACGAATGATGAGTGAGGCCCAATGTTCCGATTGATCTTCTGGCGTCTGTTGCAGTTCCCGCTGATCCTCGCGGTGATCTTCGTGGTGACGCTGTTGCTTGCGTGGGTGGTGCCGGGCGATCCGCTGAGCACGGACGACGGACGCGAGGTCAGCCCGGAGATCAAGGCCGCGATGATGCGGCAGTACAACCTCGACCGGGGGCCGGTCTATTTCGGCCTAAGTTATCTCAAGGGTGTAGCGCTCGGGACCGACCGCGCCTGGCCGGACTTCGGGCCTTCACTCACTTACCAGGACGAGCGTGTCTCGGGCATCATCGGCGACAGCTTGCCCGTGAGCGTGATGCTCGGCTCTGCCGCGCTGGCGGTTGCGCTCCTGATCGGGACGGTGTCCGGCGTGATCGGGGCGCTGCGGCCGGGCGGGTTGACCGACCTGTCGAGCCTGGGCGTCGCGTTGATCGGCATCAGTTTACCGAACTTCGTAACGGGGTCGGTGTTGTTGTTTGTGTTCGCGGGATTATTCAAGCTTTTCCCGGTCGGCGGCTGGGGTTCGCCGATGCACATCATCCTGCCGGCGGTCACGCTGGGCATCGCACCGGCGGCGTACATCGCCCGTCTCGTTCGCCTGGGTCTTGCCGACATTATGAGCAGCGACTACATCCGCACCGCACGCGCTAAAGGCTTGTCGCGACACACCGCCTTGTTCGAGCACGCGCTGAAGGTCGCCTACCTGCCGGTGCTGAGCTTCATGGGACCGGCCGCCGCCAGCATCATGACCGGCTCGTTCGTCGTCGAAAAGCTCTTCAACGTCCCCGGCATGGGCGAACACTTCGTCAACTCCGTTATCAACAAGGACCAGTTCCTGATCCTCGGCGTCGTCCTGACCTACTCCACCATGCTCGTGGTCTTCAACCTCATCGTCGACGTGGCCTACGCCTGGATCGATCCGCGGATCGAGCTGGTTTGACGTTTTTTTTAGCCACCGATGAACACGGATAAGAAACGATGGAAACTCGGATGATTCGGATTCATCGGATGAAGATATCACGACCGATCCGTCCGAATCGATGTTCGTCCGTGTTCATCGGTGGCTAAATCCTCTTTCCGCTTCCGCCAACCGCCCATCTTTTCTTTCTGGCGCTTAATCGACGTGATCACGATCATAGCCCCGGCGATGAACAGCAGGGCGCTCAGCCACTGGCCGCGGGTGATGTGGTAGAGGGCGAACTCTTTGTCCATCAGGTGAGCGTCCGGCATGCGGAAGAACTCGTTGCTGATACGGGCGATGGCGTACACCATCGCGAACGTGCCCGCGATCACGCCGGGCTTTTGCGGCTTCGACCAGACGATCAGCAGCACGGCCATTACGACCAGGCCTTCCGATATCCCCGCATAGATCTGCGACGGGTGGCGCGGGGTCAGGAACGGCTCGACAGCGCTGCGCACGACCGCGCTGCCTTGGTGGATCAGGTCCACGATGAGCTGCGCGTCCCAGTAGGAGGCTTTGGGCACGATCGTGCCGACCGGGGGGAGTGCGGCGTACACGTCCGCGAGCTTCTCTGGCGGAATGTCGAACAGCTCCTGCGGGAACTTCACCGCCAGCGGGAAATCGGGCGGGCAGGGCCTGCCGAGCAGTTCGCCGTTGATGAAGTTTGCGCAGCGGCCGAAAAATATGCCAAGCGGCGCGGTGAAGGCGAACAGGTCGATCAGGTAGAGCGTGTTGTGGTGGTGGCGTTTGGCGTAGAAGAGGCAGCCGAGCATCCCGCCGATCATCCCGCCGTGGCTGGCCATCCCGCCGTGGTTGATCGCGAGCACGTCCCAGTAGGGCAGCTCGCTTGAGAAGCTGACGAACATCTCGGGCTTGTAGAGCAGGACGTAGCCCAATCGCCCGCCCAGCACGATCCCGATCGCGACGGCGACGACAAGGTCGGCGGCGTTCTCCGGCTTGAGCGTGGATACGCCCACCCGGCAGACGCGCTTCACCAACAAGTAAGCGACGAAGAACCCGGCGAGATACGACAGGCCGTACCACCTTATCGGGAACGGTCCGAGGTGGATCAGGATCGGGTCGAGGTCGTGCAGCCAGGCGGCGAGGGTCATGGGCGGAGGGTTCAGGGTTCGGGGATCGGGTTTAGATTCAACGGCACTAATGTTGTGCCGTTTGAAGGCGCTATCCTTGGCACATTCACCGTCGGCCTTTGCGGTGCTTGGATTTTTTGGTCTTGTTCCGCTTCTCGGCCTTGTTTTTCTTGTGCTTGAACTTGGATAGCTTAGTCGCGGCCTTGGCCTTGCTGGGGGATAGTTTTTTGCGTTTTGCCTTGGCATCGGAACGGCTGTCGATGACGGACAGGTCCATGACGCGGCGTGCCAGGTCGACGGCGGCGACGCGGACGGTGAACGTGTTGCCGATTGAGACGGTCGCGCCGGAGCGTTGCGCGACGAGTGCGCCGGTCTTGGGGTTTAGTTTCCATCGGTCGTTTTTCGTGCCGGGCAGGTCGCTGCTGCGGACGAAGCCGTCGACGAGGTACTTGTCGATCTGGATGTAGACGCCGTTGCCTGTGACGCCGGTGACGGTGCCGTCGTAGTCTTCGCCGATGTGTTCGGAGAGAAGTTCGAGCACGAGGTAGTTGCGGAGCTCGCGTTCAGCGCTCTCGGAGTTGCGTTCGGTGGCCGAGCAGTGCCGGCCGATCTCACGGAGCGCCATCTCGTCGGGGACCAGCGCCTTATCCATGAGTTTCTTGCCGATGCCCCGGGCCTTGGGGCGTTTGCCGGAGTCCGCGGCGGCGGCGAGGTAGGCGTCGATCCCGCGGTGGATGACAAGGTCGGGGTATCGGCGGATCGGGCTGGTGAAGTGCGTGTAGTGCTCGCTGGCGAGCGCGAAGTGCCCGACGAGCATCGGGGAGTATTCCGCCTTGCTGAGTGTGCGCAGCACGGCCATGTTCACCGAACGCTGCGCGGGCTTGCCGCGCACGGCTTCGAGCAGGGTCTGTAATTGCTTGCGGCTCGGGCGTGCGGGGATGTTGTAGCCGGCTACACGTGCGAACATGCGCAGGCCCTCGATGCCGTGCGCATCGGGGTCCGGGTGGATGCGCCGGATCATGGGGACGTCCGCGCGGTCGAACAGGCGGGCGGTCGCCTCGTTTGCCTCGACCATGAACATCTCGATCAGCGTGTGCGTGAACGCGTTGTCTTCCGGCTCGGCGTCCACGACGCGCCCGGTGTCGTCGAAGATCAACTCGACCTCGGGCAGGCCCAGCACGATCATGCCCTGTTCGAGCCGGCGTGCGCGGATACGTTTGGCGAGTTCGTCCATCTGCTTAAGCGCATCGGTGATGGGCTTGGGGTATTTCGGTTCGGTCTTGGTGTGCTTGATCGCCTCGCGGAGGTCGCCGTCGATCAGCGCCTGTGCTTCGAGGTAGGTCAGGCGTTTGTCGGAGCGGATCACCGAGCGGGCGAAGCGCTCGGAGAGCACCTTGCCGTCCGCGTCGTACTTCATGAAGCAGCTTTTGGCGTAGCGGTTCACGCCTTCCTGGAGCGAGCAGACGCCGTTGCTGAGGACTTCGGGGAGCATCGGCACGACGACGCGGGGCAGGTACGTGCTGTTGCCGCGTGCGTAGGCTTCTTTATCGAGCGCCGAGTCGGGCGTGACGAAGTGTGCGACGTCGGCGATGTGTACGCCCAGCTCGGTGACGGTCCGGCCGCCTTCCTCGAACGAGCGGATGGAGATCGCGTCGTCGTAGTCCTTGGCGGTGGGCGGGTCGATGGTGAGCGTGAGCACGCCGGTCAGGTCTTCGCGGTCATCGGGGACCTTGTCGGGGTCGAATGCTTGCGAGACCTTGCGTGCCTCGGCGGTGACTTCCTGGGGGAACTTTTCCGCCAGTCCGTACGCGCGGATGACGGAGAGCGTTTCGACCTGCGGCTCCCCGCCTTCGCCGAGCACTTCGGTGATCACGCCCTCGGCGACGTCGTTTGCGTCCTTCGGATACTCGACGATCTCAATGACGACTTTGTCACCGACGCGGGCGTTCTTGGCGGTGGCGTCGCGGATGATGACGGGGTCGCGCATGAGCCGGCCGTCTACCTGGACGACGTGGAGCTTGCCGCGCTTCAGGAGCGTGCCGACGTACTGGCGATCGACGCGCTGGATGACTTCGATGATGCGCCCGACGAAGGGGGACTTGCCGGAGCCTGCGCGCTTGCCTTCGTGGATGACTTTGGCTCGGACGCGGTCGCCGTTCATGGCGTCGCCGGTCGCGCCTGGGGGGATGAACAGGTCGCCGTGCTGGGTGAGTTCGTCGGGCTGGAGGAAGCCGAAGCCTTTCTCGTGGGCACGGAAGACGCCGACCATCTCCTTGCCCGGCGGGGGCAGGGCGATGGTGTCGGAGGAGCCGAGGATGACGCAGCCGTCCTCGAGCAGGGCGTCGGCGGCGGCCTTGAACTGGTCGAACTCGTCGTCGGCGACGCCGAGGTCCTGTGCCAGTTGGCGGAGGGTTCGTGGTTCGTAGCGGGTGTCGGCGATGTGCCGGAGTATGGAACTGGTGTAGCGGTCGGACATGCGGGTGGTATTTCAAGAAGTCGGGGTATTTAGGCCCGCTCGGGGTCAGCCGGGGCCTGCCGAGCGTCATGCGTCCGGCTGGGCTATGCTAACGCAGATTAACAGACCTTGACAGCAGACATAAGTTAGTGAGGTAGTGATGGCATCGGACGAAACACTCATCAAATCGGCCCGTGAGCTGGGCGAAGCCCTCGGTAAGAACACCAAGGTGGCCCGCCTGGAAGCGGCGATCAAGAAGCTTCGGGAGGATACCGAGGCCCAGCGGGCACTGAATGACCTGAACCGGCACCTCAACGCGGTCGCCCAGAAGGAGATGACCGGCCAACCGATCGAGGTCGCGGACAAGCAGAAGCTGCGTGATCTCCAGAATGCTGTGGTGCACAATCTGGTGCTGCGTGAGTTCCAGCTGGCGCAGATGGATTACGTCGACCTGGTCCGCAAGCTGGACGACGCGACATACGGCAGCAGCGAGGCGGCTGCGGCGGTTGGCGTGACCGGTCAGGGCGAGCCGGGGCCGGAGTATGGTAGTGTGAGCCGGATGGTGAGGTGGGACTGGGGCGGTACTAATCGAAAAATACAGGCCGGGGGGGAAATAGGCGGCCACGCTAAGCCGCAAGCGGCTGTTGCACGCTAAGGCTATTGCGGTGGTTACTGGGCGGTGTTGAACTGCTCGTCGGTGAAGTTGAACGGGGGGGCCTTGAGGATGTCGCGCCACAGCGCGGCGGAGGCCTTGAGCTGGGCGGCGTTGTTGGTGGCAACGGGCTGGGGCGGGGTGAGCTTGGCGACGTCGCGGACGACGTAATCCATCACCTGTCCGCAGAGCCCGGCCATGACGGCCTTGTCCTGCTTGATGGCTTCGGTGTCATCGGCGGGGGCCTCGTTGCTGATGGCTTCCAGTTGATCGCCGATCAGCGTGTAATACCGGAAAGCGATCCTCGCGAGGTTGTGCAGTTCGTTGGTGACGTTGGTGCCGCCGGAGCGCTGTTCGACCAGTTTGCGGTAGAGCTGCTGCATACCGCCCTGCACGGGTTTAAAGGGGGCTTTGGGGTTGTTCTGGTGGAATGTGACCCGGCTGTCCAGGCCGTTGAGGACCGTGGGGATGGCTTCGCGCAGGTCGATTTCCGCGATTGCGACCATGACCTGCTCGAGCACGAGGGAAGAGTCCTCGTCCTTAAGCCGCTGGGCGAGCGAGTTCAGCACATCCTGCTGTTGCTGGGCATCGAAGGCTTTAGCCTTGGCGGCACCGCCGATGGCTTTGGCGATCCAGTAACGCACGGCGGGGCTGGGGTCGGCGGCGCCGGTTTGCAGGATGCCGACCAGGCTGGCACCGGAGAGTTTGGCGCTGATGATCGCCACGTTCAGGCGGGTCATCAGCGGCTGGTCGGGCTGGACCAGCGGGGTGATGCGCTGGGCGACCGACTGGCGGTAGTAGTCTAGGAAAAACTGCGAAGTGCTGAGGTTGAACTGGTCAAAAAGGTTGGCCCGGCCGGCGGCGACTTCCGCGGGGTCGTTGCTTTTAAGCCGGGCGACCTGTGCATCAACGAAAGTATCGACGGTCGATTTTTCCTGGGCGCTCAGGTCCGCCTGCGCCTGAAGGATATTCTGGGGGAGCGATCCTTGTGCGAACAGCGTCTGGCCCCCCGGCCCGACCACGGCAATGCAAAGCGCCGCAATGAGCCAAGCAGGGCATCGTCTGAATCTCATCGGGGTCCTCTCAGGCGGGCAGGTAAATTCAGTAAGCAGTTGGGGCATCCGGTCGCGGAGGACGCGACGGTGCGGACGGGGTAAAAGCTAGCATCGGGCCTATAAGCTGTCAACACACGCGGGCTGTAGATCGGCCGCCAAATACAGCGACGACAAGGCATTGTGTTTGATCGGGCCTTCTGGCCGCCGGTCACCGCACGGACATAATGCCCGGGAAGTCCTTGGGGAACCAGAGCATGACGAAGATCGAGCCCACGTAGAGCGTCAGCCCGATCATGGTGATGACGATCCCGATGCGGTAGTAGCGTGTCTTTCGGTCCCGGTAGGAGAGGATTTTGTGCAGCCACTGGTCTAGGTCGTCGCCGGGGTGCTGGGTGAGCCAGCGCAGGTGCAGGACGCCGTAGCACACGGTCGCGGCTGCGGCCATGACCAGGCCGACGCCCAGGAGGATTAGCCATTTGGCCAGGTCGTTGGTGCCGGCGATGAGTCGGCCGGAGAATCCGGTGGTGGTAATAACAATGCCGGACAAGCCCAACAGGACTTGGGAGCGGTGGTGCAGGACCATGAACTGGCGTTCCAGCATCTCCATGATGGCCCTGAAGTCATCCCTGCCGAAGATGCGGATGATGCGGTCGATCTCGGCTTGTCTTTCTGGGTTTGGCACGGCCTAATCATAACAGGGGGTGCCCGTCGCGCCATTCCTAAGCGGTGGCAGGCTTTGCGGCCGGTGCGGTCTGGGGGGACTTTCAATTCGGGCCCGATGCGAGACCCTGCGGGTTGTGGCGTTCGTACAAACAGGATGTGGCAACGTGTAAGCGCTTTATCTCAGTCGCGGGTAAGTAAGGCCGATAGAAAGAATATGCCGCCTATCAGTACGATCACGGTGCCCGGAACACCCGAGGGTGGACAGCCGGCAAAGGCTGTGGGCGGGTATTGTTCGGTCATCGGTAGGTATTTGGACTGGCGGGGCTGGGCGCGGACGATCGTTGCGATCCGTGAAACGCCCCGGCAGGTAGCACTGGGTGTGGCGCTGGGTTCTTTCATCGCGTTTACACCTTTCATCGGCTTGCAGATGCTGCTCGCGGCACTGGTCGCGACGGTGG
>JAWKTA010000058.1:0-30006 GCA_041402025.1 Phycisphaerales bacterium | reverse complement strand
GCGGGCCGAACCACGGGAAACACACCGGCACGCCGCCGCGGATCGCCTTGCCCGGCTCGAACGCGGATCGTTCGCTCATAAAAAGCACCGACTCATGCCCGTCCGGTTGAAACGCCGTGACGTGTGCCCCGTGCGGGTAGACGCACCCTTTACATACGGAGTTATCCACAATCACGCGCACGAGACCGCCCTCACCCGGCTCAAAGCGCACACCGGCGGGGAGTGTGAATCGTTTGTTAAGTTCGTCAGTGGTTTGGTGTGTATCCATAGCCGGATTCTACATTAACTATCGACACGCTTGAAAACCCGCCTACACCGCGCCCGCTCGATACATACAGAAGTCACAGACTTTTCACCTTACCCAAACATTCAATTCACGCGCGACTAATCCCCGCGGTTTCTACTACCCCGCGTTCGAGGACGGAACCGACATCCAAACACGCACAGGGGTATCAAGCATGAAACACGCTAAAGACAGGCTCAGACTCCAGATTCAATCGGCCCGGGCATCGCGCTTCGGGGGCTTCACGCTGATCGAGTTGTTGGTGGTGATCTCGATCATCGCCCTGCTCGTCGGCATCCTGCTGCCGGCCTTGGGCGCGGCACGCGGCTCGGCCCAGGCCATCGTCTGCGGCGCCAACGAGCGCAGCGTCGGTCAGGCCGTCATCTCCTACAGCACGGAAAACAAAGACCTGCTCCCGCCCAGCTATGTGTACCCTTCCGACGACCAGGGCAACTGGCGCTGGCAGGACCAGTTCGGCACCGGCGCGAGCTGGTATATGCACTGGTCTTTTATGGTCCACGACAAGGCGAGCGCCGGCGACGACGCGTTCAAGTGTCCCTCGCTCGACAGCGGCGGCATGCCACGGACCTTCCCCGGCACCGAACGCGACGACTGGCAGACCGCCCGCGACACCAAGCCGGACCTCCAGGCCCCGCGCATGGCCTACACCGCCAACTCGGCGCTGATGCCCCGTAACAAGTTCATCGGCGGTCAGCGTCAGTACAAGCTGGTCGTCACCGCGGAAATCACCCGCGAAAGCAGCACGATCCTCGCCACCGAATTCATCGAGAACACGAACCTGATTCGGAATGCCGCCGATTCAAAGAGCCACCGCCCGGTCACGGCGCTGCAGGCCGTCGGCGCGGGGCTTCAGGCCAACCTCGAACCCAACAGCAGCTTCGGCCGGGGACGATGGATATACGGCACGGAGCCTTACGGACTGCAGGACTACGAGACCCTGCTCGGCGAAACCAGCGGCGCGCTGACCGATATCGGCGGCGGCGGCCCGAACATCAACGTGATCGGCCGGCACCACAGCGACAAGGCCAACTTCCTTTTCGCCGACGGCCACGTCGACCGTAAGGCCGTCCTCGACACCATGAACGAGCGGCTCTGGGGCGACCGCTTCTACGCCGTCACCGGCGGCGATACCGGTGTGTACGACTTTGATAAATAAACGACTGGTCCGCTTGCGGGGCGCCTAGGTGAGCGCCCCAACGAATCGACACTGAAACGAGGCAGCGAATGTCCCGCGCGATCGCTGCGCCTCGAACGGATAGCGCGGGCCGTGAGGGGGGGCAACCCCGGTATTTCCTGATTGGCCGCATCGTGCGAGTCAAACTTTTCTTAGGACACAAGGAGAGATCAAACATGTTTTCTACCCGTCAACTGTTAGCAGCGGCGCTGACCTGTTCCGCGGCGATGGCGATGACCGGTCAAGCCCATGGACAGGCTTACCCGTCGGGCCAGGTCAACGTCAGCGGCGCGACCCTGTTCCGCGACTTCTTCATCTTCCCCGCTTCGACTAACGAGTACATCGACATCACCGGCGACGCCAACTACGGCGCCAACGGCACCTTCCCGCCCCCGCAGCTCGCCCCGACCTACCCCGCCGCAGGTTACTTCACCTTTGACTACCGCGGCGTCGGTTCGGGCAACGGCCTGAAAGAAATGGTCAACTACCAGCTCTACCGCCTCGACGGCGTCGGCGTCAACAACGGCCTGCCCGCCGTCGGTGACTACCCCGCCGAGGGCGGCATCATCAACCGTGTCGAGTATGTCGACCAGACCGGTAACCTTACCGGCGTCGGCAACGCGGCCAACAACGGCGGCGCGCCCGTCGTCCAGACCTCCATCGACATCGGCGTGATGGACGTGCCCACTACCTGGTTCGTCATCAACACCGGCGCGGGCGCCGCGTCCTGGAACGCCCGCCCCGGCGACGCGCAGTACGGCAACAACCCCACCGCCACGACCACCGGTCAGAGCAACAAGCTCAAGACCCTGTCCGTCGGCGCCTTCACCCTCAATACCAACACCGCGGCCCCTGACGACCACACCGTCTTCGACCAGACGATCGCCTGGGTGCCCATCGGCTACATCGCCAACCCCGGCACCGGCCTGGAGAACGTCAAGACCACCGAGCTTCAGCACCTTTTCACCACCGGCCGCATGCCTACCGGTGAAAACCTCATGGCCGTCACACGTGACTCCGGATCCGGCACACGCAACGGCGCGATGAACTCCATCGGCGTCGACCCGTCGTGGGGCAGTGGTGATAACCAGAGCCCCAAGAACGACGACGCCAGCTTCGACGAACTCGGCCCCAACTTTGCGTCCGACGCCAAGGGCGGCTCGTCACGCATGGAAGGCACCGTGCAGAACGCCCGACTCGCTGTCGGCTACACCGGCCTGCTCGGCAACAGCCGCGCGATCGTCGATATGGAAGGCAAAAAGTACGAACTGCTGAACGTCATGAAGGACATCGACGGTGACGGCGACGGCAACCCCGACGGCAACACCTACGTCCGCCCCACCGCCGACAACATCATCAACAACGCCGACCCGAATGACGGCTGGCAGTTCGGCGGCTCCGAAACCATGGCGACCGTCGGCGATCCCAACGCCAACCGGCCCGTGGGCGACCCCCTCAAGACCGCCAACCCCGCGATGGCTAACGCCTCCGCCGCCGGTTACCTCAACAACATCACCGACTCCATCGCCGCATTCGTCGCGCTGCCGGGTGACCCCAACAACGCCGGCTCCCCCGGTGAGGCGCTGGTCAACAACTTCACACTCAACGCCGCCATCGAACGCATCGGGCCCGACGGCATCGACTTCAGCGACCCCAACCCGGTCTTCAACGCCAACGTCAACGCCGCCAGCCTCGCGGCACTGACCGCCAACCTCGCCGGCACCGGCGTGGACCTCGGGGGCGTCGACCCGACCGGCACCGTCGGTGCGGGCAAGGTCCCCACACGCACCACCGGCATCACCTACTCCGACGGCAACGTCTCCGACGTCTATGTAGACGTGGACGGCGGCACGCTGACCTACGGCGGCACGCTCAACAACCGCAACAAAATCGCCGGCGATTTCAGCAACGACGGCGCACGTTCGACCGCCGACGTCGCCAAGATGATGGACTGGGCCAACTACCGCGGCCTGGGCACGCTGCCCGCAGCCGGCGCACAGCCCGAGACCGGTACCGGCCTGGCCGTCGAGATCATCGGCGACTTCGACGGCAACGGTAACTTCGACGAAGAAGACATCCGTTACTGGGGTGACGGCCTGCACATCGTCGCAGGCAAGCTCGACCGCAAGGCCGGCTTCACCGCCATCGATGCCGAGTACGGCGCCAACTTCTTCGGCACCACCATCGCCACCGGCAAGACCTACGCCAACGGCGACAGCCGCGGCGACATCGCGGGCGCTGCCATCAGCGCCGGCGGCAAGCCCACCGGGCACGACGGCACCGTTGATGCGCTCGACATCGACTACGTCTATGCCAACTTCGGCGACTTCTCCATCATCGACCAGGCCGTCTTCATGGACCTCACCGCGGACATGACCGGCGACCTGATCGTCAACCAGCTCGATATCGATGACCTGGTCCTGAATGTGCTCGGGACCAGCTACGGCGACGTCGATCTCAACGGCATCGTCGACGCCACCGACGAGGGCATCGTCAACAGCAACCTCGGCCAGCTCGGCCTGGGTTGGGCCGGCGGCGACCTCAACGGCGACGGCGTCACCGACACGCTGGACCTGGCGTTCTTCGGCCTCCTGCAAGGCGACCTCAACGGCGACGGGTTCGTCGGCATCGCCGACCTGAACATCGTCCTGGGCCAGTGGAACCAGAACGTCACCCCCGGCGACCTGCTGCAGGGCGATCCGTCCGGCGACGGGTTCGTCGGCATCAACGACCTGAACACCGTCCTGGGCAACTGGAACGCCGGCACACCCCCGACGGCCGAAGCCAACATCCCCGAGCCGGGCGCTTTGGCCCTGATGGGCCTGGGTCTGGGCGCGGTGCTCAAGCGTCGCAAGGCCTGATGAGTCTGTTCACGCGGGACATCGGATCAAGGAGCACCAAGGGAGAAGGATGATTTAGCCTGACGCCGATCCCGCGTTTTGCATATACCCCGCCGCCCTTCACTCGACCTTTTCGGGTGAAGGGCGGTTTTATTTCCGCCACTGTATACGCATCCCATTGTCACCCGACACACGCCACCGCTCACCCAGCGCCCGATACCCGACGGGGCTTAAAGATCAGATATAACTTATATCTTATCTTTATGGCTGCCGAGTAAAGGTCCGGTCTGTAGCCCGTCTTGATCGGTGGGTTCGGGGCGAGATGCGTATGATTGGTCGATGTGGATAACGCTAAGCCGCAAGCGGCCGGCAGCGGATAATCAGGTGAGACCAAAGGTGTAAGACTGTACGGGAATCAGGCGTCCACGAACGCGGCGAAGTGCGCGTTCTGCGCCGGCACGACGTAGTCAAGGATGTCGTGCAGCACCTGGGCGGGCGAGTTCATCGCATCGACCTGGACGACGTTGTTCCTGGGGTAGTGCTGGAGCACGGGCGCGGTCTCGCGTTCGTACACCTCCCAGCGGTTACGGATCACCTTGATGTCCGCGTCGTCGTGGCGGTTGGACTTCAGTGCCCGGCGTCGCAGCCGCTCGGTCATCGCTTTTTCGTTGTTGCACGAGAGGTGGATCACCTGGAGCACCTCGATGTGTTCGTCCATGAGCTTGGCCTGTTCGAGCGTGCGTGGGATGCCGTCGAGCACGAGCAGGTCGTTACGCGGTTTGTAGTGGCCGATGATGGCGTGGGCGCGGATGTTTTCCGCCCACATCTTGACGGTCACTTCGTCGGGGACCAGCTCGCCGCGCGAGCTGTATTCGTAGAAAATGCTCCCCAGTTCGCTCTTGATGTCGAGGTTGCGGAACACGTCGCCGCAGGCGCAGTGGTAGAAGCCGGGGATGGTGCCCAGGACCTTGCCTTGTGTGCCCTTGCCCGAGCCGGGAGCGCCGAAGAGGAGAACGGATTTGTAGCGGTCCATGGGGGAGATTCCGGTCCAGCGTGAACGTAGGGATGAGCCGGGGAACCGTGCCCCGACCGCCCGCCCGACGAGTAAAGGTCCTTCGGGGGGATCGCAGTTATATGTTAAATAGCCGGGTTACGCACCTGCTAATCCCAGTGAAATCCGGGCTTTTTTGGCCCTGTGACGGCTTAGAAACCGGCTCGCTCGGCCCATCCTTTCACCCGCCACGGGGATATATAATACCCATAACCATAGCTATCTCATTTAATTACCCAATGTAACAAGGTTTATAAGGAAATATACAGTCAAAAAAGTCTTTATTTTGGTTTTGAGGCCCCCTCGCCTTGATACCGTACCAATCCGATACTATTATGTCTGGCGTAAATGATAATCAGGATCAATTGAGGTTTTACCCACCGTTGGTCCTGCCAAAAGGTGCCCCATGCTCGCCCTGACCCGCAAAACGGACTACGCCCTGATCGCGCTGTCCTACCTTGCGGACCGGCACGGCGAAGACAGCGAGCCGGTCAGCGCCAAGCAGATCGCCGAGACCTTCGGCCTGCCGCTGCCCTTGTTGATGAATATCCTCAAGGAACTGGCGCAGGCGAAGCTGCTGACCTCGACCCGTGGGGCACAGGGCGGTTACGGCCTGGCGGTTGACCCGCAACGGCTGACCCTGCTGGAGGTCGTGACCGCGTTGGAAGGCCCGGTCCGCCTGTCGCAGTGTGCCGACGGTTTGCCGGTGGTCGGCCAGGGTTGCCAGTTGTCAGGCGGATGCCCGATCCGGGGCACGATCCGGTCGCTGCACCAGCGGATCAACCGATTCCTCAGCGATGTGACTTTGCAGGACCTGCGCGACGAGCGCCTCGAAACGGATAACGATTCCCCGGCAAACGGGCCGCACGCCTGTGCCTGCCGGGATACACTTAAACACCCCGCGCACGTTGGCATCCCCTGCGGCGTGGAGCAATACCAGGACCAAGGAGCCTAAGCCGATGGCACTGAAGCTGCCGATCTACATGGACCACAACGCGACCACGCCCGTCGACCCGCGCGTGCTCGAGACGATGCTGCCTTACTTCACCGAGAAGTTCGGCAACGCCGCCAGCCGCAACCACGAGTTCGGCTGGGCCGCGGAAGACGGCGTCAAGCTCGCCCGCAAGCAGGTCGCCGACCTGATCGGCGCAGACCCCAAGGAGATCATCTGGACGTCCGGCTCGACCGAGTCGAACAACCTGGCGATCAAGGGCGTCGCCGACATGTACAAGGACAAGGGCCGGCACATCATCACCGCCGTCCACGAACACAAAGCCACGCTCGACCCCTGCAAGCGCCTCCAGAAGATGGGCTACGACGTGACCTGGCTTGAGCCGAAGGCCGACGGCATCATCTACGCCGAGCAGGTCGCCGCCGCGATCCGTGACGACACCATCCTCGTCTCGATCATGTGGGCCAACAACGAGCTGGGCACGATCAACGAGCTGCCGGAGATCGGCAGGATCTGCAAGGACAAGGGCGTGCTGCTGCACACCGACGCGACCCAGGCCGTGGGCAAGATCCCGGTCGATGTCGAGGCGGCCGGTGTCGATCTGCTCTCCGGTTCGGCGCACAAGATCTACGGGCCCAAGGGCGTGGGCTTCCTGTACGTACGCCGCCGCAAACCGCGCGTCCGTCTGACCCCGATCATCGACGGCGGCGGCCACGAACGCGGCATGCGCTCCGGCACGCTCAACGTCACCGGCATCGTCGGCCTGGGCAAGGCCTGCGAGATCTGCAACCAGGAGATGGCAGCGGAAACCAAGCGCCTCTCGACGCTCCGTGACAAGCTCGAAAAGGGCATCACCAGCCAGCTCGAGCACGCCGTGGTCAACGGCAACAAGGACCGCCGGCTCCCGCACACCACCAACATCAGCTTCCCCTACGTCGAGGGCGAATCCATGATGATGGCGATCAAAGAAATCGCCGTCAGCTCCGGCTCCGCCTGCACCAGCGCATCCCTCGAACCCAGCTACGTCCTCAAGGCCCTGGGCCTGGGCGACGAGATCGCGCACAGCTCGATCCGCTTCGGCCTGGGTCGCTTCACCACCGAAGAGGAAGTCGATTACACCATCGACAAGGTCGTGACCGCGGTGAAGAAGCTCCTGGAACTCAGCCCGCTCTACGAGATGGTCCTGGAAGGCATCGACATCAACCAGATCGAGTGGGGCGCGCACTAGCAATAGCATGGCCCCTAAGCCCGCGGCCTCCGGCCGTGGGACCGCAAAACACCCGCAAAGAATACATACACAAAAACACAATAAACATCGGAGCCCCACCATGGCATACAGCGAAAAAGTCCTCAGCCACTACGAAAACCCGCGCAACGTCGGCAGCCTCGACAAGTCCGCCAAGAACGTCGGCACCGGCATCGTCGGCGCCCCCGAGTGCGGCGACGTGATGAAACTGCAGATCCAGGTCGATGAGGCCACCGGCAAGATCATCGACGCCAAGTTCAAGACCTTCGGCTGCGGCTCGGCGATCGCCAGCTCCAGCCTCGCCACCGAGTGGGTCAAGGGGCGCACCATCGACGAGGCCCTGGCCATTAAGAACACCGAGATCGTTCAGGAGCTGAGCCTCCCCCCGGTGAAGATCCACTGCTCCGTCCTCGCCGAAGACGCCATCAAGAGCGCGATCCACGACTATCAGGAAAAGAACGGCCTGGCGCACGACCACGCCGATGACAAAGAACACGCCAAGGCCTGAAACCGTACTATCTAAAGAACACGCACCGCCGCCGGCCTGACGGCCCGGCCGCGACACACCGGAGAATTTCAACATGGCACTGACCCTCACCGAAACCGCCGCCCGTGAAATCAAAACCATCATCAAGCAGCAGGAGCTTGACGCGGACAACGTCCGCCTGCGCGTCGGCGTCAAGGGCGGCGGCTGCTCCGGCTTCAGCTACCTGCTGGACCTCACCGAGCAGCAACGCGATACCGACGAGATCTTCGACGAGCACGGCATCAAGGTCGTCTGCGACCCCAAGAGCTACCTCTACCTCAACGGCACCACCATCGACTTCAAAGACGAGGTCATGGGCCGCGGCTTCGTCTTCAACAACCCCAACGCCACCTCGAGCTGCGGCTGCGGCAGCAGCTTCTCCGCCTAAGCGCGACACAAACCAACACCCTCCCGAAGCCCACGTTTTCCAAACGTGGGCTTTTTTTATGCGCATAGACTGCGAAGCCTGGGTTGCCAATTAACTTGCCGGTTGCTCGGCTGGCACGGGCGCGGGCCGGTACGCCAGGATGCGCAGCGAATTCACGACAACCAACACGGTCGAACCCTCGTGGAACAAAACGGCCGCGGAGATCGGTGTGCCGCCCAGCGCCGCCAGCGGCGCAAGCACAGCGATCACGCCCAACGCGATGACCAGGTTCTGTACGATGATCTTGCGTGCGTAGCGCGAGACGCCGATCGCTTCGGGCAGCTTGCCCAGGTCGTCCGCGAGCAGTGCGATGTCCGCCGTTTCCAGCGCGACGTCACTGGCCGAACCCGCCGCGCCGCCGATCGCGATCCCGACCGTGGCGTTGGCCATCGCCGGCGCATCGTTCACGCCATCGCCTACCATCGCGACCCGGCCGTACTTCTCATCCAGCGCGCGGACCCGGGTCACTTTGTCCTCGGGCATCAGCTCGGCGAGGTACTGGTCGATCCCCACGCCCTGCGCAATCGCCGCCGCGGTTCGCGGGTTGTCGCCCGTGAGCATGATCGTGTGATGCACGCCCAGCGCTTTGAGTTCACCGATCATCTGCTTCGCTTCCGGCCGCGCGCGGTCCGCCAGGCCGATCAGGCCCAGCACACGGTCGGAGTCACCGATCGCGACGACGGTCCGCCCCGCGTTTTCCAGCTCGATGGCGCGCTGCCGCATCGCATCCGCGCCCGACCGGGATGCATCAAACGACGCCGGCCTGCCCACCGTGACCGTAAGCCCGCCGACCCGGCCGCTGATCCCGACACCCGGCGTCTGGTCGATGTCTTCGGCCATCTCACGCGCGCAGCCCCGGTCCTCACCCGCCGTCACGATGGCCTCGGCGATCGGGTGCCGGCTGCCCAGCTCCACCGCGCACGCCAGCGAAAGCAGCTTGAACTCGTCGATGTCTTCGGCGAGAGGCACGATGTCCGTCGCCTCCGGCCGGCCGAACGTCAGCGTGCCGGTCTTGTCGAACGCGATCGCCCGGACCCGGCCCAGGTTCTCCAGGTGCGCCCCGCCCTTGATCAACATCCCGCCCCGCGCGGCGCGGGCGATCCCGCTGAGCACCGCCGCCGGCGTGCCGATCGCCAACGCGCAGGGCGACGCCGCCGTCAGGAACGCCATCGCCTGATAAAACCAGCCCGCCCACACGCTGGCGTGTTCACGCCTGGGCACCAACCCCGCCAACGGCGGCAACACGATCAACGCCACCGTCGCGATCACCACCAAAGGCACGTACCACTTCTCGACCCGGTCGGTGAATAACTGCGTCGGGCTCTTGGTCGTCTGCGCCTCCTCGACCATGCGCACGACCTTGGCCAGCGTGTTGTCGGACGCGAGCTTGCCGACCTCGACGGTCAGCGCGCCGTCGCCGTTGATCGTGCCCGCGAAGACGGGGTCGCCTGCCGCCTTGTCGATGGGGACGGACTCACCGGTGATCGGCGACTGATCGACCGCGGAGTCACCGCTGACGATTTTGCCGTCGGCGGGCAGGCGTTGACCCGGCGCGACCAGGACACGGTCGCCGATGCGCAGTTCTTCGACGGGCACCTCGCGCCGCGATCCGTCTTGCTGGATCAACACCGCGGTCTGCGGGGAGAGGTCCGCCAGGGCCTTGATCGCCCCGCGCGCCCGGTTGATCGCCAACCGTTCACCCGCGCCCCCGAGGCTGAAAAGGAACAGCAGCATCGCGCCCTCTTCGTAGTGGCCCAGCGACGCCGCGCCGAACGCCGCGGCGAACATCAGCAGGTCGATGTCCAGCTTGAACTCCGCCAGCGTGTGGATCATGTCCTGCGCGGGGTAGAACCCGCCGCAGACGTAGCTGACCAGCAGCAGCGCGACACGGATTTCCTGCGGCCCGCCCGTGATGTGGACCAGGAACCCCGCGAGCAGGAACAGCCCCGCCAGGACCGCCAGCACGATGTCCTGTTCCCGCATCGCCGTGCGGAGCCAGCCCGGCTGCGGCAGCCGGAACGTGGCGGCGGGCGCTTCTTTGCTGTGGTGGTAGCCGCCGGCAGGCTGGCCCCGGCCGTCGCTGGAGCGCTGCGGCAGCACGGCCACGCCCTCCTGCTCCAGCAGGCCCACGATCTGTGGCAGGGCGCATTGCTTGCGATCGAACTCAAGACGAATGGTCTGTGAGGCGTGTGACACGCTGGCGCGGACGCCGGGCAGGCGGTTGAGCCTGGATTCGATCGATTGCCCGTGCCTGGCCGAGACGATCCGGTGGACCGGCATCACGATGTGCGCAACCGATTCGCTTAAGCAGCTATCCGCCGTACGCAGGTAGCCGTTGATCTGCGACAGGCTCACGACGTGGGGGTCGTAATCCAGCTCGATGAAGCCGATGTCGGGCCGTCCCGTACCGATATCCTCTGCCGGAACGATTTTGACGCTGCGGACGCCCCGCTGGCCGCTGAGCCGCTTTTCAAGGCACCCGGTGCATACAGAGCGCCGGCGCGGGTCGCTGGGCATCGTGATCGGCAGTCGCAGGGCTTGAGGTGCCGGCATGTCGGGCTCGGATCGGTCGGTCGTGGAGATATCATCTTACGCGACAAACCCTTGCCGGTCTCCTCTTTCCTGCGGCTACGCGACGCGGTTTTCCCCGGGCCGAGCCTACCCAAACCCCCACACCTGACTTACACTGCCTGTGCACGGCGGCCGCGGTGGGCGGCGTCGCGGCACTATTTTTTTCACCCCCCCCACAGTCAAGGAGTTAGACCATGGCCGAATCAGGCGACACAACCGTAGTTGGTGCGGACAGCCACTTCAAGGGCGAGCTGACCTTCGAACGCACCGCGAAGATCAACGGCAAGTTCGACGGCAAGATCACCGGCAAGGGCGAGCTTCAGGTCAGCCAAAACGCGACCTGCAAGGCCGACGTCGAGGCCGCCGGCGTCGACGTCAACGGGCTCATCGAGGGCAACCTCAACGTCAAGGACACCGTCAAGCTCAACGGCTCGGGCGTCGTCCGCGGCGACATCACCGCCGCCAAGATGGTCATGTCCGAAGGCGCGAGCTTCCACGGCATGTGCGCCGTCGGGCCCGACTCCGGCCGGTCCTCTTCATCCTCAGGCGGTCAGCCTTCTGGCGGCGCGCCCTCGGGTCAGCCCGGACAGCCACCCAAGAAATAAGCGTCACCGGGACGGTCCCTAAGCGCCCCACGCCGGCCGTCGGCGTGCATACGCGCGCTTAGATTCCGCGCAACCCCCACACCCGTGGCTTGCCCCTATGGCGCGACACCAAGGCCCACGCCTGGTCCAGTGTTACCACTGCCGACATCGCTTCGAGGTCAGCGGTCGCGCCCAGTCCACATCCTGCCCGGGCTGCAACAAGGCCCTGATCGTCGCAGACGAGCACATCACCAAGCTGCGCGGGCCGCTTAAGGAACTTAGAACCTGCGGGCGGATCACCGTCGCCAAACGCGGCCGGCTCATTGTCGAAAACCTCGAGGCCCATGGCGGGATCGACTGCCAGGGCATCATCGACGCCAAGCGCGTCCTCTCCGGCGACACCGTGATCCTCGGGCCCAAGTGCGATTACCACGGCGACCTCACCGCGCCCAACGTCATCATGCACAAGGGCGCGAAGGTCAAGCCCAGCCGGTTCGCCGTCCCCGAAGACCCGCTGGGTCTTGCGGACCTGGGTGCGCCGCCTGAATCGGGATAACAGGAAATGATGAATGCACGAGTCAACACACATTACCGCCATGAAGCGACGCGACTTGTCGCGCTCGCTATGCTTAACAAATAGATACGGGCTTGTGAAGACGCCAAACGCCAGGAGACCCCGATGAAAACCACAACCCGATGGTGCGCCGCCCTGCTGGTGGCGTGTTTTTGTGCCCACGCGATAGCGCAAGACACAGCCGACGAGGCCGCGAAACTTAAACAGCAAAACACCGAGCTGCGCGCGGAACTGGAGCGTGTGAAGTCAGCCTACGACGCGCTCGAGGCCGAGACCGCCAAGCTGCGCGCCGAGCTGGCGCAGACCAAACGCAGCAACGAAGACCTCGAGGTCCAGACACGCGAGCTGACCGAGCTGGCGGGCCTGACGCCTTCGGGCGACCGCGTCGAGTCGGCGGCCTCACGCTTTACCACCGGGTTCAACGACGAGACCGGCCAAACCACCGTGCGCACCGGCATCGAGGAGCTGAAGGTCATCATCGGCAGCGCCGCCGACCACCGGCTTTCGCTGGCGTACGTCTACGACGGCCAGGAGATGCAATCCCCGCCCGACACCGTGTCGCTATTCATCCAGGCGTTCTACTCCGGCGGCGTCTACCGCGACCAGGCGACAGCCGTCTTCGATATCGACGGCGAAACCGTCGAGGTCCCGATCGCCGAGTACGACGTGGCCGCCCGCCGCGTGAACGTCGCCGCCGGCAAACGCTCAATCCGCAAGGACGACGAAACCCTGACCTTCAAGCTTGATGAAGAACTGCTGCGCAAACTCGCCCGCGCGATCCAGGTGAAGATCACCGTCGGCACCGTGCAACTGGAAATGACCCGCGACCAGACCGCCCTGTTCCGCGCGATCCAGCGACGCATCGAATTGGGCGCGTGAACCACATGGTTCGTGATGTAAGTACAAAGAATAAGAATGTAGACAGGATAAACAGGATGGACAGGATGCAACATACGGACTTCACCGCATGGATCTGATCTTGTAGATCCTGTCATCCTGTCTACATTCTTTGCCTTTTCTTCCGCCTTGATCTGCATTGTTTATAGAAAATCTACTTCGACACGGGGCTTCAAAAAAAAAAACCGTCCTGAAAGCAGGACGGTTTTTTTATTGATCAGGTTTTGATCGCGTTTAGTTACGCGATGTCTTCCAGCAGGTTTTCGATCGCCGCGTCGGTCTTGTCTTCGTTCTCGTAGGTGTTGTCGGCGATCGAGGCGCGGACGCGGTCGATCAGGTCCTGGCGCACTTCGGGAAGCCCGCGGAGTTTGCTTAACAGCTGCGCGGTATTGGACAGCTCGACCTGGTCTTCGCCGCGCGTCGTGGAATCGGTACTCGACTGCGTACGGCTCGGCCGGACCTGCGGATCAAGCGTGACGGCTGAAGGTCGGTTGATGGGTGCAATGTCGCTCATGGCTGACTCCTGACTTACTGACGGCACCGTATTTGGAATGCCTCGGGTGCGTACACGTACAGGGATCGCGATCGCTGCGAGCGATGGGTGGCGTTCCCTTACCTGCGTATTATCGCCAAAGGGCTTCTCCGCACTTGAAGTTATGACCCCGGCGGGGTGTTTTCGCATATCACGATATATGACAAATAAATACGCATTAACATGGGGTGCCTGGGTGTGATAATCATCACCCCGCCACTACTGGCAGAATCGCACCCAAACCCAAGGTTGTTCACAACTTATCCACACTCTGAACATTCCCCTAACAAAATTTTAGGGTCCGTAAAAATTCGTCAAATTTATTCACCCGGCCGGTTTTCGGGTGATCCCAGGGCCAGGGCCAGCCCCGCCGCCTGCCGGTTGGGGGCTACATCGTGGACCCGAAACACCTTAACCCCCGCCAGCACGCCGTAGGCCGTCACCGCACACGTCCCCCCCAGACGGTCATTTATTTTTTTGTTCAGGCTAACCTGCCCATCAGCGTCCGGTGCCCCGCCAGGCCCCGCGAACCCCGCCAGGAACCGCTTTCGGCTGGCGCCGATTAGCACCGGGTATCCCGTCTTCACGAACTCGCCCACCGACCGAAGCAGCGCCAGGTTGTGCTCGGCCGTCTTCCCGAAGCCGATCCCCGGGTCCAGCACGATCCGGCGGCGGTCCACCCCCGCCGAAAGGGCGGCCTCCGCCCGTTCCAGCAGAAAGTCACGCACCTCCTCGACCACGTCCGTATAGTGCGGCCGGTCCTGCATCGTGCCTGGATCGCCCTGCATGTGCATCAGCACGATCGGCAGCCCACGCTCCGCCGCCAGGCCCAGCATCCGGGGGTCTTCCCGGCCGGCGCTGATGTCGTTCAGGACCGTCGCCCCGGCCTCGACCGCCGCTAAAGCCACATCCGCCCGTGTCGTGTCGATGCTAATCGGCACCGCGGGGTAACGCTCATCCAGCCGCCGCCGAAGCGCCCGGATAACCGGCACGACCCGCCTGATCTGCTCATCCGTGCTGATCCGCTTCGCGCCCGGGCGGGTCGATTCGCCGCCGGCGTCGATGATGTCCGCGCCCTGCTCGGCCATTTCCAGGCCGTGGCGGACCGCCTGTTCGGTGTGCGTATACTGCCCGCCATCGGAGAAGCTGTCAGGCGTGAGGTTGAGGATGCCCATGATCCGTGGGCGGTCCAGGCTCATCTCGGTCTTGTCGTGCAGCAAAAGGCCCATGCCCAGAGTGTACCCAATAGGTTTGTACCGGCTGCGCCTGTCGGCCGAGCCTGATCGACCTGGTGCCAGTATTTTGGGCATTTACAAGTCCAGCGGGCACCCCGATCGGCCGATAGGCCAAGCGTGACACTCGCATTAGGACAATCCGTAACCAGCCCCAGGGCCAGGCTCTTCGCGGTGCTCGACCGCCTGGAGGACGAGGCGGCGTTCGATATCGGCCTCCGCACTTCGATGCGCCGCGCGGTCTACGCCCCGATCACGCTCGGGGTCCTCGCCGGGGGGTACAAACCCCTATACCGCGGCTGGGCCACGGACCTGTCGCTCAGCGGCCTGGGCCTGCTCGTCGAGCACGACATCCCCATGGGCGCGGTGCTGCACATCAATCTCGAAACGATCGCCGGCGAAGAGCTGCTGCTGCCGATCCGCATCTGCTACGTCAGCCAGCTGATGAGCAAGACCTACCGCATCGGCGGCACGTTCGAGTTCGCCGACGACAAACGCCAGCACCAGCCCCGGCTGTTCGCTTAAGCCCGGGTTGATTTCAACCACTTCGCCAACGCCGGTTTGGTCATGCAGTTGACTACGTCGTCTTTCGTTGCGCCGGCGCGGCGGGCGGTGAGGACGCCGTAGGTAAGTTGGTCGAGGTCGGCCGGGCCGTGGGCATCGGTGTTGATCGAGAGCTTGACGCCGGCGGCGATGGCGGCGCGGGCGTGGGTGTCGCGCAGGTCAAGCCTCCAGTGGTTGGCGTTGATCTCCATGGCGATGCCGCGCTGTGCTACCGCCTTGAAGAGCGCGCCCATGTCGGGGCTTAACCCTTCGCGTCGCCCGATCAATCGCCCGGTCGGGTGGCCCATGATCGTGACGTAGGGGTTTTCGATCGCTTTAAGAAACCGCTTCGTGCACTTGTCCGGCTCCTGGCTGAGCGCGGCGTGCGGCGAGGCGACCACGACATCCAGTTCTTTGAGCAAACTGTCCGCGTAATCGAGCTTGCCATCGACGAGGATATCGACCTCGCTGCCGGCAAGTACTGTGATCTTATCCTTGAGTTTCTCCGCGACCTTGCGCACGGCCACAATGTGCTTTTCCAGCCGGCTCTCAGTCAGCCCGTTGGCTTGGACCTGGCCCTTGGAGTGGTCGGTGATGGCGACGGTATGGAACCCGCGCTCCGCGGCGGCGAGCGCGAGCTGCTCGATCGTCCACGTGCCGTCGCTGGCGGTCGTGTGTGTGTGCAGCTCGGCCTTGATATCTGAAAGCTCGATCAGCGCGGGCAATCCATCTTCCTCGGCCAGCGCGATCTCGCCGCGGTCTTCACGCAGTTCCGAAGGGATATACGCCAGCTTCAACGCCTTATAGACATCGGCCTCGGATTTGCTCGCGACAACCTTTTCACTGTCCGCCTTGGTCAGCGCCCACTCATTAAGCTTCATGCCCATCGATATGGCACGCTCACGCAGCTTGACGTTATGTTCCTTGCTCCCGGTGAAATACATCAGTGCCGCGCCGTAGCTTGATTCGGGCACGACACGCAGGTCGACCTGCATTCCACCTGATTCCTCGTTCGTGCGGATCGAGCTTTTCGTCTCGCCCTTGGCGATCACATCGGCGACCACATCCAGCGCGACGAAAGCATCCATGATCGCCGGGGCATCCTTTTCGTTGGCTGCGACGAGCAGGTCCAGGTCGCCGATCGTTTCCTTGCCCCGGCGCAGGCTCCCGGCATAGTCGACCTTTTTGACCTGCTTGAGCTTCTTAAGCTGTTCGACGAACCAGAGCGCCAAAGGCAGCGCGTTGCCGATCCGCGTGCGCTTGCCCGCCTGCTCGGCGAAGGCGAGGTTCTTTTTGATGTTCTCGATCTTCTTCTTGCCGAAGCCCTTGAGGTCCTCCAGTTCGCCGGTGTCTAAAGCCTTGGCGAGTTTCTCGATGCTGGTGATCCCGATCTCGCGCCAGAGCATCGACACGGTCTTAGGCCCGAGCCCGGGGATGTCGAGCATCTTCACCACACCGGGCGGAACCTCCTCCGCAAGCTCCATCGCCTCGGTGATCTTGCCGGTCTTGATGAACTCCTCGATCCGGTCTGCCATCCCCTTGCCGATGCCCTCGATTGAGCGCAGGGTTATGTCGTCCATCGCGGCGACGTCTTCGGTCAGCTCACCGAGCACGCGCGCCGCCTTCTGGAACGCGATCACCTTGAACCGGTTGGCCCCGAGCACCTCCAGCACATCCGCCATCTGCTGGAAGATGCGCGACAGTTTGGCATTGGTCTGTGACATGCCGACAAGCATACCGCTGCCGATACGCCGACGCACGATGTGGCCGTGATTGCGGATCGTCGGGCGGGGTTATGCGCCGCGGGCTTCTTCCATGAATGCGCGCAATTTCGCCGGGTCGAGTTTGCCGTCGGTGCGTACGCCGGAGCAGATATCCAGGCCGTAGGGATTGACCGTTTCGATCGCCTCCCGCGCATTGCCCGGCCTCAAACCGCCTGCCAGAAACACGGGCACATCCACCGCCTCGATGAGCCGTCGGCTGACCGACCAGTCGTGACGCCGACCCGTGCCGCCTAACTCTTTCACCCTCAGCTTCGGGTTCCCCGAATCCAGCAGCAGCGCATCGACGTGCGGCGCGACCGCGCACGCTTCGTCAATAGACGATTCATCCACCACATGAATCACCTGCACCAGCTTCACACCTGGAATACCCGGATACCCCGCCAACCCCGCGCGCAGTTCCGCATACGCCCCGCCTTCGACGCTGTCCGTAAGCTGGATCGTCGTCGTGCCACAACGCCCGTGCTGCGCGATGATCGCTTCCGCATCACGCAAACTCGTCAGCAAAAACGTCTCGACGCGCCCGCGAACCGCCTGCGCGACCTCGCGGATCACCGCCTCCTCGATCACGCCCGGCCCACTCGGCATCGCCGACACCAAACCGATCGCGTCCGCCCCCGCACCGATCGCCAGTTCCGCCTCGGCGCCGTTCGCGATGCAACAGACCTTGATTTTGATCCTGTCATTCTTCATCGGCACGATCCATCCATCTTGACCGGCCATTATAAACCAGCACAAAAAACAACCCCGCACCGTAGCGCGGGGTTGCCCTGGATATCTATTCGTTTATCAACGCCCCCCGCGGCCCGCCCAGCCGCTCGCGGCTTAGCGTTCCTGCACTGCCTCCCCCACTCACACCGCCGGCGGCGTCGCACGCGAAACCGGCCTGGTAATCATCGGCGGGCTGATCGCCGTGGACTTCCCGGCCGTGGGTTTCGGAGCCTTCTTGCCGACCTCCTTGGGCATCTGCTCGGGCTTGGGCAGCACGATCGAGTGCGCCAGCCCGACCCACGACAGCATCTTGATCGTCCAGTACGTCGGGTCCAGCTCGAACCAACGCAGCCCGTGCGCCGCGGAGCGCGGGTGGGCGTGGTGGTTGTTGTGCCAGCCCTCGCCGAAGCTCCAGATCGCCACCCACCAGAGGTTGGTCGACTTCTCGCCCGTCTCTTCGTAGTTCTGATAGCCCCAGGTGTGCGCCGCGGAGTTCACGAACCACGTGCCGTGATACACGAACACCGTCCGCACCGCGACCGCCCAGACCACCCACGACGCCGCGAGCTGCCAGCCGCCCAGCGCGTAACCCACGCCGATCAGCCCGGCCGTCAGGATGAACTGCGGCACCCAGAAATACTTATCAAGCAGCCGAAGCCCCGTATCGCGCAGCAGATCCTTCGCAGCGTCGTGCCCGTTGATGCCCTCGACCTTGTCGTGCAGGGTCCAGAGGATGTGCGCCCAGGTGAAGCCGTGCTGCGGGCTGTGCGGGTCCAGGTCGTCGTCCGAGTGCTTGTGATGCAACCGGTGCACACCCACCCACGTCACCGGCCCGCCCTGCCAGGCCAGGCAGCCGCAGATCGTCAACACATACTCAAACCACTTCGGCGTCTTGAACGACCGGTGCGTCAGCAGCCGGTGGTAGCACAAAGTGATCCCGATCCCCGCCGTCAGCCAGGCCAGCACCGCGCCGATCAGCAGCCCGCTCCAGGAAAACATCCCCGGCAGGAACGCCCCCAACGCGATCACGTGCATCGCGCCGATCCCGATGATCACCGGCCAACTAAGATTGCCCCACTCGATACCCCCCCGGTGAGGCTTGGAAGTTACGTCGGTTTTCAGTTCGGCCATCGGCTCGCTTTCACTGCTGGGTAATAAAGATCATCCCCCCGTCAGGGGCCGCATATGGTAGGTCCATCGGCCACCCAAGGCGAACGCCGATAAAAAGCTGGCCCTACATGGGTTTACAGCCCTCCCAGGCCCGATCCGCCCGCCCCGCCCCCTCGGCGAGCCGGCTTCAGCCGGCGGCCCCAACGCCGCCCCCGGCCCGGCCCAGCCAGCCAGCCGGCGTCCATCACCGCAACCACCCCCATCCACCGAGGTCACAGACCCTGAGAAGAATTGAACTCGGATGGATGCGGATACAAACGGATCGGAAGAAGATTCGGGGATGGGGGTTAGGTTCCGTGGGGGGTTGGGTGATCCGCCCCACGCCTCCAACCCACCTACCCCCACAAACGCCCGCCCAGGCATTGATTCCCCCGCCTTCATCCGTTTCCATCCGAACGCATCCGAGTTAAAACCCTTCCCCCGCCCCGGTGTCAGTTGACCGCTGTTCTGCACCCCACACCCTACACCCCAAACCCCACACCCCTTATCTTCCGCTTCGCCCGGGCTGTAGCACCGTCCGCCCCACGACCTGCACCAGCTCCGCACCCACCGCGTCGCACACCGCCACCGCCAGCTCCTTGCGGTCCTTGCCCTCCAGGTCGCTGAACCGCATCTTGACCAGCTCCTGCTTGTCCAGCAGCCGGTTGAGGTGCCCGACAAACTCATCGCTGAAAAGGTTCTTCCCCAGCCGGCAGTCGTCCGCCATCGTCTGCCCACGCTGCTTGAGCAGCCGCTTCGTTGCGCTTTGGCATGCCATAACAAACCATCCTAGATCGTCGCCGCCTTCACTTCCATCCGCCCCGCATCCGCCTCACTGACCCGCTGATCCTCCTTGCCCCGCCTCCCGGCCACCGGACGCTTCCGCTGCACCTGTTTCCGCTGATACGCGAAACCATCCGGGCTGCTTAACCTCCCGCCCATACAACAACCTCCGCTGATATGACTCACAAAATCGTTCCACCCCGATACCCACAGATCGAAAAGCCACGCACCCCCCAACAAGCCGAACAAGCAAAGCTCGCCGACCCTCCACCCCCCCCCGGAATAGCGCCCGGAATCACCCCCGCATCCCCACCCGGATACCACAACCCGCTCAACCGCCCCAGGAACCCCGGCCCTCTCCCCCGCATCTTCTCCCTCAGCCGCTTGCGGCCAGCGCTCTTGCCCTCATCACTTTCCTCCCCCACCTCAATCCCCACATCACCCCCCAACCACCGCCCGACCGTAAACACAGGCAACGGCAGATAAATCGTCTGCAACCCGCCGCCCACACACCCGCCGTTCACCCGTCACCCCATCCACCCGCCCCGGACAAACCCAATCCCACCCCCGGAACCGCATCCCCACCCCCGCCCCGGAAATCCCCCGAAATGTCCCCGAACAATCCCCGTCACCCCAAAGCCCGGCCATGCGGCAACGCCGCTTGGCCGGGGTCCCCATCCACAGCACCCCGCAAACACGAACGCTTCCGGGGACGGGCACATTTCCGGGGGCTGGGGGACTTCCGGGGGTAAGGCCGATACCTCGGCACACGCTCCACCATCAACTCAAAATCATCCGGCACGCAATCCTGCATCTGCTGCCACACCGTCCCCAAAGCGCGTGCGGCGGCTCACCCGCACCGCGCCCGTTCAAAGGCCGACTCGACCAGACCACCGGCACATCCACCCCCTGATGCCCGTGCCGACGCGCCTTCTCGTAACAAACCGACAAAACCCCGCCCGGCTCACTGATTTCCTCGTACCGACGCGCGTCTGGTGCGCACGGACCGCGCGAACGCCCCGGCCGAGCACCGGCAGGCAACCAGTGACGAAGCGGCCTCCGGTGCCGACCCAGCATCGCCGCCGCCTCCTTGCTTCACCCCCGGCCACGGATACGCACCGGCCCACACAACGCACGCAGATCCTGCCCGTCCATCCAGACCGTGTGCGCCTCACGCCTGCCCGCCGCCCACACGTCACAACACCGCCTCTCACGCGACACAAACCGCGTATCCGACGCCCGAAGCGCCAGACACCACGCCCGCATCGGCCGCCTCAACACCTCCCCGGCTACGCCGCCAGCGCTTACGAGCCTCCCCCGCATCCGAACGCAACCGCTCCACCACCCGCCCCCAAGCTCCAACAGATTCCGATCCAGCTCGTCCATAAAAAAGACCTCCTTCTATAGGAGGCTTGACGGATGGCCGGATCGATGCGGCACAATCGCTGTCCTTAAGCCGCTCGCGGCTTAGCGTTCTTGTTTTAATTCCGGATTCACCACAGAGGCTTCACAGAGTATGCGTGGAGACATAAAGATGAATTGAACTCGGATGCACGCGGATTGGGAGAGCTTAATCGCAGAGGGTATGAATGAGGGGGCGGCAGCAAATCAGCAACATTAATCGCCCCCGGAACTCGCAGCCCCAGTGTCTGGAGTGGCTCGATGGTGGTGGCTTACGTATCAACTTTCAGGGCAATCCACCACGTCTCTTTACTGTAATTGGTAGATAGTCACTACAGTAGGGTTTGAAACCTTCTGGCCAACAAGACTCCATACGACATAACAATCGCTGTTGAATCGGTGCGGGTGGAGGATTCACTTGAGCGACGGTAATCGTTGGCCTATATTCACAGTCTTGGATAAGCCTCCACGCGTCCTGCAATAAATATCGGGGCACATAGCCGACCACAATGCGTGCTTCAGTACGTAACGATAATGCCATTGGATCAGCGTCGTTATCTAGGTCCCATTGCAGTAGCAGTCGCCTTTGTGTAGTGTTTGAATATGCGAGACTGCATCGGCAGAAAGATACCGGATACCATGTGCCAAAAAGTAGTTTACATAACAGCACTCAGTTTGCAGATCGGGCATGGGAAATAGTTCGAGAGAATCTGGGCGCGTCGCCCACCGCTTCGTGCCAAAATATCGAAGTCATCCACATTGTCTGCGTGTAGTTCTAGCCGCTCTACATACTCAGAAAAGTCAGGCCGCGACCGCGACATTTAGCCGATTGGCAAACAGCGGGAAAATATCGTGACTACGATAGACCTGCTTCAAATCTGGGAAAGCTGCAAAAGCAGTAAGCCTTTGTTGCAGCTTCTTGCACGCCCCTGAGATAACAAAATTCATATGTTGGCCCGTTGCCGTTTGGACAGCGAACTAATCGGCCTACCGGATAGTATCGTTTACTGGCCGGATCTTGCCAAGTAACAAAAAGCGCTTGTTTACGGTCACTAGCAACATTGGGTGCGGACATTTTTCACCAATCCTGGGCCCAGGAGGCTTTTTCGGGTCTCTGACAACATCTCAATAACAAAGCACTTTGCTGAATCACTCATGCGTGTGTCCGGAACTCTTCCACAACCTGCTCCCACATATCGGCAGTAACCGCCTCCATACGGTGCCTCCAGTATGTAGCGGCACCGCCGCGTCTGCTGGCAGCAGCAATGAGACTTCGGATGGATGGGCTTAGGAGCTAACAGGCCGATCATAAAGAGCAGATTTTGCTCTGCATACATAAGCCCAAACAGTACGGTTCTTCCTCACTTGGTACTTAGCCGGATGCTAATTCCTCTTCACTCATATTGCGGCCAAGTGAAGGGCGTGGTCAAAAGATGGGCTCAGATAAAAATGTTGTCTTGGGCTACTGCGATCAACGGGTTGTATAACACCCCAGTTTTCATGGTGCTCCGTCCGTATTGCTTATCCACGCGTCGAGCATGAGATAACCGATAAATGCATCCGCCGCCCGCGACAATTGGGGCTCTGGCATTAGCTCTATCGGCGGTCGCATCTGCTCATCTTCCAAAACAGTCATTATGCGATCTACGGTGTGCTGAGAAACCCGATAAGTATTCATAGTCGGATATGATGAGTCCCTATCGACAATGAGTTCATTGCCATGGATAAGAGACCTGCAGAAATCCATTCCTCTTTAGCTTCGGACGCGACACCGTAATATCGATTGCGGGCGTTAGTCTTTGTGTAAAACCAAAACCATCACTCCACGCTGATCCCGGCAGGTAGCAAGTTCAACTTGTGCCGCCGGAATATGAAGCAGGCGAGCAAGTTCGCCAGCTATTTTTTCTGCCCAGTCCTCGCCGGTTGATCGTTGTTAATGCAAGAATAAATAGGCAGCGACGTGCTAGGTGGTCTATCTTTGCCATCGCTTACCGTGCATAACCTGTTGGAAATATCTAGCCGAATTATGTAACGAAGCAACAAAAAGATCGTATCCGAGGGCATATCAATGAGCAATTCTACACGATGCCTCTATTAAGCATCGCGCTCATTTATTAAGGTGAAATTTGATAGCACGAATGGGCTTGTAATCACACCACCCCGGCCGACCCCGTCACGATCGGCTCGCTCACGAACTCGCGGGGGTCGGTGACGTGGCCGGTGAGGGCGGAGGCGGCGGCGGTGAGGGGGCTGGCGAGGTAGACGCCGGCTTCTTTGTGGCCCATGCGGCCGGGGAAGTTGCGGTTGGTGGTGGAGATACAGTTGATCGGCTCGTTGAGCCGGCCGAACGTGTCGGCGGGGCCGCCCAGGCAGGCGGCGCAGCTGGCGGCGCCGATCAGGCAGCCCGCGTCTTCCAGGGCTTTATAGACCGTCAGCTCGCCGGCGGAGGCTTTTTCGCCCTGGAGGTTGAGCGTGAGCATGTCGGCGTGGACCTCGGTCGAGCCGGGCACGACGAACGTCGGGATCTTCACGCTTTTCCCGGCCAGGATGTTGGCGGCGAAGATCATGTCCGTGATCTTCCCGCCGGTACATGAGCCGATGTAGGCGCGGTCGAGCCGGACGTCCGAGCAGTTGCGCGCGGTGTCTTTGTTGTCGGGGCTGTGGGGCTTGGCGACCATAGGCTCCATCGTGCCCAGGTCCCAGGCGTGCTCGAAGCAGTATTCCGCGCCGGGGTCGTCGGTGTAGACGGTCCAGTCGGGGCGGGTCGAGCGTGCGCGGACGTAGGCGAGGGTTTTCTCGTCGACGTCGCAGATGCCGTTCTTGCCGCCGGCCTCGATGGCCATGTTGGTCAGGGTCATGCGGTCTTCCAGCGACAGGCTCTGGATGCCTTCGCCGGCGAAGTACATGGTCTTGTAGGTCGCGCCGGCGACGCCGATCTCGCCGATGACAGCGAGGATGAGGTCCTTGGCGGTCAGGTACGGGGGGATCTGGCCATGGAAGGTGAACTTCATGGTCGGGGGGACCTTGAGCCAGGTTTTGCCCGTGCCGAGGGTGAAGGCGGCATCGGTGTTGCCGACGCCCGAGGCGAACTGGCCGAAGGCGCCGGCGGTGCAGGTGTGGCTGTCGGTGCCGAGCATGATCTCGCCCGGCCGGCAGTGGCCCTCTTCGGGCAGGGCCTTGTGGCAGACGCCCTTGTAGTTGGTCTTGGTCGGGTCGCGGTAGGGGTTCGGGAAGCCCGAGCCCTCGGCGGTGTTCAGGAAGTCCGGGTCGTAGTAGTACTTAAGCCCCTGCTCCTTGACGAAGTCGCGGAGCGTCTGGACGTTGCGGTGGCACTTTTCGTCCGCGGTGAAGATGTAGTGGTCCGGGATGATGACCACGCGGTCCTTGTCCCAGACCTTGGCGTTCTTGCCGAACTCCTTCTTGAAAATGCCGATGGTGCCCGGCCCGCAGACGTCGTGCGTCATCAGCAGGCTCACATCGACCCAGATGTTTTCGCCCGGCGCAACCTCAGACTTGCCTGATTGGGCGGCGAATATCTTTTCGGTCATGGTCATGGGTCGGGGCATGGCGGATATCCTTAAGCGTCGATATCGGGGCGATTTACGGATTTCTGGCGGCTGGTGGCGCACGGGAAACGGCCACCGCCGAGCGGGGTATTGTAGCAGGCGGGGGGCGGCCGGGCCACGATAAAAAGCCGGGCCCGGCCGGGTTTAGAACGTGTTCTCAAGGACCAGTTCGCTCAGCGGGAGTTGGCCGGGCTTGGGCCAGGGGTCTTTGGTGCCTTTGCCGATGGCGACCATCGGGCCGAGGACGTGGTCTTCGGGGAGGTTGATGCGTTTGGCCAAGGCGTCGATATCGAAGCCGATCATGGGGCAGGACTGGTAGCCCATGGCGGTGGCGGCGAGCATGAGCGTCTGCATCGCCATGCCGATCGAACGCTGGGCCTCGTCGCGTTGCAACCAGTCCCGGCCCTCGTGGAACGGGCCCATCCAGTTGACGAGCAGGTCGGCGACGGCTTTGGGCGCGTTGACCCAGTAGCGTTCAGGGCGTTTACGCCAGGCCTGCACATCCGCGGTGAAAAGCACCAGCAGCGAGGCGTCGGTCATCTGCGCTGGTCGTTGCCGAACTGCTTGCGGATTTCCTGGCGCAGCGCGGGGTCGCGCGGCACGACGAAGCGCCAGTGCTGGATGTTGAAACTCGTCGGTGCCTGGGTCGCGAGTTCGAAGAGCTTGCGTTCCTCGGCTTCGGTCAGCTTGTGATCCGGGTCGAAGTGCTTCACGGCCCGGCGTTTTTTGATCGCGTCGAAGGTGTCCAAGTTAGGCTCCGTTGGTAGTGGTTTCGGGTTAGTGTTTGAGTTCTTGTGTTTGTTCAAGGCCGAGGATCAGCGTGCAGGGCGGCTTCCATGGCCTTGCGTTCTTTGGGCGCAAGCATCGCGACGGCCTCACGGGCCTCGTCGAAGCAGCCGCGATCGCCGTTCCGCCAGAGCCAGGCCCTTTTCGGTGAGTTCGATGAGCACGCCCCGGCGGTCGTCGGGGTCGGGCGAGCGTCAGACCAGTTGCATGCTTTCGAGCTTGTCGATTCGGTTGGTCATCGCGCCGGAGGAGAGCATGACGTCGTGCATGAGGGCGGTGGGCGACATGCGGTACGGCTCGCCGTTGCGTCGGAGGGTGACCAGCACGTCGAACTGCCAGAGGGAAAGGCCCAGCGGTTTGAGCACCGCCTCGACGCGGGCCTGGAGCATCAGCGACAGCCGGAGCACCCGGCCGACGACGCCCATGGGCGTGGCGTCGAGGTCGGGCCGTTCGTGTTTCCACTGCTTGAGCAGCCGGTCGATGGCATCTTGCATGTCGATTAGCTTAGGCCCAAAAATCTTCATGTCAAGTATCTTGACATAAAGATAAATACGGCTATCCTTTTATTCCCCCCACCCGGAGGGCGGACGGCGGTGGGGTTGATAGCGCCATATTGAGGCGCGCTTTCCAAGAGCCGCGCGCGGGACGCACAAGGAGCAAAGCCATGCTTAAAACACGTGTATATAACAACTTCTGGCTGGTCCAGCAGCACCACCACGCCCAGGTCAGCGGGTACCTGGCGGCCCAATGGGGCAACGACCGGTTCGCCCGGCCCGGCGGATACCCCGGTGCGACGGACCCGGACCTGTGGCGGGAGGCGGTGGTGCTGGGGATCGCCGAGCACGACAACGGCTGGTGGGAGACCGAGGCGATCCCGAAGATCAACGGACCCGACGGCCTGCCGGTGGGCCTGGGCAGAAAAGGCCAAGCCGGTGGCGGACAACGGGCTGGACCAGTGGCGGACCGGCGGGTTCGACCGCTGGCGTGTGGGCATCGAAAGGCTGGCCGGGCCATACCCTTACGCGGCCTGTATTGGTCAGCCTGCACGCGTACTGGCTTTACGCGGTCGGTTACGACGACCTGATCGAACGCGCGGACGACGTGATGCGTCACTTCATCTTCACCGGCCGACAGGGCGCGCCGGACATCGTGGGCGACCGCGAAGAGACCCAAAAAGTTCCTGGATGCGCAGTTGGGTGTTCAGCGCGCGCTGAGGTATCGGCTCGCCCACTATCCGCGTTGGGCCAAGGCGGTTGAGCCGGTCCACCTCGCGCCGCACGTGCGGCTGTTGCAACTGATGGACACGCTGTCGCTGTTCCTGTCGATGAACGACCTGGACGGCCACGACCTGCCGGACGTGCCGAGAGCAAGCTGGGACGACCGTGTGACGATCGCGTGGCGGCGCGTTGATGCGCGGACGGTGAGGCTGGACCCGTACCCGTTTGCGGTCGACCCGCTGCCGGTGTTCATGCCGACGCGCGTGATCGCCGCGGACCCGGCGCAGCGGCCGGCGCAGTTGCAAACGCCCTACGCCGCGGCACGCACGGCAGCCCGCTGGAATCGGTCCGTTTTACGCTGACGGGCGAGGGGTGAACGCACCCCGTGCGCGCACGCCATGCTCCAATAAGGGTCGGGTAACGCCGTCAAACAGGCATTACCCCACCAGCATCGTCGCGACCGCTTCCACGCACGGGTCGGCGCGATGTTCATGATAAACACGCCGACCGCGATCATCCCCGCCAGGCCGTAGGCGAAGTAGCGGTCGAACCTGCGGATCAGGGCGCAGCGGACGGCGAGCAGGACGATGCCCAGTACGAACGTGAAGAAATACGGGCCGAACCAGCGTTCCCAGGCCGTGCCGAGGTAGAGGTTATTAAGCGGGTCGATCCGGCTGACGGCGGCGGACATCGCGGTCATCGTGCCGAAGAACATCATCGCGCGGTGGATGTCGGGCTTCTTGCGGTAGACGATGCCCAGCACGACGAAGCCGGCGAACGCCAGCACGGAGATAAACGGCACAGCCATGAACTGCTTGGGCGGCAGGCCCCAGATCAGGGCCTCGGCGGGTGTGGTTTTCACCGACCCGATCGCCGTCATGATGCCCAGGACCAGGATCGCCAGCGCGAGCACCGCCCGACCTTGCCCAGCATCATGTGCAGCTTGTGCTTGCCGCAGATGAGCACGGGCTGAACGATCAAGGGACAAGCCAGGTAGTCATCGACAGGCCGTGCGCGATGACGATGGGTTTGATGTCCGGATGAATCGGCCGGTCGGGGTAGGCCTTGCCGTGCAGGAAGAACCTGCCGAACCCGATGAAGGCGAGCGCCAGCAGCAGGGCCGACGAGGCGGGGTAGAACCACTTAGCGGCGTTGACGGAAGAGGCGCGCGACGCACGGGGCCGGATAACCGGCGCGGGGGAGCCGATGGCATTACTCATAGGAGTGATCCTAAACAGGTTGTACTTTTCTAACGCCCAGCGAACACCTACGGCGAATGACGAAAGCCGCTCGGCGGGGCCGCGTTGCGCGGCTGCCGGATGCGCTGCCCTCCCCGGGGGACGGGGCAGTCATGGGCGGAAAGTTATATAATCATTTGGTGGCTGTCAAGCCCCACCGGCACGGGAACACACCCTCTGAGAAGCGGGGGACTTCCCCGCACAACAGGACGCTGTTGGCCACGCCATCAAGCTCCACTTTCACAGGGCGGAGGTCGGTCTTGGGTGCCGGCTTCTTTCCTTATCGTGACCTCGGTGAAGCGTCGGAATTGACCGGATCCAGGGGCCTTGAAGCTGTTCGACGTCCGGACGTAAACGAACTCCCGGCACGGCATGGCGGCGCAGTGTCCGCCAGGGTATGGCGGTCGTCCAACACCCGGACACCGCAAGGCATGCGGCGCTCTCGTCCTCCAGCCGGGTCCTCCTCGATCGCATCAACCCGATACGTGATCCAGTCGACAGGCACCGACAGGTCAGCATCCGCATGCTCCCGCTCAACGATTGGATGACTCATGCTGGCAGAAGCCACTTTGCATGTGCGTGCTGATTCCTGACACAACTCAGATATCCGACTTAACAACTTGGTGAATCATGCCAGAGAAACGCCCGGGTGATCGCCGTAGGTGATGTTGACATACTTGCCGTCGTTGAGGATGGACAGCCGCCCCGCTTCCATCACCAGTTCGTTGATCGCGCTGTTGGCGGGGGTGGCGATGATGCCGCGCTCGTCGATGGCCCTGATCGCCCGTTGCCTTGCGCCAAGCGCCGCGTCCTTCTCGGCTTCGTCGGAGACGGCGTTGACGCGCAGCGCCGACATGACGTTTGCCTCGATCGAGTCGTAGCCGTAGCCCACGGGCTTGAGCCCCTCCGCCTCCCAGGGGACGAGGCGGAAGTAGTCGGGGTTGATGAATCGGAAGGCCGCCTCGTTTTCGCTTAGCGCCGACTCGTCGTAGCCCTGGCTGACGCCGCGGAACTGGTCGTTGTGTTTGAGGATCGTGCCGCAGTCGTCGCCCTCGCCGTACATGCAGATGCCCTGGTCGTTGGTGCCGGCGCCCTTGTCGGGATAGCCCAGGCCGTTGACGACGTTAAGCAGCCCGCCGTTCTCGAAGCGGACGCGGCCGGCCGACCACATGTAGCCCTGCTTACCATTGGGGAACGCGCCCTTGACGCCCTGAAGCGACACACCGGTGGGTTTGAGGCCGGTGACGAAGTAGACCAGGTCGACGTAATGACAGCCGATGTACGTGAACGGGTCGGTGTTCTCGCAGGTGAACCAGTTCTGGAAGTTGGAGTAGCGGTAGTACCAAGGCTCGATCAGCCGGGCCTCGCCGACCTTGAACTCGCCCAGCCGGCCGGCGCGGTACTGCCCGCGCGCGTCCAGGCTCCGCCGGTCGAAACGCTTGTGGTACTCGACGCCGACGAACAGGCCTTTTTCATACGCCAGCTTCTCGATCTCCTGCGCCTGCGCGTGCTTGAGAACCAGCGGCTTGACCGTCAGGACGTGCTGATCGGCCTTGAGCGCCGTCATGATCACGTCGTGATGGAAGTGATCGGGAACGGCTACGATGACCAGGCTGTGCGCCGGCATCGCCGCGACCAGCTCCTTGAAAAGCTCCGGGTGCATCTTCTGCGGCGGGGTGTCCAGGGCCGGGTACGCCTCGAAGCTCTGGCCTGGGAACGCGGTCGCGAACTTCTTTTCCTGGGCCAGGTCGCGCAACGGCGTGGAATTCAGGGCGCAGACCTTGATGCCCCCGACCACGCCCCGCCGTTGCATGTGGTAGATCGACGGCAGGATCTGGTCGTGGGTGATCATGCCCCCGCCGACGATCAGAACTTCGATTTTGTTGCTCACGGGCCGGCTCATTGGATGGCCTCCTCAAGG
>JAWKTA010000057.1:0-33067 GCA_041402025.1 Phycisphaerales bacterium | reverse complement strand
CCCGCCACCACGCCTCGGCCTTCTGCCGCGCGAAGCTGCCGGAAGGGTGTTCGACGCAGACCCACTCGCTGCGGTAGTCGCCCAGCGCGACCCCCCGGGGGCGGTAATCCACACGCAGGGTCCGGGGATGGTCTTCCGGGGCACCGCGCTTGGTGTGCGCCGAGTAATAGACGCCCTGGACCTCGTACTCGGTCTCCGTCACCTCACCGCTTAGAACGCCCGCTGTGGCCGCCTCGCGCTCGTGCCTCTGGCGCTGCGGTGGTGGGAACTCAAAGCCGCACTCGGGGCATACGCTGTACGCGGCGTGGACCACCGCCTGGCACTTGGGACATTCTTTCGCGGGCGCATCCCCACCCCCGGGGGTGCGGTCCTTGATCTGCAGCGCATCGACTGGGCCGTGGCGCAGAATATTGCCGCCGAAGTCCAAAACGAGGCAGTTGTCTTTCGACGGATGCAGGCGGAAGCCCCTTCCGACCATCTGGTAGTAGAGGCCGGGTGAGTTGGTCGGTCGTAGCAGCACGACCGCATCGATATTCGGGGCATCGAAGCCCGTCGTGAGCACGTTGACGTTGACTAGGTATTTCAGTTCGCCGGATTTGAACCGCTCGAGCGTCTCGGCGCGGTCGAAGGGCAGCGTGTCGCCGCAGACGAAGCCGCACTCGTGGCCCAGGCCGGTTAGGACGGACTGTACGTGCTGAGCGTGCTTGACGCCGGCCGCGAAGATCAGCACCGACCGGCGGTCCTGGGTGTACTCGATGATCTCGTAGCAGGCCGAACTGACCAGCCCGTCGTCGTCCATCAGGGCCTCGACCTCCCCCGGAACAAATTCACCGCCGCGTAGGTGTAGGTTTTGGAAGTCGGCCTTGCGCTTGCCGGCCTTGGACTTCAGCGGGCAGAGGTAGCCCTGGACGATCAGCTCGCGTACGCCGACTTCGTAGCACACATGGTTCAACAGGTTTTCGGGGCCGCAGATGGTGCCCGTGGTCATGCGGTAGGGCGTGGCGGTCAGGCCGACTATCCGCACGTGCGGGTTGACGACCCTCGCTTCCTCCAGGAACTGACGGTACATGCCCTCGCCACCCCCGGAATCCCCGGGCGGCAGCATGTGGGCTTCGATGATCAGAATGAGATCGAAGCGGCCCAGGTTACACGCGCGGCGGTACACGCTCTGGATGCCGGCGACGATGATCGGCTGATCCGTATCACGGCTCTTCAGGCCCGCCGAGTAGACGCCGATCCGGTTCCAAAGATCGGGCGCCATGGTGTGCAGCTTGTCGGCCGCCTGCTCAAGTAGTTCCTTTACGTGCGCCAGGATGAGGATCCGCCCGTCCCACTGCTGCACCGCGTCGCGGCAGATCGTAGCCATCACAGGCGTCTTACCCCCGGCGGTGGGTATCACCACGCACGGGTTGTCATCGCGCGTGCGCAGGTGCTCATATATACCGCGCTCGACCCGCCTCGGCCTGGTAAGGGCGGAGCGTGATCGTGTTAGATAGCGCTACCACAGCGCTCACGCTGCCACCCCCGGGATCTCCGACCCGTCGGGCAGGATGCAGCGGTTATCCATGATCGGGATGGTGTAGAGCGTGTCGCTGCGCCGGCCCAGGTACCCGAGGATGAAGCCGTTGACCCACTCGACCGGCCGGCCGGTGCCGTACAGCAGGATCGGCTTGCACCAGGCAACCTCCCGATCGCGCCCTGGACCACTACCGGGGGACCAGATGTTCTGGATGATGCTCGAGTCGGCGCGGTGCGTATGCCCGTGGATGACGCTCTTGCCCTGGCTGATCTGCAGGTGGTTCTTGGTGGCGTGGCGGGCGTACGACCAGCCGTGCACGGCGATAATGCGCGAGTTGACCGCGTAGTGCGGGTACCGCGCCGTGGCCGAGCCGTAGGGCACGTAGGTGAACTTCGACCGTCCCTTGCTCAGTTGGATGCGCGGCGCCAGCAACGAGTACGCACCGCGCCCCTCGCTGGTCAGCGCCGCCCAGCGGTCCAGGCGGTACTCGTGGTTGCCTTCGACCATGACAAGCCGGTCGCAGCAGGCCTGCACACGGTCCAGCAGTTTGTTCGCCGTCTTGAGGTCGTCCTGGTAGTCCGTCTCGGGCACGCCGTAGGTCGGCGGGTGCGAGGAGAACTGCCCGCAGTCGAGAAGGTCGCCCAGGCAGACGATCAGGTCGGGCTTGATCCGCTCGGCCGCGCGGCAGAACACCTCTACCGCCTGCGGGTTCTGATGCGGGATATGCACGTCCCCGAAGGCCAGCATAGTCCTGGCCCTGGTCCGCTTTGTACCCTTGGCCATTACTCCTCCCCCGCGATCATGGCGGCGGTGCGGGCGTAGCCGGCGATGTCCACCAGGTTGTCGCGCTTGTGCCGGTGGGCCTGGCGGGCGAGCTTGACCGCGATCATGCATAGCGGCACGTCTTCGGTGGTGATCTGCGCGCCCTCGCGCAGCTTGCCCGCGAGGATGCCGGACCACATCCGCGCCGTGCGCGCAAAATCATGTCGGGGGTGGCCGTAGTCGTTGTGGCGCACCGTGGCGGTGATGCGCTTCGCTTCGTCGAGGACCGATTCGGCGGTGTTGGCCACAGGCAGCACCGCCGATGCATCGGGCAGCGGCTCCAAGCGCCTCAGCGTCTGGGCGTCGAAGACGGGCAGGTCGAGTTCACGGGCCAGCAGGTACTCGAGCCGAGCGCCGCTCGATTCCTCCCAACCGGGCAATATGGCCAATGCGTCGCACTGCAGCAGCAACGCCACGTCCACGCGGAGGTAACTGGCCCGAATCAGGTCCGTGCGGCCGCCGAAGTTGTCGGCGGGGTTTACGACCTCCCAGCCCGCCTTCTCCAGCCGCCGCGCCGCCCGGTCAAAAGCCGGGAAGTTGTGGTTGGGCAGGCCGGTCATGGGGCCGGCGAGGTAGATGCGTCCGCGATTACTCATCGGTCAGTTGTCCTCCGGGCGGAACGGATCGGTAGGGGGGTACGGCCCTTGGCAGAGCGGGCAGCGCGAAAGCGGGAACTCGTCTATCTGCACCTCGATGCGCCCCGGGCTTAGTGACCTCCCGCCGTCGAGCGAATAACGCGGGTCGATCTGGCTGTCGTCCTCGTACACGCCCGCGTGCTCGAGCCAGCATCGAGCAGCGCTTTTGCAGGTTGTCGAGGTCGCCGCCCTGCGCCCGATCCGGCGGGAAAGCGTCCATACCCAGGGCGATCCGCCCGCCCGACGGCGGCTTGCGCGGGCCGTTGCCGCCCAGAGCAGGGGCGGTGGCCGAGAGGTCGCAGACGTCCTTGCGGAAGGCGCGGCCTTCGACGGCACGAGCACTACCCGGCCCCGGTAGCTACGCCAGTAGTGGTTCACCGACGGCGGGTACGGCAGGACGAGCCTCACCAGCGGGCCTCGCGGCGGCCCCTTCGAGGCATTGAGCCTGTTGAACACCCGCGATACTGATGAGTGCGACAGGCATCACCGGGCCGTAGGCCAGGGAGATGCTCAGCCAAATCGGTCGATCTGCCGCCACCGCCTATGCGTCGCGATGTGGTCTTCGCCGCAGGAGCAGGTAACACACCGGCGCGCCCGTGATCAGATGAGCATTAGCGAGAATAACAGTGTCATGGTTCGTACAGCAGGGGTGTTGAAACTAAAGGTGTGGGTCAGCGGCACCGGGAGGCGTGTTGTCGGTGGCCACCACATTCAGTCGGTGAGCACGTCAGAAGCGTGTAATTTGGAATCGCCCGTAAGTCGGACGAAAGTCTGCGATTCCGATCAGCCTGCCCGCGTCGCTGATCAGGCCGTGGAGCATCTGCGGCGACACGTACTCGGGCAGATTGACCAGGAAGATGAAACTTGCTGACCAGCCGGCGGCGATCGCGGGCACACGCGGGTCACCCGGCACGCTGGACCTGGACCCGGCAGTGGTGCTCGTAGTCCCAGTCTCCGGATGCCTAAACTCGCCAACGGCGTCAGGCTGATCACCGCCGCGCCTTGACCAGGTCCTGGGCCGACTTGCGGGCCGAACGAGGATCCTGGCGGAACTTGGCGGCACCGACAGTAACCTGACGCAGGTACTCGCCGGGGATGGACAGCTCGCCGTCACTGTTGCGGCAAACGTAGGACTCGACGTCGTCCGTCTTTTTGGCCGCTGAGCCCTTGGCCGCCTTGGCTTTGGCCGCGACTGCTTCGCAGTTCCAGCGGTGGAACAGCAGGTCCGAGTCACCGTGGATAGTGACTGCTATGCGGTAGGGTAAGGGAGGATTCGATTGCGGTCGCGGCCCCGTTCGTGACTGCCAGGCCGATCGCGGTTGCCTTACTCATGCTGATACCTCTGTAAAGGTTCACAAATGGCCCGCATACGTGTTGCCACCGGCACGGGGCGGCATGTTATGCCTTGCCATAGCTCGCCTTGCCATGCAGGCCTCACCTCGCCTTGCCTCGCCTGGCCCGGCCTTGACTTGCCACGCCTTGCATGTACTTTTCAGCAGCTTCCATGGTGGGGTTGCGTCACCATCGGTGCCGCCTTGGGAACCAGCCACCACCGCCTGCCGAGGAGTCCCCGCCGCGGCAGACCTGGCTTCGTAGCCGCGGATTTCGTTGTCGATCTCCTGCGTGTCGCCGCGCTTCTTGCACCTGACCACGATGACCAGCGGCGGGTTGTGCAGTTCCACGCTGTCCGCGCGGCTGCATCACACCGACCGCGTGGCAGATCGCCGACAGTTCGCCCGGGCGATCTTGACCGCCGTGGCGTTGGGGTTGTTCAGATTCAGCCGGGCCCAGAGCGTCCAGCCCCGGTACTCGCCTTCAAGAACTGTGAACGTCGGCTCGAGGTAGCTGCCGGCACCGTTCTTGGTCGGCTTCATCTCGGAGGCGGTGATGGCCGCGAGGTACTTGCCCGCGGGAATAGGATCGAAGCCGGTGTTCGGGTCCACGTCGTGCGCATTGAATCCGTTGAGATTCGCCATGAATCAGTTCTCCTGGTTGGTTGCATTGGGGCCGACGAAGCCGATACGGCCGGCGGTTCGGTGTTCTTCTCGGGCTCGGGCTTGGGGTTAGAAGGAGGAATTAGCTTTGGCTCTTCGAGAAGTTCAGGCCCTTAGCGAGTGCAGGCCATGACAGCGGCACTCCGGGGGCAGGCCGTAGCGGTTCTTCGCCAGGATCACGTTGGTGCCCTCGGTGAGCAGCACACGCTGGTTGCCGTCGCGGCGCGCGTACAGCACGCAGTCGGCCCATTCGATAAACGGCGGCGCGATCCAGTGCGGCAGGTCGGGGCGCGAGGTATTGATCGAACCCCTCGGGGAGTAGTCACCTTGGTGTTGGCCGCGTGGGCCAGGAGGATGATGGCTGCAGCCGTGTCGGCGTGAACAGGCATCGGCAGCAGGTCGCGGTAGACGATGTTGGCGACGATTTCTCGCCTTGAAGTACCCGCCGTGGGCGGTGCCCAGCGTGTTGGTGATGTCGTTGGGCGATTTACCATCAAGGTCAGGACCACGTGCTCAACAATCCGCTGGACCATCCAATCGATGGTGTCGACCAGGGCCTGGGGCGAATCGGCTTATCCAGGCTCGCTAACTCGCTGAGCCACTGGCGCGATCTGCGGCCACGACTTTAGGTACGGCGTGCGGATGAGCCCCCGGCACGGCGGCCGGCGCCGTTCTCACCCAGTCAAGCAGCACCGCGTTGGCCGAGGCCGCGAAGGTCGTCTTCCCGACACCCGGCTGGCCGTAAGCGATCATCTTGGGCGGTGCGGGGTGCTCTTGATCAGCGAGTTCATCGGGGCCATGGGTTTGTTCCTTCGTGCGGCCTTGTAGGCCTGTTGTTTATTGCCCGACGGTCAAAGGCAGCCGCGGGAGTCGAACCCGCACCCCCCGGAAGTTCGCGCGGTGGCGATTCTGGGGGCCCCATTCCAGGCCGGGGAGGGATTCGGGGGGCTGCCGAGTGCTGAGGGGTGGCCGTCGCGTGTGGTGGACCCGCCAGCCGCGGGCGAAGAGATGCCTGTTCAGACCACGCTTCGAGCACACGGATCCTTCGAAGCCGGTGGGCCAGTGGTCGTTTGCCCAGCAGTCGCGTAGCGCCGGATCGCCATTCGTTTTCACGCTGGGCGATGTCCAGCGTGTCGTCACCGATGCGCCCAGACGCCGCAGCGGAACGGTTCTTTCTTCTCGACGGCCTGGTGGACGGGAACCCTCGCCGGCCAGCGCTCACCCAGCACCGCTCGATAAAAAACCCATCTGCCGGTGGTAGCCGTACCGCCGGGCGTCGGCTTCAAACCAGGTCAGGTCGTCACAGGTCTTAAAGTCCACGATGCCGCGGTGCGGGTGGACCCAGTCGATCCGGATCTGGCACGGCGCCCTGGCAATAGTCGCCCGCGGATGCACCTTCCGGACCGGCCGTAGAGAAGCAGATCAGCAGCCTCGTCGTTCATGGCCACCGCTGGCCATCAACCGTCAGGCCACCTGGTGTACGATAGACTGGTTTGCCCTGAGCGTATGCCCACTCGGCGAGGCCTTCATTGTTCGAGCCGAACGGCTTGTTGGTCTTGGGATTGATCGGGCCGCCGAGAAGAACTGGGATTCGTAGGCGTCGCGGCCTTCGAGGATGCGGACATGCGGCTCGGCCGATCAAGTAACTGGGCGAGTCGGTGTCCGCGATCAACGAAGCGACTTCTTTGCGGTACAGCCACGGGCACTTGATGAAATCCAGCAACTGATGACTGCTGAGGTAGCGGTCGAGCGCTTGCTGGTATTCATCGGCCGGTTCGGCCTCGAAGATGTTCAGGTCAATGCTCTCAGGATCCATCGTGTGCTCCGTCGTGTGCGTCGTGTTTATTCGCGTCGGTCTTCATTACCCCGCCCCGGAGTGGGCCTCGAAGGCTTTGGCATCCATGCCTTGACCTCCGAGGCCCTCGCTTGCCTCTTCCCCTCTCTGGTTACCTATGCAAACCAGCGCAGAGCCGTCCCGATTAAGCGTGTCCGAGGCCAGCTTTCTCGAACGCGCAGTCGGTCACGGGCGTTTGTGACCTGCCGCCACGAGACGCCGCGCAAGCGCGCCGTCGCCTTCAGGCCGTGTTTGGCGATGCTCAGGAGCAGGTCGCGGTCGTCGGTATTGAGCGTGGACATCACGTGCTCGATCGCCTCGAGCAGTTCGAACCGCTCGATGTCAGACTTGGGGTATGCTTGCGCGCGGCGCTGGCCGTCGTCTTCCAGCAGCACGTGACCGAGGTGGGTGGTCTCGCCCTCGTGCTCGACCATCGTGCGTTCGAACGAGACGGCTTTTTTGTCTTCTCGCCGCTTGAGGCAGTCGTGGTGGCGCAGCTGCATCGCTACCCAGGTGTTGATTAACTGGGTGACAAACGCTTCGAGGTTGCCCCGTTCGGGATCGAACAGGTGCGCCTTCTCCAGCAGGTGCAGGCGCATACCCTGCCGCATATCGTCGTAGTCTGAGTACGAGAAGTCCGTCCGCCGGCAGAGCTGGCGGGCTTTGATACGGATAAGGGTTTGTGTGTAAGGGGCGGCAAGCAGGTCGTGGTTTTGCGTCATGGCGTGTCTCCGTGCCGTGGGCGGAGACCGCGATGGGTGCAGACCAGGTGCGCAAACCGATATCACCGACACAAAGCAGAGCGTCGTGTTGCGCCTTGCCCCGAAGGGGCTGGCTGCACCCACAACGACCTCCGCTTGGCGGTCAGTGCGTTATCTGGTGAATGAAAAAGTTGTTCGTTACGGCATACGGGGCGTCAGCCCGGTTTCGACGGTTGGGTCCTCTACTAATCCGGGTAATCCGGGTGATCCGGGGTCCGGGAATTCCGGGGGGGTTAGGGTGTGGTGATGCTCATCCGGGTCGGCAGGCCGTGGGCAACGGCGATGGACTCGACGCGGCCGTGTCCGAGCTGAGTCAGGCGGCGTAGCAGGCAACGCACCTGCGCCTTGAGCGCGTAGTCCGTGGCGGTCGCGATCCCGCCGGCCTCGGCGTCCTCGAGTTCGAGCTTGAACTCGCGAACGACCCGGGGCGGCGGCGAGAAGACCGGCTGGCCGGCCTGAACGATCAACTGCTCGATCCGCCCAAAGCCGATCTCGCTCATTAGGTCCACCAGCTCACGCTGGTTCTGCCGCAATTGCCGGTACCGCAGTTCAGCGCCCACTTGGCACCCCCTTGGCCGTGCCGCCGCTAGCCACAAACCGCTCGACATCACCCACCGGGATCCGCCACCGCCCGCCGGTCCGAAACGCCCGGGGGAAATAGCCCGCGGAGAGCAGGCGCGTGACGGTGTTGCGGTGCAGCTGGAGGGTGACCTCCACGTCGGCCTTGGTCAGGAATCGCTCCACTCGCATTTTTGCTTACTCCGCGGTTGACTTGTTTGGTTTATGTTCGGTATCATAATGCGAGAATGTGCGGACGCAAGGGGTCTAATCGAGAAAAATGAATGACTTGTGCAGGCATGTGCACTCTGGTGCAGAAAGGGGCAAAGAAAATGTCACCGATCGGCGAAACCATCAGGCGACTTCGCGAAGAAAGGGGCTGGACGCAGGCCGAACTGGGTCAGCGCGTGGGTGTTGACGGCACTAACATCGCGCGCAGGGAGACCGGCCGCACACGCGTGAAAGCCGGCGAACGGTTCCGCTTTGCCGAGGCGTTTGGGTTGAGCGTGCTCGAGTTTGACGAACACTGGCGAAACTGGGGGATTACCCGTACGAAAGGCGAGTCCGGTATCCCGATTATTAACCGGGCGCCGGCCGGCGAAGTGATCGACTACGAGGAGTACGGCGTCGATTCCGGCCAAGGATTCGAGTACGTCGATCGGGGGGATATCCAGGACGAACTGGCGTTCGGTGTGATCGTGGTGGGTGACTCGATGCAGCCCCGGCTTACCGAGGGCGACTACCTGATCCTCAGCTACTGCGACCCGTACCGGGACGACGGGAAGCTGGCGCAGGGGAAGATCGTCTTTGTCCGGTTCGCCGAAGACTGGCGCGGGGGGTGTACGCTGGCCCGGTTCTTCCTGGAGGAGGACGGGCGGATCCGGCTACAGAAGGACAACCCTGCGTATGCTGGCGATCATCTGCGATCGTAGGGAGATTCAAAATGTCGCTGTTGCAATTGAGCGGAGAGAGAAGTTATAGCGATTAGTAAAACTCATCTGCATAAAATCAATGAATGATTCACCATGCACACAGGTCGCTCTTTTGCTTCCTTTTACGAATGGACTACTGCTGGAGCAAGGCTAATGTAATACCACGGAATCTAGCCGCTCTTTTCTTCGCCTCCAGTCGGGCATGCAACGTCCAAGCATCCGGAAAAACCCTGGGCTATGGTTGTGGATGCGCAGGTGACACAGTTCGTGCATGATGACGTACTCGACGCAGTGTAATGGTGTCTTTATCAGGTTTGTATTCAAGGTGATCATGCCCGCTTTCGAGCAACTACCCCATCGCCGCTCCATTGGCCTGACCCGAAGCTTAATGTCCTTCAGCAGTCGTAGCGACGGAGCCAGCTGCATACAGCGACGCAGCCGTTCCCGAAAGATTGCTTCTGCATGCGATTGATACCATTCTTGCATGAGGGCGGCGATCGTCTGCGGCTGCTTCGGGTTCGGGACATAAACCTCGAAGAATCTTCCAACCAATCGTACGGATGCATCCTTGCCCTGATGTACGCGAAGCCGGTATTGGCGGCCAAGGTACAGGTGGGTCTCGCCGGAGACATATCGCTTATCAACCGGTAATGGCTGATATCCTTGGAACTGACGAAGCTGTCGGGCGATCCATGACCGTCTTCGATGCAAATGGGCCACGACATCATCCAAAGTGCGAATTGTCGGGGCCAGGGCTGTCACCGAACCGTCTGGATGCACGGATATGGACAGCCGCGTGCGTTCTCGAAACCGCACAGCCACCGGGACAGTGTCACCGGCACAATCGACGAGCACCGTTTCGGGGGATTGATCAGGCATATCGCGTCCGTGCAATGTCGAGGACCATCTCGAGGATGCGGTCGATATCTTCAAACGTCAGGTCAACACCACGCTGCTCCTTCAACTCAAAGAGATAATCTTCGATCGCGCCCATCATACGGTTCTGTACATCGGTGTTGTTGGTCCAGTTGACAATGCGGCTCTGCTGGATGATGTCATCGATGGCTACGCTCGCGTCTGTACTGGCGGACCGCGCGTCGAACCCGCCGTCGTTATACCCGGCGAACACATCCTGTAGCACCCCGAAGAAGGCTTTCGCCACGTCGCGGTGCGCTAGTGCATCGGGGATGTCGTCGCCGGTGCGGTTCTTCACTTTTTCGGCGATCTCGGCGACCTTACGCAGGTACTCGGCATCCGACAGACGTTGCTCGCGAAACGCCCGGATCGCATCTTCCAGCATCTCGGAGAATCGCCGGTAGAACGCCGGGTCTTCCTGCATGCGGTCATGGATCGTCCGTTTTGTGCGGTACGCGATGGTGTCGGCCTTCGATGCGGTGCTGCCAAGCTTCTCCACCTCCTTGGCGAAGGCATCGGCATCGAAGATGTTTACTAGGTCGGTGATCTTCTCGACCTCCCCGGTGCCTACATGCTGATCGACCAGCTTCTGGATGCGTGCCTCATACTCCTTGAAGTCCACGACCTCGGCATAGCGCTTCCGAACCGATGTGCGCAGCTTCATGAAGAACCGCAGGTCGGCCTTGTATTTGCTCAGCTTCTCATCCGGAGTGACCTCGAGGAACTCGGCGGATGACAGCGCAATCGCCAGCGTACGTGAATACGCGCTCAGACGCTCATAGAACCTCTCACGCAACTCCTCGTCGGCCAGCAATAGCTCGTAAGCCTCCTCGTCGCGCCGGTTGCGGATCTCCTTGAATAATTCCCACAGATCCGAATGGCGCTGCGGCAGTTTATGCGCCTCCGTATTCACATCGGTCAACGCGGTGCACAGATCATCCAGCCCCTCTTTGTCGAACTCGGACAGCTGGCCATAGATGTCCAACGCCTCATCGAGATTCTGAAGCACGCCGCGATAGTCGATGATGTATCCAAAATCCTTCCCATCGTAGAGCCGGTTCACGCGGGCGATGGCCTGCAGCAACGTGTGGCCCTTCAGCTTCCGCGTCAGGTACAGCACCGTGTTGCGGGGGGCGTCGAACCCGGTCAACAGCTTATCGACGACGATGATGATCTCTGGCTGCTCGGCATGCTTGAACGCGCTGATAATCTGGCGGTTGTACTCCTTCTCGCTGGCGTACTTGGCCATCATTTTTTTCCAGAACGCCTTCACTTCATCCTGTGATTCCTCATGAACGTCATCCTCGCCCTCGCGCTCATCGGGTCCGGAGATCAGCACCTCGCTGCTCACCATCCCGAAGTCGTCAAGAAACCGCTTGTAAAGCAGCGCCGTCGCTTTGTCCTGCGCCACGAGCTGCGCCTTGTACGGTGTGCCTTGCCAGTTGTCGCGGTAGTGCTCGCTCACGTCCCACGCGATCCGCATGACCTTCTGCTTGGCTTTGTTCAACTGGTCCGTCGTGGTGACCTTCTTCTTCAGGTCCGCCTTCTGTTCCTTGGTAAGGTTCTCCGTAATGCGGTCGAACCAGCCATCAACCGACTCGGTATCCACCCGCTGGTCAACGTGCCGGCCCTCGTATAGCAAGGGCACCACGGCCCTGTCCTTGACCGCCTGCTCGATGGTGTAGGTGTCGATCAATCCGCCGAAAGTCGCTATGGTGCTTCTTTCACCCCTCACCAATGGTGTGCCGGTGAACGCAATGAAACAAGCGTTGGGTAGCGCCTTCCGCATGTTGGTGTGAAGCGTGCCGAATTGCCCGAACTTGCCTGTTTGACTGCGGTGTCCTTCGTCGACCAGTACGAAGATGTCCGGGTTCTCGTCCCGCACCCCGGCTTTGCCCACCGCCAACTCGAACTTGTCGATCACCGATGTGATGATTCGCGCCTTATTATCCTTCAGAAGTTCAGCCAGGTGCTTCCCCGTTTTCGCCTGTACCGGCACCGTGCCACAGTGGTGAAACGTCTTGTAGATCTGGTCGTCCAGGTCAACGCGGTCGGTCACCAGCACGATCTTATAATTGTCGATGCCACCCTCTAATGCGATTGCCTCGGCCAGCATCACCATGGTCAGACTCTTGCCGCTGCCTTGCGTATGCCACACCACGCCACCTTTGCGCGTGCCATCGCGCTGCGTGTGGCGGATGCGGCCCATAATCTTGTTCACACAGAAATACTGCTGATACCGGGCGACTTTCTTCTCCCCGGCGCCGCTACAGCATAAACCGGTACGTCAACTCCAGCAGCCGCTCGGGTCGGCACAGCATACAGCGGCGGTCCTGCTCGGTCACCTCCCTGCCATCGCGGTGGATCGCCTCGAAATACGCCCGCACATAGGCGAACCGCTCGCCAAACATCCGATCGTTCTGATCATCACTGAGGGGCAGGCAATCACCCCCCGATCGCCGCATCCGCGTCTCCGTGCTCTTTCCACACGGCCCGAACTTAGCCGGGCGTCCCCACCGTCGCATATTTCGCTTCATTCTTCGACAACGCCAGCCCAGAAACGGGCGCATGGAACAATCGCGGAATCTGGTCCTTCTGCTGGTTGCGGACCTGCTGACTGACCGCCTGGCCGATCGGGTCTTTCCAGGTCCGGACGCTTGCACTCGATCACCACCAGCGGGATGCCGTTGACGAACAGCACCACATCCGGCCGGCGCTTCTCATGGCTACCGCTACGCTCGACTTCGAATTCTTCGGTCACGTGGTAGACGTTGTTCTCCGGCCTCTGCCAATCGATATAATCAAGTTGAAAGCTCTTGGTGTCCGCATCAATAGACTGCGGGAATGTCTTGCCCAGCGTTAGCAGGTCGTAAATCTTCTCGTTGGTCTGGATCAGCCCCCCGGAACCCTCGCCGGCCACGTCCTTGATCGCCGCCACCGCCGCGAGGATGTTATCGCTGAACGGGTACTCCCGCCCCTTGAATCGGATATTGATCTTCCTGCTTCTCAGCCAACACACTTTCGAGAATCACACCGCCCAGCCGCCCCCGCGCAGTTCGACCGCCTCGGCCGGGCCGATCGTACTCGTACCCCAGCTTCTGGAGCAACTCCAGCGCCCGGTATCTGCGAGATGTGGTCCTCTTTGAAGGAGGAGGTCAGAACTTGCATCTTCAGACTCCTCCGTATTCGCCATTGCTAGGCGATCGCGGACAGCACGGATTGCGGGATGCAGGGGAAAGTGAACGAACCATGGAATGAAGTCGACGATATTCCTCATCTTCACGCCTATTCAACATCTGGCGACAGCCATAACAGCATCATCGTCCTGGAGCTTGGGCAGCAAGGCATTGAACACATCCATGGCTGCATAGCGATTGAGTCGTACTGCTGACATCAGTAGCTTCAAGCGCAGTGCCTTTTCGTCCGCTGTAGCATCATCTGCCTCAACTACCTCCCTCCATCGCTGCCGCCACGCTTTCAGCATATGCGAGAAAGGATTTGCCACCAACGATGTCATCGAGCGGCTTCGACATATTTCTGGAGTATTCAGGTGCATATGTCGCCGTGCTCAGCAGCGAGAATGCCATTTATTTCTGCTGGAATCTGATCGAAGAGTTCGAGGAAGTCCTCGTGGCATATCTTGTACGGCAGGGAGTTCTAGAAGCTGTATAAGTTCTTCGAGATCAGCTTCTCTGTATTCGCCGAGTCCAGCCGATCACGGATGCGATTGATCAGCGATTCAAACGCCACCTTCGGATTAGCGGTCGGACTCTTAGCCTTCTGATAAACGTGTGCGTCCGATAGCTCACCAACCGTCTGATACCGGTCGCGGGGTTGATCCTTGGTCGCCTTGCGCACAATATGTGCCAGACCACGGGAAGTTTCGAAGGGTCCATCCAAGCTGGGCCATTCCACCCAGTAAGCATGTTATAGAGGGTCTTCCCAGTTGATAGACATCGGTCCGCTGGTCTGCGTCATTACTTTTCAGTTTCCCATTGCTCAGGAGACAGCAAACGTCTAGTGCCCAAGAACCTCAAGCTCTCCGTCAGGAATGGACATATCCTATCTTCGAAGGCTTAGCCAGCCCAAGATGAAACGATAACCTCTTTTAATCATCGCATTGTCGGGCTTGATCTCGAATGTACGGCAGCATCCAGATGGATGCCATGCACACTCGGCATATCTCTGAATGCCGACAGTGCTTGTCCTCATCAGCAGCGTAATCCGCCAGATGGTCGGATGCGCGACCGTCAGCCAGTGGCATCGAAGTAAATTCGATTAATGTTCAGATTCCATGACAATCGGCATCCTTAAGACGTTTGATGGCCTTGCCGATCCGTACTTCGCGCCGGAAGCGTTTTATGGATACAGTATCACGAAGATGGCAGTATGAGAGCAAGCTCTTTGCCATCCTTCTGACGCCGCACCTTCACGACGCAACCCATACCGCCTTCACCAAGTTGCTCAAGCACTTCGTGCTGTTTATTGACGACAGGCAACTGTATATCGATCCGGCGGCATCGCTTCATGTCTCCGTTAATGTTGAGCCATGGAAGCGTGCGGCAATCCAGCAGTGTCGCATCGGAAGCGTTTGAATTCGTTGGGGCGGCGAGCTTTTCTCCAGCAGGGGCAATCTCCCGATCCGCCGCGGCACAGCACCTCGGCGATGCGGTCCTGCTCTTCGATCGATGGCAGCGCAATTCCAGACGGCGACATCCACGCATATGAGATGCACCACCGGTGCCTTGTGCACGGCGGTAGAGTCGCGGCGAACATCGTTGCTGCCCAACAAAGTATACGAGGAATACGCTGTTGGTCTCCGTCGGCGACACGATGACGATGTCGCCCCCGGCATAGGCTGGTTCGCCGTTCATGTAGGCAGCGGCGGTGCCGATCTCGATGCGGTCCTCGCCTGATCCGGCGACGAATGTGCTGCGGCGGTGGCTGCATCGTGTGGCGGCATCCGAGGACACGAAAGATACGGCTTCATCTATACGAACGTGTAGATAGTGTAGAGTTCCCCGTGGCGCACAACAGGCAGCCCCTCGGTACGAGATCAGCCTTTGACCCACCCGCGCCCTTGCCAATATTGCTGATGGTGTCGAGCCAGGTGCGTTGTCCACGATCCCGTGAACCCCGGCAGTCGTCGTTGGCCGGTGACAGTTGCCGGGCGAGGCCTTTCTTGAGTTTCGCTTGACGCTGATAAGCCGCTGACGCTCCATCGTCCGATCCACCGTGGACAGGATGTCGCGCCCGGCGGCGGCGTGTTCGACAGGTGGGACGGGAATCTTGAGCCGCTTGAATTCTTCCTGCCCCCGGGTCTTGTTGCGCCCCGCGCCCCAGGTGAGGCGATGTTCAGGTCATCTTGCCGCACGGCATGGAAACATCGCCAGGCGTATTCAGGCAGCAGTTTGCCGTTACGAGACTGGTACATCAGGAACCGGTGTGAAGCGATCATGCCCGCGTCCGCATGCTGGTCATCGCGACGGCCTGCTCCCAAGCGAAAATAATGTTGAACACCAGACAGCCCGGCTGATCCGGAAGCACCGCTGTTGCCGATCTTCTTCCCGGTCGTCTCCGGCTTGTGGAAGATACCCTTGCACAGTGACTGCGGATACCGATCTCATGACAGTTCATATTCAGCTCCATCCAGGCCGACGGACCTGCTTGAGCAGATCGCCAATCGGTCGCATGAGCCCGGTTGTTCCGGTCGGTACTCATTCCCCTCGGCGGGCAGGTATGCCACGAGTTTGCGGACCAACGCGACCAGTTCATCAACATGCTCGGGGCGAACGATGATGCTGCCGGACCTTCCGGGCCGCCCGCTTTCCGCTGAATGTATTGATCGTCGACGATGCGCACTCGCGATGGGCGAGAAGATGCCGACGCTGAAACAGAACGCATCACGTTCGAGTTCCTGGGCCGAGCACATCGGCATAAGCAGAGCATGATGGCCTGCCAGAGGTCGCTGCCATCGCTGAGCGTTGGAATGCATTGGCCCTGACCTTGTCCGGCTTGCCCGGGATGGGCACGGTATAGTTCTTCCATCATAGTTGGAATGCTACGACAGCATCGGAAATGCCGCTTTCGAGCAGGGACCGGCGCGTCAGTTCGGCGGCGTCCTTGTCCTGCGTCGCCACCGCCTCAACCACGCGTTCGAGGTGCCTGACCTTCGCTTTATCTTCGCCATGGCATCATTGAACCTCGCACGGCTGAACTGTGCCCGCACTTGGGACAGAAGAATGCGCTTGCCGACCGGCGAACCTTGCATCGCATTGATCGCAGATGATCTTCGACTGCATCTGCTCGGCGGCTTCGAGGGCTTTGAGGCGAGGTACGTGCGCCGGGCCCCTTGTACTGAAGCGACATGGTGATGCGACCCTTGCCGGCTGCTGGCTGTTGAATCGGCATTACCTCGAACATGGCTTGGCCGACATGACCAGAAAAGTATCGCATAGCCTGATTTCGGGCCTGTTCCGGTGTTCCTTGTCCAGTAGTGATCGGCGGGTAACACGGTGCCCATATGGACAGTGCATCTGCCGCACCCTTACAAGCCCTCGCCCGGTCATCGACGACGACCTTGAACTGAAACTCGCACTCCTCGTTTGGGCATTCACGATCGAAGTAGCCGTCGGCATCGGCGTCGACAGGCACCCGAACCGGCTCGCGTTCGGTGTTCGTTCTAGTTCTCGTATCAGATCATCAAACATGCCGGTACCTCTATTCAACGTTAAACAAACTCATCACTGCGCCCCACGAGGACGCCGTCTTTGACAATAAAGCACTCCGAGTGGAAACCGCTGTAGAGCGTGCTCTCCTTGTGGATGTTGAAACCAGATGAGTCTGGCCACGAAGGCCGCTGCAGGACTCAGCCTCGTCGCCGGTATTCACGACCTGCCAGTACCGTCGAATAGCCATGGGACGTCAGTCTTGGCCTCGAACCGAAGCGAGTAATGCTTCGCGATTCGTCGGAATCCGTCGAGAGGTGAGTGTGCGCCCGGCCCTGGCGGGTAGCGCGTTCGTCGATGGTCACGTCGCCATCATGATTCGGTCCCGGCCCACTTCGGTTGTTCGCGATGGGTAACGTCGAAACGCGACTGGCTTTGGACCGTGCTTCCAGCAACATGCCCGCCCGAACGCTACCCGATTTCATACCGGATGGTTCAGGGCACGCGTCGAGAATGTCATCGCCGAAGGCGTTGGTCCAGCGTCCTCTCAACGGCTGCAACGTCTGGACGCTGTGAGCAAGCTGTCCAGTCGGCCCGCAGCCATTCGAGCCCAGCGGAAGAACGCGCCCGGCTTTGGCGTGGTCATCCTCGTGCCAGCGGTCGGCGGATTTTCGCCCTTGTCGTCGGGATCACCGGGGTTGTGCGGGTTGACTGGGTTGGGAATGTACCACCTATCACCTACGCGGCGGATCAATCGCATCCGGCTGATGTCTTCGAGCAACACGATTCTCCACCAGGGCGGCGTGCTGGGCCAGTGTGTCGATGATAAATCGCAGCACCGACCGCGTGGTCTGATACTGACTGGCCCGGCCTTCATACAGCCGCGCGCCAGCGTAGTGATGATCATCGAGATGGGCTGTGACCCTCATCACGATGCCCGATGAAGCATATCGCGATGGCGGCTTCATGATCTGGATATGGCCTTGCTGGAGCGGGGGTACGGACAAGCGCGTCGGGGATATCCTGCATCCCGGTTGTAGGGAAGTTGGCCGCTGGCCATAGGTTTCGAACAGCAGCTGCTTCTGTGATAGATAGTCGATGTGGGAGTAACCGGGATCGCAGATGTCTTTGAACCAGTAGGCGAAGCCGATGGGATTGCTGGAGCGCCCAGTCATTGTTCCCAGGCGGAGGCTGGCGTCATCATCGCGGTGCGTTGATGGCGATAGTAGTCTGGGTGTATTGCCAGTGCGTGGCCCCGTGCTGGTCGTTGGCAGCGGCGATCCGCTGAGCCGGCGTCAGTGATCGAGCGAACATGGCAGGATATCAACGTGAAGCCGAGTGCCCTTCGCTGTCAGGTGCATGGTTCAGCGCCCAACAGCGCCCGGTGTTCTTCAGCCGGTCCATGTTGTTCTTCTTCGTGTAGCCTTGACCTCCTCACCCACTTCGTCTTTCAGGTCCTCGGGATCACGTCGTATCTGTCGCGGTCGATCTGGCAGACGATGTCGATGTCGAACCCACAGTCTTTGCTGCCACTGACCGGCCGGATGACCGTGCCGAGTCGAAACGATCCCTGCAGATAAACGTCAGGCGGCGGCGTGGAGCCCGGACCGTTCACCCTTGGAGGTGGCGTTTGATGGCGTCAAGCTGATCATTGCCTCAGTGTACTTGTGTGGCGGGATGTCGAGTTCGATAGCAACCTGGGTTAGCACATCATCGAGCTGGTGCTGTTGTTCCGTAACGATCATGGGGCACCCCCGTCAGGTTGAGGAATTGCTTGAGCTTCGGCGAATGGTGTGTGAAGCAATGATCTGCTTTCGCGATCCAGTCATCCACCGTGGCGAACCGAATCCATAGGCAGGTGGGAATCCGATTCGAACGTCAGGCGGAAGACACGCTCGGGGTTGATTGGGCTTTCACCGAACAGCAGGCAAAGCATGTTGTGGGCCGTGTCGGCCTGTAGATTCAGAATCAAATCCAGCAGCTTGCTGCGGCTGCCAGCGCGTAGCGAAACCCATCCTTGCCAACTGCGGATCAGCCAATCCTTCCAACGTCCCTCTGTTCTGGGGTAAAAGACCTTACTCTTGCCGGTGCCGATGGAAAGCACTCGAATCTCGGCCAGCGGAATCTTCAATCGATACTGGGCATCAATGACGGCGACGAGCGATGGGTTGTTAGCCCAGATACCACCATCGACCAACTGATATTTTCCGTCCACAATGCGGATCGAGTACGTTGGGGCCGAGCACAGGCCCAACACCGCATCAGACAACTTGATACCAGGGTCGCGGACGAAGCCATCGGCATATTTCGACTTGAACACGTGCACGCATCCGTTACCTATGTCTACAGCAGGAAGGATGAGCGGAACTGGAATCTCGCGAAATTGGTCGAACCGAATGTATCCTGCAGCAAACTGCGCAGCGTCTTTGATTCGAATACCGGCTGGTGAAGATATTGAAACAGGTCGAGGGCGGATCCAGATCGCTTCGTGAAGATACTTTGGCCGTGTTGCACGTAAGTTCGTATAACTTCTCCGCACTCATCCACTCGCTAGGCCACCCGCGAGGATCGAACCGGTGCTAGTTCCGGCGAACATACCGAACCGTTGGTGCCAGTTGATGCCCCAGGCGTGCTCCATGCGTCGAAGGACGCGTGGGCTGAGAACAGCCCACGGTAGCCACCGCCATCCACGCTCAGGATATAGAACGGTTCGGTCACAGGCCCAACTCATAGTGCTGCGTTCAGTTCCTTATCCACGGCGGCGATTTCGTCTTCAAGGGCGGCGACTTTCGCACGGAGGGGATATCCACCTCGGGCTCAGGCTCGAACGTATCCACGTACCGAGGGATATTGAGGTTAAACTCGTTCTCCTCGATCTCGGTCAGCGTTGCGGGGTAGGCGTACTTATCCACCGTTTTGAAGGCGTCGAACGTGTCGACGATCTTTGCGATATCCTGGGTAACCGGTTCTGGTTGGTGCCGGATTCAAGCTCGCGGCTAGCGTCGATTCAACAGCACGTGCTTGTCGCGTTTGGACAGACCTTATCCGGCTTGCGGGCGCGGTTGAAGACGACGATGGCGGCCGGGATGCCGGTGCCGAAAAAGAGGTTGCTGGTAGGCCGATGACTGCTTCGAGGAGGTTGTCCTCGATGAGTTTCCTGGCGAATCTTCCCTCGGCCCCACCGCGGAACAGTACGCCGTGCGGCACGATGATGCCGACTCGGCCGTCGGTTTCGTGGGCAGTCTCGATCATATGGCTGATGAAGGCGTAGTCGCCTTTGCTCTTGGGCGGGATGCCGCGCTTCGCCCAGAAGCGGTTGTACGGGTCGTTCTCGGCGTGGTCTTGGCCCCACTTATCCAGTGAGGGCGGCGGATTGGCGACAACCACGTTGAACTTCAACAGACGGTCGCCCTCGACGAGATGTGGGCTGGTGATCGTGTTAGACCACTCATTCCGGCAGGCATTGTCCATCGCGTGGAGGAACATATTCATGGGCAACGCCCACGTGCTGCCGTTGGATTCCTGGCCGTACAAGGCGAAGTTATGTGATTCGACTTCCTTGGCCACGCGGATGAGCAACAGAACCGGACCCACGAGTGGGGTCACAGATGGTGTCGCCGGACTTGTGAGCAGTTTGGCCAGAAGCGCGGCGACTTCCTTTGCAGGGTGTAGAACTCGCCACCTTTCACCCGCATCAGCAGCGAACCGGCTGATGGTATTCGTAGGCGTTGCCGATGATATCCTGCTTGCCGATGCGACTGGGACGTAGGTCGAGTTGCGGTTTGGCGTCTTCAACAAGTGAATCAACCGACGATTGCGGTCTTTGGCTTTGGCCAAGATTCAGTTCGAGTTGAAATCGATGTTGCGGAAAACGTGCTCAAGTTTGGCTTTGTTAGCGTCTTCGATAGCCTCCAAAGGCACGACGTTGATCAGCTCACCGATGTTCGATCGCGTGCGACGTTCATAAAGGCTGTCGAAGCTAGCGAGAAACGTATCTTCGACCTTGCCAGTTCTTGTCCTTCAACTTGACCGTGGGCATGACGAATCGCTCCACGGCCGAGCGGCCGTTCGACGCGACTTTCATCACCCTTGTACTGCTTGAGATACTGGTCGCTGTCCTTCGAGAGGTCGGACATATGTACTTGATGAACAGCATCACGAGGATGTAATCCTTGTATTGGGTTGGATCGAGCGTGCCACGAAACGTGTCTGCACGCTTTCCAGAAGGATGCCGTTGATTTCCTTTTGGGACACGGTCTGCGTCATAATGCTGTTCCTTCTACTGCTGAACGGCTTGCCGGCAAATGGCTTGGATTAATTGTTCATTCTCGTTAAGACGTTTTGAACTTATTCTCTTCTACCCAGGCCGATGGCCCCGGCGATCCTGCGTTGTACGTCCGGTGGCGACACGACCATGCGGGGAGCTGTAAAGAGGTTTGGCCAGCGGCTGACGTAACCGATCCCCGTGCCGCGTGAGCCCGCGTCGATCTGCGCCCGTATATGGGGAAGGTTTATCCACCAAGCGAGGAATTCGGGGATGACATAATCCGTGAACGGCCGGATGATGTAGAACCCGTGTGAGGCGAGCGTATCGATCAAGTCTTCGTGACGAGTATGCTCGATGGTCTTGACCTGCGCAGTAAGGAGGATGTCGCGGTCGAGACCTGAAATACAAACCGGGGTGCGCGCAGCAGAACCGTACTGCGCCCGCAGAATCTAATGCCGGTTTCGGGAGCAACATCCTTAGCCTGGAGAAGCCGGTGTGTGCCTTCGGGGATTGAGCGGACACTGGTTCGGCTGAGATACCCCGGCTGGACCCGTGCCACCTTTGCCAGCTTTACCGCACGGGCAGATATTTCGTCAGTAGCCATCATACTGCTATTATATCGACCGGCCTGCGAAAGTCAATGGTCAGTAGCCTATGTACTGATTTATTATTTCCGTCATAAATACCGAGAATCGGTCTATAGCTCTTGACGAATATAGCCGATAGGATATAATATGGTGATGTGGGAAATCGAATTCACGGATGAGTTCGGTCAGTGGTGGAATAACCTGACCGAAGCTGAGCAGGACGCTATCGCAGTAAGCGTTTCGGTCCTGAGACAGTTGGGGCCGGGGTTGCCCAGGCCGCACTCCGATACCGTGAAGGGGTCGAAGCACACGAACATGAAAGAGCTTCGCACGCAGTGCCAGGGACGACCGATTCGAACATTCTACGCGTTTGACCCGCGCAGGTGTGCGATCTTATTGATCGGTGGCGATAAGACCGGCAATGATCGTTTCTACGACGAGATGGTCCCGCTCGCTGACCGGCTGTACGACGAGCACCTTCGGCAACTGACAGAGGAAGGACTGATCTGATGGCACGCAACTTCAAAGAACTCGAAGCGGGCATGACCCCGGAACGGCGGGCCCGGGTCGAGGCAATGGCGCGCGACACGATGATTGAAATGCTGCTGTCGGAAATCCGACTGCAGGCAGGCCTGACTCAGACCGACCTCGCCAACACGCTCGGCATCAAGCAGCCGTCAATGTCAAAGCTGGAGGCGCAAGAGGACATGCAGATCAGCACCCTCCGCCGCATCGTCAAGGCCTTGGGCGGCGAACTCGAACTGATCGCCAATCTCCCCGGTGGCACCGTCAAACTCAGTCAGTTCAAAGATGATCTGCAACCCGTATGAAGCCGAGGATCGTATTAGGGTGGATCTTGGGTTGGAGTTTGTGTTCGCATCTGTAGCGAATGTCGGTCATGCGACAACACCAGCGGCAAGAGTGAGAACTACCGCCCAGATGTTCATTCTGCTGAGTTTTTCAGTCTGAGCCACATTCTTCGTTGCATCCTCCAGTTTACTTGCCGCGCAACGGGTCGCAGATCACGTTCGGTGACGGGATCACGTCCGGTCTTAATTGGGGGAAGGTGGAGGATTTCCTCCTGGATGTCGGGAGCCAGGTGAAGCAGAGTCATAATCTGTGTCATCCGCGGCTGGGTGACGTGAGCGAGTCGGGCAAGCTCGGACATGCTGGCGACCTGACAGTGGGCGAGCATCTGGTCGAAGCGGATCGCCAAAGCCAAGAGCTTCGATACGCGAGGGATACAGCATTCCGTGGCCGTTGGCTCGGGCGGTGGTCCGGGCTTGATGATCTTCCGTCGTGACTTGCGGGCGAAGTGGATTTCGCGGGTGACGGTCGTCATGCGGCTTTACTCCAGTCTACGGTCGATCAGCGACCGAATGCTCGTCGGGCGGAAGGTGACCGACACGGTGCCAGCCTGCCCGTCGTAGTCCACCGTGGCAATTAGCAGCTTCAGGAGCCGTGCCTGTTCACGGGGCATCAGGTTCTTCCACAGATTATCGAGGTCCGCGAAAGCGGCTCGGGCATCCGCGTGTGTGACCGTCTCGCTATCCAGTTCCGTCACCCGGGTCTCCAACTGCGGTTCGTGCCGGTTCGCATCGGCGATGCGGGCGTGCAGATCTGCGATGCGTGAGGTGGTCTCGTCATCAGTTCGCCCGCTAGCGGCAAGCTGTTTCAGTTCGCGGCCATCGCGGTCCCGTTGCCGCCGCAGATCGTCGAGGTCGCGCTGTACGGCCTCCAGTTCGCCCTGGATCGCCGCGTGGGTGTCCGTGAGTACCTGGGCGAGCAACGCTTCGTCGTGGCCTAGACGGCGAACTTCGTCGACGACGAGAGTCTCAATCTCACAGGCGTTAAAGTGAATCAGCCAAAGCACGCCTCCCAGCCATTCTTTATCTCGTGCGTGCAGCGATAATACCGGTGAACGTGTCGGCCCTTGCCGCGATGAGTGTGCGTCGTAGCGCAGCGCCCTTGCAACGCATTAGGCCCCGCAGTAGCGCCCGTACTTATTGCGGACCTCCGCACACCTCCGGTCATCCATTCTTTTGAGCTGGCGCGGACATATCAAACAACTCAGAGTCGATGATTGGCTCATGTTCGCACGGATACAGTTCGTCCTTGTAGGGCATCTGCCCGGTGTAGATGGGGTTGGTTAGCAGGACGTACAGGGTGGCACTTGTCGAGCAGGACGCCCGCCGAGTTGCTTTCCCTTCTTCGTCGTGCGCAGCTTGTTCGGCCAGTTGCGACGGGCCAGTTCGCCGGCCTGCGGCAGCAGTGCTGCCTCCTGCAAGTACATGCGGAATATCCTCTCGAACCTGCGCCGCCTCCTTCCGCGTTGATGACCAGACGCGGACTCGGACGAGCAGTCATCGTAACCCAGCACGGGAGCACGCCGGTCCGCGCGCTGCGGGCCTGGGCGGCCACAGCTTGTCGCGGATGCGTTCGCCTATGATCTCCCGCTCGAACTGGGCGAAGCTGAGCAGGATGTTGAGCGTCCAGCCTGCCCATCGATCGGTCGTGTTGAACTGCTGCGTGACCGAGACGAACGAAACGCCCCGGCGATCGAACGTCTCCATGATTGGGCGAAGTCCATCGGCGATCGGCTCAGGCGGTCTACCTTATGTAAGCAAACCCCACCGCAATCGACTTTGCACCGGCGTTAATGTCACGGAGCAGGCGTTCGATGGCGGGGCGTTCAATACTGCCCCCTGGTGACCGCCGTCATCGTATCGATCCGGCAGAGCCGTCCAGCCCCTCGGCCTTCTGGCTGGCGATAGACGCCTCGGCAACCGCTTCGCTGGGCATCGAGCGAGTTGAACTGGTCGAGGCCTTCTTCGCTCGACGCGATGCTGCTATGGCGCATCGCTTACCGTTGACTTCGCGGCCATACTTCTTGGCTCGGCTCATCGCTGCGCCCCCAACCTGAAGAAGCGGAATCCCGTTCATGTGGCTGCCGGTGATCTTCTTCAGCGCGGTCAGCGGCGGAAGCGTTCGCCGTCGCACTCGAAGCCCTGGCCATCTTCGAGGACGACCGCCCGGATGGTGCGACCTTTGTACTCAGGGCTGTGTATTGCCAGGGCGAGGATGCGTGGGTCGGTCGATTTATGCCAGGAACCCGTGAGATCGGGCCGGGTGACCAAATCGCCGTCTCGCCGATCTGCGAGTGGGCAGATCATGGCTTTCGGTGCCATCACCCGCACGTCAGCGTCGTCGGCCAGTTCAGCGGCACGTTTGCCGGACTCGTTCCGACAGACCGCCCTCGGCGTTAGCTGGATGCAGGCGTTCTGCTGGATCAGATAGGCCCGATGCCGAGTTCGTGGGGTTGGTTGTGTAGTTCACGACCAGGAGTCCCAGATTGAGGTCGCCGGTCGTCATATCGTCCAAAGCTGCGAGTTGCGTCGCGATGTCCTGCTTCAATGTGGTTCCTTCCGTCGGGGCTCGACCCGTTAACCGGTGGGTCGTTGAGCCACACTGAGCCACGTTTTCGAAGGAAGATCAAGGCCACTTTGCGGCCCCGACGAAGATTTTTCGTCGGCGTCAGGGGCGATTGGGCCTCCCTGACGCAGCGGAGCAGGCCTGCTGCCAAGATGCGGGCAACCTCCTCGCGGCGTTCGCTTTTCGGTCTGGTCCTGCTGCGGGTCGCGGTCGAGATCATGCGGTCTCCAAAAGCTGGGCGAAAATATGCCCCTCATTGGTTACCTAACTTGATCTGGGATGGCTGGTCCCAGGCCATAACCGCAAGGGCAGGTTTAAGGCTGGACACCTTCCACTTCGTGCGCAACCTCCCCATAACCCGAGCCTCTGTCTCACCCGGCGAAGAGAGACTTTCGGTCAATACGGCCGATTGGGTGACCAGAACGGCTGATCTGGTTATGGTGGGCAGATAAGGAGACACGGATCGAATTGGCCGCCAGTGGTAAATTCTGGCCAGAACTGGCGTAAAAAGCGAAAACGCCGAGGTCTCTCAGCGGCGTTCGCCGTTAACAGTGGAGTCGGTCAGTTAGACCGACTAATAGCGGGGGCAGGATTCGAACCTGCGACCTCCGGGTTATGAGCCCGACGAGCTACCAAGCTGCTCTACCCCGCAAACTGTTTCCACATCGTAGCAGGCCCCGGGGGGGGCGGCAAGGTCGGGGGGGGCACGGATTCAGAGGCACCGGAAGCGGTTTTGATTACGGGACTTGGCATTGGCATGCCGGGGGTTTTGCCCCGTGGTTTTTCGGGGGTGCCGGGCAATACAAACAGGCCGGCCCGCGTTACCTTATATAGCTGTATGGTCGGCTTAAGGGTATCGTGCGCCTACATGGTCCGGGTCCCGCCTCAAAACGCCGGATGATGTCTGGAACTTTTGCTGAATTTGGCGTAAACAGATAGATATGGCTAAATCCAACACTTGCAGGCAGATAGCGTCGTGTACCGCCTCCTTGGGGCTGGCCTTGACGTTGTTTGTCGTTCCGGGGTGTAAGCCCGGCACCTACCGGGTGGAGGCGGACAAGGCCGCGGAAGGGATCATCAAGCAGAAGCAGCTTGAGGGGCTTGGCCGGGAGGAGCCATTCACCATCGAGAAGCCCGAGCAGACTTTGCGTCGTCGGCTGATGGAGGCCCAGAACCTGGCCCGGTCGCACACGGCATCGCTGGGTGTGACGAACCTTGAATCGATCCCGCACTGGCCGGATGACGACTATTTAAAGCAGGGCGTGGGCGAGTCCGACGGGCTGATGACGATCGAGCCGGGCGTGCCGATCAAACTGACGCTGATTGATGCGCTTAGGGTGGCGGCGGGCAACAGCCGGGACTATCAGTCGCAGAAGGAAAACGTCTACCGCACAGCGTTGGCGCTGGACCTGGAGCGTGACGCGTTCCGCACGACGTTCTCCGGCGTCAGTAGCGCCGATGTCAGCTACGATTCGGGCGCGGACCCGCAGGTCGCCGGGATCGACAGCAGCACGGAGTTCGGCCTGACCCAGCGGTTTACCAACGGCTTGACCCTCTCCGGTGCGATCGCACTGGATGTCGCCAAGCTCCTCACCCAGGACCATTCCTCAAGCAACGCGCTCTCGGCTGACTTCTCGGTGGAGCTGCCCTTGTTGCGAGGTTCCGGCCGGCACATTGTCGCCGAGCCGCTGGTGCAGTCCGAGCGGGATGCGCTCTACGCGATCTACCGTTTCGAGCGTTTCAAGCACACGTTCGTGGTGGATATCGCCAGCGATTACCTGGCGGTGCTGCAGCAGCTAGACCGGATCCAGAACGAAGAAGACAACTACCGCGGGCTGATTATCACGGTGCGTCAGGTCAAGCGTGAGGCCGAGGCCGGCCGGCAATCGCAGATCGAAGTCGACCGCGCGTTGCAGGACGAGTTGCAGGCCAGGCAACGCTGGATTTCGGCGCAGCAGTCATACGAGCGTCGCCTGGACGGCTTCAAGCTGACGCTGGGCCTGCCGGTCGATGCGGATATCGAGCTTGACCGTGACGAGCTGGACCGGTTGGCGCAGACGGTGCGTGACGCGCTGCCCGCCCGTGAGGACCCGCTTGTGCAGACCGATGACGCGTTGCCCGCCGATGCGCCGGTGACGCTGATCGTGCCCAGCCGGGAAGGCGCGGGGCCGATGGAGCTGGAGCAGGACGTCGCGGTTGATCTGGCATTGAAAAACCGTCTTGATTTACGGATCGCGCAGGGCGAGGTGTACGACGCCCAGCGGAGCGTGGTGGTCGCCGCGGACGCCTTGGGCGCGGAGCTGACGCTGCTCGGCCGGGCACGTGCGGGCGAGGGCCGATCTTTATCTTCCACCGGTCAGCCCGATTCATTCGATCCTCGCTTCGATCAAGGCTTCTACGACACACTCCTGACGCTGGACCTGCCGCTTGAGCGGACCCGGGAGCGCAACGCCTACCGCAACCGTTTGATCGACCTGCAACGTACGGTCCGGGATTTTCAGGAAACGGAAGACCGTGTGAAGCTCGACGTGCGTAACATCCTAAGAGACCTGCTGGAGTCGCGCGAGTCGCTGCACATCCAGGCGGGCGCGGTGGACCTGGCGCGTGAGCGTGTCCGCAGCACGGACCTGCTCTTACAGGCCGGCCGGGGCAGCATCCGCAACGCGCTGGACGCCAAGGACGACCTGGTCCAGTCGCAGAACAGCCTGACCCAGGCGCTTGTGCAGTACCTGATCGCGGAGCTGGCGATCCAGCGTGACATGGGGGTTTTAGAGGTCAACGAGCAGGGGCTGTGGCGTACCTACAATCATGAGGAGGCGACCCATGACGGCAACGATCACAACGGCGGGTAAGACAGGCCCGTTGCAACATAAAACGACGGCCAAGTGGCGCAGCTGGCCCGTGCTCACCGGCGCGGCGGTGGTCGTGTTGCTGCTGGGCATCTATTTCTTCGGCGGCTCGTCCGGCGGCGATGGGCTTGGCGCGGACGGCCCGGTCTTCGTCGCCGAAAAAGGACCGCTGACCATCGACGTCACCGAGTCCGGCACGATCCAGGCGCGTGAACAGGTCGTGCTCAAGTGTGAGGTCGAGGGCCAGACAACGATTATCTGGATCGTCGAAGAGGGCAAGCAGGTCAAGGAAGGCGACCTGCTCGTCGAGCTCGACGGCAGCCAGCTCCAGGACAACATAGTCGACCAGCAGATCCGCGTGCAGAACGCCGAGGCCGCGTACGTCCGCGCTCGGGAGAGTCTGGAGATCACACGCAGCAAGGGCGAGAGTGACGTCGCCCAGGCCGAGCTTGATTTCGAGTTCGCCAAGGAAGACCTCAAGAAATACGTCGAGGGCGAATACCCTAAGCAGCACAAGGAGCTTGTCTCCAAGATCGCGCTGGCCGAGGGCGACCTGGAAGACACGCAGAACACCGCCCAGTGGTCCAAGCGGTTGTACGACGAAAAATACATCGCTCTGGCCGACCTGACGCGCGATGAGCTGCGTCTCGAACGTGCCAAGCTCGACCTTGACACCGCCAAGGCCGACCTTGCGCTGCTCGAAGAGTTCACCTACAAGCGCCGTGTCCGCGAGTTGGAGAGCGACGTCGAGCAGAAGGAGATGTCGCTGGACCGGGTCAAGCGTCAGGCGCTGGCGAACGTCGTGCAGGACGAGGCCGACCTCCAGGCCAAGGATTCCGAGCTGAAGCGGCAGAAGGAACGGCTCGCCAAGTTCGAGGACCAGCTCAAGAAGACCAAGATCTATTCGCCCGCCAACGGTATGGCCATCTACGCGACGACCGGGCGCGACGACCGCCGCGGCAACGACGAGCCGCTCGAGGCCGGGCGCACCGTCCGCGAACGCGAGGAACTGATCCTCCTGCCCACCGCCAATTCCATGCTCGTGAACATCAAGGTCCACGAGTCCAGCCTCAAGAAGGTCAAGATCGGTCAGCCCGTCCGCATCACCATCAACGCGCTGCCCGGCAAGGAATACTTCGGCAAGGTTGCGCGCATCTCCCCGCTGCCCGACGCCCAGAGCTTCTGGCGCGGCAACCCCGACCTGAAGGTCTACAACACCGAGATACACCTGGACGGTGAACTCCAGGGCGTCCGCACCGGCATGACGTGCAAGGCTCAGGTCATCATCGAACAGCTCAAGGATGTGATCTCCGTGCCCGTTCAGTCGGTCGTCAAGATCGGCTCGCAGCCGACGGTCTACGTCAAGCGGCTGGGCGGCGCGCAGCCGGTCAGCGTCGAACTCGGGCTTGATAATAAGGACCGCATCCACATCGTCTCGGGCCTGAACACCGGCGACCAGGTATTGACCAACCCGCCGCTACAGGACGCCGGCCCGAAGGGATTGCCCACGGAAAGTGATATCCCCGGCGGTGATAGTCAGACGGCAGAAACGGCTTCCGCCGATACGTCCGCCACCGACAAGCCCGCCGAAACGGCCACACAAACACCCTCGCCGCAGCCCGGCGCCGAGGCCGGCCAACCCGGTCAGCCTTCAGCCGAGCAACGCGAGCAGATGCGCCAGCGCTTCCAGAACATGACCCCCGAGGAACGCGAAGCCATGCGCCAACGTATGCAGGAGCGCGGCGGGCAACGCGGCGGCGGACAGGGTGGTGGTGGGAGGCAACAGAATCAACAGCAGTAGCACGTTCAAAATGCTTTCAGCCACGGCTCTACCGCAAGCTCACGGCTCGGCGGAGGGCCACGCCTTCCCAACCTGTATCACCGAATGACCCAGACGATGCCCGACACACCCACAGCCAAACCTCTCCGTAACGGGACGCTCATCTAGCTGAACCAATCCTGCCAAGACCTACCGCATGGGGTCGCAGGAAGTTCACGCACTCGCCGGGGTCGACCTTACGCTTGGGCGCGGTGAGTTCTGGGCCATCCTCGGCGCGTCCGGCTCGGGCAAGAGTACCATGCTCAACGTGTTGGGCTGCCTGGACCGTCCGACCTCCGGCAGCTACAAGCTCGAAGGCCAGGACGTTGCCGAACTCGACGACGATGCGCTCAGCGAGTTCCGCCTCCGGCACTTGGGCTTCATCTTCCAAAGCTTCAACCTGATCCCCCAGCTCACCGTGCGCGAGAACATCGAGTTGCCGCTGTATTACCTGGGCTGGGAGGCCGAGCGTAGCGCCAAACTCGCCGCCGAACTCGCCGGGCAGGTCGGTCTTGGTGAACGTCTTGATCACCGCCCGAGCGAACTCTCCGGCGGGCAGCAACAGCGCGTCGCCGTCGCACGCGCGCTTGCCAACGATCCGCCCGTCCTGCTCGCCGACGAACCGACCGGTAACCTCGATTCGTCCACCAGCGACCAGATCATGGCCCTGCTCGATGACCTGAACAAGCGCGGCAAGACCATCATCATGGTTACCCACGAACACGACATCGCCGCCCACGCCCAGCACCGCCTGCACATGAAAGACGGCGTCATCGACCGGATCGAGAGGGACGCCTGATGCAATTCGCCAAACTCTGGCGCATGTTCCGCCTGGGCGTCAAGAGCCTTTTGCTGCACAAGCTGCGCTCCGCGCTGACGATGCTCGGGGTGGTGTTCGGCGTCGGCGCGGTCGTCGCCATGCTCGCCGTCGGCGAGGGCGCGAGCCGTAAGGCACTCGACGAGATCAAGGCGCTTGGCTCGAACAACATCATGCTCACCAGCCGGCAGAACGCCGACAGCCAGGCGGGTAGCACATCGCGCTCGCGCGTCAACGTCTACGGCCTTTTCTACGACGACGAGGCCCGCATCAAGGAAACCTTCAGCAGCGTCGAGCGCACGGTCCCCACCAAGGACATCCGAAAGTCCGCCTACTTCGGCGAACGCACCGGCGAGCTGCGCATCGTCGGCACCACCCCCGACTGGTTCGAGCTGGTCCCGCGTGAGGTCGTCGCCGGCCGTGTCCTGTACCAGAGCGATATGGATTCCGCCGCCAACGTCTGCGTCCTCACCGTCACCGGCGCACGCAAGCTCCTGGCCGCGACCAGCGTCATCGGCGAGCCGCTGCAGATCGGGCCGGACATCTACACCGTCATCGGCATCGTCCAGAACGAGACCGCCGGCTCTGGCAACCGCACGCCCGACTCCGACGTCGATGCCTATATCCCCATCAACGTCGCCAAGGAACGCTACACCGACCTGAACATCCGCCTCGCCTCCGGCTCGTTCCAGGCCGAGCAGGTCGAGCTGCACCGCATCCTCGTCGCCGTCGATGACATCGAAAACGTCGAGGATGTCGCCGCCGGCATCGACCGCATGATGAAGATCTTCCACCCGGACGGGGATTACGACCTGTTCGTCCCGCTGGCCGTGCTCCGCGCCGCCCGCGCGCAGGCCAACATCTGGAAGTGGACGCTCTTCTCCATCGCAGCGATCAGCCTGCTCGTCGGCGGCATCGGGATCATGAACATCATGCTCGCGTCCGTCACCGAGCGCACACGCGAGATCGGCATCCGCCGGGCGATCGGCGCGAAGAAGAAGCAGATCATCACCCAGTTCCTGGTCGAGACCGTCGTCCTCTCCGCCGTCGGCGGCCTGATCGGCACGGGCGTCGGCCCAGCGATCGCGCTGGGCATCACCGCCATGTCCGGCATCGACACCTTCGTTCCGCTCTATAGCATCATCCTCGCCGTCGGCATCTCCATGGGCATCGGCATCGTCTTCGGCCTCTACCCCGCCGTCCGAGCCGCCAACCTCGACCCGATCGTGGCGCTCCGGCACGACTGATCCGATCCAACACATTGCCGACCATCCCGGTCATCCATCAAGACGCTTGCGGCTTGGCGGTTATATTTAATTTTTAGTCAGCATCTATTATGATTCTTAACCACTAACCACTAACCACTAACCACAGGTCCCGTTTGGCCGGATCAAACAAAAAAGTCATCTACGCCGCCCTCGCCGGCAACGCGCTGATCGCGGTCACGAAGTTTGTCGCCGCGATCGTCACGAACAGCTCGGCGATGCTGTCCGAGGGGATCCACTCGCTGGTCGATACCGGGAACCAGATCCTGCTGCTGTACGGGCTGAAACGCGCCGCGATCCCGGCCGATGAGCGGTACCCGTACGGGCATGGCAAAGAGGTCTATTTCTGGTCGTTCATCGTCGCCATGCTCATCTTTGCCGTGGGTGCGGCGGTGTCGATCTACAAGGGTGTCCAGCACGTCATCCACCCCGAGCCGATCGAGAACGCGATGGTCAACTACATCGTGCTCATTCTTGCGATGCTCTTCGAGGGTGCGGCCTGGTATTTCGCGTTCCGTGAATTCACCAAGGCCAAGGGCAAGTGGGGCTACTTCGAGGCGGTCCGGCGGGGCAAGGACCCGTCGATGTTCGTGGTGCTGTTCGAGGATTCGGCCGCGATGATCGGTTTGATGGTCGCGTTCTTCGGCGTGATGCTCAGCCAGCTTACCGACATCCACGAGTTCGACGGCATCGCGTCCATCCTCATCGGCGTCGTCCTCGCGGGCACGGCCGCCTGGCTCGCCTACGAGACCAAGAGCCTGCTCATAGGCGAGAGCGCCAACAAACCCGTCGTCGCCGGCATCCGCAAACTTGTCGGCGAGCAGCCCGACGTCGAGCGCGTCAACGAGGTGCTCACCATGCACATGGGCCCGGAGTATATCCTGGTGAACCTCAGCGTCGAGTTCAATGACGCGGCGACCACCGATAAACTCGAATCGCGCATCGCCCACACCGATCAATTGATCAAGCAGGCCTACCCCGAGGTCAAGCGCATCTTCATCGAGGCGGAGACGCTGAAAACACCTGGGGCTGGCCCGTTGTAGCATTTTGTGTAGTTGATGTTGTGCATGCGGGCAGGATTGGGCCGGATGGTTTTGCGGCGAGGCGGTCATACTTTTGCGGTTTGTGATAAACCTTCGGGCGATATGCCGGGTCTTGGGGCGGAACTTCCGGCGAGCTCATGGCAAACCCCCGGCGGAGCCGGGCGCTGAGAGAGGAGGCGTTATCATTGGGGCGAGTAACATCGTTAGACCCTGGACCATTCCCCCGGAAATCTCCCATGCCTGGCACGCCCACCGAACTCACCGCCCTCATCGAATCCGCGCGGATCGTTGCGATATTGCGTGCGGGGAGTGACACGGGGCTGGTGGAGGGGTGTCGGGCGATGGTGGCG
>JAWKTA010000056.1:0-34459 GCA_041402025.1 Phycisphaerales bacterium | reverse complement strand
TCGTCGGGCTGCTGTCACTGGGCCTGGCGGGCATCGCCGCGGGGTGTACCGGCGTGAGCAACGGCGTGCGCTGGGTGCGTGAAGCCCCGCTGCCGGAGGGCTGGCCGACGCTGACCCCGGTGGGCGAGGTCGAGGTGAAACACTACCCCGCCACACGGGCCGCGATCGTCACACAAACCCCGCTTCCGGATAGCGACCTCGAAGCGCCCAACACCACAGCCATCGAAACCCCCGAAACTGAAACAGCGACGAATCAGAACCCCACGGGAGATACACGCCGGCGCGACACCGACTCGATGTTCATGACTTTGTTCAAGCACATCAAAACCAACGAGATCGCGATGACCGCGCCGGTCGATATGGGCTACCGTGAGGCCGACCCCGCACAGCCCGACGCCGCGCCCGAGCAGGCCTCGATGGCATTCCTCTACCGCCGGCCCGACCAGGGCACCGCCGGAACCGACGGCGAGGTCACCGTGACCGACGCCCCGGCCCGCACCTACGCCAGCATCGGTGTGCGCGGCAAGTACACCGACAAACGCTTCGCCGAGCACCTCAAGACGCTGGACGCCTGGCTGGCCGAACACGCCGACACCTGGGCCCCCGACGGACCCCCACGCTACCTGGGCTACAACAGCCCCTTCATCCCCGGCTTCATGCGCTACGGCGAGGTGCAACGCCCCGTCAAACCGGCCGGCCAGTAACAACCCCGGGTGTGTTACATGCCCGATGCGACGCCGGCTCAAAATGGTATTGACGCCTAACCACCCCGATCTAAAATAGTTGCCCAGACATCCCCGTGCGGGGGTAGGATCTATACGGCACCGATTCCGGTAGCTTTTTAGGGCGGAACAATATGAAATGGTTACACGCTTTGATCGTGATCGTTGCGCTGTGCCTGTGTCTTGCCGGCTGCGGCGGCGATGATTCTTCCTCTTCATCCTCTTCTCTCAGCAACACACCGCCGGCCTCGGCGGACACGCCCCTCGAAGGCAAGGACCTCAGCAAATCCAGCCAGCTCGTCGGGACATGGCTCTTCGTAACCGACGGCGACTTCGTCGGGTTCGAGTTCATGAAGGACGGCAAGGTGCTCGCCACCCCGGTCATGGCCGCGATGGCCGGGCTTAACTCGGGCGTCATGATGGACTACGCCGTCATGGACGGCGGGCGCGTCTCGCTGACCACGCCCACCGGGCAGACGCAGGTCTTCGGTGTCACGATCTCCGGGGACCAACTGGAACTCAAAGGCAAGATGATGTTCGCCGGGACCGATTCGCAGCGGTTCCGCCGGCTGCCCACCGGCCAAACACTCGAACAGGCCTTTGAAGTACAGCAAAAGGCCGAGGCCAAGGCGCGGCAGGACAAGTACGCGGCGCTGCAAGCCTTCTTACAGAAGCCGGGGCTGGTGATCGTGTGTCTGACGCCCGGGCCCGATGCGCCGGCGTCGATCGCGATGTCCGCGCAGAACGACCCGGCCGGGCAGCGCGCCTGGCACGACGATGCGCCGCCACACATCGACCGGATCAGTGCAAGCGTCGACCTCAACGAGGGCGGTAAAAACCCCCTGGTCAACGTGACCTACGGCCAACAGCTCCAGCCCCCGCCCACGCAGCAAAACTACGGCAACACGACGATCGGCTTCGAGGTCACCGGCGACGCGAAAAACCCCGTCGCCAAAGCGAACATCACCTACGGCGGCAAGCCGTTTGAATTGGAACTGAAACAGGATGAGAACCTGCACAAGCAGATCGTCGGCCGATTCGACGCCGAGATCGCACGCGTCGAGGGGCTTAAAAAACCCATGGCCGAATTGCTCAAGGACTTCGCGGTCCTCGAGGGCGTCAGCGGATCGGAATACCCCAACCAGCCCAAGCCCAACACCGTGCGCATCGTCCTCGCGCGCAACCCGGCCGGCGGATACACCGGCGAGTCCGTGCTGATCAACGGCAGCAACGGCCAGGCCGCCCCGATGCCCAACACCACCGCCCAGATCGCCGTCATCGACGACAAGCCCATGCTTATGGTCGACTGCTACAACCGCCAGTACCAGCTCACACACGACCCTGCGACCGGCAAACTAACCGGCGGATGGTTCTACACCAACAACCCCAACGGCTTCGTCGCCGACCTTGAGGTCATCGAAGCGATGGACGAGGCGGCGCGCCAGAAGAAGTTCGACGCCGAACGCAAGGCGCTCGCCTCGCTCAGCCCGTCCACCCCGCTGATCGGATTGGCCAACCACCGCGGCACGTTCCTGCCCAGGCCCGGACCGGTCGCGCTGGCGCTGACGGTCGGGCCGGACAGCAAGGTATCCGGCACGGCATCGTTCCCGCAGGTGCTGGCCGTCGTCGAGGTGCAGGGCCAGATCGCCGATACACTTTCCGGGCCGCAGCTTGATCTACAGTTCGGCAACCTCACCGAAAGCGGCAGCATCCATTCGGGCAACCTCGGCAACGGCCTGCGCAATCAGCGATGGGCCTACCGCGTCGCCGATACCGGCGCCAATGGCGGGCCGATCGCGATCACCGACGGCGCGCTGATACTCACGCAGGCGACCGACGCCTACAAAGCAGAACTGAAAAAGAAACTCACCGACGCCCTGACCGCCGGGCTGACCATGCAGATGCGCAACCCGGACTACGGGGGCAACAGCGTCAAGCAGGTGTTTAAATTTAGCATCGACGCCGCAGGCAAAGTCAGCGGCGCGACGATCGCCGGCACCAACGGCCAGCCGTTCCATAACCAGTCTAGCGTCGCCGGCGACCTCGCCGACTGGCAGGGCATGCCCTACATCGTCGCCCAGATCGCCGACCCGCCCCCCGCCAAAGCCGGCGCGTTCCACCGCACCTATACCGCACAGATCGTCGCCTGCCCGACACCCGACGGCTGGTACTTCACCGCACCCTACTGGCCCGACACCAACGACCGTTCCCGGCAATACTTCGATATGGCCGAAGTGCGGAACTGACCGCGATCACATCGATCCTCCCCGCCAACATGGCGGGGCTATATAGCCGGGCCAACCTGGCCCGGTGGGTATCCCGCGGAGAAAAAACCGGCAGGTCAAAATAATCCGCCGGCCCGCTTCCTTTCACCACCACAAAACTTCGGCACCCACGCGACAACGCAACAATCGCGTACCACCCACGCCGCGCGCGCACACTTGTGCTTCTCCCTTTATATGAAGACATGAATTCTTTGTTCCACCCACCCGCCCCGATCACCGGCCCCCACCCGCGCGCCCGCCGCTTGCGGCTTAGCGGTCCCCGGCATAATAACAGTACAGAGGTATCCAACCCCACCGGAAAACTGTACGCCAATCCGCAAACCGGAGCGCGTGTTTCATCACTTCACACCCGGTATCACACGACGAAAACCCAGTGTTTCCGATTAACTCCCCCTGCGCACAAATGAGATAGGCTGGATACACACCACTAACGATGACGGTCCCGGGCCAGCGCCTTCATCACCACAAAACCGGCGGCCTTGCGTGCGGTGCCGACCAGCAGACGACGCGCCCACGGTTGTGTCGCCACAACCGCGCCGACCGCCGCCGCGCCAGCCAAGCACGCCGCGGGGTGGTCCCGGATCAGCCGGGCTGCCCCATCTACAAGCGGTTGGGCAGGGCTTTCGACGTTGCGCCGGTTCGCACCGAGCAAGGCGCGCTTGGCGGCGACCAGAGTCGATCGATTGTTTTGGCGAATCATCATTCAGGTACCAGTCCCGGGTTCACCCCGGTTCGTAACTGCGTGCGAGGACAAAAGTCACACCACCGACGGCCAGGATCGCTCCTCCGATGATCAGTAGCCATGGCGGCGGGCTTCATGACCTCCGACAGCGCAGAAACACGCCCGAGGCGACCACCAGCAGACCCATCACCGCCAACGCACGTTGCGATGTAGTAAAGCCCGAGCTTCCAACAGCTTGATCGCTTCACCACGTGCAGCGCGCTTCCTCGGCCTCGACAAGCTCGGCCGTGCGCCACCAAGGTGCTCAGTGCTCGGATCAACTGTTTCGCCTTTCAGGATCATCGTAGATGGGTCCGTGCGCTTCCCGGTGGTTTACCGCCGGGTCAGCAGCAACCCGAGGCCCCATGCCCACACCCATCGCGACAAGCGGCGCAGTAAAGCGGACGTTCCTGCATGCATTGCCGGGCCGAGTCCATGCCCTGCTGAAGGCCGTCGGCCGCTTGGTCATAGCCGCGTAGGCGGCACTCGCGCTGGCGCCGCGGACGAGGGTGACCTTGCCCACGTCTTCCTTGACGGCCAACAGGTCGTCCTTGAGCGCCCTGCAATTGCATGTGGATGTCCGTGTTGGTATCGACTGTTTTCTCGGCTGCCATATCGTGTCTCCTGTGCCTGTTTAGTTTCCGCCGCGTATGTGGAGCTGATAAAAAACTTTAGACAACGGGTTTGGGCAGACAATACCTAAGAGACAGGACTATGCCGACCAAACATAATGCTTAAAGTCGCGATCACGCCGCTTGCAAGATTTATAAACGGTTATGAAAATAAATTAATTTTTTAGCTTGCATGGATTTAGCTCCGCAGAGCATCAAATCTCGCCGGCCATATCACAGGTAATTCAGGAAACCGAACGGAACTTATGCCCTCTCGCCAAGAACCGTGTTTGAGCCTACTATCCGCGTATGACCTGCGACCTGCATGCACTCGACCGCCAGCGACGGCACCGATGCGCCCGGCGACCTGCTGGCTTGCCAAGAAAGCGGGCCTCAAAGCCATCGCCCTGACCGACCACGACACCACGGCAGGGCTAAGCGAGTTCCTGGCGGCGGCGAAGAAGGCACGCATTAAGGCCGTGCCCGGCATCGAGCTCTCGGCCGACCTTCCATCCTCCACGCTGAAACCGACAAAGTTGCCCGCCTGGGCACGCTGCGCATCTTGGGCTACTTTATCAACCCCGAAGCGCGCACCTTGCCGAGATCGAGACCCGTCTGCGCGGGCCCGGGCACAGCCGCTTGAACGGCCCAAAGAGCTTGGGATGAGCATCGACTACGAAGAAGGTGATCGAGGCCGCAGGGGAGCAGGGGGCGATCGTCGACCGGCCGCACATCGGGCAGGTCATGATGCCACAGGGGCTACGTCAAGTCGATCCACGAGGCGTTCACCCGCTACATCAGCCAGGAGCGGCGGGCGTATGTCTGCGCAGGACCGGCTCTCGGCGGAAGAAGCGATCAACGCCATCCGCGAGGCGGACGGTCTGGCGGTGCTGGCGCGCCCCCACACACGAGCTGGGCATCGACACCGCCGCCAAGCTCGATTCGCCAACCACTGAAAAAGCTGGGCCTTGACGGCATCGAGACCCGCCGCAGCGACCGACCCGCCAGAGCACCGAACGCTTCACGAAACTGGCCGAGAAACTAGGCCTGCTGACCACCGGCGGCAGCGACTATCACGGCTCGCGCAAGACCGTCGAACTCGGCGGCCAAAAAGTCCCCCTGACGGTTTACGAACAACTGCTTAACGCCCACCGCCAGCGCGTCGGGGTGTGAGTCGGGGGCGCGGATGAGGGGGAGTGACAAGGTGAAGGGGTGAAGGGGTGAAAAAAGTCACCCTCTCACCTTGTCACCTTGTCTCAAGCCCCTTCACCCTCGCCATTTTTCCAACGACAGGGATTTTCTCTTGGATCGCCTAAACGGTGGTCTATAATATGAATAGCGTTGGGCGACATTTCATGGACGGCGGCATCGAAAGGAGCGTGTGATGAGCAGGCTCAGTTCCATCGTGGCCGCGGTGCGGTCACGTACATACCATCGGCGGTCGGCCGAAGCGGCCGAACAGTCCCCACCTTTTATCACCATCAGCCGGAGAGCTGGCGCGGGCGAGCACTTACTCGTACGCCGGGCTGGTGAACTGCCTGAATTAGACCCGCCCGGCCCGGGGCAGACACCCTGGAACGGCTTCGACAAGGAACTGGTCGAAAAAGTCTCGCAGGACCACAACCTGCACAAGACGCTGGTCGATCTGCTAGGCGAGCAGACGCATTCCTGGCTGCATGATGTGTTCGCCGGGCTGACGTCGCAGACGACCGAGACCCAGGTGTACCGGCGTGTGGCGGAGACGGTCCGCGGGCTGGCGCAGGGCGGCCGGGTGGTGATCGTCGGGCGTGGCGGGGTGTTCATCACGCAGAACATGCCCCGGGGCGTACACATCCAGGTCGTCGCGCCCGCTGGAATACCGCATCGAGCAGATGGCCCGTGTCATGGTTGCGACCACAAACACGCCGCAAACGAGGTCCGCCGGATCGACCAGAACCGCGAATCGTTCTACAAGCATACTGGCCGGACACGCCGTTAAGCCCGAGCATTTTCACAGCCACGTTCAACAGCGCCGCGATGAGCGACGAGAAGATGGTCGAGGCCGTGCTGCCCCTGATCCCCGGGGTTGAAGTCGGCGACCAGCCCTGAGGTGGTGATGCAGGAGTGACGGTGAGTAATTACGGGTTTGTTTTGTGGGTCCCTCGGCCCCCGGCTCCGCCGGGTTTTGTTGTTCATCGACCCCGGGGCCCAGAGCCCCCGGCAAAACCGGGGGCTGAGGACGGATTCACCATAGGACGCGCCACCCACTACCGCCGCGATCGCCGCGCCACTCCGGGCAGGCGGTGGATTCGTCGGGGGTGCCGCGGAGGTCGTAATGACAGATTAGACATGCAGAATCCGAATCTTTAGTCGGAACAATTCATTTGAACGACTGTTCTTTTGCAGTAACGCGTGGCAGGTCTTACCGAGATAATTATGAGCGATATCAGCATGATCGTGATAAACGAACGCCCATTCTTCAAGTTTGGTATCAGGCGGGATATGTGGATTTACAACGAGCCACATGGGTATCAAAACTACCGGGTAGCACGTACGCAGCCACCACTGTGGCATCAGCCAGTACCTGATTTTATTGCTTGTCAGAGCGAGATGATCCCGCACTTCATCGGGCAACTTTCTCAGCTCAGGAAACAGCCGATCAAATTGATACCTATTACGTTCTTGTTTGACGTCAGATTTCAATACCTACTCCGCCTTCAGCGCCCGGCGCATGATCTTGCCGGTGGGGTTGCGGGGGAGTTTTTCCAGGACGCGGATCTCCTTAGGGACCTTGAACTGTGCTAAAGATTCGCGGCAGTGGTTGCGGATGGCGGCCTCGTCGAAGGTGGCGCCCTCGTTGAGTTCGACGAAGGCGATGGGGACCTCGCCGCGCATGCCGTCCTGTTTGCCGATGATGGCGCTGGCGGCTACGGACGGGTGGGTGTTGATCACCTCTTCGATCTCGCGGGGGAAGACGTTTTCGCCGCCGACGATGAGCATTTCTTTTTTCCGGCCGGTGATGTAGAGGAAGCCCTCGTCGTCGAGCTTGCCGATGTCGCCGGTGCGGAAGGCGCGGACGGGCTTATTTGAGCCGGGCGGGGTGATGGTGGTGATGACCTCGGCGGTCTGTTCGTCGAGTTTGTAGTAGCCCTTCATGAGGTTGGGGCCGGTGAGGATGATCTCGCCGTCTTCGTTGGGGCCGAGGATATTGTTGTCGTTATCGACGATGTAGTTACCGACGCCGGGCAGCGCGGTGCCGACGGCGTGGCGTTTGTTTTTGTTCGGTGTGGACCAGTTGGTGGCGGGCGATGTCTCGGTCAGGCCGTAGCCTTCGAGCAGGCCCACGCCGAAACGTTCCTTGAAGGCTTCGTAGGTCGCGTCGGGCAACGGCTCGGCCCCGCTGACGGCCAGGCGGATCGACTTGAAGCTTTCGGGCGTGGCGCTTTTCACGGAGAGCAGCGCGCCGTACATCGAAGGCACGGCGATGAAGATGTCGGGCTTGTGTTCTTCGATCAACCCGACGATCTTGCGCGGGACGAAGCGTGCGGTGTAGACGACCTTAGCGCCGATGACCAGCGGTAGCAGCGTCAGGACGGTCAGGCCGAAGCTGTGGAACTGCGGGAGCACGCCGAGGAACGTGTCGGCCTTGGTGATGGCGGCGTGTTGGACGGCGGCGAAGGCGTTACTCTGGATGTTGCCGTGCGTGAGCATGACGCCCTTGGGCTTGCCGGACGTGCCGGAGGTGTAGAGCAGCACGGCCAGGTCGTCGTCGGCCGGGTTCGGGGGCCAGCGCAGGGGCGGGATGCCCTTGAAACTCACTTTTTCCAGTTCGACGATCTTGATCCCGTCTGGGATGACTTCCGCCCCGCCGATGAATTCGAGCATCTGGGTCGATGTGATGATCGTGTCGATGTCGCTGTCACGGATGACGTATTGCAGTTCTTCCTTGGCGAGCAGGTAGTTTAAGGGGACGGGTACGCGGCCGGCGAGCCAGGCGCCGAGGACGGTTAGCGGGAACGCGCCGCTGGTCGGGAGCATGACGCCGACGTGCCGGGCGGTGGTGGTTTGCCTGATCTGACGGGCGATGAAGAACGAGCCGGCGGCCAGCTTCGCGTAGGAATAGCTTTGGCGGTCGTCGATGACGGCGACCCGCTTGGGGTGTTTGAGGGCTTGAAGGAGGATAGGCCGGAGCAGGCTCATCGGATGGACCCCATGTGATAGACAGGTGCGTTACGCTTAAACTATATCAGCCCCCGCGTGACAGGGGGACTTGGTGGACGACCGATCAAGGGAACCGGAACATGATACGAAGCATAACGGGCTGTGTAACCGGGCTGTGTCTGGCGGCGGCGTTGGTGTTGACGGCGGCGGGCTGCAAGACGATCGACCGCGGCCCGAGTCCGACGGAGCAGGCGCAGGCCCAGTTCCAGGCGGGGGACTACGCCCGGGCGTATTCGACGGCGTCACGCGCGGCATCGACGGCCGGGGGAGCGCAGCGCGACCTGGCGAACTACCTGGCGGGTGTCTCGGCGTACCGGCTTGAGAACCTGTCCGGGGCGGAGCGTTACCTGCGTGTCGCGGCGGCGAGCCGGGACGAATCGCTGGCGGCGGACGCTCGCTCGACACTGGGGCTGATCTATTCGCGTCAGGGCCGGTACGCCGAGGCGGCCAACGCGCTACTCAGCGGGGCGAAGCTGCAGGAGGGCGAGGACCGGGCGCAGGCGTATCTGTATGCGGGGATCGCACAGCAGAAGATCGGGTACTGGCCGCAGGCGCGGACGAGTTTGTTATTGGCGCGTAAATCGACGCGTGACCCGGGCGTGGTGCAACGTGTTGATCAGCAGTTGGCGGTGACGGGTTACACGATCCAGGTGGGCGCGTTCGCTGAGCGGTCCAACGCGGACGAGGTGGCGCAGCAGTACGCTGTGCGTGCGGCGGCGGGGAAGATGGGCGCGGTCGTCGTAACACCGACGATCGGCTCTAACGGCCGGCCGATCAACCTGGTGCACGTCGGCCGGTTCGCGACGTTCGATGCGGCGAACACGGCGCGCGGGATGCTGGGCAACACGAACGCGGTGATCGTGCCGCTGCAGCGGTGAAGCAGACATAGATCAGGCAGCTGACAAACACATCGGGGCAGCCACGCCAAGCCGCAAGCGGCATTCGGAACATACGGTATTGAAGAAATCAGGAGGCGCAGCGGAAGACGATCTGGTCGCAGACGATGCGTGCCAGTTCGCTGAGCCGGCGTTTCTGGTCGTCACTGAGTTCGGCGAACTCGATGCCGTAGATATGCTTTCGGAAGCCTTTGCGTTCGATCCAGACGACGCGCGAGGGGAGTGTGAGGACGGGTTCGCCGGCGTCGGGGTGGACGGTGATGCGGAACTCGTCGCCGACTTCCAGGACGGGCCGGCCGCTGCGCTGGACGCGCATGCCCGAGGCGGAGATATCGACCACGTCCCCGATGCAGGACCGGGTGCTCTCGCAGCGGAGCCGGCCGTGACGGCGGCGGTCGCTTGCCGCTTCCGTTTCCATTGTCATCTTGGGGTTGCGGGGGAATCTCATGCCTTAAGCATCGGCATGATCGGGGCTGATCTCGTGTCGGGTTGATATGCGCGCGGTTATACGCGGTTTCGGGGTGTAGTCTGTGACGGTTGGGGAAGCGCGTAGTCTGATAATGTGCGGCAGCTTACGCGGGCTTGCGCACGGGTTCGTCCAGGAGCCTGCGCCGGATGCGTTCGATGCCGCGGAGCACGTCGTCGGCGGTCTCGAAGGGGGCGTCATCACTGTCCTTGGGACGCAGCAGCGCGGCGGTGAGGGAGGAGATGGCCTGCGCCTGCCTGCTGCGGGGATCGTAGTCGATCAGGTGCGCGAACTGGGGGTTGTGCGTGGGCTTGTTGATCTGCAGCGCGAGGTAGAAGGTGTCGATCGCGGGGTCGGCTTTCTGGTGTACGCAGGTGAACGAACAGTTGGTGACCTGGCCGCGTTCGAGCATCTGCCCGAGCATGCGCTGGATCTTGCTGGTGCGCATCATCTCGCCGAAGAGGCTGGTGAGCAGCGGGCTCTGTTCGATGTTTTCACCGATGCGTGCGGCGGAGCCGAAATCGACAAACCCGACGCCGCGTGGCGTAAGGACCATATTGTCAAGCCGAAGGTCCAGGTGCATGACTCCGGCGGTGTTGTGCAGAACACTAAGAAGCTTGGCGCTCTGGTGCGCGAACTCGATCTGCGAGAGCTTCGGCCCACCGGTGCGCAGCCAGCTCATCGCGAGCTTGCGGACAAAGCCGTTTTTATCCTTCACCGCGCCCAGGGGTGTGGGCACGCAGTGGCGGTAGGCCTCGGGCAGCTCGGTCTGGAGGATCTTGAGGATCGCGGCCTCGCGTGTGAGGAACGTGGGGAAGACGTTATCCACGAGCTTGCGTGTGCGGCACTGGATGTCTTGCTCGCCTAAGTCGGGGAACCGGTGACGGAGGCGGTAGGCGACGTCGGCGTGGGTGGGGACTTCCTTGCAGACGACGTAGCCGTGCTCGGCATCGGGCTGGGGCATCAGCTCGACTTTATAGGTGAAGCGTTCGGTGACCTCGCCGGGCTGGATCAGGCCGACCTTGCGTGCGGCGAAGTAGTGGACGCGGGAGCAGAGCACGGGCAGGCGGATGCCCAGGCGGTCCAGCAGCGTGCAGGCGTGGGGGGTTTCGAGGATGAAACCGCGCTTGCGGTCGAAGTCCTGTGCGATGCGTCGGACGCGGGTCTCGTTGCGGTCGGCGTAGATGAAGGTGCCGCCCCAGAGCAGTTGGTTGAAGACCTCATCGGGGAGCTTGGGGTCGTTGCCGACGGCGAAGAGGAAATCGACCGGCGTGGCTTCCCGGCCCGGTGCGCTGCGTGCGCAAAGCAGGCCGGCGGTTGCGTGTGCGAAGTCGCGGCGTGCGAGGGTGTCGATGATGCGGTCGCCGAAGCCGCCGTTGATGTGGGGTGTATTACGGGCGCGCACGGCGGGACTGTCCGGCCGGTGCGTCGCGCGGCGTTTCTCGGCGGGCGTGCCGCCGGAGGTCAGCATAGATGTCGTTAATCGCATTCAAGCCCCGTCTGGTCGCACTATCGACCCGGCGTCGCACCGGGTACCAACGTACAGGCTCTTGGCTCACCCACATCATACCCCGTGCCCGGTCCGCCGCCCAGTGTCAACGCGCGGATACGGCGGAATTATCTGCTTTAACTTTCATCGGCCGGATGATGTAGGCCACCCCACCATGACGCAGCCAGGCGCGGGCTAATTCTTCGGACCGATAAACAATGCCCTCGCCCCTGGCTTTGCTGGCCGAATCGTTCATCACGGCGTCGCCGTCGGGGGTCAGCCCGCGGATCACGACCAGGTGCCCGTTGGTGGCGTCCATCACGTTGCTGGGGAACGTGCCGGACTCGAACCGGATCGAGGCGATGACGGGCTGGCCTTGGGCGATGTAGGCCTTGACCTGGTCCCAGGTGCGGATGCGGTCAAGATAAGCATCGAACCCGCGCTGCCCGGCGTAGGCGACGGCCCGGCCCCAGTTGCCGAAGATCCCGTAGTCCGGGTCGTAGATCGCCAACGCGTTTTCAACCATCGCGCTGTCGTCGCCGCGGTAGTTCAGCACCATCGTCACCGACGTCGGCGAGCATATCTGCGGCTTCAATGCGGGGGGCGCATCGGCCTGCGTGAAGAACGGCACGTCGAGCGTGCGCGCCCATTCGCCTTGAATCTCAACCGGGCGGGCAAGCTCGGCACGTTCTTTATCGTCCTTGATCGCGCCGGAGTAGACCATCGTCAGCTTGCGGATCGCGGGGTTGGATTTGCCATCCACATCAAAGCTCTGGAGCACGGCCCGCATCTGATACGCGTCGGCGGGGCGCTTGAGTTTCAGGTAATCGATATCGACTTCGCCGTGCTCGAAGGCGATCTTGTCCTTGTCAAAAGGCGAGGTCTTGCCCCACGCGCCGATATAGAGCCACGGCGACCAGCCGCCTGACTTAGCGTCGCGCGAGCGGATAAATAACTTCACGCCCGACTCCGGCTGCGTGCTCAGATTCCACGAGGGCAATACCTGAGTGATGGGGAAGTCGGTGACAATCACCGGGCTCGTCCATGTGCCGCTACGGGGGTAGCGCTCCCGGCTGGGCGGGTCGTCGAGTGTGAGCACACCGGCACCGTTGATCGAAACACGCTTGGGTTCCCCGGCAGACCAATCATCAGCGGCATCCAACACGATCATGCGGTCGACAATGCCCATCGGGTTGGTTCGCCAATCCACATCGGGGGAAACGGTTTGCTCCGTGACCTTCGGCGAGCCGGCACAGCCGGCGCATAGAAGCGCCGCCATACACACCGCCAACCATCCCGCCCGATTATGCTTCAGTAATGCCATATCTGGTTCCACGCGGTCATCCAGTCGTCGGCGATGCTCACCGCCTTGAGCGGGTCGACCAATTCCACGCCGGGCCTGCCCATGAAACGCGACGCGGTGTCCGTCGTCGAGAGGTGGACGGTGATCGTTGTCGGCTTGGCGGGGACGTAGGGCTTGACCTTCTTGCTCTTGAAGTTCTGTAGCGCACGCTTCGCGCCGTCTTCGATCATCTGCCGGGCGCGCACGGGCGGGATTTGCCGGGCGCTGAAGCGGGTCAGGCCTCGCTTGACCGCGACGCATTCCAGGCCGTCGATGATCTCGCAGGCCTCGCGGGCGGTCGCCTCGTCGCCGGTAACCAACACGACAGGGCAGCCGTAGTGCCCGCACAGGGCGGCGTTGATGCCAAACTCGCCGACCTCGTCGTCATTGAAAAACACGCTGCGCCATGTCGTGGTCGAGATGGTGTGGCACATCACGCCGTCGGGTGTGCCGGCCCGGGCGTGCATCCCGACCATCAGCGCCGCGTCGCAGCCCTGCTCGAGTAGCTCGGTGTACCGGCCCCATGTGTGGTGAGCGACAAAGTCACAATCCGGGTGCAGGTCCTCGGGGATCAGCGAGTTGAACGACATGTCCCCGCCCGCGCCGTGGCAATCCACGACGACGACCTCGGTCGCCCCGCCGGCGAACGCGCCGCGCACGGCGGCGTTGATCTCCTGCGTGTAGAGCTTGCGCCCTTCCATGTACATCGGGGAGCCGTAGTTCACCCAGTCCCAGGTGACGATCCCGCTGACGCCTTCCATATCCGACATGATCAATACACGCATGCGATATATCCCACTTGTTTACAAACGATCGGGTTTCAGCCGGGATTGTAATAGCCACGGATGAACACGGATAGGCACGGATGCGAGCTTTGGATCAGTTTTTTCTGATCCGTGAACATCCGTGTTCATCCGTGGCCAATTGCTTCACGTTCTTCGCGCCTTCGCGGTTACTCCCCCGTTTTCGCTTCTTCGCCCTTATCCAAGTGCTGCGCCATCATCCAGGGCAGCAGTTCGGGTTCGACGAAGGCGGGGACCCAGCTGCCGTGGCCGACGCCGGGGTATTCGGTGTATTTCGGGTCGCCCCCGGCGTCCTTAATGGCTTGGATCATGGCGCGTGAGAGGTCGACGGAGACGACGGGGTCGGCCTCGCCGTGGAACGCCCAGACGGGAGTATTGACGAGCAGGTGCGCCTGTGCCGGGTCGCCCCCGCCGCAGATCGGAGCGGTGGCGGCGAAACGTCCGGGCCAGCGGCAGACCGCGTCCCAAGAGCCGTAGCCGCCCATCGACAGGCCCATGATGTAGAGCCGGTTCTTATCGATGTTGTATTGCCCGGCCAGTTCGTCGATCAGCGCGTTGGCCAGACGCATCGGTTCGGCCGGCTCGGCGGAGAAGGTGAGCTTATCCTGCGACCAGTCCACATTGCTCCACTTATCCCCGTCCGGGCACTGCGGCGCGATGACCAGGCAGTTGTATTCCCGCGCGGCCTTGAGCAAAAGGTCCTTGCCCCAGACCAGTTGACGCTCGTTGTCGTCGCCGCGCTCGCCCGCGCCGTGCAGGAACAGCAGCAAGGGCATCGGCTCGTCGGTCTTCTCCGGCACGAGCAGGCGGTATTTTAATTCGCCGCCTTGCCCGTCGGTATACACCAGCGCCTCAAACGCGGCCAGGTCATCCGGCGGGGCCTGCTCGGCGTCCTGCGCCTTGGCAACGGTAGCACAGATCAACGATCCGGCGAGGGCGGCGGTGAGGCCGATTTGTGTCCGTGGTTTGCGGATCGGGTGAAGCATGGGAGACACCTCCAGGGATGTGAGTGGCCGGGTCGTCGTGTCAGGTCGATGCGACAGTCTACCCGCCGACGTGGCGATGGACGACCGGCGGGCAGCTTCCGCTCTGCTCGGTCAGGGGCGGTGGCCAACCAGATCAGCGACACTGCGTGTTAATTTGGGTAAATTACGGCGGCGATAAATTTTGGTTATACAGCCGAAAAAAGCCTTGCGTGGGCCCTTGCTTTTGGGTTACATTTGCTCCCGCAGGGAACGGAGGGGAAGGGGAGAAAGACCAGCTACCATCCCTTCGGTAGTGCGTTCAGAGAGGTTCGCTTCGATGAACGCCCGAATCCGTTGACCTGTAAGACCGTCGCCTGGAGGGGAGAACTCACGGCGACGGTTTCTTTTTGCGCGTAGCACGTCGGGGGATTGAATGACCGGGGCGTACGGCGACTGAAGCCGGCTAAACCGTGGGGTTCCGGGTGCATAACCTTAAATAAACCAATAAAAAAGCCCCGACCGCTGTCGTCCCGTCGGTGCCAGAACAGCCCGTGCGGGTCATGACGGTCGGAGCCTGTCAGAAGCCGGCAAAAGTCCCCGAGGTCGGAGGGCGGGTTCCGAGTCGGGGGCTGCGGAATGACTCCCGCAGCCGGCCCCTCATTCAGGGGTAACATAACCGGTCTATCGACAAAAGACAAGTCAATCTCTTTAATTTTGTAAGATTTTTTCCCCTACCCATCCGGGCGTATTTTTCCACATCAAAATGGCTCCCGGGGGCTTGGTATCCGCTTAAACCGTGATATTATGTAATAGCTAGACCTGCCTGAGCTTATCGCACCGACCTGGTCGCCGGGACCGGGTGGTGTGGATGCATGACAACTTTGCAGATAAGGATGGGGACGCTGTGACAAACCCTAACGTATCGAACCCGAACCGCCCGGAGACCAACCGGACCGGCCGCGATCCGCACACCAATACCCTGGGCCCGCGCCAGGTCGAGACGCTCGAACCGAGGCTGCTGCTGTCCGCCAGCCCGGTTGAACCGATCGAAAATCAGGACGACTTCGCGGAGTACCTGGCGTCGGCGGGGCTGGGCGGCCTGGACCAGATGGATATCAGTGTGACGCTGGACGTGCCGGAAGGCTTCGCGTCGGCGTCGGGCACCGAGCAGGTGGCGGCGATGACCGGCGCGGGGATGGTCGCGGTCGGCACGCAGCCGGTCGGCGCGCTGACGGGCAAGATCGTGTACGTGCACGGCGGCCACGGCCGTTACGACAACGGTGACGGTTGGTTCTGGCAACGGCCGTTACTGCTTGAGCAGAACGAAGACATGAGTAACCAGGACATGATGTCGTTCCTGGTGGACTTCTTGTGGAACGCCGGCGCGACCGTGGTGCCGCTGCGTCCGGTCGGACACCAGGCCAACGAGATCATCCTCGACAACGACGACACGGAAGTTACCTTCGTCGGATCGTGGAGCAACAGTACCTCCTCGATTTTCTACGGCAGCCCCGGCGACACGCCCTACCGCTTCGCCACGACTTCGGCGACCGAGACGGCGTACGCGCGGTACCGGCCGAACGTCACCGAGGCGGGGTTCTATCCCGTTTACGCCTGGACACGCTCCGGCTCGGACCGGGTCAACCAGCTCTACCGCGTGACGCACGCCGGCGGGACGACCGAGGTCTCGGTGAATCACCGGCGCGTCGGCAACGGGCTCGTGTACCTGGGCACCTACTACTTTGAGGCGGGCACGGGCGGGTACGTCGATATCAGCAACCGCAACAACGAGTCGGGCGTGGTGATCGCGGACATGATCCGCTTCGGCAACGGGGTGGGCGATATCAATCTCGGCCACGGCACGTCGGGCGTGCTGCGCGAGGACGAGCCGGGCGTTTACTGGATCATCAACAACTTAGGCCAGGGGATTTCCAGCAGCGAATACGGCGGGTCTTCCGCGACGGTGAGCGCGCCGCCTCGCTTCGCCGAGTACATGAACCGCGAGCAGGACGGCTCGCTCAGTGACCGTGTCTTCATCAGCTACCACTCCAACGCCGGCAGCGGGTCCAACCGCGGCACGCTCGGTCTGGTCAACGGCAATAACACCCCAAGCAGCGCGACGCCTAACCAGTTCCTCCTGGCGAACACGGTCTCCGGCGAGATCAACGATGATATGGTCGCGCTCAACGGCACGTTCGAGCACGACTGGTTCAACCGCACCACCCACACGCTGGACCGCAGCGACATCGAGTTCGGTGAGATTAACAACAACTACATCAACAACGAGTTCGACGCGACGATCATCGAGTGGCTGTTCCACGACAACGCGCTGGACACCGACCTGATGCGCGACCCGGAGGTCCGCAAGGCGGTGGCGCGGGCGACGTATCAGGGGCTGCAGAAATACTTCAACAGCGTCGATGCCGGCGCAACGGGACTGACGTTCCTGCCCGATCCGGTTACGGACGTGATGGCGAAAACCAACGGCGATGGTACGGTGACCGTGAGCTGGACGCCCCCGGCCGTCTCGGCGATCGGTGGCGGGACGCCGACGGGTTACATGATCTACACCTCGCTGAACGGGTACGGGTTCGACGGCGGCAAGTTTGTCGCGGGTGGCGCGACCACCAGCACGGTGATGTCCGGGCTGGACAGCGCCAACGGCACGCATTACTTCAAGGTCGTCGCGGTCAACGCTGGCGGGCAGTCGCTGGGTTCGCAGGTCGTCGCCGCGACACCGCTGGCCGCGCCCCCGGTGTCGAAGGTGCTGATCGTCAACGGCTTCGACCGCAACGACAAGGGCACCAACGAACGCTACACCGTACCCGGCGGGACGATCGACCGCGTGCGCCTGCGGTATCAGAACACCGGCGATTACGCCGTTCAGGTCGCCGAAGCGATCGAGGCGTTCAACCCCATGCTGGGGATTGATACCGTGCAGAACGAGAGCGTGATCAACCTCAGCGTGTCGCTGTCCGACTACGACACGGTCATCTGGATCCTGGGTGAAGAGTCAAGCGATGACGACACGTTCAGCGCGGCCGAACAGTTCCTGGTATCGAATTACATCAACGCGGGCGGCGACTTGTTTGTCTCCGGCTCGGAGATCGGCTGGGACCTGGACGCGCTGAACAACGGCCGGACGTTCTACAACAACACGCTCGGCGCCGACTATGTTTCCGATGATTCCAACTCGCACACCGTGACGGGCGTGACCGGGTCGATCTTCCAGGGGCTGAACTTCGGTTTCGACAACGGCACGCAGTTCTACGACACCGAATTCCCGGACGTGATCACCCCGACCGCCGGGGCGGTCAACGGCACGAGCTACGTCGGCGGGACCGGCGGCGTCGCGGCGATCCAGAAGAAGGGATCGACCACCGGCGATATCGTCATGCTGGCGTTCCCCTTCGAGACCATCACCACCGCCGCCAACCGGGCGATGGTCATGGGAAGCGGCCTTCGAACTTCTTCGGCACGGCGCCCGAGCGAGGTCCCTCGCCGCCCAGCGAATTGAGTCGCTACGCCCGGCAATAACAGCGTCTCGCTTGACTGGAACGACAACGTCAGCCCGGCCTGCTGGGTTACAACGTCTACCGCGCGACGACTTCCGGCGGAACATTGACGAAACTCAACGGGGCCTTGTTGGTGGCCAGCCAGTTCGTCGATAGCACGGCCGTCAACGGCACGCCCTGCTTCTACGTGGTGACAGCGGTCGATGTCGATACCAACGAGCGTCAGTGATATCGAAGTGCCCGCGACACCGGACGATCACGTAGCAAGCAACAAGAACACCGCGACCCTGGTCGCTTTGCCTTCCACGACCGCCGGCAGATGGGCGCCGCCGACACCGACTGGTTCCAATTGAACCTGCTCGGCAATACCAACTACACGTTCACGGTCCTCGGCGCGGGGATGTCCGGGGCGACGGTCCGGCTCTACAGCAGCGGGCTGACGCTGCTGGGCAGCGACAACGGACCGGTGTCCGGGGCCACGCTCGCGGAACTCGATTACGCGGTGTTGATCGGCGATGTCTACGTCGAGGTCGTCGGTAACGGCGGCGCGACGGGCAACTACCTGTTCGCCGTACAGGAGACCGAGCGACCACGGCAACACGTCCGGCGAGGCCACCGACGTGGCCAGGCCGTTCGCGGCTCGGATCGATCGAGGTCGGCGGTGACATCGACTTCTTCCGCGTGCCGGTGCTCAACGGGTTGACCTACGTTCAACGTCAACGACCTGGGCGTCCCCGACGCGACGCTGGCTCTATAACTCCGGCGGCGGCAATCCAGCAGAACTCCGGTTCCAACCCCGGCGGCGTCCATACGAGCATCATGGTCCGCCGCGGCGGATGGGATTATCTACCTGAGCGTCGAGGCGGCCCCGGCGTCGCTGGGTGACTACATCCTCAGCTACTCCTCGACGAATCAACTCATCGGCGACCTCAACGGCGACGGGTTCGTCGGCATCGGCGACCTGAACATCGTGCTGGGCAAACTGGAACAGAACGTCACCGCGGGCGATAAGCTGCTGGGCGACCCGTCCGGCACGACGGGTTCGTCGGGATCGAGGACCTGAACACGGTACTGGGCAACTGGAACGCGGGCACGCCGCCGGTCATGCGCGCGAGCGCTGACCAGAGCGAAGCCACCACCAGCTAACACGGTTCAGGCAACCGCCGCACTGTCGCCGCTGTAGATGGAGTCCCCGGCACACAGGCCACGAAGCACGACGAGGCCGCGCCCCGCCGCGAGGGCAAACGCCGGCACAGGCCGGACCTGTTGGCAGCGATCATGCCCACGGCCTGGCAGTTGCGGCGTGGCGGTCAAGCCACGCGTTCGGCGTTCGGGCATTCCGCGGATCATTCGCTCAAGCCGGTGTTCGGGCTGTGGAGAAGGATGACACGGGGGAATGAGCCGTATTGCGGCACGTCGGACCGTGAACCGGTAGAAACCCGAGCCTTCGCTGCGGCTCAGGCTCGGCGTTGGGGTCACGGAATTAGTGTGTTTGCTTAGCCGCTTCTGCGCTGACGCCGAGGGCGAGCGCCCAGCAGCGGCCAGCCGACGATAACGAGCTGCCGCCCAGCGCGACCGCGCCGAGCCATTTCGCCCGGTCATGCGGCACATAGAGGCTGCCGCTGAAGAATACGACGCCGAGCACAAAGAGCCAGCCGCCAGCGGCGGCTTTGCGCGGAGCCACCTCGAACCGACCCACGGCGCGCAAACGCACCGCCAAAGGCGTGGTACGTAATGCCCGCACCGCGACCTCCAAACGTGTCATCGCGTGGTCATCCAGATATTTCGGCAACACATGTGCGGCGAACGTCCCGCCGACCACGGCCAGCATGCCGAGCACCGCGCCGGTTGCGATAAGTGCGCGTTAGGAAGAGGCGGTCCTTGTTCTGCGAATTCACAACCAAATCCTTGTTACATAATGTGAGTGATCCTCACGCTTACGCGAACCGTACCACATTGATCGACGGCAGGTTCGACGTCTGCCAGTGTCCACGCGTCGCCCTGATCCTTCGTCGACCAGACGGACCCGGTCGTGCTGCCGACCAGCAGGCGGTCGCCCGTCTCGTCCACGGCCAGCCGTGAAAGCGGTGCGATATCGTACGCGTGGTTCTGGGGCGGGCCTTTGGTGAGCGTATCAAACGTCTTGCCACCGTCGCGCGTGCGCGTCACCACAAATTGCCACCGACCGGGATCCGTTCTTCATCTTTCACGCCCCGGGACAAACCACGCGGTATCCAGGTCATCCGGGTGCCTGGCCACGGCGAAGCCGAACGTGGATGAGCCCAGCTTCTTTGATCTCGGTCCCATCGCTTGCCCGCATCATCCGTGACAAAAATACCGTTGTGGTGTTGCATCCAGAGGCGTTCGATCTGGCTAGGGCATTGCACCACAAGGTGCGGGTCCTGCACATCGGGATCGTCTTCTCGATCGGGGGGCATGTAGGCATTGCGCAGACCCTTGCAGCGATCTTCCCATGTCTGGCCCGCATCGTGTGTCGCCCATACGCCGCCGCAAGAGACGGCGATGGTGATGTGTTTGCCATCGTTCGGATCGACCATCACGGAGTGGATGCCCGGGTAGTCGTACCCGCCGCCGAACCATTTGCCCCGGTTGGGCAGGTCCCACAGGGAGCGCAAGAGTTCCCATGATTCGCCGTGGTCCTTGGAGCGGAACAGCCCGCCGGGGATCGTGCCGCACCACAGCCCGCCGTCGGTAGTGGTGTCCGGCTCGATGACCCAGGCCATGTGCAGGCTCCAGGGGATCTCGATGTTGCGGATCGGGCACATCCAGGGCGGCGCATCATCGGGGCGCTGCGGGTAGACGGGCACGGCGATCTCTTTCCAGGTATTGCCGTCGTCGTCGCTGCGGTGGACCTTCGCGCCGTAGTGCCCGTGCATCAGGGCCGCGTAGAGCCTACCCGAGCGCGGGTCGTGCGAGAACGCCGAGACGTGCTGGCCGAGGAATGCGGCGTCGGTGACCGACCACGCCCCGCCCTTGTCTTGCAACGTGAACAAACCCTTCCGTGTCGCGATGTATGCCCGCCCGCTCATCGTGTGTCCTTTATGACGTAATGACCCAAAGAAAATAGTTCGTTACCCGCCCGACAGCGCCTGCATGACGTAGATTTCGTCCGTATCCGCGACCGGATCGGATAATTTGTTTCGGTCGGCGATCGTTTCATTGTTGACGTAGATCGCGATGTGCTTGCGCACACCGCCGAGGTCGTCCAGCACATAACTTCGCAGCTTCGGATTCTCGTGGAACACGGCGGCCAGCACCTCGGCGACGTTGCAGCCGGCTACGGACGTCGGCTCACAGGTGATATGCCTTTGCAGGTTCTGTGTAAAGCTGACTTTTGGCATGCCACATCGTCCCGCAGTTAGCCGACCTATTTTTCCTCGATGCGCAGCGCCTGGCCCCTGAGTGTTTCTTCCAGGCGGCGCGAGATCGTGGCGTTGGGCATCTTGATGGTGAAGTCGACGGTCGTGGTCTGGACGGAGTTTCGGCCGACCGCTTCGTGGCGTGACAGGTCGAACATGACCTGCGTCAGCAATTCGCCCTTGACGAGCTTGACGTCCGCCGGGGGCATGCCGTCGGGCAACGCCGAGCGGTCAAGCTCCAGCTTCAGCCTGGATTTGCCCTCCACCATCGCGACGGGGAGCCCGGCAAGGTCCTCCACGCCGGTGAGCGTGTAGCTCATATCGTGGTGCATGAAGCCCTCGAAAGGCTGGTCGGACCATGTCCATTTCAGTTTGGTATCCCATTTTTTGCCGACGCCGATCGATTCGGGGGCCGCGACGAGGGTCGCCAGGTCGCTTGCTGTCTCGATAAAGTCCAGCTCTTCCGGCACCAGGTCTTTCTGATCTGCGCCGAGTTTGCCCGCCATCGTTTTCATGCCATCGACCTTCGTGATCGTCCCGTCCGCCGCGACGCTGACCTTCAGGGGCACCCCGGCCATCGCCTTGAGTAGCGCCTGGATCGACTCGATCTCGCCGCTGCCCTTACGTGAATCGTTCTTGAGCGTCTTGCCGTTGGCGGAGTAGTCCAGCGTCAGCCAGTCGAGCGTCATGGTGCACTCGGCCGAACCGTCGGGCTTGACCCTATCGACGGTCCAGGTGACCTCACCCTCGCTGACCATGTTCATGTCGGTTGTGCGTTTCTGGTCGGCGAGGCTGACGACGGAATGCTGGGTCCGGCTGGTCCAGATCTCGTAGCGTGCGGTCTGGCCGGCTTCCCATTGCGGACGCAGGTCGTAGGTCTGGGCATCCTGGGCGCTCGCGTGGGGCACGATGGTTAAATAGAGAAAGGCCACAACCGTCGGCAGGGCCTGGCAGACGAACGCCAGCCGGATCAATCGTTTCATTCGTGTCATGGCATCATCCCCTGCTGGACTTCCAGGCCGTTGAACCGCATCCATCGTATCTCAACCACGCGCCACCCGCCCCCGGAAACACCCCCGACCCCGGAAGTATCTCCTGTTGACGGGTCGCGACGCCAGGTCAGCCGCCAGCCGGTGTTGACCGCGCCCGCGCCGCCGGGATCGGTTCGCACCGTCACCACCGACTCGCCCCATGTGTCATCTCTCGCAAACGCATCGACCGCGCGGACCTGCTGGTCGCCGATGTCGAAACGCTGGGCCACCTGATTGAGCTTGGGCCTAAGCTGAACCGTGTTCACCCAGACCGCCCCGCTCGGCCCGGTCACCAACGCCGAGGGATCGAGCAGCCGATCCAGCGCCGCGTTATCCAAGGGCGCGGTCGCCGCAACCAGCGCTTCGGTGTTAAAGATCAACTGCTCCCGCGCCGTCGTTACGCCCCGGGCCAGCAGATACACCCCCGCCGCCAACGCCAGCGCGGCCAAACCCCCAGCCTGCACGCCCTTATTCTTCCGCCTCCGACCGGCCGAGAACAGCATCGCCGCCGCGACCACGCACACCACCATCACCGCCCAGGGCGACTCCAGCAACAGGTGCTCAAACATCGGCGGGGAATCAAGCTGCATCCATCACATCTTTGCCGCCCCCGCCCGTGCTGGCAAATCACGCCCGCATTTAACTTTAGGCTCTCCCGACCCCGCCCCGGGATTATCAAGCAACGCCCCGCCGCGTTCCGATAACACTATGACGCTATGTCCGCATCTGCCGACATCCTGAAACAGAACCTGTCCTTGCTACGCCGGCAGGACCCGGAGCTGGCCGAGCGGATCGAACAGACCGAGCCGGTGGCGCTGGATTGGGTCGAATCCAAGGCCGGGCCGCTGACCGCCAGCCTCATGCACAACGATCGGCCGCTCTGGCTCGCCAGCCGGTACGACCCAGTGAAGGAGGCGGCCAAGCTCGTCGAGGGGATCGAACACGACAAATCCGCCTGTGTGGTCGTACTGGGCATGGGCCTGGGCTACCACGTCGCAGAGCTGGCTAAGGATATGGGGCTGCGGGGCGTGCTGATCGTGTTCGAGCCGGACATCGGCGTCTGGCGGGCGGTGATGGAGAAGATCGATCACCGCGCCTGGTTATGCCGGGGCGAATTGATCCTGGCAGACGGCGAAACCGACCGGGCGGCGCTCTTGAAACGGACCGAGAAACACGCCGGAACCGTCACGCAGGGCACGCACCTGCTGACGCACCCGCCTACCCGGCAACGCAACGAGCAGGCCATCCGCGACTTCGGGAAGACGGTCGCCGAGGTATTGGCCTTCTGCCGGACCAACGTGGCCACGGCCTTAGTCAACGCGGCGCGCACCTGCCGGAACCTCGCCAGTAACATCGACCACTACGCCGCCGGCGCGGGCACGGATGATCTTTTCAACGCCGCGAAGGGCTACCCGGCCGTATGCGTCGCAGCCGGGCCGAGCCTTGTGAAGAACGTGGACCTCTTGCGCGACCGCGACACGCGCTCGAAGGTCGTCGTCATCGCGGCGCAGACGGCCCTTAAGCCGCTATTAGCGCGCGGGATCCGGCCGGACTTCGTCACGGCGTTGGATTACTCTCACATCTCCAGCCGGTTCTACGAAGACCTGCCGCCGTTGCCGGACGTGACGCTGGTCGCCGAGGCCAAGGCCCACCGGGCGATCCTCGAAGCGTTCCCCGGGCCGATCCGCGTGCCGCATTCGCAGTTCAATGACCTCCTGCTGGACACGATGGCCGTTCCGCGCATCCCGCTGAAGTCCGGCGCGACGGTGGCGCACCTGTCGTTCTACCTCGCGCAGCACCTGGGCTGCGACCCGATCATGTTCATCGGGCAGGACCTGGGCTTCTCGGACGGGCTTTACTACGCGCCGGGCACCGCGGTCCACAAGGTCTGGTCCAGCGAGATCAACCCGTTTAACACGATCGAGATGATGGAATGGCGGCGCGTCGTGCGGATGAAAGCGCACCTGCGCCGGGCCGAGGACGTGCATGGCCGGCCGATCTTCACCGACGAGCAGATGGCCACCTACCTCAAACAATTCGAGCGCGACTTCGCCGTGGCTAAACAGACCATCCTCGACACGACCGAGGGCGGCATGCCCAAGCAGCACGCGCAGCAGATGACCCTCGCCGAAGCGCTCAAGCAATACGCGACACGGCCCGTGCCCAAGCTCCCGATCCCCGGCACGACGCTCGACCGTGAACGGCTCGGCGAACTCCGCGAGGTGCTCCGCAAACGTGTCCGCCAGGTCAACGATCTGCGCAGCACGACACAGAAAACCATCCCGATCCTCCGGCAGATGCAGGAATACCTGCGCGACAAGGCACGGGTCGACAAGCTCTTCGCCCGCCTGAACAAACTGCAAAAACACGTCGAGGAAGAACTGGCCTCGACCTTTACGCTGGTCAACGCGCTGAACACGGTCGGCTCGTTCAAACGCGCCAAGGCCGACCGGGCGATCGCCCACATCAGCCGGGACCAGGTCGACCGGCAGACCCACCAGCTCGAACGCGATATCGTCAACCTCGACTGGGTCACCCAGGCCTGTGATGAAGCGCTGAACATCCTCGACGAGGCACAGCAGCGCGTCAGCGAGACGTACAAGCAACTGGAAACCAAGAGCGAGCCTGTGATATCGGCGAAAACCAACCTGAAGACGGCTGTTTGAGACGCTCACATGTCAATCATCGCCCTGATCCCGACCGACATGCAGACAAGCCGGCTGGGCCTGCGCGCAAGGCTCGATGACCGGCTTGGCGATCTAAATATTCTGGAACACACGGTCCGTCGGGCGGCGTCGATCAGCCAGGTGGAAAAGGTCGTGCTGATCCATCCGCCGGGGCAGGACCCGCTTTCGCTGATCGACTTAAACAAGCTCAAGCCGGGTAAGCCGGTGGTAGCACACATGGACCCGGGCGGTTTGCATGACGGGATGACCGGGCACTGGGTCAGCGCGCGCAAGTGGGCGCAGCCGAACTGGCGCGGCGGGCTGGGCGGGGCCTCGTGCTATGACGAACTGTTGCCGCCGGGGCCGTTGGCCGAAGCGCTCAAAGCCCACGGCGGCGAGGCCGGGTACATCGTGCGCGGCGACTGGTGCCTGTTTTGATCCTAAATTAGCCGAGCAGCAGATCGATATGTTGCTGCAAGACGTGACCGCGATGAAGCTGATCTTCACGCAGCGCGCCGGGCTTGTCGGGGATCGCGGTGAGCCCGGAGCTGCTTAAGCAGCTAAGCGACAGCGCGGCGGGGTTCGCCGACGTGCTGACCTACAACCCAAAAGAAGCCGCAGATCGACCCCGTTGGTCGGGACGTGAACTGTGCGATCCCCGCGTCGAGCGCGACACAACCGAACGCTTTATCTACGACACGCCACGCAGCGTTGAATTGGTCGCTGCGCTCGCCGAGCGATTGGGCGACAAGCTCGCCACCGCCGACGCGAAACTCATCACCGATACCTGCCGGTCAATGCGTTCGGAAGACCCGGGCTGGGCATACCGCCGTCTGCCGCGCATGGTCACGATGGAACTGACGCCCCGCCGAAGCGCCACCGGGCCGATCACGCCGCATCACCACATCACGTTCGATCGTCCGGACATGGACACCGGCCTGGCAGTCCGCATCGTTGAGCAGCTCGGCGAAACCGACGCCGGCGGCGACGTGACGCTGCTCATGGGCGGGCTGGGCGACGCGGTCCTGCACCCGGAGTGGGAGCGGATCGTGACCGCCGCACATGAAGCGGGCGTATTCAGCATCGGCGTCGAGACCGACCTGCTGTGTGAGAAAGATGAGCTTGCGCGGGTGCTCGACCAGCCGATCGATCTTGTTAAGATCCGCTTCAACGCCGACACCGCCGACACTTACCAGAAGACGATGGGCACGGACGGCTACAAGCGGGTGCTGAACAACATCGAATACATTTTCAACGAGCGCCTCCGCCGGACCGAGAGCAACAAGTACGCCCGCGGCGCGATGCCGTGGCTGGTCCCGTCGATGGTGAAGACCGCCGAGACATTGCCGGAGATGGAGGGCTTCTTCGACAAGTGGACGCATTACATGGGCCACGCGTTGATCGAGCCGGCGTGCGAAGGGTGCGGACTGATGCCTGCTCAAAGCCCGGTGCCGATGGAGCCACCGGACCGCCGGGCATGCCTGCAACTGTCGCGTCGGATGTCGATCCTAAGCGACGGCACGGTGGCGCAGTGTGACCAGGACTGGTTAGGCCGAGCGCCGATCGGCGATGCGCGAGCGCGGACGCTACTGGATATCTGGCGCGGGTCACGCTCGGTCGCCGAGGCGCATGCGCAACAGCGCTGGGGGGAGTTGACGATTTGTGGATCGTGTGTGGAGTGGCACCGGCCGTGATGACGGATTGAGCGCATCACTCACGGGTATAATCCATGAACTTCAACAGCAGATGGTGAATCACATGAAGACACTGACCGTGATTATCGCGCGGGCGGGGAGCAAGGGGCTGGCGGGCAAGAACGCGCTGACCGTCGCGGGCCGGCCGATGCTGGCGTGGACGATCGAACACGCGCAGGGTTCACGTCTGGCCGGGCAGGTCGTATTGAGTACCGACGGCGACGAGCTGGCGCGGGTCGGACGGTCGATGGGCGTGACCGTTATCAAACGTCCGGCACACCTCGCCGACGACACAGCGACGATCGACAGCGCCGCCCGACACGCGGTTGAAACTGTTGAAGCTCAGAACATGACGACGTTTGACGCCGTGGTCATCCTCTACGGCAACATCCCCGTGCGCCCGGCCGACCTGACCGACCGCGCCGTCGCCAAGCTCAAAGAAACCGGCTGTGACAGCGTGCAGAGCGTGTACCCGGTCGAGAAGATGCATCCGTACTGGATGAAGAGGCTGGGCGACGATGACGAGCTGTTGATGTATGAGCCAAACAACGTCTTCCGCCGGCAGGACCTGCCGCCGGTGTACATGCTCAACGGCGGGATCATCGCGCTGACACGCGAAAGCCTGTTCAACTGGCGGCCGGACAGCCCGCACGCGTTCCTGGGTGAGGACCGCCGGGCGATCGTCAACGCGCCCGAGGACGTGATCGACATCGACAGCCGGCTGGACCTGCTCGTAGCCGAAGCGGTGCTGATGGAACGACGGACTAGTTCGGTCGCGTAACGATGCCGAACACGCGCAAGACCATCGCCGTCGTAACCGGTAGCCGGGCGGAGTCCGGGCTGCTTTTGAGCACGATGCGGGCGGTCGCGGCGCACCCGAAGCTGACATTGAAGGTTGTGGTGGCGGGTTCGCACCTGGTGCAGGGGTCTTGGCGTGACCTTGAGGATGGCGGTCTACCTATCGACTTTAAAGTTCCGATGCAGGCCAGGGGCAAGTCCGGGCGCTCGGCGGATACCGAGGCGCTGGGGCGCGGCGTGATGGGGTTCGGGAAGGCGTTCGCAAAACTCCGGCCGGACTTCGTTGTCGTGCTGGGGGATCGTATTGAAGTGTTGGCGGCGGCGTGCGCGGCGACGGTCGGCGGGTATCGGGTTGCCCATATCCACGGGGGCGACCGGGCCGAGGGGTTGGCGGATGAGGCGATCCGGCACGCGGTGAGCAAACTATCTCACTTGCACTTTGCGGCGACGGCGCTAAGCCGCAAGCGGCTGATCAGGATGGGGGAAACTAAGCGGAATGTTTATAACGTCGGGTCGCCGGCGATCGATGGGTTATGTGAGGTCGAGGCGGCGGATGATGCGCCGGAACTGATTGTGATGCTGCACCCGGCCGGGGGTTCGGATCAAGAAGAAGCACGGCGGATGAAGGCCACGCTGGCAGCAACGCGCGGTTGCGATCGACTCGTGATGATGCCGAATCTGGATGCGGGCGGCGAAGGTATCCGCCGGGCGATCCGCGCAGCGAAGATCAAGCCGGTCGAGCACCTGCCGCGTGAACGGTTCCTTTCTCTACTCAAAGGCGCAAAAGCTATCGTCGGGAATTCCTCGGCCGGACTGATCGAGGCGGCGGCGCTGCGTGTGCCCTGCGTGAACATCGGGCCGAGGCAAAACGGCCGGGAGAAACCGGGGAACGTGATCGATTGTGAGTATGAACACAAGGCGATTACCCGCGCAATTAAAAGGGCTTTGGCGATGGAACTAAGCCGGATGCGCCACCCCTACGGCAAGGGCCAAACGGGGCGGACGATCGCCGACCTGCTCGCCAAACTGGACCCGGCCGGCCTCCCGTTGCGCAAACAGAACACTTACTGAATTTCACCGAACCCGGGAACACGGGGCGAACCTCCGCGTCCAACCGGGTGTAGTAAATCATGGCAAGGCCGCCCGCTTGGCGGACGACCGCTAAACCAAACCGGAACACCGGCACCCGTGCCGTGCGCTTTGTTATCCCTCACACGAAAGGAGCCAGCGATGCGACGAGCGTTTGGTTGTCTGTCGGCGTGCCTTCTGTCACTGTTTGTTTTTCAGTCTATCACCCTGGCCCACGAAAAACCCGCGCTCGACGCGCCGCGCCCGGCGGTGGACATCGCGATCCTGCTGGATACCAGCAACTCGATGGACGGCCTGATCGACCAGGCCAAGGGCCAGCTCTGGACCATCGTCAACGAGTTCGCCGCCGCCAAAAGCCACGGGCTGACGCCGGTGCTGCGCGTCGCGTTGTTCGAGTACGGCAACACGAACCTACCGGCACGCGAGGGCTACATCCGCCAGGTCATCCCGCTGACCGATGACCTGGACGCGCTGTCCGAAGCGCTCTTCGCGTTGACGACCAACGGCGGCGACGAATACTGCGGGCAGGTGATCGACGAGGCGTTGAAGCGTCTTGACTGGACGAACGAGCCCAACGCGTACAAGGCGATCTTCATCGCGGGCAACGAGCCTTTCACTCAGGGGCCGGTCGATTACAAACAGGCCTGCGCCTACGCGATCCAGCACGGCGTAGCGGTCAACACGATCCACTGCGGCGACTACAAGACGGGCATCGAAGGCATGTGGGCGCACGGTGCGCAGCTCGCCGAGGGCAAGTACCTGAACATCGACCAGGACCGGGCGGTGGTGCATATCGATTGCCCGCAGGACCCGGAGCTGATCCGGCTGAATGTCGAGCTGAACGCGACCTATCTCTGGTACGGCAAGCAGGGGCGGGCCGCCGGTGCAAGGCAGGCCGAACAGGACACCAACGCGCGGAGCTACGGCTCGGCGAACGCGGCCCAGCGCGTCTACAGCAAGGCGTCGAGCGTCTACAGCAACACCGCGACAGACCTGGTGGACGCGGTCAACAGCGACTCGGTCGATCTTGAGAGCGTAAATGACGCTGACCTGCCCGAGGCGATGCGTGACATGAACGTGGAGGAACGTGCCGCTTACGTACAGGAGCAGGCCGAGAAACGTGCGGAAATCCAGTCGCAGATCCGGGCGTTGACCGCCGAGCGTGAAGCGTACCTCGCCAAGGAGCGTGTGAAGCTGGCGGCATCCGGCGGCGACGACACGCTGGGCGACGCGATCGTGCGGTCGGTGCGCGAGCAGTTGGACAGCGCGGGTTTTGATGTCAAGGACAACGCCGCACCCGAGTGAATCACGCGGTCAATGCCGAGCTGCCGTCCTCCGGGTGCGGGAGGGTTGACGGGCGCTCAAAGTTCAGGTCCCCGACGTTAAACCCGTCGCACTGTGTGATGAAGGTGCGCGGCGACTGCTCGGCGAGGTTGAGCATCGGGCCGAGCGGCAGGTCTTCGTTGTTCAGGCTCGCGGGGTCCGGGATCAGTTGCACGATGGGCCGGCAGGGGCGCATCGGGTGGTGGTCGATGACCACGGCGTGTCGGCCGTCGCTTAACGTCACGATCGAGCCCGGCGCGTAGGGCGGGACGACCGCCAGCAGTGCGTCAAGCACCTGAGGGTCGTACCGGTAGATTAAAGGTGCTTCGAGCATGCAGCGCAGCGCCCAGACGGTCGGCATGCCCGGTCGGCCCGGCGGGAACCGCAGGCGGTCGAACTGATCGGCCGCGGTCACGATGCGGGCGAATACATGGATGCGTTTGTGCCGCATGATCGGGAACCCCGCGCCCGCGAAACCCGAGCCGTCGAAGTGCTGGTGGTGGTGCAGCACGGTCGATGACACGGTCGCATTGACCTTGCCCTGGATCATCCGGTACCCCAGCGCCGGGTGTTCGCGCCAAGCCGGGTCGGATTCGTCACCGGTTGCCTCGTAGCGTTCACGCACCGCCTCTGGCAACAGCGTCATGCCGATGTCGTGCATCATCGCGCCCAGGCCCAGGTTTACGACCTCCGCCGCGCGGGCCGGATCGACGTGCCGGCGTTCCCGGACCAGGTAGCCTTCCAGCTTCAGGCCCATCAACAGCGACAGGTACGTCACGCTTGAGCTGTGCCGCATCAGGTCGTCGCCGGCGTCGCTTAGGTCGCCCAGGAACACCGCCGACTGCGGGTGCGTGATCAACTGGTGGACGAGCTTGCCGATCGACCGCGTGTACAGGTGGTATGGCAGCTTAGCGGCCGACTGCTTCTGCACAGTCTCGAATGTGCTGGTGATCTGACCGGCGACCGCGGCCTGTGAGTGAACAGTCTCCTGGTTGACGATTTCATCCAGGAACGACAGGCTCGGATACCCGACCCAGAGCGTGCGGACCCGCAACGCCTGGAGCTTGTTGATCGTTTCGTGCGTCAGCTTGAAACCTACGCGCAGCAGCAGACGCGACGGGGCCGACGGCAACTGCACCGGCAGCGCGAGTGTCATCCCCGGCTGTGCGTTTCGGGTCTCTATCCTGAGCATCGATCTCCCCTGCGGTCTACACACAGTTCGTCGGCAGACCGGGGTCGCCCCTTAACGGTCCGGCAAGCAGCAACGGTCACAACGCCCCCCGTCGCGCCCGGCACAACCTGTAGCACCGTGCCAGACCGGGCAATCCTCATAACCGTTACAACCGGAAAGTCGGATCCGGTAGATGCTTCCCCGGATGCATGCCCGCCGGTTTGACGATATCCTTGGATATAAGACGCCGTTTACCTTTGATTCAAAGGAGGTCCGCGATGGCAGACGACAAGCAGATCCTCGAGCTGGCAATCAAGGTGATCGGCGAGGCCTTCGTGGGGGTGATGACCACGATCGACGACCATTACGCCCCGGTCAGCCGGTACATGGGCGCGGTCACGGATGAGGAAGGCCCGCACCGGCTCTACAGCCTAAGCGCCAAGGACACGCGCAAGATCGCACACCTTCAGAAGAACCCCGCGGTCTGCTGGAGTTTCGGCGTGCCCCCGTACGACACGACCGTCCTGCTGCGCGGCCGGGCCAGGCAATCCGAAACGCCCAACGTGCCCCAGCCCGCGTGGGACCGCCTCGCCGACTGGGCCAGGCCTTACGCCGCCAACGTGCTCACCGACGATTCGCACCACAGCTTCGCCGTGATCGTCTCGAACATCCACACGATCGAACTGCTCAGCCCCAAGCTCGGGATCAAGCGCCCCCACGTGATCAAGCTCGACAAGTTCGTGGATGAATAATGGGGAGATTGTCGGTCTGAAAAATCGGTTTCGTGTTTAGCCGCGGAGCTTGCTCCGCGTAAGGCGAGCAAGCCCGCCCGCTAAACGAATAACCAACCACTAATCACCCGCCACAAAAGCGCCCCGCTTCTTCCACTGCACCAGCGCGACGGCGATGAACACGCCGCCCAGCGCCGCGACCTGCCCGGCCGAGATGGTCTCGTTATCCACCCAGCCCCAGGCCATTGCGCCGATCGGGATGATGTAGGTCACCATCCCCGCGTACAACGGGCCGTGAGTCTGGATCAGCCGGTAGAAAAGGACCGTCGCGATCCCCGTCCCGATGATCCCCAGCCACGCGAGCACGCCCAACGCCCGCCAAAGCTCCGCGTCCGCCACCGGCTTGACGCCTTCTATGGCCACGCCGATCGGCGTGATCACGATACTCGTCAACCCCAGGATCATCGTCATAAATAGCGGGGCATGCCCGCAAGCCGGCGAGGGGTGTTGTCGCGTAGCTCGTCGGGACCAGCACCGCCAGCAACAGGTCAATGCCCATGATCCCGGCATACCCCCCTCACGCAGCAACAACCCCACAAAAGTCCCAGCAGCACCCCCACGGCCTTCACGCACCGTCGGCAGCACACGCAATAGCGGCACCGACACCACACCAGTCAAGGCGCGGGCACCAGGCACACCATCATGCCGAAGAATGCGCTGTCCTGGTGCTTGCCGATCAGGTACGGCTGCATGATGTACGGGTAGATCGAACCCAGCACCACCGGCACCGACAACGCCAGCCAGTCGCCCCGGCTTAGCCCGCGCAGGCCGCCGCTTCCCTGCTTTTTCGACAGCGCCCAGAACACCCACAACACACCCGCCCCGCCAAGCACCCGCCCGGCGCCCACGCCGATCGGCCCAAACGCCGTGTACGCCCACTTCATCAAAATGAAGTTACTCCCCCAGATCACACAGATCACGATGAACATCAGGTGGTGCATGGGTGGATAGGGTACAGGGTTCGGCGATCAGGGATCGGGGTTTATAGAAACACCTCCCAACGCCGGCCCTGAGCGAAGCCAAGGACCGGGTATACCCTGGGTTTTACCAGTCCGGCCTGTAACGGTGCTGACGATGAATCCGAAAAAACGGCCTATGCATCGCCGCCGCTCTGCGCCACCGGCGATTGCCCGCACCCACAGCCCCCCGGTCCGGGGCCTAACGGCGTTGAAGGGGACGGTCGATAACAGGAACGTATCGCAACCTTGGGCGGCCAGCCTGGGAGACCCGGACTTGATCTTGTGCGCTGTCGAGGATGTGCAAGAGGGCATGCGGACGGCGGTGCCTCTGTCGCACCCCCGCCGGCCCGAGATGGAGCTGCTCGCGGCCGACGTGCAGCTCGACCGGCAGTTGCTGCACAAGCTGTCCGTGCTGGGGATCACGCGCGTCTGGGTCGAGCACGACGCGACCAGCGACCTGGACCACCTCATCAACGCCCAACCCAGCGAAGCGCTTAACAAAGCGTTCCACACCCTCAAGGAAGACTTCGCCACGATGTCTTCGCAAACGGTGTCCGCCGGCAGCGTACAGGCCTATCGGCAGATCATCATGGAACTGGTCTGTGAACTGGTTGCCAACCGCGACGTCGCCAGCCTGACCGAGCAACTGATCGGCGGCAAGGACGAACTGTTCACCCACGCGTCGAACGTAGCCTACCTGGCCGTGCTCATCGGGATCGACCTGGAGACCTACATCGTTTTGCAGCGCCAGCGGCTGGGCACCGAGCACGCGCGCGACATCACCGCGCTGGGCATGGGCGCGATGCTGCACGACATCGGCAAGGTCGGTCTTGAAGGTGAAGACACGCCGGCACACGAGCTGGACACATTCAACGAAGCGATAACGGACGAACAACGCGAGGCCCACCGCGAGCACGTGCTGGCCGGCTACAGGATGCTCCAGGGGACGCGCGCCCCTGCGTCGGCGATGCAGGTCGTGCTTACCCACCACCAGCGTTGGAACGGCAGCGGCTTCCCCGACATGTCGGGCCCGACACGCAACCGCATTATGGGAATGCAGGCCGGCAGGGACATCCACATCTTCAGCCGTATCGTCGCCGCCGCCAACCTGCTGGAAAACCTCCTGCGCGACAACGGCAGGAAGAACCCGCCGGTGATGGCGCTAGATGCCCTGCAGCATGAACGCTTCGCCGGCTGGCTTGACCCGATCGTGCTCGACTCGGTGCTCAGGCGCGTCCCGCCCTTCCCGGTCGGCGGCGAGGTGAAACTAAGCGACGGCCGGTCCGCCGTGGTCATCGCGCCCAGCATCGAACAGCCCTGCCGCCCGACCGTGCGCCTGCTCGATGAGAACCAGCGCCTGCCCGACGGGCGCTTCCCGCACATGGACCTGCGCGAACACCACGAGACACATATCGCTTCATTCAGCGGCCAACCCGTCGAGCCGTACCTCTTCTCACTGGTCGAAGACACCCCGCTGTCCGTCAAGCTCATCCTCGGCGAGAAGAAAATCGCGCCGCAAAAAAAGTCGGCGTAAAAAACGTA
>JAWKTA010000055.1:0-35148 GCA_041402025.1 Phycisphaerales bacterium | reverse complement strand
CGACACGCCGCAGATCACGTTCTACGGCAAGACGCCGGACGAGTTCTGGGCGCAGTTGAACCTGCTGAACGGGCATTACGCCGATCGGCCGGGCTACGCGGGGACGCTGATCCACAGCTACCGCGGGCTGCGTGGGCTGTTGCTGGGTGAATAACCCGGGCGGGCGTGGTTTTGACCCGGCTTTGTTAGTCCGGGCGTGACCCGGGGGCTAGCGGGTGTATGATATATGGGGACGATTGATTCTTTTTTGTGTAAGCGAGATTGATATGCGGCAAAGGCAATCAGCATGGGTCGTGGCCGGGGCTTTGATCTTGGTGTGCCTGAGCGCGCCCGCGCTGGCGCAGGAGAACCGCTCTTCATGGATGTGGACCAGCGGCTCGCACCCCTACGGCGCGGGCAACATCCTCGGCGACGTGACGGCGGAGGCGGCGCTGATCCGCGACTTCGAGTTCTGGGGCTTTGACCGTATCTACACGAGCCTGGGTTCGCTGCCGACATCGAACCCGTCGGTGATCGCGCACTGGAACGCGGGTCTGGACGACGCGGGGGTCCAGTCGCAGATGCTGCTGGGCGACCCGAACTGGCTTTACCCGGCGTCGAGGTCGGGTCTGTTGAACATCATCCAGACACGGTTGATCAATTTCAATAACTCACATGCGGATCCGCGCGAGTGGATCGACGGGGTGCATCTTGATATCGAGCCGCACCAGCTCAGCGCCTGGGGCACCGGCACGAACGCGGACCGCCGCGACCTGCTGCTGATGCTGGGCGACACTTATGCAGCCGTTCGGGCGCTGCTGGATTCGGCGGGCCAGACGCAGGTGAAGGTTTATGCCGACCTGCCGGTGTGGTTCGACAGCTCATCACAGATCGGCTGGGCGGCGGGCGAGCGTGACCAGTGGTTTGCCGACATCGGCACGTCGCTGGAAGGCATCAGCATGATGGCGTACGAGCGCGGGTCGCTGGGTAACATCGTCAGTGGTGTGCAGTGGGAGGTCGACAACTTCGCAGGCGAGGTGCGGATCGGTCTGGAATCGAACTCCAACGGCCCGGGCAAGACCTGGCCGACCTTCCAGGACATGCTGAACATGGCCGACTCGCTGGATGCTTACTACGGTTCGGCGATCGGCGGGATCGATTTCCACCCGCTGACCTCGTTCGCGGATAACGCCGAGCACGCCCCGCTGATCGATCCGATCGTCGGCGACCTCGACGGTGATGGCTATGTCGGGATCAGTGCGACCTGAACATCGTGCTGGGGAACTGGAACCAGTCGCTGCCGCCGGCGGATTACCGCGCCGGACCGTCGGGTGACAACTTTGTGGGGATCGCTGACCTGGGCTACGTGCTGGGCAACTGGAACGCGGGCGTGCCGCCGGTGACGAGCGGCTTTGGTGCCGGAGCCTGCGTCACTGGTCGTGCTGGGGCTAGGCGGGAGGCGCTGCTGGTGTGCGATCGCGGCTTCCCCGCTGATCGCTTACGTGGAGCAACCTGCGCTGATCGTTTTATTTTTACCGGTTGGGCCCCGACCTATGCGGATTGAGGTTTATGACAGCAAGGCCGGGGTAGCGGCGCGCGTCGGCAGGGAGCGGCGCTTTTGCGCGAACGCGTTGGCCGAGCGAGACGAACCGCCATCTGTCGTCGCCACGGGCGCGTCACAGCTGCAGATGCTCGGCACTGATCGAAGCCCGGGTATCCGCTGGGACCGCGTGACCGTGTTCCACCTGGACGAGTACGTCGGGCTGCCGATCCGATGCCCGCGTCGTTCCGGTTACCTGTGATCGCGTTTCCACTCGGCTTCCGCTGCCCGTGCGTGCGTTCCATTACCTGGACGACGGCCGCGGGCCGAAGCAAGCAAAGATCGGCGATTTGATCAGCGGGCGTCGCATCGACGTGGCGTTTATCGGGATCGGCGAGAACGGGCATATCGCGTTCAACGACCCCCGGCCGACTTCGACACGACCGAAGTAGTACCTGATCGTCACGCTCGACAGGCGTGCCGGCGTCAGCAGCTCGGCGAGGGCTGGTTCAAGACGCTCAACGACGTGCCACGCGTGCGATCTCGATGAGCGTGAAGCGGATCATGCAAAGCGAAGCGATTATCTGCACGGTGCCCGACGAGCGCAAGGCCGGGGCCGTCGCCGACGCGGTTGACGGCCCGGTGACCAGCCTCGCCGGCGTCGATCCTCCAGGAACTGCCGTGCTGCCGGCTGTTCTGGGCGGGCCCGCGGCGTCATTGTTGAAACAATCAGGACAAAGGTGTGCGTTATGATGCCCGCCGGCGGATACATCCCGACCTGCCAGGTCAACGGCTACGGCGGCGTCGATTTCAATCAGGACGGCCTGACGCCGGAGGGCCTGCGCCTGGCATTGCGAAACGCTGCAAAGTGACAACGTCTCCGCCGTGCTGGCGACGATCATCACCGATCACGTGGACGTGATGTGCCGCAGGCTAAGCCTGCTGACGCGGCTGCGTGAGCGGGACGAGTTGGCGCGTTCGGTCATCGCCGGCATCCACATCGAGGGCCCGTTCCTGAGCGAGGCCGACGGCTACCGCAGCACTGCCCGGCGGACGCGGTGATGCAGGCGGACATCGGTGTGATGGAGCGGCTGCTGGATACCGCCGGCGGAACAGCCCGGCTGGTCACGCTCGCGCCGGGCAAAGGACCCGCGCATGGCGGTGACACGCATGCTGGTGCGCTGAGGCATCACGGTCTCCGGCCGGGCACTGCGACTGCTCGCTTAACCAGCTCGACGAGGCGATCGACGCCGGGCTTTCGATGTTCACGCACCTGGGCAACGCCTGCCCGATGGTGATGGGTATGAGCAACCGTCATGGCCGTGTGCTTTCGCCCGTGCGGACCGTTTGTGGGTGTGTGTGATCGCGGACGGTGTGCACGTGCCGTATTTCGTGCTCGGGACTATTTCAAGCTGCTGGACCCTGACCATTTGCATCGTGATGACGACGCGATGGCGGCGGCGGGCCTGGGCGGGCCGGCACACGATAGGCCGGTGGGACACGGTGGTCAACGACGACCTGGCCGCTTGGGCGCGGACAAGAAGCATTTGTTAAACCGGCGATGGGCCTGCGCCGGAGGCATCGATCAACCTTCAGCGAGCACAGGCCTTTCCGATGTCTTCATCACCGCACTGACTTACGACAACCCCCGCCGGGCGATCCGGCTTTCCGCCAGGCCAACACACCGGACCCGCCCAACACGTATCTTGACCAGTTCACCGACCTATACCGATTCTGTCAGCGCTCCATTCCCGGACCTGCTATGCTGTGCAGCAGTCCGGTTTGGCATATCTATCCCTTCACCATATGGCGCGGGCACGGCCGATCTGCCGAACGGCCTTGACGCGGACAGGAGCTGATCCGGATGACGCTACAACTCATCGACTGGGTGATTGTTGGTTTCTTCTTTGTCTTCGTGCTCGCGGTCGGTATCGCGGTGTCGCGGCGGGCGGGCAAGAGTTCGGGCGAGTATTTCCTGTCAGGCCGGCGCATGCCCTGGTGGCTTTTGGGCATGTCGATGGTGGCGACGACGTTCTCGACGGACACGCCGAACCTGGTGACGGACATCGTGCGGACCACCGGCGTGGCGGGGAACTGGGTCTGGTGGGCGTTCCTGCTCACGGGCATGATGACGGTGTTCCTGTACGCGCGTTTGTGGCGTCGCTCGGGGGTGATGACTGACATCGAGTTTTACGAGCTGCGTTACTCGGGCAAGCCGGCGGCGTTTCTGCGCGGGTTCCGCGCGATCTACCTGGGCATGTTCTTCAACGTGATGATCATGGCGACGGTGACGCTGGCGGCGATCAAGATCGGCGGGGTGGTGCTGGGCCTGGAGCCGTGGCAGACGGTGCTGGTGGCCGGTCTGGTGACGGTGATCTTCAGCTCGCTGGGCGGGTTCCTGGGCGTGCTGCTGACGGACATGCTGTTGTTCATCGTGGCGATGACCGGGTCGATCGCGGCGGCGTATATCGCGGTGAACCTGCCGGAGGTCAGGGCCTGAGCAACCTGTTTGCGAGCGACGCGGTGCAGAACGAAGCTGTCGCTTTTTTCGGATTTTGACAACACGGAGATGGTCGTGTCGCTGCTGGTGATCCCGCTGGCGGTGCAGTGGTGGAGCGTGTGGTACCCCGGGCAGCGAAGCGGGCGGCGGCGGTTACATCGCCGCCCATCTGTGACCAGAACGAGCAGCACGCCATCGGCGCGACGCTGTTCTTCAACGCGGCCTTTACGCGCTACGGCCCTGGCCCTGGATATTGGTGGCGCTTGGCGTCGCTGGTCGTGTTCCCCGATTTAGAATCGATCAAGACCGCGTTCCGCGTGAACGGGCATTGTCAGGCACGACCTGGCGCGGCGATGCTCACCTTTCTGCCAGTGGGCCTTCTGGGGCTGGTGATCGCGTCGCTGATCGCGGCGTACGTATCGACGATCTCGACGCAGCTGAACCTGGCGTCGTCGTACGTGGTCAACGATTTCTATCAACGCTTCGTCCGGCCGGACGCGGATGAGAAGAGCTGGTCCGTGCCGGGCGTGTTGACCGTGCTGCTGATGGTGATGGCGGCGAGTTTGGCGTTGATGCTCAGTAACGCTGCTGGCGACCGTTTAAGATCCTGTTGCAGATCGGCGCGGGGACGGGGCTGTTCATCCTGCGCTCGGTTCTGGTGGCGGATCAACGCGATCGGCGAGATCACCGCCATACGACGGTGTCTTTCCTGGTGGCTGTTTTTCTTCTTCCAGGAACGCTTCGACCTTTTCCCGATCGGCGAGCTGAAGGACTGGCACAAGCTGGTGATCGGCGTATGGGGATCCACGACCGTGTGCTGGGTGAGCGTGACGCTGGTCGCCCGGCCGACCACCGACAAAACGCTGCGCCCCTTCTACCGGCTGATCCGCCCCGGGCGGGCGGGGCTGGAACCGTGTGATCGAGAAATCCAAACTGGAAGGCGACCCGATCACGGAGACCGCCGAAGCGGGCGTGCTGCCGATCGGCGTCCTGTGCATGGTGCTGGGCTGCTTCGCGGTCTACAGCGCCCTGTTCGCGACCGGCGAGTGGATGTACGGCAATTACACCACGGCGACGGTGCTGACCGTGGTCGCGGGTGTGGCGGCGGCGGCACTGCTGAAGCTCTGGGGCAAGGTCAGCCGGTCATAACATTATTATTTTTACCCGTTCGGAGATCGTTATGAAATTTGTCGCTACACTTGGGCTTGTTGTTTTGGCCGGCGTTGGGCCTTGTTTGGCGGATGAGTCCATGCAGTTGAGTGTGATCCCCCGGCCCACAGCGGTCGAGATGCGCGGCGATGGCTTCGAGCTGACGGCCGACACGGTCATCCTCGTGGATGAGGCGGCGGCAGCGGTCGGTGATTACCTTGCGCAGCTCTTATCACCCGCCACCGGGTATCAGCTGAAGCGCAAGAGCCTGTTCAGCGACCCGTCACTTGCCCCCGTGATCCGGCTGCGTATCGACGCAAACGCGGACGGACTTGGTGAAGAGGGGTACCGTCTTAAGGCCTCGCCGAAGTTGATCGACATCACCGCGAAGACGCCGGCCGGGCTGTTCTACGGCTGCCAGACGCTGCGGCAACTGCTGCCGGTGCAGATCGATTCGAGTGAAACGGTGCAAGGCGTCGCGTGGGCCGTGCCCGGCGTGGCGATCGAGGACATGCCGCGGTTCAAGTGGCGGGGGATGCACCTGGACGTCTGCCGGCACTTCTTCGACAAGGAATTCGTCAAGCAGTACATCGACCTGATGGCCCGGTACAAGATCAACACCTTCCACTGGCACCTGACCGAGGACCAGGGCTGGCGGATCGAGATCAAGCAATACCCGAAGCTGACCGAGGTCGGCGCGTGGCGGACGGAAGCGGACGGCACGCGCTACGGCGGGTTCTACACGCAGGACGAGGTGCGCGAGATCGTCGCCTACGCGCAGAGCCGGTTTGTCACCGTGGTCCCCGAGATCGAGATGCCCGGGCACGCGCAGGCGGCGCTGGCGTCGTACCCCGAGCTATCCTGCACGGGCGGGCCGTTCGAGGTGTCCAACGAGTGGGGCATACGCAAGGACGTCTTCTGTGCGGGCAACGAACAGACGTATAAGTTCCTCGAAGACGTTCTGGACGAGGTGATCCCGCTGTTCCCCGGCGGGTATTTGCACATCGGCGGGGACGAGTGCCCGAAGGACCGGTGGAAGGAATGCGACAAGTGCCAGGCGAAGATCAAGGCCGAGGGGCTTAAAGACGAGGACGAACTACAGAGCCACCTCGTCCGGCACTTCGACAAGTTCCTGGCCGAGCGTGGCAAGAAGCTGATCGGGTGGGACGAGATCCTGGAGGGCGGGCTCGCCGAGGGCGCGGCGGTGATGAGCTGGCGTGGTGTGAAGGGGGGGATCGCCGCGGCGCAGCTGGGCCGGTTCGTGGTGATGACGCCGCACTCGCACCTGTACTTCGACTTTAAGCAGGTGAAATCCGACGACGAGCTCGGCGCGTTTTACAATCACAACCCGATCTCGGTGGAAAAAGTATACGGCTACGAGCCGATCCCCGAGCAGATGACGCAAGAGCAGGCCCGCTTTATCCTCGGCGCGCAGGGCAACGTCTGGACCGAGCCGATCGAGACGCCCGAACAGGTGCAATACATGACGCTGCCGCGGATGGTGGGGCTGTCCGAGGTGGTGTGGTCCGACAAGTCGTTGCGGGACTGGCAAGATTTTGAGCGCCGGTTGATCGGTGAGTACGGGCGTTACGACCTGCTGGGCGTGACTTACCGCGACCACCGCAAGTAATTTGGGCGGATTTCTAACACTGTAACTTTCAGATAGAGGTGCGCTATGCGCTTTATCGATTGCGTCATCGTGGTACTGCTGTTGTCGTTCCCGGCCGTACAATACCGGGCCCAGGCCGATGCACCTGCCGCCGAGAAAGGATCGAAGATGATCGGTTTCCACATCGACATGAACATGGCCCAGTACCGGGCGGATTACCTTAAGGTTTGGCTTACGGAGCTGGCGGGGCGGGGGTACAACACGATCGTGTGGGAACTCGAAGACGGCATCGAGTGGGAGACCGTCCCGGAGGCGCGTCAGCCCGACGCGCTGACGAAGGAGGAGTTCCGCGATGTGCTCGCGCACGCGCGTTCGCTCGGGCTTGAGAATATCCCGCTGCTCCAGACGCTGGGCCACGCCGAGTACGTCCTGCAGAACGAGAAGTACCACTACCTGCGTGCCAACCCGGACGACTCGACGCAATACGACCCGTTCAACCCCGAGATCGTCCCGCTATTGCACGCCTGGATCGCCGAGTACCTGGACCTGTTCGGCGAGGTGAAGTATTTCCACATCGGCGCGGACGAGGCCCGCCAGCTCAACTTCGTGCAGCAGAGCGACCGCAACACACTGGGCTTAAGCGTGTCGCAGATCTTCATGCGGCACATTAACGCGGTGTCCGAGCCGCTGATCGAGAAAAACATCACCCCGATCATCTGGGCCGACATGGTCCTGCACCACCACGGCGCGATCGACGAGCTGTCGCGTGACGTGATGCTCTTCGACTGGATGTACGACATCTGGCGCGGCAACGGCAAGGTGTTCCTCTGGGGCGACAAGCGGGGCCTGCGCACCCGCGATCGGCTGACGCCGGAAACCCTGGAACTCTTCGGCAAGCACCTGTTCCCTAACGGCGATGGGCCGGGCGTTGACCCCGAAACGTTCTACTCCGCGGACTTCCTCGCCGACAAGGGTTTTCAGGTCGTGACGTGCCCCGGGTCCAGCAGCTTCGGGGACAACGTCTTTACGCCCCGACACGAGTACCACCTGCGCAACACCTGGGACTCGGCCCACAAGGGCCTGGACACGCCCACGCTCACGGGCACGGTGCTCACGAGCTGGTCCGTCCACCTGCACCCCTGGGAGTTGCAGCACGCGCACATCGCCGCCGTGGGCTACCTGGCGTCACGCCCCGACGCGACGAGGGACGAGTTCCGCGCCTGGTACGTCCAGCAGAAGTTCGGCCTGACCGACGCGCGCTTCTGGGAGGCGGCGGAGGGCCTGTCCGGTCTATGCCTGTTTACCTACGACCAAGTCGCTGGGTTTCAGCAAGGACTGCCGGCCCGTGCCTGCCGACCACGTCAGCAAGACCATCGAGAAGATCAAGGCCGAAGGCGAACTCGATAAGGAAATCGAAACCGCACAGAAGCTGCCCAAAGGATTACGCCCACAGCCTCGAACTGTTCACGGCCTTGCGGCAGGAAGCGCAGCGCGGCGACACGGAGCTGGACTTGTGGACCTCGCGGCGCGGAACCTGATTAACCGCGGCAAAGGTGTCCGAGCTGCTGCTGCTGAGCCACACGGATGGTTACGACCACGCGGCCCACGCCGAGCGGGCCGGCGAGCTTCGCCGAGATGCAGGCATTGCAAGGCGAATACGAGGCGGTCTACGCGACGATGATCCGCCCGTCACGCAGAGCGCTGATGATCGGCTACATGTTTGATGCCGTGGAAGCGGAATTGGCGAAGCGCGCGGTAATCCGTGCGTGCCGGCTTGATGTCCGGCCCCGGCCGGTGACAATAACCGATATGCACCGCGTCCCTGTTTATATCCTGGCCGGCGGCAAAAGCTCACGCTTCGGGTCTGACAAGGCCCGCGGCGGAGCTGGGCGGTGAGCCTTTGATCGATGCGCGATGCGGCGGATGCTTGAGGCATACGCATCGGGGTCACCGTGGTCGCCGACAAAGAAGATAAGTACGCCGACCTCGGCCTACGCACGATCGCCGACCACAACCCCGGCCTCGGCCCACTGGCGGGTTTGCAGGCCGCGCTGAATGATCTTCGGGAGGGGCAACGCTGGCTGCTGTTGTGTCCGTGCGATGCCATCGTCATCAAACCGGATTGGGTCCGGCAGTTGATCGATGCCCGTCGACGACACGGACGCAGTGGCGTTTCGTGACGGGCGAGCCGCTGGCAGCCGATGCCCGCGTTGTAGGCGCCAGCCGCTTTGTCGGAGGTGGACAAACATTTGACCGGCGATCAACTCAGCATGCAGAGCCTGCTTGACGGATTGAATACCACTGAAATGCCGATACCGCCGGACTGGCCCGCGGATTGGCAGGTCAACCGCCCGGCGGACCTGGAGACGCACCGCAAGCCGCACAACCCCGACACATGATTACGGACAACCGTGTCGCCCACACAAGTCGAACCGGGCCAAGCGATCAGTGCAATATCTTTCGTTCGAGTGCGTTGTATATCAAACTATCAGTGCGCGCACGGTTGATGGGGTATCAGATGATTCGGTATCGATATGTTGAAATCCCGGCCGCCGGAAGCGGGCTGAACCCTCCGGTCCGGCGGGGCGTAACAGAGCATCACCCGTCCCGATACACGCGGGTATGTGTGAGCGCTTGTCCGGCGGGGCGGGGTCCTGTGGCTTGGGCGGCACACGGCTATAATGCCTTTTTCGATAGCCATGTATCTTTCAGTGAGGTCCGGTGAAACAGCGACTGATATTGATCACGGCGGCCGGTCTCCTCGCTCTGTTTACTTGCGTCATCGGCTGGAAGGTCTGGCGGCATGCGACCGCCACGGGCGCCGAACGCCCCGCGGGCAGCCGGGCCGTGCCCGTCGAGGTCGCGGCGATCGAGCACGGGCGGATCGAGCTGCGCCGCACGTTCAGCGGGACGCTCGAATCGCTGGCGCAGTTCCGCGTAGCTCCGAAGATCGGCGGGCGCGTCGAGCTCTTGGCGGTGGACCTGGCCGACGAGGTCGAGAACGGCTCGGTGGTGGCGACACTCGACAGCGACGAGTATGACCAGGCGGTCTCACAGGCGGAGGCCGACCTTGAGGTGGCCAAGGCGAACCTGACCGAGGCCCGCAGCGCGATGGAGATCGCCGAACGATCGATCCAGCGCCAGACGGTGCTGCGTGAGCGCGGCGTGGCGTCGGATGCGCAGTTCGACACGGCCAAGGCCGAGCAGTTGGCGGCGACGGCGCGGGTCGCTGTGGCCGAGGCGCAGGTCGTGCGTGCGACATCGGCGCTGCAGACGGCGCGGATCCAGTTGGGTTACACGCAGGTGCGGGCCACGTGGAGCGACGGCGATGACAGGCGTGTTGTTGCCGAGCGCATGGTCGAGGAGGGCGACACGGTCGCGGCGAACACGCCGCTGATGTCGATCGTGGAGCTGGACCCAATCCAGGCCGTGCTCTACGTCGCCGAGCGCGATTACGCACAACTCAAGGCGGGCCAGCCCGTGACGCTCTGGACCGATGCGTACCCGGGCAGGCGGTTCACGGGCGAGATCGCGCGTGTGTCGCCCGTGTTCCAGTCAAGCTCCCGGCAGGCGCGTGTCGAGCTTTCGATCCCGAACCCCGACCGGCTGCTCAAGCCGGGGATGTTCATCCGCGCCGAGGCGGTGCTTGGCGGGGCCGAGGACGCGACGATCGTGCCGGCCGGTGCGATCGTGATGCGTGCGGATAGGCCGGTGGTGTTCATCATCGATGAGGCGAAAAAGACGGCGCACCTTCATGAGATCGAGCGCGGGATCACGGACGGCGGGCGTGTGCAGGTCACGGGCGAAGGTTTGACCGGCCGTGTGGTTACGCTCGGGCAGCAGCTGTTGGATGACGGTTCGCCTGTCATGCTCCCGGATGATGCCGAGGCCCAGGCCCCGGCGCGGGAGGCCGAGGCCGGATGAATCTGCCGCGTCTTAGCGTGCGTCGCCCGGTGTTCACGACGATGGTCACGCTGATCGTCGTTGTGTTGGGCGCGGTCGCATTGAGCAGGCTCCAGATCGACCTGTTGCCGAATATCGATGTGCCCCGGCTGACGGTCCGCACGGGTTACGAAGGCGCCAGCCCCGAGGTGATGGAACGGCTGGTCACGCAGATCGTCGAAGAGATCGTCGCGACCGTGCCCGGAGTCGAGGAGATGACCTCGACCAGCTCCGAGGGCAGCAGCAACGTGCGTGTCAGTTTCGCGCCGGGGACGAACATCGACACCGCGGCGATCGACGTGCAGGGCCGGCTCGAAGACGAACTCAACGAGTTCCCCGACGACATCGACCCGCCGCGCGTCAGCAAGTTCGACATCGCCAGCTTCCCGATCGTGATTATCGGCATCTCAAGCGACCTGGACCCGGTCGAGCTGACCGAATTGGTCGAGGACCAGATACGCTACCGGTTCGGGCGTATCCCGGGCGTGGCGCAGGTGGACCCGTGGGGCGGGTACAATCGCGAGGTGCGCATCGAACTGGACCCGGACCGGATCAAGGCGCTGGGCCTGCCGCTGAACGGGCTGTTAGACACGATCCGCGACGCGAACCTGGACCTGCCCACCGGCACGATCGAGCAGGGGCGTTACGAGGTCACGCTGCGCGCCCCGGCGGAGTTTGAGGATATCGAAACGCTTAAAGGGTTGGTGGTAGCCGTGCGCGACGGCGCGCCGGTCACGCTGGGGCAGATCGCCGACGTTCGGGACACCTACGAGAGGCTCACCCGGATCGTGCGCGTCAACGGCAAACGCGGGCTTAGGCTGGCGATCCGCAAGGAGTCCAACGCCAACACCGTGCAGGTCGCCGACCAGGTGCTCGCTGAGATCGAATCGATCAACCACGACTTCCCGCAGGTGCAGCTCGTGGCCGTGAGCAACCAGGGCAACTTCATCGAGCGCTCGATCGCCAACGTCGCGCGCAGCGTGCTGTATGGCGGCGCGCTGGCGGTCCTGATGTTGCTGTTCTTCCTTCGGAACGTGCGCAGCACGACCGTGATCGCGATCTCGATCCCCATCTCGATCCTGGCGACCCTGGCCGTGATCTACATCACCGGGCTGACGATCAACCTGATGACGCTCGGCGGGCTCGCGCTGGGCGTGGGCATGATGGTCGATAGCTCGATCGTCGTGCTCGAGAACATCTACCGCCGCCGTGAGGAAGAACGACGACGACCGCTGCCGCCGCGGTGAGGGCACGGAGGAGGTCGGCGGGGCGATCATTGCCAGCACGATCACAACGCTCGTGATCTTCCTGCCGATCATCTTTATCCGTGGCGTGACCGGGATGCTGTTCAAGGAGTTCGCCTACGTTGTGGTGATCTCGCTGGCGTGCTCGTTGTTCGTCGCGCTGACGATGGTGCCGATGCTGTCATCCCGCTTGTTGAAGCGTCCGGTGCGGGAGGCGGACGCCTGAGGCCGGGCCCCTTCTGCGTCGCGCGGGGCGGCGGGCGCAGCGGATGTTTGACGGGCTTGACGATTTTTATCACGACATCCTCGCCGGTTCGCTTAGGCGCCGGGCGTTCACGGTGATCGGGTCGTTCCTATTGCTTGGGTTTTGTTTACTGCTCGTGCCTTTCATCGGGTCGGAGTTTTTGCCGGCCAGTGACGAGGGCGAGGTCGACGTGTCCGGCGAGATGGAGATCGGCACCCGGCTGGACCTGGTGGACCGGCAGACGCTGAAGATCGAGCAGGTGATCAACGAGACGGTGCCCGAGGCGGTCGCCCAGATCGCCAACGTCGGCAGCTCGGGCTGGCGGCCGGACTCTGGCGCACGCGGGTCGATCGATATCACGCTCACGCCTTCCACGGAAAGGCAGCGGACGAACACGCAGGTTGCCGAGGATCTGCGTCAACAGTTGGAGGGCACGATCCCCGGGATGTTGATCCGCACGCGCGCGCCGGAGGGCCAAAACCTGCTGGACCGTATCCTGCCGGACGGCGGCGGGCTGAATGTCGAGGTGCGGGGTTACGAGCTGGCGACTTTGGACGCGCTAGCCAATGAAGTCACCGAACGGATCGCGGATGTGCCGGGCGTAACGGACGTCGATCCGGGACGTCGCACGGGCGTGCCCCAGGAACGGATCACCGTTGATCGCGCCAAGGCGGCCGACCTTGGTCTGAGCGTCCGGCAGATCGCCGAGGCGTTGGAGACGGCCGTGTCGGGCAGGCTCGCCGGGGAGTACCGCGCTGCGGGCAACAGTTACCCGATCCGCGTGCAGCTTAAAGATGCGCAGCAGCTTTCGCTTGATGAGATCCTTAACCTCACGCTCAGCACGCCCGGTGGGCAGAACGTCGCGCTGCGCAACCTCGTGATGATCGACCCCGGCCGCGGCCCGATCCTGATCGACCGCAAAGAACGGCAGCGCACCGTCACCGTTGAGGTCAACGTCGGGGACCGTGACCTCGGGTCGGTCGCCACGGATATCCGCGCCAAGCTCGACGAGATCCCGCGCCCCGTCGGGTACGACCTGAACGTCGCGGGCAGCTACGAGGAGCAGCAGGAATCGTTCCACGAGCTTTTGCTTAGTATCGGCCTGGCGCTGATGCTCGTGTACATGGTGCTCGCCAGCCAGTACGAATCGTTACGCGACCCGTTCGTCGTCATGCTCTCGGTCCCGATGGCGGCGATCGGCGTGCTGATCACGCTCTTTATCACCGACACCACGCTCAACGTGCAGAGCTACATCGGCTGCATCATGCTCGGCGGGATCGTCGTGAACAACGCGATCCTTCTGGTCGACCAGGCGGGCAAGCTGCGGGTTGAGGACGGGATGCACGCGCACGACGCGGTGGTCCTCGCCGGCCGGCGTCGGCTGCGGCCGATCCTGATGACGTCGGCGACCACGATGCTGGGGCTGCTGCCTTTGGCGCTTGGGATCGGTGAAGGCGCCGATGCGCAGGCACCGCTGGCGCGTGCGGTGATCGGGGGGCTGCTGGTGTCGATGCTGATCACGCTCGTGCTCGTGCCGGTCGCGTACACGCTGATCCACCCCGACCGCGACCACCCGCAGCGCAGGGGGTGCTGCGACTGGTCAGAACGGTCATGCTCAATGGGTGGGGTATCGCTGACGTTGCTTGGCCTGGGGCTGCACGGCTGTACCGCGCCGGAAGATGCTGCTGTTCCAGCCCGATTGGGACAAGCAACTGGGCGCGCCGGACCGTGACGAGCCTGCATTGCCCATGGCCCCGCAGATCGAGCCCGCCAACCCCGGCGACTGGATGGCGGACAAGTTCGACGGCGACGGCCCGATCGAGATATCCATCGAAGAGGCCACCGTGCTCGCGCGCGCAACAACCGCGACCTCGCGGTCGAGCAGCTCACGCCGGTCATCACGGCACGTTCGAGCGGATCGAGCGCGGTGTGTTCGATCCGGAGCTGTTCGCCGAGTATCAGTACAGCGAGGAGACCGCCAGCGAGATCAACCGCGGCACCGGCCAGCAGTTCTCTGTGGACGGCAACGAAAATAACGCCGTCGCCGGCGTGCGTCAGGGGTTACCCAGCGGGACGGATGTCGAGCTTTCCGTTTCACAAGAACCGGGACATATCCAACCGTGCGCCGGAGCAGCAGGACGCCCGGCTGGGGCTGACGGTGACGCAGCAGTTACTGCGCGCGGGCCCGGCGGTGAACCTCGCGCGAGTCAAGCAGGCCGAACTGGATACGCGCGCTTCGCTCTACGAGTTGCGAGGCTTTGCCGAGCAGCTGTAGCGCAGGTCGAATCGACGTACTGGCGATACACATTGTCGCTTGAGCGGATCGCGATCTATCAGGAGTCGCTGGATATCGCCCGTCGGCAGCGCGACGAGGTCGAACAAGCGCATCGAGGTGGGGGCATTGGCGCAGACGGAGGGCGCGGTCGCCCGGGCCGAAGGTCGCGCTCCGTGAGCAGGCCTTGATCGATGCGCAGCGACCTGGAAGCGCAGCGGCTGCAACTGCTTCGTTTAATTAACCCGACACACGATTTCGGCCGGGCGTTAAACCTGACCTCCGATCCGGAACTGAATGCCGAGCCGATCACCGATCTCAACGACCGGCTACAGCTCGCCGAACGGATGCGGCCGGACTTATTGGCTCGGCTGCGCCTCGAACAACGTCGGCTTGAAACCATCATCACACGCAACGGCGTGCTGCCGCGCATGGAAGTATTCATGGCCCTGGGCAAGACCGGGTTTGCCAGCACGATCCGTGATTCGTTCCGCGCTTTGGATGAAGATACCTACGACCTCAGCGCGGGTGTGCGTTTCAGCCAGTTATTAGGTAACGATGCCGCCGAGGCACGCAACGAGGCGGCCTATTTGTCGCGCCGTCAATCCGCCGAAGCGGTCGAGAACCTCCGGCAGTTGGTCCGGCTGGATGTGCGCCTGGCCGCGAACGAGGTCGAGCGCGCACGCCAGCAGATCCAGGCCTCGCAGACCACGCGCACGTTGCAGGAAGACACCGTCCGGGCCGAGCAGGAACGCTACGGCGTCGGTTCGAGCACGGCCCTGCTCGTTGCCCAGGCGCAGCGCGACCTGCTCGAAGCACAGATCGCCGAGGTCGAAGCGGTGGTCGCTTACCGGTTGGCGCTGATCGACCTGTACGTCGCCGAGGGATCGCTGCTGGATCGCCGCGGCTATGTATTCAAGTGAGTTTAGTGGGCTAAAGCCCGGTGCCGTGGCCGGTTAGGTTTTTAAACCCGCCACCGGTCATGGGTGGTTCATTTTCCCCGCATACCATTCCTTTACCCAGATAATACACCCATGCTGCAGAAAAAGTTAAAATATAATTACATGAAAAATAGTAATTTATAATTATTATATTGTATTTCGGAAATAGTTTCCGTTGAGTTTCCGGAAAATAGTCTTGATGTTTTCCCGGGTAGTGGTAGATTGGTATGCATGTCAGTTTCCAAGGTGGCCAACTTGGCGGGCGTTTCACCGGCGACGGTGTCGAAGGTGATCAACCGGTATCCGTCGGTGTCCGCGGAGAACACCCAGCGTGTCCGCGCGGCGATGCGCCAGCTCAACTACCGGCCCGCCACACGTCGTCGGCGGGTCGTCCAGGGCCCGGTCGCTGTGCTGATCCTGCACGTGAACCAGTTCCACCACTTCACATCATCGTGTTCGCTGATGCTTCAGGGCGTTGAGAACGAACTGCGCGCCCGGGAGCAGGACATGGTGATCGCCCACGTCTCGTCTGTGGAGCACCTGCCGGCGATCGTGCGCAAGCGTCAGGTCAGCGGGCTGATCCTGATCGGGCACCTGCCTAGCCAGGCGGTGCTCAAGCAGATCAACGATATCCCCTCGGTCTGGCTGACGTCTCACCATGATGTGGGCGGCGACGTGATGCTTTCGGGCAACGAGGCGGTGGGCCGGATCGCGGCGGAGTACCTGATCGAACGCGGGCACAAGAAGCTGGGCGTGCTGAACACGCTGGGGCAGAACCCTGTAGTGGACGTGCGCTGCCGGTACTTCGCGTTTGTCGCGCAGGAGCACGGCTGCACGACGCGTAGCTACATTTCCGGGCATGACATGACGTGGGACGGCCAGCGGGAGCTCGGTCTGGACGATTTCGAGCGTCAGGTCGGAGAACAGATAGACGTATTTTTGAGTGACGGGCAGCGGCCGACGGGGCTGTTTGTCCCATTGGATCTGCAGGTCGCCATGGTGTACCGCGTGCTTGACAAGCGTGGGGTGAAGCCGGGCAAGGGTCTTGAGATCATCGGCAGCGACGACGAAAAAGCTGCGTTGATCGGCCTGAACCCGCGTCCGGCCACGGTCAATATCGGCCCGGTCACCATGGGGCGTCGTGCGGTAGAACAACTCTTTTGGCGTATCGATCATGGCGAGAGCGATCGGCAGGTCTGCGTGACCGTGGTGCCGATGCTCGTGCCCGGCGACTGACCGGCCGCGTGATCCGGGTGCTCCGTGAAACGGGCGAGGTTGTGCCTCGCCCCTGGCAGCCTCGTAGCGTTAATCCGTCGTCATATCACAACACTTGGAGGAGAACCCCTGTCATGCAGATGCATCACACACTGATCGCCGCTTCGGCCGCGTGCTTCATGGGCCTGGTGGCCGCACCGACGCACGCCACACTGTTGGCTCACTACACATTCGATGAAGCGTCCGGCACGACCGTCGCCGACAGCGCCGGCACGGTCGACGGGACCGCGACCGATGTTTCGTTCGTCGCCAGCACCGCCGGCGTCTCGGGCAGCGGGCTCGGCAACGCGGGCGTTTTCAACGGCTTTACTTCCGAAGTCAGCTTCGGCGAGCCGGACATCTTCGACCTGGGCACGGACGACTTCACGATCGCCGGCTGGTTCAAGGCCCCGGAAAACACGGGTGAAGGCGTCTTCGCCAACCGCCCGGTCTTCCAGAACATTAATTATGCCGGCGGCGGCTGGGTCTTCGAGATCGGCCGTAACGACCGCAGCTACGCCGGTGAGATTTTCTTCACAGTGGGCGGCGGTTCCGGCACCATCTTCGGGCAGACGCAGGTCTTTTCTGATACCCGTGTAGATGACGGCCTGTGGCACTGGGTCGCCGTGACCAATACCGGCGGCGACACCGCGATGTACATCGACGGCCTGCTGCAGGTTGACACCGGCGAGCTCGTCAGCGGGACTAGCACCGCGACCTCGCCGATCGGCACGGTCGCGCAGCTCGGCGCTCGTGGTCTGGCCCAGCAGCCTTTCGAGGGCAACCTGGACGACTGGCGCATCTACGATCATTCGCTTAGCGGCACGCTCGACGGCAGCAACTATCTAGCAAGCGGCGAACTTTTTGACATCTGGCAGATCGGCGCGGCGCCGGCGTTGACCGGCGACCTGGACGGCGACGGTTTCGTCGGGATCGCCGACCTGAATCTCGTGCTGGGTAACTGGAACCAGAACGTCACCCCCGGTGATGACCTGTCCGGTGATCCTTCGGGCGACGGGTTCGTCGGGATCGAGGACCTGAATACTGTTTTAGGCAATTGGAACGCGGGCACGCCGCCGAGTGCTTCGGCCGTCCCCGAACCGGCGTCGCTGGCGCTGGTCGGGCTCGGCGGGCTGTCGGCCCTCCGGCGTCGCCGTTAATACCGGGTCTAACTAAACCAGCACACGCGCGCGGACGGGTGACCTTCCGCGCATCTCGGCGGCGCGGTGTGTTCACACAACGTGTTCTTTAACACAGGAGGAGAGAGATGCGCAGAGTTTCTTGTTTGGCAGCCGCTTCGGGCCTGATGCTCGTCGCCGGCACGGTGAACGCAACCATGGTCGCCCATTACGACTTCAACGAGACCGCGGGCCCGACGCTCAACGACAGCGCCGGTTCGGCCGACGGCACGACGACGGATGTGTCTTTCGTCGCCAGCGGCGCGGGTGTGACACCCGGGAGTCTGGGCAACGCCGGTGAGTTCAACGGCACCAGCTCGGTCGTCGATTTCGGCGAGCCCGCGAGCTTCGATCTTGGCACCGGTGATTTCACCATCACGGGCTGGTTCAAGATGCCCCAGAACACCGTGACCGGCGTGTTCGGCAACAAGCCCGTGTTCCAGAACATCGACTACGCCGGGGGCGGCTGGGTGTTCGAGATCGGCCGAAACGACCGCAGCTACGCCGGTGAGATCTTCTTCACCGTCGGCGGGGGCAGCGGGTCGGTGTTCGGGCAGACGCAGGTGTTCTCCGACGGGCGCGTCGATGACAACAACTGGCACTGGGTCGCCGTGACCAGCACCAACGGCGACGTGAGTATGTATATCGACGGCGTATTGCAGGTTGATACCGGCAGCCAGGTGTCGGGAACCAGCACCGCCACCTCGCCCTCGGGGACGCTGGCGCAGTTCGCCGCCCGTGGCGCGGCGCAGGCGCTCTTCGACGGCAGCCTGGATGAATGGCGTATTTATGACGAGGCGTTGGCGGGCTCGCTGGACGGCAACAACACGCTGGACGGCGGCGCTCTGTACGACGTATGGCAACTGCCCGAGCCGGCGTCCGCGATCGTGATGTTGACGGGTGCCGCGGGGCTGCTGTCCCGCCGGCGTGGTTTCAAGTGTGCGTGATGTACCGACCGGGTCGGTGTACCCGGCCGCGTGACCTCCCCCACGCGGCCGGGTAACGCCCGGTTTAAACCTTGGAGGTATCGACATGCTTCGGCAACGGAAAGCCTTTACCCTGATCGAACTGCTGGTTGTTATCAGTATCATCGCCGTCCTGGTCGGTATCCTGCTGCCGGCGCTCGGCGCGGCACGTCGCACGGCGACCAACGTCAAGTGCCTGTCTAATATCCGGCAGGTCGCCATCGCGATGATCAGTTACGAGGCCGACGCGGACAGGCTGCCTATGCACCTGTACGAGGTGTTGGCCGATACCGCCGTGCCCGAGCAGATGTCGCGCAACACCGGCAACCCCGACCACGATGTGCGCGAACTCTATGTGCAATACATGGGAAGCGCGAACTTTTTCAGCTGCCCGTTCCAGGAAGAATGGGACAAGTCCGAGTCCGCCATCCCCGTCGCCAGCAAACGGCTTTACACCGACTATCAGCTCCTCCCCGGCTACTTCTGCGACTACGACACAACGCTGTACGCCTCGGGCTTCGGGTACTCGAACCCGCATTACCAGAAGGGAACGAACGCGTGGATCCGTTCGGCGGATATCTGGAAATACAACGACCGCAAGATGGAGGTGATCGCCTCCGACCGCATCGGGTACGAAGCGGGCTCCTACACGCGGTTCAACCACCCGCTCAAGGGCGGTAACTTCGTGGTCGGTCAGGACCTGGCCAACCCGAACAACAGCTGGATCGCTACGCAATTCTGGGTCGCGAATTCCTCGTCGCAGGGCGACAACGTCCGCCAATACACCGAGGGGAATTACGCCTTCAAGGACGGGCACGCCGAAACGCTGCTGGGCAGCGATGACAAGATGATTTCCATCACCGGGCCCGTCCAGCGGACCGCTTACCAGTTCTCGATGCCGGCATCGAACTGATCCAGGCCATATCCAAAGATAAACCAATGAAATTAATTGCAGCCATATGTGTCGCATTGTTTACGGCCGCCTGTGTGTCGGCCGAGCAACCCAGCGCCGAAGTCGAAAACGTCATCGTGTACGCCAATCCAGCCGAGTTCGCCGGCTGGCCCGCGAACGAGGGGCTCTGGCAGTGGGGCGATGAGCTACTCGTCGGCTTCGAGGTGTCGGCGTACAGCGAGCACGACGACAACCACAACGTGGACCGTGAGGCGACGAAACGGATCGCGTTTGCGCGATCAAAAGACGGCGGTTTGTCGTGGACGCCCGAAGAGCATCTTGAGATCGCGCCGCCCGAGTACCTGGGCGACCCGACGCGTTACGTGCAGACCCGCCCGGGCGTGGCCGAGCCGCGTCCCTGTCCCGGCGGGATCAACTTCGCACACCCAGATTTCGCCATGAAGGTCCGTGGATCGACCTTTTACTATTCCTATGACCGTGGGCATAAATGGGAAGGCCCGTTCCAGTTGCCCGATTTCGGGCAGCACGTTTTGACCGCACGCACGAATTACCTCACCGTGGACAAGGACACCTGCCGACTGTTCTTCTCCGCGGCGGTACCGCTGGATCAGGGCGAGCACGGCCGGACGATGATGGTCGAGACGACCGACGGGGGCAAGACCTTCAACCGCATCGCCTGGCTGACGGACGACCCGCGCACGTTCGATGGCGCGGAGCCGGGCGCACCCGTGTTCTCGCTGATGCCGGGCATTACAGAACTCGGCGACGGCACGATCCTCGCCGCGATGCGCAACCGGACCGGCCGTCACAAGTGGTGCGACGTGGTCGCCTCGACCGACCAAGGGCGGACCTGGGAAAAACGGGGCACCGCATTCGATAACAACAACAACCCGGCCAGCCTGATCGACCTGAAAGACGGCCGTCTGGCGGTCGTCTACGGCTGCCGGAACGAGCCCTACGGCATCCGCGGCAAGCTCAGTAGCGATGGCGGGCGTACTTGGTCCGATGAATTTATCCTGCGTGACGATGCACGCGAGTGGGACCTGGGCTACGTCCGCGCGGCGCTTCGGCCCGATGGGCGTGTGTTGATTGTCTATTACTACACCATGTCCGAACGTCCCGCGAACCATATCGCCGCGACGATCTGGGCCCCGCCCGCTAAAGCCGCCAACTGAAACTACAAGGGACGATACCGATGACTAAATGGAGTTTTTTAGCCGTACCGCTCCTGTTCGTTTCCGTCGCCGGCGCGGAGGTGGCGCAGGTGCAGAACAGCGTCGTTTTCAGTGACCCGCAAATGTTTTGCGGTTGGCCGGCGAACGAGGGGTTCTGGCAGTGGGGCGACGAGATGCTGGTCGCGTTCAACGTCACCGAGTACGAGGAACAGGAGGGCCACAACGTCGCCGAGAACGCTTACCAGTGGATCAACTTCGCGCGCAGCCTGGACGGCGGCGAGACATGGACGGTCGAAGCGCACCCCGAGGTCAGCACGCCCGGGATCTTCAACGGGCCTAACTACGTGAAAGCCCCCGGGTATCCGACCATCCCTGCGGCCGTGCTCAGCCCCGGTGGTTTTGACTTCACGGCAGAGGGTTTTGCGCTTAAAGCGCGTAACGGCAGCTTCCAGGTATCCGACGACAAGGGCGCGACCTGGTCCGTCCCCTACGATTTGCCGAACTTCGGGCAGACCTACATGCGGGCGCGCACGAACTATATCGTGCACGATTCCCAGACCATGACGCTCTTCGTTGAGGCGACCAACTACCCGCCCACCAGCGGCGAATACATGCGGACCATGGTCGTGCAGACCAGCGACGGCGGGCAGTCGTTCCAGCAGCTTGGCTGGCTCACGCCGGACCCGTTGCAAGGCCAGCCGATCACTTCGCTGCCGGCGTATGCCTTGATGCCGGGCGTCGCGAAGCTGGAAGACGGCACGATGCTCGCCGCGGTGCGCAACCGGCTAAGCGGCAGCCACTGGAACGATGTCGTCGCCTCGACCGACGGCGGCAACACGTGGGACACGATCAGCACGCCCGTCGTCGGGAACAACAACCCGGCGAGCCTTGTCCCGCTGGGCGGGCAGCGGCTGGGGCTTGTCTACGGTTCACGCCAGGCGCCCTACGGGCTGCGCGGCAAGATCAGTGAAGACGGCGGCCAGACATGGTCGCAGGAATATATCCTCCGAGATGACGGCCGTGAGTGGGACCTGGGCTATGTCCGCGCCGGCTTGCGCAGCGATGGGAACATCACGGCCGTCTATTACTACACGACCGATGCCGTTCAGCCTAACTTCATCGCAAGCACGGTCTGGGATGTCCCCAAGACCTCGCACGATGCGATCGGCACGTGGTACAACTTCAACGAATCCGCCGGCCCGGTCCTCAATGACTCGATCGGCTCCGCGCACGGCACGACGCAGGATGTCGTTTTTAATACAAGCGGTGTTGATACGGACCGCGGCAACGCCGGGCACTTCAACGGTACGACCTCCAACGTGACGTTCGGCACGTCCGGGCATCCTGATGCGTTTGACCTCTGGGCAAAGATAACTTCACGATCGCAGGCTGGGTGAAGATGCCGACGAATACGGAAACCGGTGTGTTCGGCAACCGCCCGGTTTTCCAGAACATCGACTACGCGGGGGGTGGCTGGGTTTTCGAGGTCGGCCGGGCCGACCGTGGGTATGCCGGTGAGATTTTCTTCACTGTCGGCGGCGGCAACAGTTCGGTGTTCAGCCAGACGCAGGTCTTTTCCGACGGCCGGATCGATGACGACCAGTGGCACTGGGTCGCGATCGTAAATACCGGGGGCGAGCTGACGATGTATATCGATGGTGAGCTGCAGCAGGATACCGGGACCATGCAGAGTGCCAGCACCGCGACCGCGCCGGCGAGCGTCATCGCGCAGATGGGCATGCGGGGCGCGAGCCAGAAACCTTTCGAGGGCGCAATGGACGACTGGCAGATATTCAACACCGCGTTGACCGCTGCAATCGACGGCAACGGCAACCTGATCGGCGGCGGGCTTTACGAGGCCTGGCTCGGGCTCGAATTAGAGATGCTGACCGGCGACCTGGACGGCGACGGCTTCGTCGGGATCGCCGACCTGAATATCGTGTTGGGCAACTGGAACCAGAACGTCACCGCCGGCAGCGTGCTCAACGGCGATCCGTCCGGCGACGGCTTCGTTGGGATCGAAGACCTCAACACGGTTTTAGGTAATTGGAACGCGGGAACACCGCCCGTTGTGGCGCTTCCGGAGCCGGGGTCGGCCTGCGTGCTGTTGGGGCTTTCTGGGTTGATGATCCGCCGAAGCCGACAAGCAGCACGGCAGCCGTATAAAAATGCAAGGAGCATACATTGATGTCATTTACGCGATACGGATACCTGTTGGTGGTTACGGCGATGCTGTTTGGCGTCTGCGCGCAGGCTGACGAGCAAGCGCAGGTCGAGCACGGCATGATCTACGCCGGCGAGGGTGAGTTCGCCGGCTGGCCCGCGAACGAGGGGCTGTGGCAGTGGGGCGATGAGATTCTGGTCGGGTTTAATGTCACCCGCGTAAAGCAGCGCGACGATTACCACAACGTCGATCGTGAAGCGTATATGTGGGTCAACTTCGCGCGCAGCCTCGACGGCGGCAAGACCTGGAAGACCGAGGCACACCCCGAAATCAGCATCCCGGGTCATTTTGACAGCGATGGCAACTACAGGCAGCAGAGCGGCTTCGACCCGATCCCAGGCGCCGTGCCATGCCCGGGCGGTATCGACTTTACCGACCCGAACTTCGCGCTTAAGGCTCGCAACGATAAGTTCTGGGTCACCAGCGACCGCGGGCACAACTGGGCAGGCCCGTATCAGTTGCCGAAACAGGACAAGCGGTTTATCAGTGCGCGGACGAACTATCTTGTGGTGGATGCCGATACGGCGCTGCTTTTTTATGAAGCGACGGACGTGCCCTACGATCAGGGCGAGCATCTGCGGGTCATGGTGATGCGTACGACGGACGGGGGCAAGACGTTTGAGCGGATCGCCTGGCTCACGCCCGACCCGTTGAACGTGGATATCGGTCTGGCCAAGCCCGCGTATGCCTGCATGCCCGGCGTCACGATGCTCAAAGACGGCACGATGCTCGCGGCTGTGCGGTGGAGTATCGCGCGTCACAAGTGGACGGACCTGATGGCGTCCACGGACGGCGGGGAATCGTGGGAACGCCGGAGCATCATCTTCAACCGCAACAACAACCCCGCGAGCCTGATCGACTTAGGCGGCGGGCGTGTCGCGGCGATCTACGGCTACCGCAACGAGCCTTACGGCATCCGTGCGAAGATCAGCGAAGACGCCGGAAGGAGCTGGTCGGACGAATACGTGCTGCGCGATGACGGCCGGGAGTGGGACCTGGGCTACATCCGCGCGGCGCTGCGGAGCGACGGGCACATCCTGGCGGTTTACTACTACACCACGCTGGAACGCCCCGATGAGTTCATCGCTTACACCCTCTGGGACCCGCCGACCGGGACCACGCCCATGCGCGATCTGGCCGTAGACAGTGACGGCACGATCATCGACACGCCGACCCGGTTCGATGAAGAACACCCCGGCGTCGCGATCGAATCGACTAACGCGCTGTTACAGCACGGCCGAAATGACTTCACCATCACGGGCAGGTTCCAGACGCCGGCGAACGAACAGGATCACAACCTGGGCCTGCTGGATAACAACCACGCGCTGGGCGGTTTCTATGTGATGGTCGGCCGGGCGGATCGCGGGTACAGGGGCAAGTTGTTCTTCGCCGTGTCCGGACCGGGTGAGGATGATGACGTGACGCTTTTCAGTGATGGACGCGTGGACGACGGGGAGCCGCACGATTTTCGTGTCGAGGTCCGGGGACAGCGTGATGCGGATGTTTGTCGACGGGGTTGAGCAGTCCGAGACCGTGAGCTACGGTCCGGGCACGACGGCGACCGCGCCGCCACAGGCGCCCGCGACGATCGGCGGTGATTTCTTGGGCGAGATCGCATCGCTAAAAATCACGGCCGCAGCGGAAGAGACCAAGAGGTGAGTGTGGGAACGGGTCTGACAACGATCGATGTGCTGGTGCTGGTGGGATACGGTGTGATGATCACCGTCATGGGTATCTACTTCGCCAAGCGTAACACAGACACCGAGGCCTATTTCGTCGGCGGGCGGTCGATGAGCGGCTGGGTCGTGGGGCTTAGTCTGGTGGGCACGTCGATCAGCTCGATCACGTTCCTGTCGTTCCCCGCGGATAACTTCAAGACGGGTTGGCTACGCTTCATCGGGGCGCTTGCGCTACCGCTGGCGGTGGTGGTCGCGGCCTATGTGTTTCTGCCGTTCTTCCGGCGGACGCCGACGACGACGGCGTATCAGTATCTGGAGCGTCGGTTCGGGCCTTCGGTCCGCGCTTACGGTGCGGGCGCGTTCGTGATCGGGCAGGTCGTGCGTGTCAGTATGATCCTGTATCTGATGGGTGTGCTGATGCACGAGATGCTCAACGTGCCCACGGTGTGGTGCATCCTGATCGGCGGGATCATCGTGGCGGTTTATACGGTGGTCGGCGGGATCGAGGCGGTGATCTGGACGGACGTGGTGCAGACGGTCATCCTCGCGCTGGGTGGGGTCGTCTGTCTGGGGATGATTATCCACGAGATGCCCGGCGGGCTACATGAGATCCTTGAGATCGCGCAGCGGGACCAGAAGCTGTCGGTCGCCGAGTGGCGTGACGGCGTGCCGCATCAGATCGGCTGGGGCATCACGCTTCAGGCCAAGACGGTCACGATGCTGTTCCTGGCCGGCCTGGTGATCTGGCTGACGGAGTACTCGTGCAACCAGAACATCGTGCAGCGGTACTGCACGTCGCGGAGCATGGCCGAGGCACGCAAGGCGATGCTGGTCTGCGTCTGTGCGAGCCTGCCGATCTGGGCTTTCTACCGTTTCCTGGGGACGTCGTTGTACGCCTTCTTCCAGCGTTTTCCCACGCCCGACACGACGGCGATGCTCGACGGCACGATCAAGGCCGAGCATGTTCTGCCTTTTTACATCCTGCACTACCTGCCGCCGGGTATTACGGGGCTGGTGATCGCGGCGGCGCTGGCGGCGGCGATGAGTTCGCTTGACTCCTCGATCAACGCGATCTCGACCGTGACCGTCACCGATTTTTACCGGCGCCACTTCGTGAAGGACAAGAGCGAGAAGCACTACCTGGCCGTCGCCTGGATCGCCGCCGGTGTGGCCGCGGTATTGATGATCGGCGGGGCCGTGGTACTCACGCTGGTCGAGACCAAGACGCTTGAAGATACGGCTTCGGTGCTCGTCTCGCTGCTCGCGGCGGGGCTGTTCGGGATGTATGCGCTTGGGTTCTTCACCAAGCGGGGTGATGAGCGGGCGGTATGGACCGGCATCGTGTTTACGGTGTTGTTCACCGCGTGGACCGTCGCCGCCGCGCGTTCGCCGCAGTGGCTCCCGGATTCTCTGGCCGTGCCTTTCGACCTGTACTACACCGGCATGATCGGCAACCTGGTGATGTTCGTCATCGGGTACCTGATCGGATGCATGCTGCCCAGGCGTGCGGATCAGTCGCTGGATGAATTAACGGTCTGGACAATCAAGCAGCGAGAAGATTTGGTCCCGTCGCCGGAGGCCGCCGGATGAAGCCGATGCGTTTATCCATTCTGGTTCTTCTGGTCCTGCCCGTATTGTTGGCGATTAGCAGCCGCTCTGCTGTCGGCGGGGACATCGGCACGGTGGAAACCGTCGTCTTCGATGGCAATGCGGGGTGGGACCACGGGGGCGTGACCTACCGCCTCGCCTGCGCTGTGAACATCGTCCAAGCCGGCAACGGTGACCTGCTCGTCACCTGGCTCTCGGGCAGTGACAAGGAGCCCGCGCCGGACAACTGTGTGCTCATGGCTCGGTCGAAAGACGGCGGGCAGTCGTGGTCCGAGCCTTGGGTTTTCATCCCCGCCGGGGAGAACGCGGCACACGTCACGAACCTGTACCGCGCCAACGATGGCACGCTCGTCGCGCTGGGCGCGCGCTGGCCGGCGGAGGATGAATACACGACCTGGTATTACTTCCGCATGACCTCCAAAGACAACGGGGCGACGTGGTCGGATGCCGAGCCGTTCACGCTGCTGAACAACCGTGCCTCGCTGGGCCGGCGGATATTGCTGGATGACGGCACGTGGCTTTTCCCCGGCACGTGCTTTGAGAAGCGCGATACGCCGCTGCACGGCAGCATCGAAGCGATCGCGGCGGCCGCGGATGAAACGCAGGCGCGGGAACTCGCTCAGCGTTTCGATGAGCCCAATACCAATAAGTTCTCGCGTTTCATCCACGGCTGCATCGCATTCAGTACGGGCGATGACTTGGCCGGCGAACTCAATCCGTCTGAGCGTATCGATAACCGCCCGCTGGGCATGATCGAGCCGTCCGTGGTTCAGTTGAGCGACGGCACCGTGGTGATGCTGATGCGGGCCGAGTGGGGCGGGTTCCTCTGGGCGTCGCGCAGCAGTGATCGCGGCCTTACTTGGACCCCGGCCGAGCCGACCGACATCCCTAACCCGTCTTCTATGGCCCAACTGCTCCGTCTGCGTGACGGGCGGATCGCACTATTCCACAACCCGACCGGAGGTGAAGTGGGCCGGCGAGGACCGCGTGACCCGCTTGAGATGTGGATCAGTGACGACGAGATGCGGACCTGGCGTGATAAAGCCGTGATCGCATCGGGCGGGCGATGTGCCTACCCCCACGCGATCGAGACCACGGGCGGGCAGGTTCTCGTCGCGTATGACAGAGACAGGCGGGGCGTCCGCCTGATCCGTATCGACCTGAAGCCGGGACAACCGGAATACCCAAAGACTCAATAACCGGGTGTTTTTTCAGCCATGCAAGTAACCATGATTAAGTCGCATCACAAACAGCCGGTGCCCCTGATACTCGACACCGACATGGGCAACGATATCGACGACGCGCTGGCGTTGGCGATGATCCACACGCTCCAGTCGCGCGGCGAGTGCGAGTTGCTGGGCGTGGTCAGCAGCAAGGACAATCCCTATTCCCCGGTTTACATCGATGTGGTCAACACGTTCTACGGCCGGGGCGGCATCCCGATCGGTACCGTCCGTGACGGCGTGACGCCCGACGACCGTACCTTTATCAAACCGATCGCCACTGCGAGCGACAGCGGCGCGACCCGTTACCCCCGTACCTATCAACCCGAGCAGTACGAGGACGCGGTGCCGCTGCTCCGGCGGCTGCTGGCCTCCGCGGCGGAGAAGTCCGTGGTCATGGTGATGATCGGGTTCAGCACCAACATGGCGCGTCTGCTTGCGTCCGGGCCCGACCGGCACAGCGGGCGCAACGGGCTGGACCTGTTCGCCGCCAAGGTCAAGCGCGTCGTCGCGATGGCGGGCAATTTCAGCGACGAGGTCCAGCGGAACCCCTCGTTGGACACCCGGGAATACAACATCCACCGCGACGTGCCGGCCGCCGTCGATTTCTTTACCCGTTGCCCCGCCTCGATCACGTTCTGCGGCTATGAGGTCGGCGCGGCGATGCTGTACCCCAGCGACAGCATTGATACGGATTACAACTGGGCCGAGCACCACCCCGTTGCCGAGGCCTACCGCTGCGACATGCAGATGCCCTACGAGCGTCCGTTGTGGGACCCCGCCACCGTGATGGAAGCGGTGCGTCCCGGCAGCGGGTATTTCGAGGTGTCGCCGCCGGGCCGAGTGGTCGTGGACGGTGAGGGCATCGCGTTATTCCGTCCCGAGCCGGCGGGCCCGCATAAGTATATGAAGATCACCCCGGATCGGGTCGCCCCGGCGGTGGATGAAATCGTTTCGCTGTGTGCCAGCGCGCCCGCGCCGCGCCGAAAGCCCGGCGTGTCCGTCACGCAGGCGACCGGGCATTGATCCTTTTATTCGTAACTGCAAAGGCCGGGCCCGATCCGGCAGAGTAGATATTGGAGACCCGTACATGATTACCGCCCATGACCCGCCCCGGATTACCGGCATCGTCCCGCCGATGGTCACCCCGATCGCGGGCCGAGACAAGCTGGATATCCCCGGGCTTGAAAAACTCATCGAGCACATCCTGGCCGGGGGGGTACACGGCCTATTCATCCTCGGTACAACCGGTGAAGCGCCTAGCCTCGGCTACGCCGTCCGCCGCGAGCTGATCGAACGGACGTGCAAGCAGGTCAACCGTCGCGTGCCCGTACTGGTGGGCGTTACCGATACCGCGTACTCCGAGTCGCTTACGCTGGCGCGTCACGCCGAACGCTGCGGCGCGGACGCGGTGGTGATCGCGCCGCCGTACTATTTCTCCGCCGGGCAGCCGGAGTTGCTTGAATACTTCCAGAGCATCGTCAGTGCGATGCCGCTGCCGGTCATGCTCTACAACATGCCCGCCTGCACCAAGATCAATATCGAACTGGATACCCTGCGCCACATGCTTGACCACCCAAAGGTGATCGGGTTCAAGGACAGCTCCGGACAGATGGTGTATTTCCATGGTGCGGCGCGTCTGTTCGCGGATCACCCGGGTAAGACGCTATTGATTGGCGCCGAGGAGATGCTCGGCGAGGCCGTGATGCTCGGTGGGCACGGTGGGATCTGCGGCGGCGCGAACCTCTTCCCCAAGCTGTACGTGGACCTCTACCACGCGGCGACATCGGGCGACCTCGCGACGGTCAAACGCCTGCATGAATTGGTGATCCGCATTACGGCGCTGTACCGTGTGGGGCGGTATACCTCTTCGACGATCAAGGGCGTTAAGTGTGCCCTGGCGTGCATGGGTGTCTGTGAGGACTACCTGGCCGAGCCGTTCCACCGGTTCCGGGAGCACGAGCGGACCCAGGTGCGCAAGATGCTTGCCGAGTTGACGCCGATGATGTCCGGGTGCCTGGCGGGAGCGTGATATGGTGAACGTGCTGGTGATCGGCAGCATCAACATGGACGTGGTCACGCCGCTGCGTCGGCTGCCCGATCCCGGCGAGACTATCCACGTGCAGGACGTGTCGCTCGTGCCCGGTGGCAAGGGCGCGAACGCCGCCGTCGCCGCTGCGAGGCTCGGCGCGCGGGTGCGCATGGTGGGGTGCGTGGGTGACGACGCGTTCGGCATACAGCTCCGGTCATCGCTTGAGGCCGAGGGCATCGATTGCGGTCCGGTCCGGGTTTCCGAACGTGGCACGGGGACAGCGATCATCCTGCTTAACCGTGACACCGGCCAGAATTCGATCATGGTTGGCCCCGGCGCGAATGATGAAGTCACGTTGCCGGAGAACGATGAACTGTTCAAGTGGGCCGACATGGTCATGCTCCAGCTCGAAACCCCTTTAGCGTTAAATATCGAGGCGGCCCGCCGCGCATCCGCAGCGGGCGTGCCCGTGATCCTCGATCCGGCGCCCGCGGTCGCCGACCTGCCCGATGAATTGATACGCGCGGTGACGATCATCTCGCCCAACGAATCCGAGCTGGCGGTGCTCACCGGGATGCCTGTGGACACAGACGCTCAAGCGGCAGAAGCCGCCCGTTCGCTGATCGCCCGTGGGGCTGAAACCGTCGTGGTGAAGCTCGGCGAGCGGGGAGCGCTCTGGGTCACACGCGAGGAAAAACACCACGCCCCGGCGGTGCCCATCAGAGCGGTAGACACGACCGCGGCGGGGGACGCTTTCACCGGCGCGCTGGCGGTCGGTCTGGCCGAAGGATTGGATAAGATGGAGGCCCTGGAGCGTGCGTGCCGGGTAGGCGCGCTTACCTGCACCCGGCTCGGCGCTCAGCCGTCGATCCCGACGCTACAGGATCTGGCCGAATTCACGGAGGAGGCATGCCGATGAAGAATTGTGTACTGGTCATGCTGGTATGCCTGCAGCTCGGTGCATCTATCTCGTTGGCCGGGATCCGGCCACATTTCGAGTATGAATATCCGGGGCTTGAGTGTTTACGTGCCGAGGCGTCGGGCACCGTAGGCCTTGACGGGCGCGGTATACCAGAAGCCTTGCAAAGAATTTCATTGTCAACATCCTGCGCCAGGAGGGCCGCCACGTCGGAGCCAAACGCAGGGGTGTCGTTACGTCTCGTTCCTCATTCACCCCTTGACAGGAGACGACACCATGCAGTTGAAGATGGGCAAACAGTTTTTTGAGCCGGAGAGCAAGTACCTTACGCTGAATATGGAGGATGCCAATGGCCTCCTGGACGACACCGAGGCGCTGCGGCAGAAGATCAACGAGGACGGGTTCCTGCTGTTGCGCGGGTTGCACGATCCCGAGGAGGTGATCGCCGCACGGCGTGACATCCTCAACGTCATGGCCGAGCGCGGCAAGCTCGACCCCGATGCGCCTTTGATGGATGGCGTTGTTAACCCCAATCCCAGCGAGGTCGATACCTCTTCCGTCCGGGGGCGAGAGCACCTCAAGCACGAATCGCTCCGCCGTGTTGTGTACGGCAAGCGGATCATGGGTTTCTTCGACCGGCTGCTCGGCGGGGAATCCATGAGCTACAACTTCCAGTGGCTCCGCACCGCAGGCCCGGGTGGGGGCTCGACGATCCACTACGACGTCGTCTATATGGGGCGCGGTACGCAGAACCTTTATACCTGCTGGTCGCCGTTGGGCACGATCACACCTGACATGGGCCCGCTGGCGATCTGCCTGGGGTCCAACAAGTGGCAGAAGGTGATCGATACCTACGGCCACACCGACGTGGACCGGGACAAGACCTGCGGCTACTTCAGCGACGACCCGGCGGAGCTTGTTGATAAGTTCGGCGGGCGCTGGGCGTCGACGACGTTCGAGCCGGGCGACGTGGTGATCCTGAACATGTTCATCATGCACGCCTCGCTGACGAACATGACGAACAAGTACCGGATCAGCTGCGACACGCGCTACCAGCTCGCCAGCGAACCGATCGACGAACGCTGGGCGGGCAAGGAACCCAAGACCCACACTGAGTTCTGGGCCAAGGACGTACAGCTCGAGCCGGTCGAGGTGTCCAGGCAGAAGTGGGGCGTTTAAGTGATGAGTTGCGTTAATTAAATACCCGGTCGGCGGGCGGAAACTGTGCCGGCCCCAACGATTGGGTGAATCACATGACTACCAACATGACTGAGACCGGTCACCGGCCCCGCTGCCGGGCGCGCTTCAACGCCGCGCTCGGCGGTGGGTCGCCGGGGGCCATCCCGTTGATGGACCTGGGCTACTGGGACGAAACACTCGAAGCGTGGCATGAGCAGGGGCTGCCGGCGCATATCGACGCAAAGAACAGCGACGCGTACTTTGGTCTGGACGGTTTCATGCGCTACTACGCCTGCCCGGAAAAGACCGACGGCACCGGGCCGGTTGACCGCGGCATGGTCACGCCCGGTGGCTGGCGGATCGGGCTATTGCCCTTCTTTGATGAGGCGGTTATTGAACAGGATGTTGAGACCGAACTGGTGCGCGTGCCGGACGGCACGGTTGTGCGTCGGCACCGTTCCCGGACGGCGTTGCCGTCGACCGAATCCTATACGCTTGTCGACCGGAAGTCGTGGGAGGAGCATTACGCCTGGCGGCTAAACCCCGACCACCCCGACCGTGCGCCGCAACATCCTGATGCGTTTGAGGCCATCGCGTCCGACAACGAACGCGCTTACCCATTGATCCTCCCCGGTGGCAGCCTCTACGGCTGGTTGCGGAACTGGCTGGGCTTCGAGCAGATCAGCATGTTGATTTACGACGACCCCGCTTGGCTGGAGGAGATGGTGGACCGTGTCTGCGATTGCATCGTCGGCGTGCTGCAACGGGCGCTGCGAGGCGGCGGGACATTCGACGCCTGCCTGATCTGGGAGGACATGGCATACAACGCCGGGCCGATGGTTTCGCCCGCCACGTTCAAGAAACTGCTGAGCCCGCGCTACCGGCGGATTACCGACACGCTACGCGCCGGCGGCGTCGAAAACGTCATCGTCGACAGCGACGGCCGGATCGACGACCTGATCCCGCTCTGGCTCGAAGCTGGCGTTAACACGCTGATGCCGATCGAGATCGGGACAACCGGGATGGACCCCGTCGCGGCATTCCGTAAACGCTTCGGGCCTTCGCTCCGCATGATCAGGGGCATCGACAAGCGCATCTTATGGCAGCCGCGTGGCGCGTCGATGGCGGAAATCGATCGCCTCACGCCGCTGGTTCAGCGGGTGGTTTCATACCCTGCTGCGACCATAAAGTTCCGCCCGAGGTCGGGCTGGACGATTACCGGTTTTCTTGGATACAGCACGGCAGCGGTGGTGTGATGAATAACCGGTGGGGAGTTGTGCCGCACACAAATGATGGCAGTTCATTCCGCAGGACGCTATGACACGCCTCCCCGGAGGGCAATCGCCGCCTTGCTTCATCCGCCGCCCACGCACACCGTGGCTATCGTGCACGCCCGTGAGTGCCCACGGTGCTTGATGGGCGAGGTGCGTGACCGGTCTCGCGGCCGCTAGCGCTGATGGGGTGGCCCAATGCGATGGCCGCCGTGACGGTTGACGTGGTCGGCGTCGGGCACGAGCTTCGGCTCGATCATGCAGGCAAGCGCCCCTGCGCGCGAAGGCCTCGTTAAGCTCTACGGTATCAAACGCGTCGATCGAGCAACCGGCTTGTCGCACAAGGCGCCGGATCGCGTAGACCAGGCCGAGCCCCATCCGCTTGGGGTCGCAGCCGATCTCGGTGGATGCCTCGATCTGGGCTAATGGTTTCAGGCCGTGTTTTTCGACCGCCGCCGCGGCGGCGACGAAGGCAGCATCGCCGCGCCCGTCATTGATGCCGGATGAATTCCCCGCCGTCACCGTCCCCGCCGGGTTGAACGCGGGTTTGAGCGAGGCGAGGGTGTCCAGGGTCGAATCCAGCCGTGGGTGCTCGTCAGTGTCGAGTTTGTCGACAGCCACCAGTTCGTCGGCGTAAACACCACCCCGCATCGCCCGTGCGGTACGCTGTTGGCTGCGAAGTGCAAAAGCGTCCTGGGCCTCACGGCCGAGTCCGTATTCTTTGGCGAGGCGTTCGGCTGTGATCCCCATGTGTTCGCCGCAGAGCGCATCGGTGAGCCCGTCGCTAAGCGCGGTGTCGATCAGCACGCCATCGCCAAGCTTGTATCCACGGCGTGCTTTGGGCAGCAGGTACGGCGCGTTCGACATCGATTCCGTCCCGCCGCATAGCACGACGCCCGCTTCGCCCAGTCGGATCGCCTGATCCGCAAGGCTGACCGCCAGCATGCCCGACGCACACGCCATGTTGACCGTAAAGGCGGGCACGTGGACCGGCAGATTGAGCCTTAGCGCGACCTGACGCGCGACATTCAGCTTCTGGCCCGCGCCGAGGACGTTGCCAACGATCACGCGATCGACGATGTCGGGTGAAACCCCGCTCAGCGCCGCGGTGCCCGCGTGAACCGCCAGGTCGGCGGCCGAGTAAGAAGATAGCGCGCCGAGCAGCCGCCCCTGGGGTGTGCGTCTGGCGGCCACGATGTAAACCCGTTGTGACATAGGTCCGACGCGGCGTCGCGGCCGCTCCTTATTAAGAGTTAGCTGGGGGGTCAATCAGCCTTCAATGAAGATCGGTTGGCCGGTGGTGTTGTATGGGCGTATCCGCAAGCCACGGCCGATCTCGCTGCCGGCACCGGTGACTAGGATGACTTTGGGTGGCGTGTCATGCATGACGCGGTTGCTCCTGATGGCTGATCTGGTAGAGGTCACGCAAGGCGCGCCGCATAATCTTGTTTGAAGCGGTCCGCGGCAGTTTCTCCAGGACGACAACCTCATCTACGCGGAACAACGGATTGAGATTTGCCTTGAGCCTTTGCCGCATCTGTTGGCACAGGCGGTCCGGATCAGGGGGGGGCGTGTCACCGTAGCCGACAAAAACGACAAGCCGGCTCGGCCCGCCGCCGGGTGGGGGGGCCGCGATCGCGGCCAGCTCGGTTATTGTTGTCGCATCGGTGTCGCCGTCCAGTGCGGCGAGGGCGCGCTCGACCTCGGCGGCGCTTACTTTGATGCCGCCAAGATTCATCGTGTCGTCGGCACGGCCAAGCATCTGGTAGTAGCCATTGTTCAGCCGGCGCACCTGATCGCCGTGACGGCGCAGCGGACGGCCGGTTACAGGGTGCCTGGGGCAATCGGCGTAATAGGTCTCGTGGTGGTCGCGGTTGAGCAGGCGGCGTGACAGACCCAGCGCGGGCGGGATCAGGAAAACCTCGCCGTCGTCCGCGGGGAGGCCCTGCTCATCGAGCAGCACAAAGTCGCTGCCGATGGCGGGGGTGCTGAAGGTGGACGGCAGATTCGGTTGGACAAGCGTGCTGGTGATATACCCGCCGCCGATCTCCGTGCCCCCGCAGTATTCGATGATCGGTTTGCCGCTGGCCTGTTCACTGAGCCAACGC
>JAWKTA010000054.1:0-35171 GCA_041402025.1 Phycisphaerales bacterium | reverse complement strand
CAAAGAAATGGAACTCGGATGGATCGGATTCATCGGATTGAGTTTATGCGCGCACGTTCAAATATCTTGATCCGATGAATCCGAACAATCCGAGTTCCGTCTACCCCGGCATCGAATGCGTTTCACGTCCGCCCGAACTGCTTCTCCAGGTCCTTAAGCGTCAGCCGCAGCGTCGTCGGCCGCCCGTGCGGACAGTTGCTGGAGCGCTCGATCTCGTGACGCTTGGCCAGCAGCGCGCTTAACTCGTCCTCGCTCATCTTGTCCCCCGCCTTCACCGCCGCCTTGCAGGACATCATGTCCAGCACCTGGTGCAGCGCGGCCTCCTCCGCGTTGGGATTGCTCAGGTCGAGCTGGCCCGCCTCGGCCTTGTCCAGCAGGTCGTTGATGAACGTGACCGGCTCGACGTTGCGCTCAAACAGAAACGACGGGAACGCCTGCACCGCCACCGCGTCCGGGCCGATCGGCGAAAGCTCCACGCCGATCTTTGTAAGCAGCGGCTGCATCTCTTCAAGCACCCCTTGACGCTCGGCGTCCGCGTCCACGATCACCGGCATCAACAGCCGCTGGCTCTCCAAGGGCTTACCCTCACCGAGTACACGCTTGCGCAGCGTCTCGAACATCACGCGCTCGTGCAGCGCGTGCTGATCCACGATCACCAGCCCGTCGTCATCCTGCGCAACGAGGTAGCTCTTGTGGACCTGTAGAATCGATTGTGCCCTTAACGGTGCGGGCGCAGCGGGCGCGGTATTCCCGGGCACCAGCGGCGTGTCATCATCGTCGCCAACCGCCGACGGGTCTTCCGCCGCCAGCGCACGCTTGACCTCCTGATACGCAAACCCCTTCTGCGTCGGGTCCATCCGGCGGAAATAATCGACGAACGCGTCGGTCGTCACATTCGCCGTCAGGTCCGGGGCGGGCGGCTTAAAACCCGAGTGTTGCATGCCGTTGCCGCCGAACGACGCGGCGGGCGTCAGGTCCTCGCCCAGCAAACGCTGCCGCACGGCCGAGAGCACCAGACCATGCACATGTGACGGGTTACGGAAACGCACCTCGGCCTTGGTCGGGTGGACGTTCACATCCACCGCGTGCGGGTCGATCGCCAACAACACCACCGCGACCGGGAACTTATCCATCGGCATCAGCCCGCGGTAGGCCTCCTTGACCGCGTGCGTCAGATTACGGTCGCGGATCGGCCGGCCGTTGACGCACAGGTATAGCGCCTTGCCCGTCGCCCGCGCGATCGACGGCTGGCCCGCCAGCCCCCACAGCTTCGCGCCGCCCCGGTCCGGCAGGTCGGTGTGCTCGAACTCCATCAGCGCGTCTTCGATGTCCTTGCCCAGCAGTTGCGCGCAGCGGTGCGCCCGGTCGTTGTCGGCGGGCAGGTCGAACGTCGTCTTGCCGTTGTGCGAGAGCTTGAACGCCACGCCGTGGTGTACCATCGCCATCCGGCTGAGCGTGTCGTTGATGTGACCGAACTCGGTGGGCGCGGTCCGCAAAAACTTGCGGCGCGCGGGGGTATTGAAAAAAAGGTCGCGCACCTCGATCACCGTGCCCGGCGAACCCGCGGAAGGCGTGACCTCCCCCGCCTGGTCCCCGACCACTTCCAGCACGGCCCCGGCCTCGCTGGTGACACCCCCATTGCTTGCCCGGCTTAAAATCTTCAGCCGGCTCACGCTCGCGATCGACGCCAATGCTTCACCGCGGAAGCCCAGCGTCCCGATCGCCGCAAGTTGGTCGGCGGCCGTGAGCTTGCTCGTGGCATGCGGCTCGATGGCGAGCATCAATTCATCGGCGGGGATGCCGGTTCCGTTATCACTGATACGGATCAGTTGCCGGCCGCCCTCCTCGACCGCGACCTCGATCCGCGTCGCGCCGGCGTCGAGGCTGTTCTCGACCAGCTCCTTGACGACCGACGCGGGGCGTTCGATCACCTCGCCGGCGGCGATCTGGTTGACGAGCAATTTAGGCAGCTTACGGATCGGCATGGGTTCTCCGGGGAATCTCCTGAGGATTTCCGGGGGTATCGTAGCACGCCAAGCCGCACGGCGGTATGCTTTCCGGATTATGTTCAAACCCGACCAGACCGTGCTTTTTCAGGGCGATTCCATCACCGACGCCAACCGCCGACGCGGCCGAAAAGGCCCCAACGACCCCGCCGCGCTGGGCCACGGCTACGCCTTCCACACCGCCGCCGAAATCCTCCGCCGGTTCCCCGAGATGAACCTGCAGATCTACGACCGCGGCATCAGCGGAGACAAGGTCTACCAGCTCGCCGACCGCTGGGAAAAGGACTGCCTGCGCTTCAAGCCCGACGTGCTGAGCATCCTCGTCGGCGTCAACGATTACTGCCACGTCCACTTCCACGGCTACGGCGGCACGCTCGTGGAATACGAAAACGACTACGACACGCTGCTCGAACGCACGCGCGCCGCGCTGCCCGACATCAAGCTCATCCTCGGCGAACCCTTTCTACTCAAAGCCGGCAGCATCACCGAGGCACACGTCGAAGGCATCGGCGCTTATCGCGAAGCCGCCCGCCGCATCGCAGACAAGCACAAGGCCCTCTGGGTCCCCTACCAGCAGGTCTTCAACGATGCGCTCAAACTCGCCCCGGCGGAATACTGGGCGCCGGACGGCGTCCACCCCACCGTCGCCGGCCACATGCTGATGTCCAAGGCCTGGCTTGCCGCGGCGGACCTGTAATAACCACCAGTCCAACCGGGGTTTCACCTACACTCTCAAATTTTATTCGGTTCCCAGCGGCAACCCAAAAACGTTTTTCCCGATCCCGATCGCAGTTATCCGCTGGTCTTTGGGGATTCTATAACCATAAGCACCACTTATAGTCGTTCCATTTTGGTGGCCAAAGGACTATAATCGGGGCGGTTCATCGTTGACCCATCATCTTTTCACACAGGGGGCACCTCATGCTCAGAACATTTCTTGCAGCAGCCGCATCGGTCGCTTTTGTCGTCCCGGCTTGGTGCACGGTTACGGTTGATGTCGGTGTCACAACCGGGGGCGGCAACGTCACCAACGCGCTGAATGTCACCACCACCTCGGGCTGGATCGGAACCAACATCCTGGTGTCACTCACCCAAGGCTCAGTGATTGGCGTGAACTTTGATGGCTCAAGCAGTGTGGGCTACGGCGCGGTGGAACTCGGCGCCCCGGACGTGGTGGATTTGGGGCCGGCCGGTATCAACGCGGAGTGGTCCGGCGATCAAGCCGTCGGGTTACAAACGATCGGCCAATTCGTCTTTTCCGACGATGCTCAGGGCACGTGGTCGCTGGCGATGTTCGAGTCGGCCAGCGCACAGGCCGACTTCATCGGCGGGACACTGGCCGACGGCACGCTGCTGACCGACTTCGTGCCCGGCGACCTGAACGTCGATGGATTTACAGGTATCGATGACCTGAACATCGTATTGGGGCAATGGAACTCCGACGGCTCGGGCGACCCACGCTCAGACCCGACTGGCGATGGCTTTGTCGGTATCAACGACCTGAACAAGGTTCTCGGAGATTGGAACGCAGGCACCGCCCAAGGCCCGTGGGACTACGACCCGGGCAGCGTGACGACGCCGGGCGATCTTAACGGCGACGAGTTCGTCGGCATCCCCGACCTGAACATCGTGCTGGGCAACTGGCATCACAGCGTGACCCCGGGCGACCTGCTGCAGGGTGACCCATCCGGCGACGGGTTCGTCGGGTTGGATGACCTGAATATCGTCAGCACCTACTTCCACCAGGGCACACCGCCGGTCGCGCTTGTGCCGGAACCGGCGGGCTTGGCGCTGTTCTCACTGGGCGCTCTTAGCCTGCTCAAGCGTCGCACGACCCGGGCTTAGCCTCAGACAATGCCACGGCCAAATGATCTGTCGCTTTAGCTACCAGCGCACGGGGTGATCCGATATACCCTACGCCAACGGCAGCCCTTCGCTGCACGCAAGCTCGTCGTGCCAGATCAGGATCGGGCGTGTGCCGTCATCGGGTTCTGCCGCACCGATCGAAGCGACCGGTTGACACACGGCATAGCCTGACGCGGCCCGCTCGTACTGGCGCTGCCAGGCCTCGAAGTCTTCACGCCTGCGGTCATCCGGGTACGGAAACGTCCAGGGCGACCTGGGCACACCGCACCGCCAGGGCTTGGGTGTTAAGCGGGCACGGAAGCAGGCCTGCATCCGGCAAAGCTGCATGTAGCGCGGGTCGGCGTTGAGTTTTGTCATGATCCCGTCGGATTCATCCGAAACAGGATCGAACGTCCGGCCGGTCACTAACACACGCAGGCCCGCCGCGGTCTGATACAGCCTGAAACCCAGCAGCGGATCGCTTTCGGCCAACGTGTTCAGTTTGGCGGCGGTGGTCTGGAGGAGTTCGCCCACGGCCCAGCCTTGCTTACGACGCAACAGGCCCCAGCCGCCCGACACTTCCGGCGCGTCGATATCGATAAACATCACGTCCGAAGTATTGAGCACCAGTGCGCCGTAGCCGTTCCGGGTAATGGCCGCGACCACTCGGCCGTCCCGGTGGACCTGATCGATCACGGGCTCTCGGATCGGACGATCGGGGTAAGGGTACTGCGGCGCCTCCGCCTTGCTGTCGCGTCTCAACGCGGTCGCCGCGCGGCGTGCCCGCCTACCTGCAACACGCCGCGATCCTCGACACTGACATCCGACCAACCAAGCCCGGCCACCCCGCCGTGCGGGATCCTCGACCCCGTCGATCGTGACGTAAGCCGGCAGTGCTTCGCCGTCCACATCGCGGTATAACACGATGTGTTTTCCCGCTATCCTCTCGGCGTGGCCCAAACCCTCACCGACATCAAGACCCTGCTCGCCTCGCACGGGCTGCACCCGAAGAAACGTTTCGGGCAGAACTACTGCATGACGGCAACCACATGCATGGCGGATCATGGAAGCGGCGGACGTGCAGCCCGGCGAACTGATCCTTGGTCAGCCCAGGGACCGGAGCCCTCAGCGAGCGGTTACTCGAAGCGGGCGTGCGCGTCCTGGCTGTGGAAATCGACCACGACATACAGCCGATCCTGCTTGAGCGCCTCGCGCCCTTCGCCGACCGATTCAACTACACATCGGCGACATCCTCGAAAGCAAACACCAGCTCCAATCCGGTGTTCGGCTTCTTAACGCTTTCTCCGATACCCGAAACCCGATACCCGATACCCGACCACTTCAAACTCATCGCCAACCTGCCCTACAACATCGCGTCGCCTTTGTTAGTCAACCTCGCGGTCGATCACCCGGGGATGACCACGGCCGTCATCATGATCCAACGCGAGGTCGCCGACCGGATCACGGCCAAACCCGGGGGCAAGGACTACGGCCCGTTGAGCGTGATCCTCCAGGCGGTGTGCGAGGTCGATATCGTCGGGACGCTGTCGCCGGCGTGTTTCTGGCCCGCGCCGAAGGTGGCCTCGGCGGTGGTCCGGCTGGTAAGACGGGCAAACCCGTTGACCGACAACCCGGCCGCGCTGAGCCGATGTTTGCAGACCCTGTTCCAGAAGCGGCGCAAGCAGATCGGGGCGATCCTGGGCCGGGAAAAGCCGTTACCCGACGGGATCAACCCCGATGCGAGGCCCGAATCGCTGTCGGTGGAACAGTTTGTCGCGTTGGCGCGTTGGTTGGGTTGATCGGTGCCTAACAGTGGCCTACATTTTCAGGTCCGCAGCTTACCCCCTCGGAGGTTTTCGTATGCTTCAAGCGACCGGCGGCCCACGCACCCTCGTTGCCATCCCCGTCTACAACGAGCAGAAGTACGTGACCCGCGTGCTTGAAAAGGTCCGCGATTACGCCCACAACATCCTCGTCATCGACGACGGCTCGACCGACGACACGCCCATGCTGCTGGCCAAACAGCCCGTCGACGTGATCCGCCACGCCGAGAACCGCGGGTACGGCCGATCGATCCGCGACGCCTTCCGTCACAGCCAGTGCTACAAGTTCGACTGGCTGATCACCATGGACTGTGACGAGCAGCACGAGCCCGAGAGCCTGCCTGACTTCTACGACGCGATCGCGAAAGATGATTCGGATATCGTCTCCGGCAGCCGGTACCTGGGCTGTGATCGCTGCGGCGACCGCCGCCGGCCGACCGACGGGCGATCAACGCGCGGGTCGCGAAATGATCAACCGCGTCCGCAAGGCCTGTCGCTCACCGACGCTTTCTGCGGGTACAAGGCTTACCGCGTCTCGGCGGCAAGCACATGCACATAGATGAGACCGGCTACGCCGTGCCGCTGCAGGCCTGGGTCATGGCGGCCGCGGCGGACCTGCATATCACCGGTCCCGATCAACCTGATCTGTGAGCTAACCGCAGCTTCGGCCCGCTCGATGACGCCGACCACCGCCTGGCGCGCCACGAAGTCTTCCGCGCCGAGCTGGCCAAGCACCCGGACAAGTTCGCACCCTGCGCCGCCGCGGTATGACGCACCCGACCCCGACTGTGCGCGTCCAGCCGCCGATCGGGCAATGGACGCTGGCCGAGCAATCCGCGCACGACCGCGCCCCACTGGTCGAGCGAATCAACCGCCGCGCCCGACGCCTGGGCACCGCATTACTTGAATCACCCGCATCCCGCCTGATCGCCACCGGCCACCAGGCGCAGCTCTGGCACCCGGGCATCCTCGCCAAAGACATCGCCATCGACCTCGCCGCCGAACGCTTATGCGCGCAACGGCTGCACCTGACCGTCGACCAGGACACCAATGACACCTGGCGTTTGGAGGTGCCCTATCGCGATGGCGATGAATTGAAAGTCAGGTCCGTGCTGCTCGCGGACCAGAAGCAGAACATACCAACCGGTTTTCAGACACCGGCCGATCCATCGCAACTCCGTGAACGCCTAGTATCCTTGGATTCACCGCTCACCGCCGTGCTATCAGAAGCACTCGTTAACCCGCCCCCGTGCGAATCGTTAGCGGAACAGGTCGCGGTGATCCTGGCACGGCTCAGGCAACCGTATGCCGGCGACATCCCGCTGATGATGGTCAGCGACCTCGCGGGGCTCGGCCTGTATGAATCGGCCGTGTCGCGGATGTTCCACGATGCGCACCGCTGCGCGACGGTGTACAACCAGGCGGTGGCGCAATTCCCGGGGGCGGGGATGACGCCGCTAGCGGTGAACCGTGAACTGGCGGAGCTGCCGCTGTGGGCGGTCGCGTGGGGTCAGCCGCGTCGGCGTGTGTTCGTCGATCTATCGGATGCTAAGCCGCTTTTCGTTTACGAGGACGGCGAAGCGATCGACACCGGTGCCGTGAAGTTATTGCCCCGCGCGTTGCTGCTGACCGCGGTGATGCGGAGCTGTTTCTGTGACCTGTTCATCCACGGCTCGGGCGGGCTTATCTACGACCAGGTCACCGAGTCGTGGTGGCGAAACTGGGCGGGCGAAGAGCTGGCCCCGATGGCAGGCGCGACCGCGGACGTTCATCTTGATCTCGGGGCGCCGGTTGCCGACCGCGCGGAGCTGGACCGGGTCGTCTGGCGTCGTCACCACCTGCCGCACAACCTCGACCGCGAGCTGGGCCTTGATGGCGACACCGTCAAACAGAAGCGTGAGCTGATCGCACATATGGGTGATGACCGCGACCGTGCCCGCCGGCGTGAAGCGTTCAAAAAGATCCACCAAATCAATAATAAGCTGGCCGGACAACACGCCGACGCGCTGGAAGCCGCCGAGCGTGACCTCCGCCTCGCTCAGATCGGTGTGAAGAACGCCCGGATCGCCCGCCGGCGTGACTGGTGCTTCGCCCTGTACCCACCGGACAGCCTCCACGCGCTCCGCCGGACGCTTCAGGGCGTTGCGGTACAATGCGGGCCATGAACAATAATTACCTGAACGTCGCCGCGTTTTTTGCGCTTTGTCTGGCCGTGTTGATACAGGCCCCCGCCCGCGCGGCCGGGGAAGCAGTCACCACCTTCGACCGCTGGTACGTCCTTGAGATGGCCGGGGAACACGCCGGCTACGCCCATAGCACCGAGCGGCACAAGGACGGCCGGATCGTTACCGAGACCGACACCAAACTCACCGTCCGCCGGGGCGACCAGGCGATCGCTATCGAACACGACATGTGGTTCGTCGAAACCGAGGACGGCAAACCGATCGAAGCGTCCAGCACACTCAAGCCCGGCGCGGTCGCGATCATCCAGCACGCCAGATTCACCGACACCGGCATCGAACTGACCACCGGCCAGGGTCAAGGCGCACGCACCACCACACAGCCGATGGTTGACCTGACTTTCCTCCCCCCCGCCGCGGCGCAGCGCATCATCGAGAAAGCCATCGCAGAGGGGGAAAAAGAATTGTCCGTCGGCCTGATCGACGTGAGCATGGGCGTGAACACGCTGACCATGAACATGAAAGTCATCGGCGAAGAGAACGTCGAGGTGTTCGGCAAGGTCGTGCCGGCCGTGGTCTGGGAAGCCAGCGCATCGAACATGCCGGGCCTGACCGTGAAAGAATACGTCGATGCGCAGGGCCGGGCGGTGAAGTCCACCGTGCAGTTCATGCCCGGAATGGACATCACGATGATCGAGGCCGACGAGCAGCTCGCCAAGGCCAAGGTCGACCCGCCGCGCATCATGGCCCAGACGCTGATCCGCCCCGACAAGCCCATCCAAAACCCCCGCGCGACCCGTAGCGCGATCTACCGCATGACCGTCGCCGGCGGCGACCAAACAACCTTCACCCTCCCGCGCTGGGCTATCAGCGCGTCGTGTGGGATAACCAAACAGCCGCCGCCGTCGTGCTCGACCTCGACCAGCCCGTGAACGTGATCGACGACCTGCCGACCGACGCCGACCTCGAATCGTCCGACATGCTTAACCATGAAAGCCGAAGCCGTGCGCGTCCTGCTGGCTAAAAGCGGCTCAAAGCGTAGATGACGATGTAGCGGACTACGAGGTGGCGGCAAACTGCGTGCGTTCGTACACAGCTACATCGAAGAAAGGACCTGTCGGTAGGACTGGCGAAGGCGGACGAAGTCGCCGGACCGCAGGGCGACTGCACCGAGCACGCCGTGCTGCTGGCGGCGGCCTTGCGTGCCAAGGGCATCCCGTCACGCACGGTGACGAGCGTGCTCGTCGATCTTCCTCGGAGCGGAAGGCGTGTTCGGCTACCACATGTGGACGCAGGCCTGGCTGAAAGACGCGCCCGGGCAGCGACGAGGCAGCAGGCCAAGCCGCGGGAACTTCCGGGGCGAGGGGCACTCCGGGGCCGGGGGTGGGGGTGGGCGATGGATGCGATCTGGATGCGGTGCTGGACGGGCACGACTTCGACGCCGCGCACATCGCGTTGGCGGTTTCATCGATGCGGGACGGGCAGATGATCAGCGACATGATCGCGATGCTGCCGACGTTCGGGCGCTTGAAGATTGAAGTCGTGCGGGCCGAGTAAACGAGTCGCTGTAACGCTGCAACCGATACCCCTATTTTCGAGCGAGACAAACACAGGGCGTAAAATGCAGGCCCACCACGGCGTCGCCGATATTGGGAGGGCGGCGATGCGTGTCCGCCGTGGCAGGCCCTGCTGCGTTGTCATCCCCGGACTGACCCCGCATTCACCCCCGGCCCCGGAAAACGCCCCGGACCCCGAAACTCCCCGGAAGCAGCCCCGGAATTACCCCAGGAAATACCCCCGAAATCTGTCCCCCGGATGTCCCCAAACGCCCCGGCCCCAGAAATCCATGGGATAACACGAATCCCCCGGCGTTCGCCCCGGAAGCAGCCCACGGAGAACCCCCGAAACACGGTGACAACACACTACAACATCCCGAAACCAGCCGGTGCCAGATGTGTGGCACTGAATGGCACAGTCGACGAAATTTTGTGAAAATTCTTCTCACCATGCCCGACCCACTGCACGACATCCTGACCCAACTCCACAACGGCGGCCTGACCCCCGACCAGGCGCGCGACGCGGTGCTCGCGCTGCGCGCCCAGCCGTTGGGATTTGCCACCGTCGATCACGACCGTCGCCGCCGCTGCGGTTTTGCTGAGGGTGATCTACGCTGCGGGTAAAGCCCGGAGCAGCTGCTCGCGATCGTGCAGGCGATCCTGAAACGCGAGCCCTGCGTGCTAGCGACCCGCACCAACGCTGCGCACATCCAGACGTTACGCGACGCGATCAAAGGCCACCCGATCGAAACCGGATCGCTCGGCGGGACCGTCATCGTCGGCACGCCGCCCCACACCCGAAAAAGACCGCGCATTGATCCCCGTCATCACGGCCGGCACCAGCGACCTGGCCGTGGCCGAGGAAGCGCTATTGACCTGCAAAGCCCTGGGGCAGCCAGCGGTCGCGGTCAATGACGTCGGCGTCGCCGGCCTGCACCGCATCGAGCCGCACCTGTCGCTGTTCCGTAGCGCGCTCGGTCCTTATCTGCATCGCCGGGATGGAGGGCGCGCTTGCCCAGCGTAATCGGAGGGCTGGTCGAGTCGCCGATCATCGCCGTGCCCACCAGCGTCGGATGCGGCGCATCGTTCCGGGGGCGTCACCGCCCTGCTCTCCATGCTCACGAGCTGCGGCCTCCGGCGTCAGCGTCGTGAATGGCGACAACAGGTTCGGCGCGGCCTACAACGCATGCCTGATCAACCGGCAGGCGAAACCGATCACGCCCGACAAACACAGCCACCCGCACGGGGGCGCGTGATGGAAGAAAACTCACGGAGATCGAGCGTGTCCCCGCGCGCCGATGCGCTGGGCGAGGCACACAAGGGAACGTTCGGCACGGTCATCATCGTCGGCGGCAGCGCGACCATGATCGGTGCGCCCGGCAGCAATGCTGCCGCTGCCGGCATTGCAGGAGGCGGGGCTGGTGAAGATCGCCACGAACGCCGACGTCCTGCCCCACACGCATTAACCATCGAACCCGGCCCGCGACGGGTGTCCCGCTGGCCGGGGACAACGGCTGGCGGCAGGCGATCGACGTGGCCGACCCCGAATCCAAAGCCGTGCTGGCGATCGGCCCGGGGGTGGGGCTTACCACGAGGGCGGTGGGCAGAAGGTGCTGGCAGCTTGCTGCGCACGGCGGCCGAAAAATCATCCTTGATGCCGACGGGCTGAACCTGCTGGCACGCACCGCACGCCCACGACCCAACAGCGGCGGCGAGATCGTCCTCACCCCGCACCCCGGCGGTTCGCACGCCTGGCCAAACCCTGGGCATCACCGAAAGCCCCACCGACGCCAACACCCGCCGCACCGCCGCCGCCAAGCTCGCCCGCGCGCATCACGGCATCGTCCTGCTTAAAGGCCGACACACTGTCGTCACCGACGGCGAGCGCGTCTACATCAGCCAGACCGGCAACCCCTTTGGCCACCGCCGGCTCGGGCGACGTGCTCACCGGGCTGATCGCCGCATGTCGCCCAAGGCGCGCGCGCGCTTCGACGCCGCCGTCCTCGGCACCTGCACGGCCTGGCAGCCGACCGCTGGGCGCAACGCCACGGCCGAAGCGGCCTGCAAAACATGGACCTCGCCGATGAACTGCCCGACGCGTTCGAGGTGGCGAACTTCAATGATGCAACCCGTAAGGTTTTAGCGGGTAAACGGGAATCAATCCGAATAAATTACAGTCAAATCACCGCGATCCGGGCCGGGCCTGCGGGTATTCGCATGCCACGTCAAAAATATTACAGCCCCGGCAATGGAACGGCAAACCCGGGCAATCCCCCCGGAGCAATGCCCATGAAATCAAAGTCATGCAGGATTTTATTTAGCTGTAAATGAACGAACAAAATGGACAAGCCCGGCAAGGTTTTATTCTTTTTTTTGCCAGCTTCGGCTGAATACGGATTGTGACAACCTTGGCAGGTTCGCCCGCCTCATATTGATTCAGCGGCGATCGCAGCATCTGCTGAACTTTGTCACGCAGCTCCGGGGGCTTCACGACCCTGACCTGATCGGCGTAGCCGCGCAGACCCACCAGGCGATCTCGTTGATGCCGTCGACCTCGAATCTCATCCGGCAGCTGCCATCGTCCAGGTACTGACATGTCTGGCTGGGGTGCCAGAGTACCTCGCTGACGTTGGTGGCGACCTTAGGAGTAAACTCCAAGAACAACTTTGTACGCCTTGCCCCCGGGGATCATGCGCTACGCGACGCCCGAGCTTATCTTCCACCCGGAAATCGGGGGGGCGTTTGAAGGTTTCATCAGTCGGCTCAAGCTCAATGAAGCGGGTGAGCTTGAACATGCGGACCTCGTCATGCACGTCGGTTTGACCCAGGACGTACCACGCATGGTTCATGAAGTGCAGCAGGTAAGGAGTAGAGGACCGCGTGCAGGTCATCGGACTCAGCTGGGCTTTTGTAAACGATCCGGCAGGCGCTGCTCATCGATACACCGCTGAAGCGTGGTGTGGTAGTTCACGACTTCACTATTTTCAATTCCGGATTCCATCGCGACAGAGATATTTTCCATCATTTCATAACAGACCTGACGGATCGGTTCCGGGACAATACTGCGTAACGTGTGTTGCCGATATAGCCGGAGCCATCAGAGGCTTGCCGTACTGCGGCGGCAAACTTGCTTCAGGAGCATCAGCCCAAGCGTCTCGGGCACGGTGGTGGCTGATCGGCGGGAGAGTAATAATCCCGATAGAGTGTAAAACCCTTCTCCCGGTCGTGGCGGTACGGCACACCCGCTTCCTTGAGCGCTGAAGGTCACGGAGCAATTGTGCGCCGCCCACGCAACTCGCCATCAGGCTCGCGGTGGTGTTCGGCTCGTCTCGCTGCAAAACGGATGTGAGACGCAGCAACGCTGGATCCGGTCTACTGCCATACATTCCATGTTACTCACAATGGCAATTAACCAATGGGTATTTTACCCGTTGTATGCGATAATTTTATGTATTATAAAAACTGATATGTGCGCGGCGGGTATACCCGTTTTATGCCAAGCATGCCGTAAGCCGAAACCCAAGGCTACCAGGTTAACCTGTTATTAACCGTTAACCCGGAAACCCGAGACCTGCAACATTTGCATGAGTTGCCCGGTGAAGACGAGAATTGTGCTCGGGGAAGGCCAGGCCGGCCATGTTATGATCGATGTGGCTGAACATCAGCGCGATCTCGGCGAGCGGTTTGCTTTCACCGGTGTGCGGGTCGATCAGTTCGCACTTGCCGTGCGTCGATGCGCCGGACTTGGAGTAGTTGTCCATCTCCGCGGTGAAGCGGATGGTGTAGCCCGGGCGTGCGGCGTCGCTGAACTCGGCCCTGGTGATCTTGGCGAGGATGACTTTTTCTTTGAAGTCCCCGGCGTGGCCGACCATGATGCCGGCGGTCTGCGCCATGCCCTCGATGATCAGCGTGTTGGGCATCACCGGCTGCGCGGGGCGGTCGCCCTTTGCAGGGAAATGATCGTGCAAAACCTCTTCGGCGGCGCTGACGTTCTTGATCGTCACACAGCGCCGGCCGCGCTCAAGCTCGAGGATGCGGTCTATCCAGATCCAACGCATGAGGAGGGTCGGGTACCGGGTATCGTGCTCCGGGAACCGGCTTCCGCCGATACCCGAACCCCGATTACAGTTTGCCTTGCACGAATTTCACCATTGACTCGACGGTGAAGATGTTGGGGAACTCATCGACCTGGCGGGACTCGTCGAAGGTGTCAAGGTCCGCGTGGGGCAGTTGCTTGCGCAGCTCGGCCATGCCCAAGTCGGTCACCTTGCCGTCCTGCACATATTGCGGATCGCTCAGGACGTTGTCGGCCATCAGCTCGGCCTGGCTGATCTTGATCCCGAACGCCTTCTCCAGACGGAACACGATGTCCAGGTAATCGATCGACTCGGCGCCCAGGTCCCCGCCCAGCGTCGCCTCGGGGGTCACTTCGTCCTCGTCCACGCCCAATGCCTCTTCGAGCACCTCACGGACCTTTGCGAACACTTCGTCATGCGTCATTGTGGATATCTCCGGATTCTCTCAAATGCCCGGGGGCGATTATTCTAAAATCTTATCTTATACCTATTTTCAGGCGGCGTTCAGCGGCTCCAACCGAAACCTGCCCTGCACCGCGACTTGGCCGTCTACCGTGCCCTCGCCCTGGAACTCGTAGCCGTCGCCCTCCCGCTTCCGCAGGGTGACACGTACCACCAGCGCCTGACCGGGGCGGACCATGTTACCGTAACGCACGTTCCGCACCTGCGTCACGACCAGCGGCCCCCCCGGATTATTCCCCGAAATATTCCCAGAAGCCCCCCCGTCGGCCCATTCACCCTCCGGCCCGGCAACGAACAGACGCGCCGCCTGCACCAGCGCTTCGAGCATCATCACGCCCGGCAGCACCGGAAAACCGGGGAAGTGGTCCGCCAGGTACTCCTCCGCCGCTGAGACGTTCTTGATCCCGGTCAACGCGTCGGCCTGACGCTCCACCACACGGTCTATTAGTTCAAACCTCAACGCGATTTCCTATGCCAAAACGGCGAGTGTAGTGCTGGCCCCCCCGGGCTGCAACACAGGCCGGGAGGGGGATTTTCTGGCAAATCAACCCCGCTTGGCCCGGTTCGCCGATAGGATATCCAGACCGCCGGGCACGCGGGACCATCCGCCCCCGTGCCCACCACCAACAACGCACCCAGGGCGACCATGACGCACAGCAACCCCACGATCTACCTCAACGGCCGATTCGTCCCCAAGTCCGCAGCTGCCATCAGCGTGGACGAACGGGGCATGTTCTACGGCGACGGGGTCTACGAGGTCCTGCGATTCTACGCCGGCCGGCCCCTGGCGATGGACCTGCATGTCGACCGGATGCGGAAAAGCCTCTCACGGATCGAGATGACCGAACCGGAGGGGCTTGATCGGTTCCTTAACGTCGCCGAGACGCTCTTGGAGAAAAACAAACTCACCAACGCCCGGTTCTACTGGCAGATCACCCGTGGTGCCTCGCCGCGCAACGTCAACTACCCCGACGTGCCACCGACCGAGCTGGTCATCGTGGACCCCGCCGCGCCGCTTAACCCCGACGCCCCCGTGCCCACGCTGACCGCCACGCTCACGCCCGACGAGCGCTGGGCCAACTGCTGGATCAAATCGCTGATGCTCCTGCCCAACGTACTCGCGTCCAACGCCGCGCACCGCGCGGGTTTCGACTCGGCGATCCTCCACCGCGACGGCACCGTCACCGAGGCCACCAACTCAAACGCCATGATCGTCCGCGCAGGCGAGCTGTGGACCCACCCCGCCAACCGCTACATCCTGAATGGCGTCACCCGCCAGCTCATATTGCGCTGCGCCCGCGAGATCGGCGTCACCGTCCATGAACAGACCTACACCACCGATCAACTACTTACCGCCGACGAGGTCCTGCTCACCGGCACGACGATCCACGTCACCGCCATCACAAAGGTCGACCAGCAGACTATCGACGACGGCAAGCCCGGCCCGGTCACGCAACGCCTGCACGACGCATTGAACGACCTGATCGCGAACGAGTGTTTGCAACAGGTGGGTTAACCCCGCAAGGTTCTTAACGTCAAGCTTTTTACAACTCTGCGTGAGCTAAAGCGCAGCGGTGTGTGATAGCTTTTGCCTGCAGATAAACGCCACGCCGCCAAGGCCCAACATCAGCAGCGAGGTCGGTTCGGGGGTAGATGTGGGCGCGGAATCGTTCGGGTGCGTGCTCGCGTTCCAGCTGCCGAGCACGTAGTTCAGATCGCCGATACCGATGAACCCGTCGCCGTTGATATCCACGGGGGAGAGCGCGTCCGCCCCGAGCGCGGCGAGCGATTGCCCACCCGATTGCGACAGGTTCCAATCACCCAGGACCGCGTTGAGGTCCGCGATGCCGACGAACCCGTCGTCGTCGATGTCGCCCGGCAGCGGGGTCGGGAGCGTCGCGGTGAAGATGCCGGTGCTGCTGTCGTTGGTGAAGGTGAGCTTAAACGCGAGTTGGCCGTTGTCGTTGAAGGGCGTGCCGCGCCCGTCGTCACCGCCGGTGCGGGTCAAAACGAATTCGATCGTGTGGACCGTGCGGATGTCGTCAATGAGCGGGTCGTTGTTGACGTCGATCTGATCGCCCTCGCGGATAACCAGCGTGAGCTGGCCGTTGGCGTCGGTGGCCCAGACGCCCCGGTCGTTGGCGGCCGTCACCCCGCCGACACCGATGCGCAGCCCCCCCATGAACGCGATCTGCCCGACGTCGCTGAGCAGGAAGTTGTCCGCCAGTTGGCCGAAGCTGTTAAACACACCACTTGTCCCCGGCGCTGTATCGCCCTCCCGAGCGATCAAACTCATCGCGCCCGGCCCCTCGAACCAGAGCCCCTCGTCGTTGTCTGACGTGATCCCCGGCCCGGCGATGTCGCCAACAAAAGCGATCCGCCCCAAGCCGTTAAGCATGGGGCTGCCCAAACCCGAAAAAGTCGCGCCGGCAACGTCCGGGGCGGCGTCCCCACGACGAACGATCAGGCCCAGCGGCCCCAAACGGTTTGACCAGATACCCAAGTCGTTGTCCGGCGTGACATCACCCGTGCCTTGGAGCAGGTAGCTGTGAAAAGCAACACGGCCCGAGTTATTGATCACAGGCGCGTTGTTGAAGCCATTGAATAACCCGCCGGCCGTGCCCGGCGCGACGGTACCCTTGCGCGCCACCAGCCCGAGCGTGCCAGACCCGTTGGACCAGATACCTTCATCATTGGCTTGTGTCGCGTCACCCGTACCGGGAAGAAGCCGGGCCGAAAATGTGATGCGACCCCCGTCATTCAGCCCCCCAAAGCCCCCGATACCGGCCTGTGGCGTGAATACACCCGGCTCGAACGGGTCCTCAATCGGTGCCGCACCGAACACGGCCCCCGTGGTGCCCGGGGCGGGCGAACCGTCACGCGCGATCAGGCTCAGCGAACCGGGGGAGCCGGGGGTGCCGGTCCATATCCCTATCTTGTTGTCTATCGTTGCATCACCCGTGCCCACCAGCAAAGCGCTGAAAAACGCGAACTGGCCCGCATCATTAAATAACGGCGTGTCACTGAGGCCCTCGAATACCGCGCCGGTCGTGCCGGGCGCGGCGTCACCCTCACGCACGAGCAAGGTCAGTGTGCCCGACGTGTTAGACCAGATGCCGCCGTTGTTCAGCCCCGTGACACCGCCGGGGCCAACGAGCATCGCGTTGCCGAATGCCACCGAGCCGCCGCCGGTCATCACCGGGTTATCGACCATCACGTTGAAAAGCCCACCCCCCGTGCCCGGTGCCGCGCCGCCCTCGAGCGCAAGCAGCGACAGCGTCCCCGAACCTTCGGACCAGATGCCGCGATCCGATGCGGATGTCTGGCCACGGAACGAGACCCGGCCAAAATCATCCAGGATCGGGCGCTGAGAAAGCGGTGAACACCTCACCTGTGCCCGGGGCCGTCTGCCCCGATAGCGCGTGGGTCTTGTAGCTGATCTGCGCACTTACAGACAACACCGGGGCCAGCAACACCGTTAACACCCAAATACAATCAGGGCGGGAGCCTCGATGCAATCGCTTGATATTCATGGCGTCCTCTTTTGTGTTGCGCGCATCGGCCCCGGAGTAAGCGCTGTGACGGGTCATTTATAGTTGTCGGCCCGGCGGATGCTTTAAGTCAATCTTTTAGGCGCTGACAGGGGAACATTGGTGGCAGCGGTGGGCATGCACGATCCACCCCCGGGCGTATGATGTGTCCATGGGCGAACCGCTGATCATCGTGGGCAGTTCGGCAAGGGCGGCGGCGCAGTCTGCGGCGCGGGCCGGGTTCACGCCCTGGTGCATCGACCGCCGCGGCGACACGGACCTGCGCGAACTGCCCAATGCATCGGTACGCGTCTGCGATCCCAAGAATTACCCGCGCGGCATCCTCAAGCTGCTCGACGAAGCGCCCGCCGACGCGAAAGTCGTGCTCACGGGCGGATTGGACGGCGAACACGACCTGCTCAACGCCGTCGGGTTCGAGCACCACTTCCTCACCTCACCCCCCGACGCGGTACGCAAGGTCCGCTGGCCCACCGCGCTGGCGACCATCCCCACCACGCCCGGATTAAAACACTGCCACACGCTCACCTCGATCTCGTTTTTGCGCAGGCTCTGGCGGCTGGCGTTCGGGTCGTTCGGCAAGACACGCTACCTGCTCAAACCCCGCGCGTCCTACGGCGGGCAGGGCATTTCATGGTGGCAGCCCGGCATGTCCATCGGGGCCGACCAGTACCTCCAACAATTCGTGCGAGGCGTGCCGATCAGCGCGGTTTATCACTGCGACGGCTGGTCCTCGATCCTACTGGGTGCAACCGAACAACTCATCGGCGAAACCTGCTTCGGCGCAAGCGCCTTCGCCTACGGCGGCTCCATCGGCCCTCAACAATTAACCGAAAAAGCACGCGAGGCGCTATCCCACCTGGGTGTCGTGCTGACCCAGCGCTTCGACATGCGCGGCCTGTTTGGCGTCGACCTGGTGATGGACTTCAAGGGCGACCTCTGGCCGATCGAGGTCAACCCGCGCTACACCGCAAGCGTCGAGATCATCGAAAAACTCACCGGCGTCCACGCGCTGAATCCCTCCGACGGCTCGCGCGGCGAAAAACAAAAACGCCCCATGATGCACGGCAAAGCGATCATCTTCGCCAAGCAAGACGGCAAGGCTCCGGACCTGTACCAGATGTTCAGCCGCGACCAGGTCGCCGACGTCCCCCAGCCCGGCCGGGCAATCAACAAGGGCGCAGCCGTCTGCACTATCTTCGCCGCCGCAGGCACACGCGACGAGTGCTTCAACAAACTCAAGGCGATGGCGAAACAGGTCTACGACGCGATGGCCGAGACTGAAAAGAGTTGAACCGCCAAGGCGCCGAGGACGCCAAGGTGGAAGAACCGGAATGTAGACAGGATGACAGGATTGTCAGGATCCGGCGGGAGGAAAATATCCTCTTATCCCGACCATGCTGTCATCCTGTCTAAAATTCTTTTCTTCTTGGCGTCCTCGGCGTCTTGGCGGTTCAACACCAAAAAGAACTCACCCCACCACGCCGCCGAACTTGCGTTTGCGTTGCGTGTAGGCCTCGAACGCCTTGTGCAGTTGCGGCAGGTCGAACTCCGGCCAGCAGATGTCGGTGACGTACAGCTCGGCGTAGCTGATCTGCCAGAGCAGGTAGTTGCTCAAGCGCATCTCCCCGGCGGTGCGGATCAAGAGGTCCGGGTCGGGCAGGCCCGCGGTGTAGAGGTGGCTGGCGACGGTGTTCTCATCGATCGCGTCGGGGTCGAGCTTGCCTGCTTTAACCTTCTCAGCGATCGCGCGGACCGCGTCGGTGATCTCGGTGCGCGAGCCGTAGTTCAGCGCCAGCGCCAGCGTCAGCCCGGTGTTGTTTCTCGTCAGCTCAACGGTTTTGTCTAATTCATCGAGCACCTGTTGCGGCAGCCCTTCACGTCGGCCAACCTGCACGAAACGGATGTTGTTGGTTTGCAGGTCATCGCGTTCGGCGATCAGGTACTCGACGTACAAACCCATCAGGAAATCGATCTCCTGCTGGGAGCGCGTCCAGTTCTCGGTCGAGAAGCTGTAGAGCGTGAGCGCTTCGAGCTTGAGCTTGGCGCATTCGGTGACCAGCGGGCGGATGCGTTCGCCGCCCTTGCGGTGGCCGTAGGTCCGGTCCCTGCCCTGCGCCTGCGCCCAGCGCCCGTTGCCGTCCATGATGATCGCGACGTGACGGGGCAGCGCCGGGATGGGGGATGGCGGATGGGCGATGGGCGATGGATTCTTTGTGTGCGTGCTGGACATGATTCTGCCTGTATTACTGCCATCCACCATCCGCAATCCACCATCAACCGTGCTTCAACACCGTCTGGTCCCGCCTCGGACCCACGCTGGCCAGGACGACGGGCACGCCGACGTGCTGCTCGATCTTCCGGATGTATGCCCGCGCGTTGTCGGGCAGGTCGTCGAAGCTGCGGCAGTCTTCGATCGGCCGGCCGAACCCGGGCACGGTCTCGTACACCGGCTCAAGGCTATCCAGTACGCCGGCGTCGGCGGGGAAGTTCGCCAGCGTTTTGCCGTTGTGTTTATACGCGGTGCAGAGCTTGAGTTCCGGCAGCCCGGCGAGCACGTCCATGAGCATCAGCGCGATCCCGGTCGCGCCGCTGATGGTGGCGGTGTATTTCAGGGCCACCAGGTCCAGCCAACCGATACGCCTCGGCCGGCCGGTGGTCGTGCCGTACTCCCTGCCGATCTCGCGGATCTTATCGCCGGTCGCGTCGTGCAGTTCGGTGGGCATCGGCCCGCCGCCGACGCGGGTCTGGTAGGCCTTGGCGATGCCCAGCACATTTTTAACCTTGTGCCCCGGTACGCCCGTGCCGGTGTGCACGCCCAGCGATGAGCAGTTGCTGCTGGTGACGAAGGGGTACGTCCCGTGGTCGATATCCAGGAGCGTCGCGTTCGCGCCCTCGAAGAGGATGCGTTTGCCGGCGTCCATCGACGTGTGCAACAGGTGAGCGGTGTCGCAGATGTGGGGCTTAAGGACCTTGGCGTGTGTGAGCGCATCCTTGAGTAGCGCCTCGGCGCTGAACGGAACGAACGCCTGGCCGCACTGCTGCGCCAGCGCCGCGAGCACCGCGTTCTTCACTGTCACGATCCGCTTGAGCTTGTCCGCCAGCAGCTTCTCATCCAGCAGGTCGCCCACGCGGATCGCCATCGAACGCAGCGCCTTGTCGGCGTAACAGGGACCGATGCCCCGGCCGGTCGTCCCGATCGCCGCCGACCCGCCCATAGCGTGCGCCAGCGCGTGGTCGTACAGCACGTCCTGCACCTTGTGGTACTCAAAGACCAGGTGCGCCCGGTCGCTGATCTTGAGGTTGTCCCCGATCTCGATACCCTCGGCCCGCAGGCCGTTGATCTCCTTGACCAGCTGGGCCGGGTCGATGACGACGCCGTTGCCCAGGATGTTCAGGGCCTGTTTGGACAGGATGCCCGAAGGGATCAGGTGCAACGCGTAGCGTTTGTCGCCGACCTGCACGCTGTGCCCGGCGTTCGCCCCGCCGTTGTACCGCACGACCAGCCCGTACCGGCCGGCCAGCAGGTCCACCACCTTCCCCTTGCCCTCGTCGCCCCACTGCAAGCCCACCACAGCGCAGTGCCCCGTTTCAAGTCCAAGAGAAGACAGGCTTTGGGCTTCGGCGGCGGGCTGGGTCTGCGGGGGCATGGTCCGTGCTCGGGGGGTGGCGGCGGGTCGGTTCGGGCCAAAGCCCGGATTCTAGCAGGTTCGACCGGCCGCGCGGCCCGGAAACCGCGACCCGTTGCATAAAAAGCACTTCACACTTATAATTCTCCTGTTGCCATCCACATGAAACCCCTTCGTCCAAGGCTCCACGGAACCGACGCATGATCTATTCCAACGCCTGTGCTTATGCAATCCGTGCCATGACCCGCCTGGCGATGCTCCGGCCCGACGGCTACGTCCTGCTCGATGAACTCTGCGAGGGCACCGACCTGCCCCGCCACTTCGTCGCCAAGATCTTCCAGGACCTCGTCCGCAAGGGCCTGCTCACCAGCGCCAAGGGACGCGGCGGCGGCTTCGCGCTCGCCAGCCCGCCCAAGCAGATCACACTCTACGACATCGTCGGCCATATCGACGGCGTCGAATCCCTCGACGCCTGCGTCGTCGGTATGGCCAAGTGCAGCGACGACCAGCCCTGCCCACAGCACGACCAGTGGAAACCCATCCGCGCCGAACTCAAAAAATTCCTGCTCTCCACCACGCTCGACAAGATGGCCGTCGCCCTGAACAAGAAGATGGACCTCGTCGGCAGCCCCAAGCCCAAACTCGTCAGCAAGTCCAAACCGCTGGCGCGGGGGTAAGCGCTAGGCCAACCGCGAAGGCGCGAAGAGCGAGAAGAAGACGTATCCACAGATACGCGGATAATACAGATTAAAAAAGCGGCCTGGGATCAAACCCAAGCCGCTTCTTCTTTATCTGCATCTGCGCCGTCTGTGTAATCTGAGGATAACGCCTGCCTTTTCTTTCGTCTGATATTTCAAGGTTTTATAAGCCACACGCCGAATTGAGTCTGATAAGGTCGCCGTACGCGCGGCCCGGCAAGCCAATCACGGAGGATCGAATATGGCAACCCTGACCCAACCATCCGAGATTAAAAGACCAAAGCCGCTTCACGGCATCCATGTGTTATCCGGCGCGGCGGCGTTGCTTGCCGTCATTGCATGGGTCGTGCGCGGCAGCGGCGATCCTGCGATCTTTATCGATACGAATATGCTGCTGCTGATGGTCGTGGGCATTGTGGCGGCTGGTCTGTGGATGTGTTTCGGGCCTGCCAGATCGATCGGGCGCCATCACCGACGCGGTTCTCGGCTATCGTTACGACGACCTCGGCGGGTTCAGCTCGCCATCGCCGTACTCGCCCGGGGGTACCAGCTCGCCTGGGCGGGCGGATTTGCCGGGACGCTTCTTGGGCTGGTCAACATGCTTTCCAATATGGACGACCCCGCCGCGATCGGCCCGGGGATGGCGGCGGGTTTGATGCCGGGCATCTACGCACTGATCCTGGCCGAGTTTGTTTTCAGCCCGCTGCAACAGGTCATCATCTCGCGTGCCAACGTGCCGATGGACGCCGTGCCCTGGCTCACGCTGCCGCAACGGTCGCTGCTGATGCTGTGTATCGCCGGCGTGTTGATGCTTGCCTGCACGTTTATCATCTGTTTCATGGGGCTTTGGCCGTTCATCGAGACGCCGTGGCCGCCCGCCCTTTGACGCGGATTGCGCATAAAAAAGCGGCTCATGCAAGCCGCTTCTATAAATCCGTGTTGCCGAAGATACGTGTGGATGACATCGCTCCACACCATCGGATCACTTCACACCCGTTTGCGTCGAACCAGCGCCAACCCGCCAGCGCCCACGAGCGCGCACGCGGCCGGCTCGGGCACGAACGAGGGGTAGACGTCGTACTCCACCTCCACGGTGTAGCTGTGACCGGCCTGGACCTGCACCGGCGCTTTCAACAAATCCTGCGAAATGGTCGCGGCGCCCCCGCTTAAGTTATAGATGGACACTCCCGGCGGCAGCAGGTTCACAAGCGCCGTTTCGTCAAACATCTTCAGATTTACTACAAACACACCGTAATCCGACCGCATCAGGTAGGAGAGCACAACATCGATCGTCTGATCGGTGGTCGGGGTCAGATGGGTGACGTGGCAGCCTCGACGTCCCATCCCTTTATGGCATCGGCCCTGGCTTCGATCGCGTGAGCGTGTGCAATCGATTGACCGACCGGCACCGTGGTGGTGGTCAGTACAGGGTCGCCGGGAAAAGGCCAGGGTTCGATGATCGGCCGCGTGCGTGTGCCGAGCACCTGGACAACCGCCTGGTCATCACCCGGCATCGGTTTCGTGAACGGGTCCGGGTAGCTGTTGTTCCAGTCCCGGCCTCGGAACATGCCGCACGTTTCCCAAGTGCCTGAGCTGGACGACGATTTCCATACGGCTCGCCTGCGCTGCACCCCCCGATGACACCGCAAATAAGCCCGCCAACACACAGACCAACCACCGCACATCTGCCCGAAGAAAACCGGGCATCGCATCACGGATCATCATGGCAACCCCCTTTTGCCGGTGAAGAACCACGGGAAGATCAGCCCATCATTCAGCCAAGACTTATGATAAAGCCGTGCGCAAGGCATAATAGCCAGAGTTTTTCGCTGTATTTGGTGGCTAAAAGGTTAAGGCCGCTCCCGAGCATTTAACCCCGCTCCGCCGCAGGCTTCCCGGCCGGTCCCGGCTTGCGAACCATTCCGCAGGAAACGGCGTAACAGACACGCATGCAGGAACCCACGCTGATTCCGGCCCCCGAAGCACCACTGGACGATGACCTGCCCTGCCATGCCTGCGGGTACAACCTGCGGACGCGCCTGCCAAGCCAGACGTGCCCGGAGTGCGGCGCGTCGGTCAGCGAGGCGATCACCGTATCGGAGCAGAGAAAAACCAGGCCGCCCTTGACGCTTGAAGGCTTCGGCGTCGCGACCCGAGTCTTCTATGTGCTTTTCGGCGTCGTGTTGCCGATCCTGCCTTTCCTGATTGTAGAATCCAACGGCCGCCCGCTGCTGGTTGAGTGGCAGTCGGGACATTGGCAAGACTACATCGGGATGCTCCTGGGCGGGACACCGGCAAGGCCTTTCTACCCGCTTGTGATCCTGGCGGGCGTTGCGATGGTGGCGTTGATCGCAAAACCCGTCGTCAACGGTCGGAAAAACTGGGTGCGGTTCGCGTTGCTCCTCGGCGTCATCCTGGCCGGGCAATACACGTTGATCCTTGGGACATCGTTCGGTATCGGGAGCGCGATCTTTGCCGGCTGCTCGATCGCCGTCGCGCTGACGATCGCCGCGGTCTTCGTGTTTGTCCCGGCAAGCTGGTGCCGAGGACGCTTCTGGTCGTTTTTCACGCCCAGGCGCAAAGCGGGCATCACGATCGGGCTGATCCTGCTCGCGCTGCTGCTGGGGCTGCTGACCGGCAACCCATTTGGGCCGCTGATGACACCCGTTGTCGTGAGCGTGTTATTTTCTCCGTGGGTGTGCCTGGTGGTTTATTTGCTGGCCTGCGCGCGCATCTGCCGGTCAAGCCGCCTGGTAAAAGCCGGACACGTCGACGGCAAAGATGCCCCGTGGTGGCTATTACTTTTCGGGGGCGCGACAGGGTATTGCCTGGCGTGGGCGGGGTCGATCTCACTGGCGATCGATGCTTACGCGAAGCTGCCGACCGACCCGCCCGATTGTTATATCTGCACGGCCGCCGCACGCGGACACGCCCGCTTTGTAGGTAGCGAACCCACCGCCCTGCGCTCCGGCCAAACAATACGCGTGAACCGACAGATGCGCACCTGCAAGGCCGTGGAACTGGCGATCAAAGCCATCACCCCATGCGGGCACCGCGCGCTGCGCCGGGCCTACGATCGGATCGGCCCCGTGTTAGCGAAGCGGATGTCTTCACCCGTCGCGGCGGACCTGGCTTACCTGGTCATCGCGCCAGTCGCGTGGGTGTGCGGCGGAGCGCTGAGCCTGATCGTCCCGGGTTTCCGCGAAACGACGGACCGGCTCTACCGCGGTTAAAACATCTACAAACCGTTGGCGCGGGGGTAAGGTTCGACTAACCGCGAAGGCGCGAAGAGCGCGAAAAAGACATATCCACAGATTGCGCAGATAACACAGATTAAAAAAGCGGCCCGGGATCAAACCCAAGCCGCTTCTTATTTATCTGTATCTCTGAAATCTAGGGATCACGCCGATCCCCGCTTCGCGCTCTTAGCGCCTTCGCGGTTCGACCGGCTTACGCGTTCTCCACCGCCAGCTTCACCGCGGCGGTCTTGAGGATGCCGGGTTTGCTCTTGAGGGTTTCCAGCACGGCAGCACCGGGTTCACCGTCGAGTTTCAGGAGCATCAGCGCGGTCGAATCGCGGCGACTGATGGTCATGTCGGCGATGTTGACCTTGGCCTCACCGAACACCGAGCCGACCAGGCCGATCATGCCGGGGCGGTCTTCGTTCTGGAGTAGCAGCATCTGGCCTGCGGGGACCATGTCCATGTGGTAGCCGTTGATCTCGACGATGCGCGGACGCAGGTCGTCGTACACACGGCCGACGACGCGGCGGGCCTTGTCCGCGGGGTGGGTCTTGTCATCGACCGCGGTGGGCGGGCCGTCGATCTGGATCGAAAGCTCGCTGCCGCGCGGGCCTTCCTCGTCGACGAGCACGGTGCGGACCTTGATGCCGCGACGCTCGGCGACCTGGGCGACGTTGATGATGTTCACCGGGTCGGACAGGTGATCCTTCAGGAGCGTGACCAGCGCGGTGCGTTCGATCATGCTCTGCCCGGCCGAGAGCCCGCCGCCGATCAGCTCGATCGTGACGGTGCTGATGCCGCGTGTGATCATGGGGCTGACGAGCTGGGCCATGCGCTGGGCGAGGTCGACGTAGCGCTGCTGCATCGGGGAGAGGTCGATCTTCAGGCCGCCGGCGTTAACCGCGCCCTTCACGCCCTGCCCGCGCAGGTAGGTCAAACAACTCTCGGCTGCATCAACGCTCACCGCCTGCTGCGCCTCGGTCGTGCTCGCGCCCAGGTGAGGCGTGTGCAAAATCTTCGGGTGCGTGCGCAGCGGGTTGTCCGCGGCGGGCGGCTCCTTGGTGAACACGTCCAGCGCCGCACCGGCACACTTGCCCGAATCCAGCGCACCGATCAAATCCGTTTCATCCACCACACCGCCACGCGCCGCGTTCACGACGTACACGCCGTCACGGCACTTGGCGAAGGTGTCCTTATTCAGCATCGAACGGGTCTGGTCGTTCAAGGGGACGTGAAACGTGATGATGTCCACGTGCGGCAGCATGTCCGCAAAGTCGCGGAACATCTTGACCTTGCCCTCGCAGGCGGTTTCCTGATTGTAGAACGGGTCGAACCCGACGACGCTCATCTCGAACGCCATCGCACGCTCGGCGACGGTCCGCCCGATACGGCCCATCCCGACCACGCCAAGCGTCTTGCCCGCGAGCTGCCGGCCTTCGTATTTATTACGGTCCCACCCGCCCTCGCACATCACCTTGTGGGCCGGGCCGATGTTACGCATCAGGCCCATCAGAAGCGCGAAGGCGTGCTCGGCCGTCGTGATCGTCGAGGCCTCGGCGGTGTTGACCACGAGGATTCCCTTGGCGGTCGCCGCTTCCAGGTCGATGTTGTCGACGCCCACGCCCGCCCGGGCGATCACCTTCAGCCGGCCTGGGTTCTCCAGCACCTTGGCGGTCACCTTGATCCCCGAGCGGACGATCATCGCGTCGTGCTCGCCGACGATCTTGGCGTAGTCCTCCTCGGTCAGCCCGGGCTTGTTGACCAGCTCGGCGTCCGGCTGGCCCTCGATCCACGCCAGCCCCTGCGGGTCGAGCTTGTCGGCGGCCAGGATCTTAAACGTCTGGGTGGCGGTCGGTGCGGTAGCGGCGGCGGTCATCGGTCGTATCTCGCTTTTTTAAAAAGGATTAGGGTCTCATCTCTCGCCCGTCCCCGCCGGTGTATCCCGGTTTAAGTGGGTCGGACTCCACGCCCGCGACGGCGTACCCGTTGCGGAAAAGCGTGGAAGGCTTGTGGAAAAGCAGGATTCTAGCGGATCGAAGCCGTGCGGGCGAACCGGACGCAAGGCCCCTGTCACCCCGGACGATAATGGCATATATTGACATTTTATGCCATAAATAGTAGGATCAACCCATGGTCGCCTTGCACGTCACCATCACGCCGGAACAGCAGAGCCACCTCCAGCAACGCCTGGAGGCCGGCGAGTTCGCCACCGCCAGCGAATACGTCCGCGCGCTGATCCGCGAAGACCAGCGCCGCACCGCGCAGGACCAACTCGAAGCCAGACTCCTGGCTTCGCTGGAATCCGAAGCGACCGACCTGAACGATCAAACGCTCGAAGCGTTACGCCAACGGATGACCGACAAGATCACCGCCCGACGAAACGCCAAGAGGAAAGCGTGACCAGGCGGGTCCTGCTCCGGCGTTCCGCGCAGACGGAACTGATCGACCTGATCGACTACATCGCCGACGACGACCCCGCCTCCGCCGAACGTGTCCGTGACGCCGTCTTCGCATCCTTCCAGCAACTCGCCGATAACCCCCACATCGGCAGGCCCTACCCCGCCCAAAACCCGCGCCTCGCCGGGCTGCGTAAATGGAACGTCCACGGCTACCCCGCCTACCTGATCTTCTACCTCAAACAAACCGACGGCACGCTCGACATCCTGCACATCACCGACGGCCGACGTGATATCGCGGCGCTGCTTGAGCCGGAGTAGATTCGATGCGGGCATGAATAAATGTACTTATCCCCTTTTTCCGACCCCCCTTTTTCCGACCCGGAACTGCAAACTAGTCCACATTATCACGAGCTGCAACTGGGATATCCGCCCGTTTTTCAGATTCACCAATGACAACACCATCGCGCGCACGCGCGCTTTCTCGATAATTTGTAGCCGCTTTACGCATCATGTCGTAAATCGGCACGCGCGCCGTCACACCATCATTGTTCGCGATAAGCCACTAATTCATAATGTTTCTCGCCACCATTTTCTACCACTTCATGTACATAGAAGTGGTGTTAGAAAATAATTTCGTGTCTTATTGGATCGGATCTTGTACCAACCTCACGAGGATGCCATCAGAAGTAACTTGGACGTGATGATTACTGGCATCCGTCGTGATCGCAACATAGGCTACCCAGACCGTAATAAACACCAGCGCTAAACCACAGAAACGATAGATACCAGGCTGGAGTATGTAGATAAGTGACAAAATACCTGAAATAACAGAGACACCCCCAAAAAAGAACGTGTAAATACCCGAATTGGAAGTATAAACCGTTGTGCTTTCGCTTGCCTCAATCGATATAGCGGGATCGCCCGCCAGATAAACACAAAGAAACAGGATAACAGTTCCGAATATCGCCAACCTACGCAGCCAAACCTGAATGGGATGTGCGAGCTTCAAATATTGATCCAATTTACGGGTAAAAATGCGGAACCGCTGGCCAGTCTATATGGCTAAACGGCAGCCGCGCTGGCGAACGCTTCGGCCGCGGCCTTGAGTGTCTTGTCGATGCAGTCGTCGTCGTGCGCGGTGGAGAGGAACCAGGCCTCGTACTGGGCCGGGGCGAGGGTGATGCCGTTATCCAGCATGGTGTTGAAAAAGGCGGTGTAGCGGTCGGTGCGGCAGCTTGTCGCCTGTTCGTAATTGGTCACCGGTTTATCACTGAAGAACACGCAGAGCATCGAGCCGACGCGGGTGATATAGACGGGGACGCCGGCGTTTTCCGCGGCTTTTTGCAGGCCCTGTTCGAGTTTGGCGGACTGTGTTTCGAGCTGTTCGTAGACGCCCGCTTCCTGAAGCGCTTCGAGCGTGGCGAGCCCGGCCGCCATAGCCAAAGGATTGCCCGAGAGCGTGCCGGCCTGGTAGACGGGGCCGTCGGGGGAGACCTGGCGCATCAGGTCTTCGCGTCCGCCGTAAGCGGCGCAGGGCAGGCCCCCGCCGATGACCTTGCCCAGGCAGGTGAGGTCGGGCGTGACCCCGTAGAGCGACTGCGCGCAGCCGTACGCCACGCGGAACCCGGTCATCACTTCATCGAAGATCAGCAGCACGCCGAACTCATCGCAGAGGTCGCGCAGGCCCTGTAAATATCCGTCGGCGGGCGGGACAACGCCCATGTTGCCTGCGATCGGTTCGACGACGATACACGCGATGTCTCTTGATTGATCCTGGAAAACCTTGCGTACCGCGTCCAGGTCGTTGTACGGGATCAGCAACGTGTTGCTCGTGATCGACTCGGGCACGCCCGGGGAACTGGGCACGCCCAGCGTCGTCGCGCCGCTGCCCGCCTGAACTAAAAGCGAATCGCTGTGCCCGTGGTAGCAGCCCGTGCATTTGACGACCTTAGCTCTGCCCGTCGCGCCGCGCGCCAGACGGATCGCGGACATCACCGCTTCGGTGCCGGAGTTCACGAAGCGCACGACCTCGATCGACGGCACGGCATCGACGACCATCTGCGCCAGTTGCGTCTCGGCCTCGGTGGGCATGCCGAACGATGCGCCTCGGCCGGCGGCCTTGACGATCGCGGAAACGACGGTCTCCGCCGCGTGCCCGAGGATCAGCGGGCCGTAGGACAGGATGTAATCGATGTATTCGTTGCCGTCGATGTCGGTGACGATCGCGCCCTTGCCGCAGCGCACGGTGATCGGTTCCCGGCCGACCGCCTTGAACGCCCGCACCGGGGAGTTCACCCCCCCGGGCATCAGGGCGCGTGCCCGCTCAAACGCGGCGGCGGACTGGGCGTAACGGTCGGTAGGGGTGGCGGTGCTGCTCATGGGGGATAGTCTAACATGGCCGATAATCACCGGTTAGGAACCGCCCGGGGCGGGTCTCGGCCGGGGCCGGTTCCCCTTTGCCAGCACCCTTCGGTTCTGCTAGAATCCGGGACTCACAAAAGCGAAACGGGCAAGACAAGATCGGGCCTCCCGCCACGATGGGCGGCCCAAGCGAGACAAAACATGGCGATCACAGCAGAAAAGAAGACGCAACTGATCAGCGAATACCGCCGGGACGAGAAGGACTCGGGCAGCCCCGAGGTCCAGGTCTCGATCCTCACCGAGCGGATCAACAACCTCACCCAGCACCTCCGCGAACACAAGCACGACTTCGCCAGCCGGCGCGGTCTGCTCCAGATGGTCTCCACCCGCAACCGGCTCCTGCGCTACCTCGCCCGCACCAACCGGGCCTCGTACCAGTCGCTGATCGGGCGGTTGGGCCTGCGTAAATAGATTTAAAGCACGCCGTCCCGGCCCCGGACGCCGTGTCCGGGGGGACCCAGACGGCAGGCGACCCGCGACGCCGGCCCCTATCCATCGGGCGGCCGATACCCCCTCACAGGATTGGCGTCACAGGCCATCTGCCCTCTGCTTCCTTAACAAGGGACAGGCGAACGGGACACCCCGCCCCGGCCGCGGCGGGACACGCCCACATCCAGCCTCACCTCACGGCCAAAAACCAAGGAAGTAGACTCTATGACCACGCACCGCGTTGAAATGCAGCTCGGCGGACGTACCCTCAGCATCGAAACCGGCAAGATCGCCAAGCAGGCCGCAGGCGCCGTCTTCGTCCAGTACGGCGAAACCGTCGTCCTGGGCACCGCCGTCCACGCCGGCCCCCGTGAAGGCATCGACTTCTTCCCCCTCACCGTCGATTACCGCGAAAAACTCAGCGCCGCGGGCAAGTTCCCCGGCGGCTTCCGCAAACGCGAAGGCGCCCCGAACCAAAAAGAAATCCTGACCATGCGGAACATCGACCGGCCCCTGCGCCCGCTGTTCCCCAAGGGCTACAAGGACGAGGTCCAGATCCAGTGCTGGGTCATGGCAGCCGACGGGCAGAACGACCCGGACGTCCTGGCAGGCATCGCCGCCAGCGCCGCCCTCGCCATCAGCTCCATCCCCTTCGAGGGCCCGGTCGGCAACGTCCGCATGGGACGCGTCGATGACAACTTCGTCGTCATGCCCACCGCCGCTCAGAACGAGTTCTCCGACCTGGACCTGCTGCTGTGCGGCCACCAGGACGGGCTGAACATGATCGAAGTCGGCGCGCACGAGTTGTCCGAAGAGGTCGTCGCCGCCGCGATCGAAGAAGGCTTCGGCCACGTCAAGGCCATCGTCACCCTGATCAACGACCTCGTCGCCAAGTGCGGTCAGGAAAAAGTCAACGACACCCCGCCGATCCCTGATGACATCCTCAAGACCGTCAAGGACAAGCTCTCCGGCCCGCTCAAGGCCGCCAAGACCACCGACGGCAACAAGCACGACCGCCAGAACGCCGTCAAGGAAGCCATCTCCGGTTTCCTCAAGGCCGAGTTCCCCGAACCCGGCGAAGACGCCACGTACGTCCAGCACAAGAAGGCCGCCGAACGCAAGAAGTACGCCAAGGAAGCCATCCACGACCTGGAAGAAGTCATCACCCGCGAGATCATCCGCACCGGCAAGCGCACCGACGGCCGCAAGTTCGACGAGCTGCGCAACATCGAGTGCGAAGTCGGCGTCCTGCCCCGCGTCCACGGCTCGGGCCTTTTCACCCGTGGCGAAACCCAGGCACTGGTGACCTGCACGCTCGGCACCGGCAAGGACGAGCAGATCGTCGACGGCCTGGGCGATGAATACGCCGAGAAGTTCTACCTGCACTACAACTTCCCGCCCTTCTCCGTCGGCGAAGCCAAACGCATCACCGGCCCCAGCCGCCGCGACATCGGTCACGGCAAGCTCGCTGAGAAGGCGCTAGCGCCCGTGCTCCCCGCCGTCACCGATTTCCCCTACACCGTCCGCATCGTCAGCGACATCATGGAGTCCAACGGCTCCTCGTCGATGGCTTCGGCTTGCGGCGGCACACTCGCCATGCTCGACGCCGGCGTACCCATCAAGGCCCCCGTCGCCGGCATCAGCATCGGGCTGATCAAGGCCGATGAACCCGGCCAGCAGGACGTGTACCTCACCGACATCCAGGGCGAGGAAGACCACTTCGGCGACATGGACTTCAAGGTCACCGGCACCCCCACCGGCATCACCGCCATCCAGCTCGACCTGAAGATCCGCGGCCTGAACATGGATCAGATCCGCAAGACACTCGAACTTGCCAAGACCAACCGCCTTCAGATCATCGAGAAGATCAAGGCCGTCATCCCGACGCACCGCCCCGAGCTGAGCAAGTGGGCCCCGCGCATGCTCACCACCAAGATCCACCCGGACAAGATCGGCAAACTCATCGGCCCCGGCGGCAAGCAGATCCGTGCCCTGGAAGCCGACACCGGTGCCAAGATCGAGATCGAAGAAGACGGCACGATCTACGTTTCCGCCGTCGGCGCCGGCAAGGCCGAACGCGCCATCGAGGAAATCGAAAAGATCGGCGCCGAGGTCAAGGTCGGCCAGATATACAACGGCAAAGTCTCCACTATCAAGGACTTCGGCGCGTTCATCGAGGTTATCCCCGGGCAGGACGGCCTGTGCCACATCTCCGAGCTGAAAGACGGCTATGTCGAGAAGGTGTCAGATGTTGTGAAGGTCGGCGACAAGGTCCGCGTCAAGGTTCTCCTGATCGACGACCAGGGCCGGGTCAAGCTCTCCATGCGGGCCGCCCAAGCGGAAGAAGCAGCAAAAACGGAAGAAAAAGCTTCCGTTTGAGCTAAGAATCGATTAATATCGGACCAGACGCGTCAGGCGTTCGCGGCCCCCGGGGGTATATCCGGGGAAACTTCCGGGGTTCCGGGTGGAACCGGCCCGGACACCTGACGCGTGGGCGGGGCTTTGTGTATGGGCACAAAGCTGTTAAAATAGGCAATGTCATTGGTGGCTTCACGTCCCCTTAAGCCCCGGCGACATGGCTGTTCGGTCAGGGTGTGAACACGGCACACCTCTGTCGGTTTGGGTCGGTGTCAAGCGGTTTTCAGGATGTTGGTTGGTCCGCGGATTGTACACGTCATTTCTTCTTATGAGGCATTGGGTGACGTATCACCCGGGATGAGAAAGCAAATCATCATTCATACGTGATTGTGACACATCTGTTCCATGTTCCTCGTTCTCAGTGAGGAGATCGACAATGCCGACGATTCAAGGTCAAGTGAAATGGTTCGACCCCAAGAAGGGGTATGGTTTTATCACAGGCCCCCAGGGCCAGGACGTGTTCGTCCACTACAGCCAGATCCAGGGCGACGGATTCCGCTCCCTGAAAGACGGTGAAGACGTCAACTACGACCTCGTCGAGGGCGACAAGGGCTGGCAGGCCCGGACCGTCGAGCGCGCCAAGGTTCACGAACACTCCGCCCATTGATCGCAGCACGCGACCCCGCTCGGGCCAAAGCCCACGACGGGTGAAGCCGGCAACATCCATCAACGTCCACCGTAAACGATCAGGGCACATACCGCGCAGGTGACACCGTCAGACAGTGGGGCTATTCTTCGTCCCGATGTGGTCATACTTATTCATCGGTCTCGGCATCGGCACGCTGCTGGCGGTCCCGCTCGCCGCGATATGGGGGCGGCGCACCGAGCGACGCGTCCGACAACTTGAGCAACGCGCCCGCGCCGCCGAACGGCTCGCCGAACTCGGCACGCTCACCGGCGGACTCGCCCACGAAATAAAAAACCCCCTCTCCACCGTCGGGCTGAACGTCCAGCTACTTCAGGAAGATGTCCACGCACTCACCCAGGACACCGGCCTAAGCGCCAACCACCACGACGGACTCGGCCGCGTCCAGCGACGCCTGGAATCCCTTAGCCGAGAAACCCACCGCCTCCGCGATATCCTCGAAGACTTCCTCCGCTTCGCCGGCCGCGTCGAACTCGATCCCCAGCCAACCGACCTGCATGTAACGATCGGCGAACTCGTCGACTTCTTCGAGCCCCAGGCACGCGAGGCCGGCGTCAACCTCCGCACCCAGCTCGCCGCAGAAAACGCCACCGTCAACGCCGACGCGCCGTTACTGAAACAAGCCATGCTCAACCTGCTTATCAACGCGGTACAGGCCATGCAGCACGCCAAGGAAAAAAACCAGCCCCACGGCGGCGCCAACGAACTGATCATCCGCACCGAACGCGCACGCGCCACCGGCACCGGCGACGAGCTGCGCATCCACGTCACCGACACCGGCCCCGGCATGCCCCCCGACGTCGCCGCCAAAGTCTTTCAGCCGTACTTCTCCACCAAACGCGGCGGCACGGGCCTGGGCCTGCCCACCTCACGACGCATCGTCGAAGAGCACGGCGGCCACCTCTCCGTCCACGCCGACCCCGGACGCGGCACCAGCTTCACCATCACGCTCCCCGCGTGAAAATACGGCAAAGATTAATGCGGCTTCTATTGCACGCTGGCCGGCCGCAACAATTATTTTGCTGTTTTTCCTGATTTTATCTTGTTCCCGACAACCATCGACCGTTATACTCCAGCCCGCGTGGTGAAAATGCGTCGGCACGAAATCGTGCGGCACAAACATTTGCCCACGCTCACAAGGGCGGATCATTCCGGAAACCGGTCAGGAACAAACCATTACAGTCAGGATCAAGCAGTATGCGCTTTGTAAAACACCTGGAAATTGCCGCGCGCCGTTGGCGCAACCTGTTCAATACAACAAACGCCCACGCACCGGAGCGTACAAACAAGCACTCAAACTCGGGCATCGTGCCGCTGGAAGAACTCGAAAACCGAACCCTGCTTAGCGCAACCCCGTTCACGCTCGAGCCTTCCGGCAACGAGGCACCGGCCGTGGTCGCGGCGGGACTCGCAGCCATCGACCCCGAAGACTCACTCATCGCCGGCGACCTCGACAGCGACGGGTTCGTCGGCATCAGCGACCTGAACATCATCCTCGGCAACTGGAACGATAACGTCCCGCCCGGCAACCCCGCCGCAGACCCCTCCGGTGACGGATTCGTCGGGATCAACGACCTGAACATTATCCTCGGCAACTGGAACAACAGTGCCATCGTCGACACTTTCAGCGGATTAACCGTCAACGGCAGGATTATCCACGGCTCCGACGTCGATACCTACTCGATCAATGCACAGGCGGGCGACGACCTGTTCGTCAGCTTCTCCGAAATCGCAGCCTTCTCGCCGGGCATGAACGTCGCCATTTACGGGCCCACCAATGTGCTGCTGACCTC
>JAWKTA010000053.1:0-35340 GCA_041402025.1 Phycisphaerales bacterium | reverse complement strand
GGCGCGCTACGAGCGCGACGGCGCGTATGCCAACAAGACGTTCGAAGAGGTCTACAAGGATCACTACAGCGACTCCGAGGCGATGGACGGGTACCTCTGGGGGATCTACCTGACGAATTTCCTGTGGGCGCACCACTTCCAGATCATGCAGTTCTTCCAGGACCGGTTCATGCCCAGGCTGGACGCGGATGCGCACCTGGTCGAGGTCGCGCCGGGCCACGGCGGCTGGGGCGTGTGGGCGTTGGCGCACATGCCCGGCGCGACGCTGGAGGGTTACGACATCAGCCCGCAATCGATCGAGATCGCGGACAGCGTCGCGAAGGCGGCGGACGTGGCGGACCGTGCGAAATACGTTGAGAAAAACGCGCTGGACCTTGCCGAGATCGAAGCGGGCAGCGCGGATGGTTGCATCTGCAGTTTCCTGGTCGAGCACCTGGAAGACCCGCAGCATCTATATACGGTGCTGTCACACCTGCTCAAGCCCGGCGGGCTGGCGTTCATCACCGGGGCGCTGACCGCGGCACAGGTGGACCATATCTACGAGTACCGGTACGAATCGGAGCTTGTGAGGATGTGCGAGAACGCGGGGCTGCGCGTGCTCGAAACGCTGTCCGCCAACCCATTGCGGACGCTTCCCAGGGCGAAGTTCATGCCGCGGTCGATGGCGCTATTGGTGCAGAAGCGTAAGAACGAGATTTATTAGTGGTTAGTGATTGGTGTTAGTGGTTAGTAAGAAGAAGTTGATGACTAACGGCTCATGTCACTAACATCATCCATCCTTCATCCCCACGAAGCCACTATGCCGATCGGCGACCTCTTTAAGCAATGCACAAGCCTGCGTAAGCAGGGCAAGGCCGAGGAGGCGCTTGGCCTGCTGCGTGATGCGCTGCGTCGGGGTGGGTTGACTGGCGAGCAGATCGATAAGGCCGGGCGGTTTATCCAGCGTGAATTGAAGGATGATGCCAGGGCTGATCCGGGGGCGCACCGGGTGCTGATGCTTGGGCAATGCACGACGACCTGGGTCGCCAACGCGCTCACCTCGCACGCGTTCGGGCGCGGTATGGATGTCCCCGTGATCGATGGTGAATACGACAACGTCATGCAGGAGCTGCTTGTCGCGGCGGCAGAAGGTAAGCAGATCGACACGGTCGTGTTCCTGCCCTGGAACCAGCGGCTGTTCAGCGGCGCGGGGCGGTCGGCGGCGCAGCAGGTGGAAGATGAAGTCGCGTTCTGGCGTCAGGCGTGGGGTATTGCGCGGGACCAGCTCAAGGCACGGATTATCCAGGTCGGTTACGACTGCGACACCGCGGGTCCGCTGGGCGTGAGCCTGTCGGGGCTGGCCGACGGATCGATTGGTTTGATCCGTGAAGCGAACCGGGCGCTGCGTGACGCTTTACTTAAAGGCACGTTTTTTGTGGACCTCGAACAGGTTGCCGGGCGCATGGGGCGGGACACGTTTTACGATGCGCGTCGGTACCACTGGACCAAGCAGCCGTTCAGCGAGGCGGGCACGTCGTTGCTGGGTGAGTATCTGGCGTCGGCGTTGCGTGCGGTGACGGTCGGGCCGAAGAAGGTTTTAGTCTTAGACCTGGACAACACGCTCTGGGGCGGTGTGGTCGGCGAGACGGGGCCGCTTGGGATCACGCTGGGTGAATCGCCGGACGGCGAGGCGTTCCGGGCGTTCCAGAAGTATGTCAAGGGTTTGGCCGAGCGCGGCGTGGTGCTGGCGGTGTGCTCGAAGAACAACCCCGACGATGCGCGCGAGCCGTTCGAGAAGCACCCGGACACCGTGCTGAAGCTCGACGACTTCGCGGCGTTCGAGGCGAGCTGGGACCCCAAGCCTGTCGCGATCCAGCGTATCGCCGAGACGCTCCGGCTGGGGCTGGACAGTTTCGTGTTCTTCGACGACAACCCGGCCGAGCGCGAACACGTCATGCAGATGCTCCCCGGGGTGGAAGTGGTGGATGTGCCGGAAGACCCGTCGGCGTATGTGCGTGTTCTGGAATCGGGATTATGGTTCGAGGCGGTCGAGGTCACGGGCGCTGACCGCGAGCGGGCGGAACAGTACGCGGTCGAGCGTCAGCGGCGGGATGCGGAGCAGTCGTTCGCTTCGGTCGACGACTACCTGGCGTCGCTTGAAATGGTCGGGGACGTGCGTGATGTGGACGAGGCGGACATGCAGCGTGTTGTGCAGCTGCTTGGCAAGACGAACCAGTTCAACCTGACGACCCGGCGTCACACGGCCGAGGCTGTGCGTGCGATGCTGAACGAACCCAACGCTATCGGTATCACGCTGCGGATCGGCGACAAGTTCGGCGACCACGGGCTGGCCTCGCTGATCCTGGCGGTTCCGGGCGGTGACGGCGCGTTAAAGATCGACACCTGGCTGATGAGTTGCCGGGTGATCAGCCGGACGGCCGAGCAATTCATGTTCGGCGCGTTGTTGACGCGGGCCGGGCAGCTGGGTTACACGCGGCTGCTGGGCGAGTACATCCCCACGAACAAGAACCAGCTCGTGGCGGACCTTTACGACCGCATGGGTTTTGAGCGCATCGCCGAGCAAGACGGCGGGCACATCCAATACGCGCTTGACCTGGCAAATGCCGAAGCGCCCACCACGTTTATCCAACCGGCCGAGGCGGCCCACCGATAATGCCGACGATCGACCTCGCCTCTCCGGTCTTCTGGATTATCACGCTGATCGCGGTGGCGGTGATGACGCCGGTCACGCACGCGGAGCTGCGCAAGTGGTTGTGGGCGGGGATGAATCTTGTTTTCATCGCGACGATGCTGCAGCTGCGGGTGCTGGAAGTGGCGGCGTATCTGGTGGCGGCGTACCTGGCGTTGCGGGTGCTCGGCTGCCGGGAATGGCGCGAGGTGGTCGCGCGTGGCGGGCTTTTTTTACTGCTGTGCCTGTTCGTGATCAACAAGATGCCGGGGTGGTCCGCGAACTGGGGCACGGGCGACCTGAACCCGCTGCTGGCGGCGGTGGGTTTTTCGTATGTGTTTTTGCGGCTGGTTGATGTGGGCCGTGTGGTGTATGAGGGGGGACGCCCGCCGCCAGACCTGGCATCGACGGTGAATTACCTCTTGCCTTTCCACATGCTCGCTGCCGGCCCGATCCAGTCCTACGAGGATTTCATCGACCAGCCGACGGTCCCGAAACCGGTCACGGCGGTCGAGGCGCTTGAGGCGGTCGAGCGGATCGCGCTGGGGCTTTTCAAAAAATTCGTTGTCGCGTACATCATCAGCAAGCTGTTCCTGACGGGCTTTAGTGTCAGCGGCCCGTACATGCTCTTCGAGGTGCAGGCGCATTACCTGTGGTTTTATCTCGATTTCTCGGGCTACAGCGACATCGCGGTGGGTATCGGCAGGCTCATGGGTGTGCGGACACCGGAGAACTTCGATAAGCCTTACCTCGCGCGGAACATGATCGACTTCTGGGACCGCTGGCATATCTCGCTATCGCTATGGGTGCGGCGGAACCTGTTCATCCCGATGCAACTGGCGATGGCGCGACGCACAAGGGGCAGGCGTGCGCTCTTGATCGCGACGGTGGCGTTTACCGTTTCGTTTCTGCTGTGCGGTCTGTGGCACGGGATCAGTTGGCCGTACTTCGCGTGGGGGGCGATGCACGCGCTGGGCCTGGTGGTGACGAACTCATACCGGCACGGCTTGACCAAGCGGCTGGGCACGAAGGGCGTCAAGGCGTATAAAGAAAAGCTGGTTTACCGCCTGCTGGGCCAGTTCATCACGTTCCAGTGGGTGGCGTTCTCGCTGCTGGTGATCGCGTATCCGTGGAAAGGGTTTGAGCCATGAATGAATCGGTTGTCGAAAAGGAACACGGCGAGGAACTGTCCAGCTGGCGGTGGACGTACCGGCTGCTGCGTGTGACGGTCATGCTGGTCGCGGCGTATTGGCTGTCACGCACCGGGGACGCGTTTTTCTATCAAGGGTTTTAGTGGTCGCTGGTTTCTGGCGGATCGTGATCGGGGTATTACTACTTAATGTTGACTAACCGCTCATGGCTTAAACATGCTTGACCTAACGCGATACAAAGGGATTTTGACGGTGGGCGCGGGGCTGTTGTGCGCTTTGGCGTTGTTCAACGCGGCCCTGCTGGCGGCGTTCGGGCAGCGGCCGGAGCTGTTCAACGACCCGGACAAGCAGCTGGCGTGGTCGCAACTGGAACGGATGGGAGGCCAGGTCGCCGGGGTCGAGCTGGAGGTTGCACGCCAGGACCCCGCCACCGCAGAGCCGTATGGCATCGTGCTGGGGCAATCGACCACGCTGCGCGGGATCGACCCGGTGCTGCTTGGGGAATACAGCATACCGCCCACCCGCTGGCTGCTGCTGAACGGCTTCGGCAGCAGCTTCATGAAGCTGAACTACTACGCGCAGACGCTGCTGGCCAGCAGGCTCCGGCCGGAGACGATCGTGCTGGGCCTGCACACGACGATGCTCGCCGGCCAGGACCGGGACAACGAACCCGACAGCGACAACACGGACAAAGGCGAGAACCACGATGAGCGCGACTGGCGCGTGCGACGGTACGTCATGCAGTTGATCTGGGTGCGGACCCAGCGCGCGGACATCAGCCACCACACGAATATGGCGCTGTTCGAGCTGCGTCTGGCCTTGCACCGCGGATTGGGCAGCGGCGCGGCCGGCCTGTTCCGTCCAAGGAAAGACCCCTGGAACTCCGAGGAGCGCGGCGAGCTGCCCGAGCGGCACGAGGAACGCATCAAGCGGCAGAAGAACAACTGGCGAGCCTTCGGCTGGTTCGACGCCGCGACCTACAGCACCAGAAGCCGCCACGCCGAAGCCTTCCGGCAGTTGATCGCCGGGTGCGACGCGCTGGGGCCGAAGCGGATCGTGATCATACAGATGCCGATCACCAGCGACCTGCGCGGCTGGCTGCCCCCGGAGGCGGACACGGCGATGCAGCAGTTGATCGACGAGGTGAGCGTCGGGCGATCGATCCGGGTGCTGGACCTGCGCGACGCGATGCCGGACGACGCCTTCGCCGATTACGCCCACCTGAACCCCGCCGGGCGGGAGGTTTTCACGGCGATCCTGGCGGAGCAGCTCAACCTCCTGAACATCGAGGACTGACCGGCCGTACAATTCTTCGCGGATGGCAGGACTTAATTCTGAAAACGACTTGAAGCGGCCGGGACGCGCGGCGTTTGTGTTGGCCGTGATCCTGGCGCTCGGGGCGCTGGGGATCAGCGTTTATCTGTCTTACACCTCGATCATCACGGGCCGGTCGCCGGCCGGTTGTGGCTCGGGATCGGGCTGCGCGGAAGTGTTGGGAAGCAAGTGGTCGTACCTCATACACGTGCCCGTGAGCGTATACGCCGCGTTGGTATATACCCACCTGCTGGCGAGCCTGTTCATGGCAAAATCCCCCAAGCACGCCGGGTATGAACTCGCGCGGGTTATCTTGTCCATCTACGCCGCTGCGATCCTGGCCGCGGCGCTATGGTTTATTTACCTGCAACTGTTCGTGGTCAAGGCGGTTTGTCCCTATTGCATGGCCGACCACGCGCTGGGGATTGCTCTGGCTGGCGTGTTGATTTTTTACATGCGTGCCCGGCGGCCGATCCCGATGCTGGTGGGGGCCGCCTGCGTCGTACTGATGGCTGTTATACAGATCAACAGCACGACCGCCATTGCCAGACTGGACGCGCCGGCTTCCGGTACCGACGCGGATACCACCACCGCCGACGGCCGCACGGTCTCGGTGCTTAACGGGAAACTCACGCTCAACCTGGCCGACGAACCCGTGCTGGGTGACCCCGGCGCGGAGCACGTGATGGTGATGATGTACGACTACGCCTGCCCGCACTGCCGGCACACGCACGGGGTCATCCACGAACTATTGCGGGACCGGCCGGGGCTGCTCGCGGTCGTGCTGCTGCCGACGCCCATGAATCACGCATGCAACCCCCACACCCCGGAGGAGATGGACGCCCGATTCGATGAGAGCTGCGAGTTGGCGCGGGTCGCGTTGTCGGTTTTCCTGGCGGACCGGGCGGGGTTCGCGGATTTTGACCGGTGGATGTACGAGCCGGAGGCTCCACGTTCCGCCGAAGCCGCCCGGGCCGAGGCGCTCAGGCGGGTCGGGGAAGAAAATTTTGAACACAATTATCACGACCCGCGTATGCAACAGATGATCGCCCGCAACGTCTATGTTTACGGGCAGAGTGGCGCCGACCGGGTGCCGGTGTTGGTTGTGCCGGGCCGGGCCGCGGTGGTCGGGCGGGTGGACGGGGTGGGTCTTTTGATCGACCTGCTGGAGACACCTGATACCGCCGCGCCACAAGAGTGAGAAACCGCGTCCATGAATCCAACAAATGGGACACGGAACTTGCTACACTCTGGTTCGGGTGATCGTGGTATCGGCGGGTCCTTTCCGGGGGGACCTCCCGTGAACCGGGAAGCCCGATGGCTTGTATGATGCTCACGGGCTTGTCGGGTCAAGACAGGAGCAGGCCGTGAGCGACAGGGAACAACAGCTGGACGGGGGCGACCTCGCGCTGCTCGCCGAAGCGTCGAACGGTTTCCGACGCCTGGAGGAACAGGTCGCGAAGGTCATCATCGGGCAATCGGAGACGGTCCGCGCGCTGCTGGCCGCGACGTTCTGCGAGGGCCACGCGCTGCTGATCGGCGTGCCGGGCCTGGCCAAGACGCTGCTGGTCAAGACGCTGGCCGAGGTGCTGGGCTGGGAGTTTAGGCGGATCCAGTTCACACCCGACATGATGCCCGCGGACATCATCGGGATGGAACTGTTGCAGGAGGATGCCCCGGGGGCCGGGGGCGGGACCGGAGGGCGTGCGATGCGTTTCGTACCCGGGCCTGTGTTCGCGAACATCATCCTCGCCGACGAGATCAACCGCACACCGCCGAAAACACAGTCCGCGTTGCTCGAAGCGATGCAGGAACTCCAGGTGACGAGCCTGGGCAAGCGACACGAGCTGGCCCGGCCGTTCATCGTCGTCGCCACCCAGAACCCGATCGAACAGGAGGGCACGTACCCCCTGCCCGAAGCGCAGCTCGACCGGTTCATGTTCAGCCTGTGGATGGATTACCCGAACGTCGAAGATGAAGAGCGGATCGTGATGGAGACGACCGCGCCGCGTCCGGTATCCCTGGAGCAGGTCTTTAGCAAGGAAAAGATGATGGCGTACCAGGCCTTGGTGCGTCGTGTCCCGGTGAGCCGGCACGTCGTGAGCTATGCGGTAGCGCTGGCGCGTGCGACGAGACCCGGGACACCGGCGTCGAGCAGCATCGCGACCCGTTTCGTGCAATGGGGCGCGGGGCCGCGTGCCGGGCAGCACATGGTTTTGGCGGGCAAGGCGCTGGCCGTGCTCGAAGGCGTACCGACGGTCTCGGCGAGTCACATCCGCCAGGCCGCCCCGCTGGTATTGCGTCACCGGGTGCTGCCAAACTACCAGGCCGCCGGGGAAGGCCTGACCACCGCCGAGATCGTCGCACGTATCATCGAGCAGATCAGCGAGCCGCAGCACGCGACGTAACCACCTGAATCTCACCACCGGACAGCGCCCTTGACCCACCCCCCGGCCAACACGACCGACGCGGCGCACTTAAGCCGGTACCTGCGCGTGCGGGACATGGATATGTTTGCCAACGTGCTGTTCGCGCCGCGCCGCCCGATCCGGGGCCTGTACGCCGGCCGGCACACCTCCCGGCAACGCGGGCACTCCGTCGAGTTCAACGACTACCGCGAATACACGCCCGGCGACGAGGTCGGGGATATCGACTGGAAAGTGTTCGGCCGAAGCGACCGTCTCTTTATCAAGCTCTTCGAGCACCAGACCGACATGACCGTGAACCTGATCGTCGATGCCTCGGCGTCCATGGGCTACGCCGGGCTGGACCCCACGCGGCCGCACCGGCAAGACAGCAACTCGTGGATCAATATGCTCAAAGCGCTCAACAACAAGCGCAACACACAAGGCCCACGCCCCCCTATCGACAACCCCAGCAAGTACGACCAGGCCTGCCTGATGGCGGCGGCGATCGCGTTCCTGACTGTCCGCCAGCAGGACCGTGTCGGGTTCTACCTCGCCCAGCGCGGCCTGCACCGGGAACTGCCCGCACGCGGCGGGTTCACACACCTGCACCAGCTCCTGCGCATCATGGATCAGGCCGTGCCGAGGTCGGGCGCGCACCTGGCCGATGCGCTACAAACACTCACCATAAGGATGCCCCGGCGCAGCCTGCTGATCGTGTTCTCCGACCTGATGGAAAACCGAGACGGCATCCTGCGGGCATTAAGCAATCTCACGGCACGGGGGGGCGAGGCGATCGTGTTCCATGTGTTGCACGAAGACGAACTGCGCCTGCCTGACCTGGACGAGGCGGTGTTTGTCGACAGCGAGACAGGCCGGCACGTCCGGCTGAGCGTGCCGGATGTCCGGGATAAGTACGAAGCACGGGTCCGTGATTCGTCCAACGCATGGCATAACGCGCTCACGTCCCGGGGCATGGACTACCACCTGGTATCGACCGCGACGCACTACCACGAGGCGATCCGAGATTATCTGTTCACCCGTGCGGCGCGCGTGTGACGGGTTGTTTGTGCGGGATCATGATGAACACGTTGGCCGTCATCTCGCTGCTTTTCCCGGGGATGCTGCTGGGCGTTGCGCTGGTCGCGCTGCCGATCATGGCGCACCTGATGCACCGGCGGGCGCGGCGGCGTGTGGTGTTCCCCAGCGTGGAACTGCTGGCGTCCGCGGCGGCGAGCCGGTCGTCTCTGTTCCGCCTGCGCCGGTGGTGGCTGTTGCTGCTGCGCTGCCTGGCGGTGATCGTGGTCGTGCTGGCGTTCACGCAACCGGTCTGGCAAAGTGCTCAGGCATACAAGGCCCGGGGCCAAAGCGCCGCCGTGGTGTTCCTCATCGATCAAAGCGCCTCGACCGGCCAGCTCCACGGCGGCATCCCGGCGGTGCGAACCATGCTTGCCGAAGCCGAGAAGGTCATCGATACGCTGACGCCCGGCGTAGACCACGCCAACATCGTCTACGCCACCGCCCGCCCGTACGCAGCCTTCCCGGCGATGACCGCCAACACCGACGCCTTGCGTGCCGAACTCTCCGAGCTTGCGCCTACTTATGAACGCGCGGATATGCCCGGCGCACTGGCGCTCGCCACACAACTCCTGCGAGACCACGCCGGGTTGAAACATCTGGTGATCGTCACGGACCTGCAGGCGAGTAACTGGGACGACGCACTCAAACAATCGTCGCACGAAAGCCCCCTGCCCGCCGGGACGCGCATCACCCTCCTCCCGCCACAACACGCCCCCCCCACCAACCTGTCGCTGCACGCCCCGGCGGCACACCCCCGCACGCCGCGCACCCATGATCCGGTGAATCTCACGGTTGCCGTCACCAATCACAGCGACCGCGTCCAGTCGGCGACCGTGCAGTTATCCGTCGACGGCCAGCCGGCGGATTCAGAATCGCTGACGATGGAGCCGCGACAACAACGGGAGATCGCTTTCGCCACAACGCTGAATCGGCCGGGCGAGCACCGCATCATGTTCTCGCTGCCGGCCGATGGCCTTGCCGTGGATGACGCGAATTACCTGGTCGTGCGGTGTGTCGATCACACCCCGGTCACCGTCATCACCGATGATGACACCGATACGCCGAGGACAGCGGGATACTACCTGTTACGAGCACTCGCACCACACGGCGACGACCGCGACCGCTACGAGATCACGATACAACACAGCACCCAAACGCCGTGGCCCCCGCTCGATAACGCGCAGGCCGTCTTCGTGGGCGAGGTCGCTATGCTGTCGGCCGACCAACTCACTGCGTTGCACCAATACCTGCAACACGGAGGCTGCGTGGTGTTCTTCTGTGGCGCGGGCCCGGTCCTGGAGAACCTCTCATCACTGGATGCGCTCTCGCCGGGCGGGCTGCTGCCGTGGAAGCCGGCCGCGCCCCGCGTGGTGGGGAACGCGGACCAGCCGTTAACGATTACGCATGGCGATTGGCGCTCACCGCTGTTAAACCAATTCGATGAATCCGCACAGATCACGCTGTCGCGGGTCCCAATCCGCTATGCCTGGACCGGCGGAACGGTCGATGAACGCGCGCGGACACTGCTTAGCTATTCCGACGGCACGCCGGCCCTGGTTTCGCGTAGCGTCGGCAACGGCACGTTAATACTCGCCAACTTCAGCGCCGCATCAAACCACAGCGACCTGGGCAAGCAGGGCCTGTTCGTCGCGTTGATGCAAGGTCTTGCCGAGTCGATGGGTCGAACAGATACGCCCGCCACGCCGAACACCGTCGGGCAGGCGGTGCATTGGGTATCCAACGTGCCCACGACGACCGATGTTCAGCCGCCCAAGGTATACATGCCGGACGGTCGGACACCCGCCGACGCGACGGTATCGCTGGATAACTCCGTCGCCAGCATCGTGATCCACGCCCCAACCTTGCCCGGCTTCTACACCGCGCAGCAAGGCGAAACGGTACTCGGCACAGCGGCCGTCAACACCGACCCGCGCGAAAGCGACCTGCGCCGGGTCACGGCGGACGAACTGATCGCCGCGTTACAACCACGCACCCCCGGCCCACCAACACAAAACACAAACGCCGGCCAGGCACTCAATCTGCGCGGTCGCGACCTGTGGGGCTGGCTGTTGTTTGCCGCGATGGTGTTCCTCGGGATCGAGATGGCCCTGCTGGGGTATTGGAAGCGATGATGAGTGCGTTGACCAACGCGGTGCTTTGGCGGCCGTACTTCGGGGCGGCGCCGACCCTGACGTGTCTGGCTGTGCTGCTGGGCCTGGCGGTGTGGGCCTGCGCGCGTTCAACGGGGGAAAACCGGGCGCTCGTCACGGTGACGCTGGCGATGCGTTGCGTGTTGATCGGGCTGGTCGGGCTACTGCTGATGGGGCCGAGCGCCGTGCGAGAAGCAATCGAATCGCCGGAGAAGCCGGTCTTGCGCGTGCTGGTGGACACGTCGGCGTCGATGCAGACGCCCGACATGGACGGGTTAAGCCGGTTTGATTTCATCGGCAAACGCTGGCTCACGCCGGCGCGGTTGCGGGAACTGGGCCAGACTTACCGCGTTGAGTTCTTCGCGTTCGGTGAATCGTTACGGGCCACGGGGGGCGACCTGCTGAATCAACCGGGGACCGAGGCGGCGACGGCGGGCGAGTCGCACATCGCGCGATCGGTCTCCGATAGCGTGATGGCGTCTGACATGTCCGGCGAAAACAACTCCGGGGGCGGGGGGACTGTTTTGGTTTTTTCGGATGGGCGAGACACGCTGGACGCGCCGATGCAGCCGGTGGGCCGGTTGGCGCAGTCACGGTCGGTGCCGATCTACACGGTGCCGCTGGGCGGGCCGAGCGTCTCGCGGGACGTGGCGGTGATGGCGGTGCCGCAGCAGCCGTACCTGTTCGCCGATGAGCCGGGCACGATCGCGGTGCGTGTGATGCGGTCCAACACCGGGCCGGGCGGCGCGGTGGTACACGTAGAGCAAGGCGAAGAAGTGCGGGCTTTCCCGGTCACGTTCGACGACAAGGATACAGCCTCGGTGGACGTGCCGATCGCGCAGGCGATGCCGGGGACGTATGAGTACCGCGTGTGGGTCGATCCGGTAGCCGGTGAAGTCGATGAAACCAACAACACACAGCCGGTGTTTGTGGAAGTGACCGAGAAACGGCTGCGCGTATTGCTCTTGGAGGGCCAGCCATACTGGGACACGAAGTTTCTCGCGCACGCCTTGCGCAAGGACCCGCGGATCGAGTTGACGCAGGTGACTCAGGTATCGCGTGACAAACGGGAGATGATCGTGTCGAGGGAAGGCGCGGAAGCGGAGCTGCCGGATTCGCTCGAAGCATTGGGCCTGTTCGACGTGATCATCCTCGGGCGTGATATCACGAACGTGTTGGATGCGCGGACGGTGTCACTGTTGCCGGAGTATGTCGCGGGGCACGGGGGGCGTTTGGTGTTTGCGCGTGGCAGGGCGTATGACACGGCGACGTATACCGAGCGGGCGGTGCGTGATTCGTTATCCGTGCTCGAGCCAGTGATCTTCGGCGAGGGCGAGCTGCACAACCAACGGCTGGAGCTGGAGGCTACGGGCATGATGCACCCTGCCCTGAACCCGCCATCCGATCAGAACGGTTCGGACCACACCGGCGACCTGTTACCGACGCTGCTAAGCGTGCCGGTGGTACAGCGCGAGAAAGCGGCGGCGCAAGTGCTTGCGCGCTGCTACCCGCCGGGCGCGGCGACCGGCACGGGCATGGGACAGCCTGCCATCGTGACGATGCCCTACGGCCAAGGCGTGGTCGTGGCCGTGCTGGGTGAAGGCTTATGGCAATGGGGGCTGCGCCCGCGCCACAACACACGCAAAGACGCGGCGTTCGACCGGTTCTGGATGGATACGGTGCGCTGGCTCGCGCTGGGCAGTGACTACCAGCCGGGCAAGCCGATGAGTTTGCAGCTGTCGCGATTGAGCGTGCAGGCGGGCGATCCGATCCATATCGACCTGATCAGCCGGGACGGCTTCGACAGCCTGGATGCGCCGGTCATCATCGAAGACCCGGGCGGAAAACAACTCACCGCGGCGCTCGCACCGGTCGGCGGCAGCACGACGCGCCGACGGGCCGAGGTCTATCCCGATAAACCCGGCGTGTACCGCGTCACCGTACAAAACGCGCAATCCCCTGACGAACCAATCGAAACCAAGTTCAACTGCTACGACATCGACATCGAACGGCTGCACAGCTCAGCCAACCGCGGCGCGTTGCACACGCTCGCCGAATCGAGCGGGGGTCGGTGCCTGAGCCCGGATGACCCGGACGAGCTGGCTAAAATACTAAGCCGTCAGCGCGCGGCGGCGCTCAGCCCACCGAGGCCGTACTACCTGTGGGACCGGGGCTGGGTGTTGACGGCCGTGCTGGTCTGGGCGGGCCTGGAATGGATCATCCGCCGGTCGGGAGGTTTGCTGTGAAAACGCCACGGATTGACGAACTGGTCAGGCGCACCGGGCGGTCGCTGTGGATGGCGGAGGCCGGGGAGTGGTTCTTGCGGGCTTTGCTCGCCGTGATCGTAGTATTCCTCGCGGCGGTGGTGGTTGATGCGGGCTATGCGCTACCAGTAGTTGGGGTGGTGTTGCTGGACGTGTTGTTGTTGGGGGTGGCGGGCTTCGTCGCGTGGCCGGTGGTTGTCAGGCTGGCACGGGGTCGGCCGCGTGACCGGCAGACAGCGGTGTATATCGAGAAACGTTTACAGGTGCCCGACAACCGCTTGATTAATGCGCTGGATATCGCGGAGCAGGACGCGGCGGGCATGAGCGCGGCGCTGCGTGACGAGGTGATCGCGCGGGGCGAGGCGGCGGCGGCCGAGTCCGGGGGCCGGTCCGTGATCGATCGGGAAGCGCTAAAACGTGCGGCCTTGCCGGCTGTGATCGCGGTCGTCGGGTTGATACTGGCGTACGTCGTGATGCCGTCGGTGTTTCATGCGGTGGTGCCGCGTCTGGTTGCGCCGTTCGCCGACCTGCCACCGTTCACGCTTGTGAAATTCGACATCCATACCGATCCGCAACCGATCTACCACGGCAAGCCGGGCACGATACGCGTCACGCTCTCCGGCCCGGGCGTGCATGACCAGGCGCAGGTCGTGTTCTTGGATGAAAGCGAACAGCCTGCCCCACTACCGATGTACCGCGTGTCGTCGGCCAGAACAGATAAAGTGGAACCCGGCGAATCAAACACTTTTGCGATGCGAGTCGACCGGGTCGAGGGGGCACGCCGTTTCTATATCCGGACGCCGCGCGGTCGAAGCGCGGTCCACACGCTCACGGCCAACACGTCCCCGTTGATCGAACAGGCCCACGCCACCTACAGCTACCCCGCCTACACCGGCTGGCGCGGCACGACCGGAGCGATCACGCCGGCCGGCATCCGCACGCTCACCGGGACACAAGTCGCGCTGCACATCGTCAGCAACGTCCCGCTCGGCGGCGGTGAACTGAAATTATCCCCGGCCGATGAAACCGATCATACCGTGGAGCGCAGCATCCAACTGATACCGGACGCGGATGACCCGCGCGCCGCGCAACTGACTTTCCCGATGGATGTATCCGGCCGTTTTGAACTGACATTGACCGGCGCGGACGGTAAGCCGGGCGTGGACACGCTCGCCGGAAAGCTGACTGCGCTGCCCGATCGTGCGCCAAAGATCGATATCGTGGACCCCCAGCGTCAGGTCGTCGCGCCGGAGGGCTGGCAGATCGAGGCGCACATCACCGCCGGGGACGACATCGGGGTCGGGCCGATCACACTGCATCACGGGCTGAACGATAACCCAACGACGCCGACCCCCCTGCCCGCCACCTTCACCGACAAGCATCACACCGTGACCAAATCCGATTACACATTTGATCTCGCCGAGACTCAGGCGAAGGCGGGCGACGTGGTGAAGTATTACGCGGCCGTGAATGACAACCGCCCCGGAACACCGCAGTCAGCGGAAACGCCGATCTACGCGATCCACATCATCACGCTTGAACAATACATGGATATCGCGCGTTCGCAGTACCGGATCGACGATATCAACCGCGAGTTCGAGGCGATCCTCGAACGCCTGGGCGACCTGGAAGCGCAACGTAACCAACTGCTGGAGCAACTCGCGGCGCTGAAAGAACAGATACCATTCGGCGAGCCGTTGACCGATGCGCAGCGGCAGGCGATGGCTAAGCTTGAATCCACATTAAATAAGTATGCCGAAGAAGCCGCTTCGCTGGCGGACGCCCTATCGGAGCGTGCGGAGCAGGCCTCGCTGTATGAGTTCGAGGACGCGTACAAGCAGATGCTTAGTGATTTAAGCAAACAAATCAAGGAACAGTCGGAGCAATCCGGGTCTCTGGCGGACACGGTACGATCTATGCGCGACGCGGGTAACGCGGATCAGCTTGCACTTACGGGCTCGGCCATGCGCGAACAGGCCGATCGGTTTGAGATGCTGCGGGAACCTTTCGCCGGCGGGCAGCGTGAGCGCACTCAAACAGCCCGGGAAGACCTGGAGCGTCTGCAACTGGCCGAGGCGATGATGGCGCAGGGCGAACGTATCCGCCGGGTCGCGCAGGAGCAGGACGAGCTGGCCGTGCGGCTGGCGGCGCTGGCGGAGCCGCGATCGTTGACGGCGGAGGAGCAGCGGCGGGCCGACGCGCTGGCGCAGGAGCAGGCCCGGCTGCGTGAGGAGCTAAGCGATGCGGCGCGGGCACTGCGTGAGGCGGCGGAGAACGCTAGCGGGTTGCTCCCGAACATGAGCGGCGGCGCGTTGTCGGTGGCCGACCGCATCGATGAGCTGAGGATCGTCCCGACCCAGATGGCGGTGGAGAACGCGTCGTTGTCGGGTAACGGGCCGTTGGCGCATCAGGCGGCGCTCGAGGCGGCGGAGAAACTCGATTCGCTTTTAAGCGACGTCCAACAGAACCAGGCGCAGGCGAGCATCGAAATGGATGGCTGCTTCAATCTGCCGAGGCAGAACATGCAGAACGCTCTGCAACAGATGGCGTCGGCGCGCAAAGTGCCGGGCATTGGCTCGCAAGGCGGGTCGGGCGCGGGGATGTCGGGCGCGATGGCGACGATGTCGATGGTAGGCCCAAGCGTGCCCGGGCAGCCCGGCGGGGACAGCCTTACGCGTGAGGGACGACGCGGGGGGCGTGGCGGGCGGGGCGACGCGGTTTCCAGTGAGGTTGATGTGGATATGCAGGCCGAGGTCATCCATACTGACGCATCGGACAACACGGCGACCAGTGCCCTGCAACTGCCCGGCGTACCCGTGGTGTACCGGGAGCAGGCTGCGGCGTATTTCCGGCGGATCGCGGAGGAGGAGAAGTGAGGCGTTAGTGGTTAGTGGTTAGTGGTTAGTGGTTAGAAAGTGTATTTATTAACAGTGGGATCGGGTAGAATGGGTCCTGCCGCGGATAAAACGATATGAAATACAAACTCACCCATCGCGTTCTGTTGTCGCTTTGCTGGCTGGCGCTGGTGACGTTGTCATTGCAGAGCCTCACGGCTCAGACGGCCGACACGGATACCGCCACGCCAGGCAGTGACGTGGACAGTGAGCCGAAAGAGGCGGCGGTTTATTGTGCGAATCTGGTGTATGCGGACAACAAAACGTCGGTGTGCTTCTCGAACCAGTTCCTGGTCACGGCCGGGCAGGAGACGCACATCAAGGCGCACCCGACGTTCGACGCCGTGCGCCTCGACTCGGCTGAGCTGTTCAGCTACCCGTACGCGGTGATGACCGGCGAGGGCGCATTCACGCTCAACGAAGAACAGATCAATAACCTGCGTGACTACCTGCTCGGCGGCGGGTTTTTAGTTGCTTCGGCGGGGTGCAGCTCGCAACCGTGGCACGACAGTTTCCGGAAGGTGTTGGCCGAGGCTTTCCCTGATGTTCAGACGATGAAGCTGGATGCGGAGCACCCGATTTTTCACAGCGTGTACGACATCACACAGTCGAACTACAAGTCAGGCGGGCCAAGGCTGCCGGACCTGGAGGCGCTTCAGATCGACGGGCGTGTGGTGATGATCCTCTCGCCGGACGGCCTGAACGACACGGGCAACGCCGGCCCCGGCTGCTGCTGCTGCGGGGGCAACGAGGTGAAGTCGGCGCTGAAGCTGAACGTGAACATCCTGGCGTATGCGCTGACGCACTGAGGGTGGTTAGTGGTTAGTGGTTGGGAAAAGCGTATTTGCCTTCCAGCTTGACAATACCAACCATCAACCACGAATCACCAACCACCTTGCCGTTACTAGCCACCAGGCACCCATCTGGCGTATAATCGCCCTGCAAGTCTTTTTACCACTTGGAGGCCGATATGCCCGCGATCCGCACGCTGACCGTCAAGGGTGATCCGTACAGCATGGGGTATCAGCACGGGCGGGCCTACGCCAAGCCGATCGGCGAGCTGGCCGAGATGCGCATGCGGCTGTGCGGCAGCGACGACTGGGCCAAGGCCGGCGTACACCGCCGCGTCATCCTCGACCTCGCCGAACGCTGCATGCCCTACCACTACCGGTTTGATGCCGTGTTATGCGCCGAACTCGAAGGCATCTCCGACGGCTCGGGCGTGCCGATGCCCGAACTATTAGTCATGAACGGCTTCACGGACTTCGTCGATGTGTTGCATCAGCACATCGTGGACGACCCCGGCGGGTGTACGGCCGTGCTCACCGCGCCGAGTGAATCGCGGCAGGGCCACGCGTTTCTTGCCGAGACATGGGACATGCACACCGGCGCGACGCCCTTCGTTTTGATGCTGGATATCCGCCCCGACGCCGGCCCGGCCGTGATGACCTTCACGCTCAACGGCTGCGTCGGCATGATCGGGATGAACGAGCACGGCATCGCCGTCGGCATCAACAACCTCTACACCAAAGAGGGCAAGCGCGGCGTGACCTGGCCCTTCGTCGTCCGCAAGATGCTCGCGCAGGACAACCTCGCCGACACGGTGCGCATCCTCGACGAAGCGGACCTCGCCGGGGCGCACAACTACCTGGTCATGGGGCCGGACGGCAAGGGGTTTAATGTGGAAGCGACCCCCGGCACGCGGGCCGTCACGCCTTTGGACAAACGCTACGCCCACAGCAACCACTGCCTGGACGCCGCCCTGATCAAAACCGAGCGCCCGCGCACGCCGCAGGCCCGGCAGAGCACTGTTACACGTCTGGAGCAGGCCGAGGCGTTTTTAGCAGTGAATCACGGCCGATACACCCCCGAGAAACTCATGGAGATGACCCGCATCCGCACCGAAGAGGGTTTCAGCATCTGCCAGTCCCCGATCGCGGGCTACGAGGTCGAGACCGCCGGCGCGGTGATCATGTGCCCGACGACCAAAGAGATGTGGGCGCTGTGGGGCCGACCGAGTGAGAATGAGTATGAGCGGTTTGTGCCGGGAGGGAAGATGACACTAGCGTGATATGAGTACATGTTGATAGCATGTATTGCGATGAATTCCGCATACACAAATGAAGAAATCAAGCACCTTAACGGCAAGAACCTGCCCGAACGAGGCCCACGGTGCGATAAATGCGGCCTGATCATCCCGCGTTTTGCAGACCTTTCCTTAGAAAAAGAATCTGAGATACGGGATCTAAAAAAAATAAACTCAATCCAAGCCATCAAGTTACTGATGGATGAAACCGGTTGCGACATGAGGTGGGCCAAGTTGTGGATCAACCACGCCAGTGGCCCGTATCCCGCGAATGATGGGCCTCCATGCCCATACTGCGGCGTAAACTTACGCACAGAAAAAGCGAAACAATGCTTTCATTGTCATAGGGACTGGCACTAAACGTAGGGTGGGTTAGCGAAGCGTAACCCACCGGCTGCACATACTGTTGACCATTTGGTGGGTTGCGCTGCGCTTAACCCACCCTACGGGGCATTCGCTATTCATCAATCATCCGCTTGAGCAGCCCGCCGTAGGCGTCGACGCGGCGGTCGCGGAGGAAGGGCCAGCCGCGGCGGGTTTTTTCGATCTGGGAGAGGTCGCAGTCGGCGAGGAGGACTTGTTCCTTGTCGCCGGAGGCCTGAGCGATGATGCGGCCGCCGGGGTCGGCGACGAAGGAGTGGCCCCAGAAGGTTAGGTCGTTTTCGGTGCCGACGCGGTTGATGGCGGCGACGAAGACGCCGTTGGCGATGGCGTGGGAGCGCTGCATGGTCTGCCAGGCGTCGCGTTGTCGGGGCTTTTCGTCGTCCGGTTCGCCGTGGAACCAGCCGATGGCGGTGGGGTAGAAAAGGATTTGTGCGCCGCGGAGCGCGGTGAGTCGAGCGGCTTCGGGGAACCACTGGTCCCAGCAGACGAGCATGCCGGTGGTGGCGCGGCTCATGTGCTGGACGTCGAAGCCGTCGGGGTCGGGGCCGGGGATACCCCCGGAAGTTTGGTCTTTTGAAACGGTATCCGACACCGTTTTACCGGGGGCATCTCCGGGGGTGAAGTAGTATTTTTCGTAGAAGCGTGGGTCGTCGGGGATGTGCATCTTGCGGTACTTGCCGACGAGCTTGCCCTTGGTGTCGATCATGACGGACGTGTTGTGGTACAGGCCCGGGGCGCGTTTCTCGAAGAGGCTGGCGGTGATCTCGACGCTGAGTTCATCCGCGAGCTTGCAGAGGGTGTCGCAGGTCGGGCCGGGGACGGGCTCGGCCAGGTCGAAGCGTGCGTCGTCCTCGATCTGCGGGAAGTAGCAGCCGGTGAAAAGCTCCTGCGTGGCGATAAGCTGGGCGCCTTTGCCTGCGGCCTCGCGGATCAGGCCGACCGCCTTGGCGAGGTTCTGCTCGCGGGTCGCGTCCACGGGGCAGGCATGCTGGATCAGGCCGAGTTTGATGCGATTTGCGTCCGACACGGGGCGAGGCTCCTTGGGTATGATGCTCAATCAAGCGTATGGTACGCCCCCGGAATCCACGGGCCAACCCGAGCCACACCGGCCAATTCCTGACTAAATACCTATGCCAGACAAACCCATCACCATCGGAATCGTCAGCCCGTGTTCCACCACGCCGCAGGTGGAGTTGTCGCTGGGCGTGGACCGGCTGACCGCTGCCGGTTTCAAGGTCCGCGTGCATCCGCAGTGCGGCAAGCAACACTTCTGGTTTGCCGGGGAAGACGCGGAGCGGGCCGGGGCGTTGTTTGAATACGCTTCTGATCCCGAGATCGACCTGATCTGGTCGGCGCGCGGCGGATCGGGTGGGCCCAGGCTGCTGCCGATCCTGGATGAGTTGACCGCAAAGCACGGCAAGCCGCCGAAGAAACTGCTCGCGGGGTACTCGGACGTGACGGCGCTGCACCAGTATGTGCATTCACGCTGGGGCTGGTCGACGCTGCACGCATCGATGCCCGCCAGCGATTTTTACGACATCAGCGATCCGCACTTCGACGCGATGCTGTCGCTGGTGCGGCAAACAGCGCATCGAGATGCCCTGGAAGAACCGGCGGATGAAGTTCCTCACCCCCCACCGCCGAAGCCGATCACGGGCACGCTGGTCGGCGGGAACCTGGCGGTGTGGAATTACCTGTCGGGCACGCCCTGGCAGATGCGACATGAAGGGAAGCTGCTTTCTTCGAGGACCTCAGTGAGGGTACTACCGGATCGACTCGATGTTTAACCAGATCGAGCAGGCCGGGGGATTGGACGGGCTGGCGGGGATCGTGCTGGGTTCGTTCCAGGCGTGTGATGACGAGATATCGAAGGTCCTGAAACACAAGCCCGCGCCGGCGGATATCCGTGCCGCGCTGAAAGACAAGAGCAAACAGGAGACGATCCCGCTCCGGCCGACCTACGCAGAAAACGAAGCGCTGACGAAGATATTCGCCCGGCGTGGCGAGGCGCACGGGTTCCCGGTGGCGTTCGGTTTGCCGGTCGGGCACGGGCCGGAGTATGCGGCGCTGCCGTTGAACGCGGACTACACGCTGACGCCGGATGGGGGGTTGGATCTGGTGTCGTGGGACTGGTTGGGGTGAGTCCACACTGCCACACGGCGATCTGCGATCGCCCGCTAAACGGGGGAGTTTTATCAACACACAGCGCGATGCCGGGTCATTTTGATTCGGCGGGTTTGTATTCGTGCATCACGAGGGTGACGGCCTCGTCCTGGAGGGCCTCGAAGGGCTTGACCGAGCCGGGGATCTGGTTGTAGAGGATCGAGAAGATGACGGTCGGGCCGGCGTCGGTTTCGACGTAGCCGGAGAGCGATCGCACGCCGGAGATGTAGCCGGTCTTGGCGCGGACCCGGCCGGGGACATCGGTGAAGCGCTTGCTGATCGTGCCGTCGATCCCGCCGATGGGCAGGCTGTTGATGAAGACGACGGCGTCCTCGTGGTTGTGCATATACAAAAGCAGCGACGAGATCATCTTCGTCGTGACGCGGTTGTTGTGGCTAAGCCCCGAGCCGTCGGCGACGACGAGCGGGTGGGTGTTGACCTTGGCTTTTTGGAGAAACGCTTTGATCGCCTCCTTGCCGTTGAGCCAGGACCCGGGTTCATCGGTGCCCTTCTGCAAGTGGTAGTCCCGGCCGGTGGTCTTGCAGAGCATCTCGGCGAGCAGGTTCTGGCTGGGCTTGTTGATGCGGGCAATCACATCGTCGATCCGCGATTCGTGGACGGCGACGGTTTTATCCTCGGCGGGGACCAGGCTGCCGTCGAGGTGCGCGTCGGCGCGACGGATTTCGCCCTTGATTTCGATGCCGTGTGACTTGAGGTTGGTGCGCAGGGCATCGGCGAAGAACGCGCCGGGGTCTTCGACGGGCTTACTTTTCAGTTCGGCTTCCCTGGTCACGGAACCGGTGATTTCGTAGATGTTTCCGCCGGGCTTCTTCTCGATCGAGGGGTTGTGTTCCTCGCCGCCGCTGATGGTGTTGTTGATGATGGTGATGTTCTCGACCGGTGGCATCACGGTGTAGTTCGCGGGCTGGCCTTCCTCGGCGGGGGTGACGGTGATATCGACGCAGTTGTCGTTGAACGTCAGGCCGGAGACGGGGGCGGCGTACCAGTTCGGCAGGTCGTCGGGCCACCAGGTCGGGTGTGTGTAAAACTTGTCGAGCGCCAGGTCGTCATAGACCAGGTCGCCCTTGATCTCGGTGACGCCGCGGTCTTTCAGGGCCTGCGCCCACTCGTCGAGCATGGTGACGGGTGTGCCGCCCTGATCTTTGGCGATGGCGGGGTCGCCGGTCCCCGGGTCACCGGTGCCGATGACCCAGAGGTCGTCGCCGTCGATGGCGAGGTAAGTCTTAAAAGTGTGCCCCGCGCCGAAGTGGTCCAGCCCGGTGGCGGTGATGAGCAATTTCATGTTGCTCGCCGGCTCGAAGGGGTAGTCGGTGTTATCGGTTTCGTAGAGGACGTTGCCGGAAGGGACTTCGAGAAAGCGTGCAGAGACGATCGCTCCGCTGCCATCGAGCCGGTGCAGGACCGTGTCGAGCTTCTGCGGCAGCGTCTGCTTGTCGGTTGCGTCAACGGTGCCGCGTCCGAAACAGCCGCTCAGCAATAGTGCGGTCAGACACAGACACATCGCGGGCAGGATCGACCGCCTGATTGCTTGAAGGGGTAGACGGGCGGGTGCTAAGTTCATTGAATGGGAGTTGTTCATATTAAAGCCAGCGATAAGTGGAATGAGATATCAATGAAACGTCATCCGAACATGAGCCGGACGATATAGACGCTTAAGAAGATCGCGACGATATCGGCGATCAGGCCGGCGGGCAGGGCGTGGCGGGTTTTCTTGACGTTCACCGCGCCGAAGTAGACGGCGAGGATGTAGAACGTCGTCTCGGTCGAGCCGAACATGGTCCCGGCCATGCGGGTGAAGATCGAGTCGGCGCCGAAGCGCTGGACCATGTCGGCGACGAGGCCGGCCGAGCCGCCGCCGGTAAGTGGCCGAACGATGGCCATGGGCAGGACCTCCGGCGGGAAACCGATCGCGGTGAGCACGGGGCGGAGCGCATCCTCCATCGCCGTCATCGCGCCGGACTCGCGGAACATGTTGATCGCCACGAAGATCGCGACCAGGTACGGGATGATCATCACGCCGACCTTGAAGCCCTCCTTCGCGCCCTCGACGAAGGATTCGTAGACCGGCACGCGCTTGCACATGCCGTAGATCGGGATCGCGACCACGATCAGCGGGATGATGACCGCGGCGAAGTAGTCCTGATAAACACGGATCGTGTCCATCATGCCGCACCCCCCTTCTCGGCATTCGGGTTATTCGGCCGCATCGGGTCGGTCGCCCGGAAACGCTTCATCCGTCCGAGCAGCTTCGCCGCGATGATCGCTACCGCCAGCGAGAACACCGTCACCAGAAAGATCGGCAGGAACACGTCCGTCGCCGCCAGCCCCATGATCGCGATCAGCGTCACCGGCGGCAGCAGCTGCACGCTCGCGGTGTTCATCGCCAGCAGCATGACCATGCTGTCGGTCGCGGTGTCTTTTTCTTTATTCAGTTCCTGCAGCGACTCCATCGCCTTGATCCCCAGCGGTGTCGCGGCGTTGCCCAGGCCGAGCATATTCGCCGCGAGGTTCACGGCGATCAGCCCCAGCGCCGGGTGGTCCCGGGGTATCTGCGGGAACAAGGGACCGAGCACCGGACGCACCAGCTTCACAAACACATTGATCAGCCCGGAATCCTCTACGATCTTCATCAGCCCCATCCACAACGCGATCACGCCCATCAGACCGATCGCGAAGGTCACGGCGCTGTCCGCCTGATCGAACATCACGCCTGCGACGTTTTTGACCTTGACGAATCCGACGTGCCCGAACTCGACCAGCGCGGTGGCCGTGGTCGCATCCGACGCGGCGACGGTGAACCCGGCAAGGTCGGCGGGCAGGCGGTCGTAACGGTCCTTCTTTTGTTCATAGATCACATCCAGCGGCGCGGGGATCGGCCCGGCAAACGCCAGGTGCAGCTCGCGCCCGCCGTCGGTTGTGACCAGCACCGCGTCGATGGGCTCGCTGAAGTAGTCCCCCGCCGCATCTTCAGGAAGGTTGAAAAACGTCGTGTACGCGGCGGGGTCGATGCGGACCTTTACGTCGATCGCCTCGGCGTGGTCCGGCGCGGCGTAGCCCGGGGGCAGGCCCTCGATCTGGACGCTCAGCGCCTGTCCGTTGCGGTAGGTGTCATGAGCGAAGTCGCCGCCGTCCTGCCAGAGGGCGAAGACGACGCTGATGATAATCAGGCCGGCCCAGATGTAGTTCAGCATGTCGTGAGTGTGTCCCTGATCGGTTGCGTGTGCAAGTCGGGGTGGGGGTTACAAAAAACCGGCCGCGTGGGCCGGCGTGGTCAGGTGTCGTATCGGGGAACCTATTTGAGGTCCCACTTGTTGTTGTCGGGGTCGCCCCAGGTACGGCCGCCGGAGTTGCGGACATCGGTGAGTTCATCCGCGTGGAACGGGTTTTCCTTGTCCTGGACCTGGACGTTCTCCCCGTGGCCGTCGGCGTAGCCCACGTTGATGGAGTTTTGATGCCGGGCGTCGGCGTGGCCGACCTGCAGGCTGGGTTTGTCGTATGAGGGGAAGATGTAGCCCATACCCCAGTTACGCGGGCCCTCGATGATATCGCGTTCATAAATCGAATCCAGAAGCATGTTGGTGGCCGAGGGGCTTTTCACCTCGGATTCACGGGCGGATTGATTACGGCGGACCGCTTCGGTAGCGGAATCAGACTGTTCGGGGTGCCCGATGCGCGTGGTGAGGAAATACACGTTGGTGCCGTAATGCACACGGTTCCACCACAGCAGCCTGGGGCCGGTGGCGGAAGTGACCTCGGCATCAAAAAACTCGTTAACGTCCCTGGCCCCGATTTTGCCCGACATCTCCATGCTCGGGCAGACGAAGGACTCGATACCCGGCAGGTAGCCATCGAGAACAAGCTTGGATGACCACCACCACTCATCATCATTAACGTAATCGCCGTCCGGCCGACTTTTCATATTGCTTTTTTGTTTGATGATGTATTCATCATTGTCGGTGCTGTAAGAAACCATCGCGAGGGATACCTGCCGGGCGTTGCTCAGGCACTTGATGCGCTGCGCGCTGCGGCGTGCCGCGCCCAGCGCGGGCAGGAGGATGCCCACCAGCAGGGCGATGATGGAGATCACCACCAGCAGTTCGATGAGGGTGAATGCGTGGGGCCGTGCCGAACGTTTGATCATTGTGCTGCCCTTGAACTTTGGTGAATCCCAATAAGATGAAAAATGGCGGCGCGCCCAGACACGCTAGCTCGCCCGGAAGGAGCGACGGCCGACCGGATAAACTGTCAAAACCGAATCCCGCGCGATACGCAACCTGAAAATGCCCGCCACACGTGTAAAAAACCAAAACACAAGCCGACATTTACGGGAGGGTTTGATAGGAAACGGCACCCTGCCCGCTCGGACGGATTATATCATAATATCGCGCCGGGGGTCAATCATTTTCCCCGTACAAAGGCGGCGTCCAACGATGTAAACGCGGGATGGGAATCCATTGAGCTGTATGTGAAATGCGGGTAGCGCAGCGGCGGAGTGCCGACAGGCCGGGGCCGTGACGGGTGATCTAGTCGCGGTCCCACTTGTTGGTGAGTTGGGTGGTGTCGGTGGCGTCGGTGAGTTCGTCCGGGCCGTAGGGGTTGTCGGGGTCGGAGGCTGAGACGTTGGAGGAGTGGCCGTCGGCCCAGGTGACGTTGACGGAGTTGGTGTGCCGGGCGTGTGCCTTGCCGTAGAGCTGGTGGGCCTTGTAGCCGGGGTTGAGGAACCCGATGCCCTTGAGGCTTGAGCCGAGGGTGAACTCCTGCTCGTTGCCGTTGATCGAATCGGTGGCGAAGATCGTGTCGGTCGGGTTGCGCAGGTCGGCCTGTCGCGGCGTGCGGTTGGCGAGTGTGTTGTCGTAGGTGTCGGGGTCGTCGAGCAGCGAGCCGAGGAAGAACGTGTTGAGGCCATAGTGGCCCTCGTTCCAACCCCATTCACGGACCTCGGCGTCGGTGCCGTACTTGACGTCTTCGATGAGGTTGGCGAGCTTGCCCTGCACGTCGAACGAGGGGCAGACGAACGATTCGCCGCCGGCGAGGATGCCGTCTTCGACCAGTCGGGAGGTCCACCACCACCCGCCGACCGTGGGTATGACCTTCGCGATCACGAAACTCGGCGGCAGCGCTTCCAATGGTTTGCGGTAGAGGATGAAGTGCTCGCGGTTGTCGTTGGAGTAGGTGAACTCGGCGATGCCGATCTGCCGGGCGTTGCTCAGGCACTTGATGCGTTTGGCGGTGCCGCGCGCCGCGCCGAGCGCGGGCAGGAGGATGCCGACCAACAGCGCGATGATGGAGATCACCACCAACAGCTCGATGAGCGTGAAGCCGCGTGACGGATTGGGCCGGTTGTTCATCATGCGGTACTACTAACAATCATGACAGGCCGTGGGTGGTCGATAGGCGGCGAGGTCCGCGTAAACCGGCCCACCTGTCACACAAGCATAGCACCGGTTCGTGCCCCGGGCGGCATCAAAGCGAGAATCCGTCCACTGCCGGCAGATGGCGGGACGGGCAAACGGACTAATCCGCGTGTTATCGGACACCTGTCGCGTCATTTGGGCCTCAGAATGCCGGTTGGCTCACCTGCGGCCGGTAACGCGAGAATATCATAATAATAGCCGGGAATCAATGATTTTTGCGTCCGATTCCGTGTCGCGCCGGGAAATCACAACCCCCGGCCGGGCGCTGGTCGATCATCTGCATGGACCCGACCGGACAGCCCGAAACCCATGAAACTAACCGTCGCCAAAGACCAACGATCGATCCACCCCCAAGACGCCCGGCCGGGTGAAACCGGCGGGGTTTCCGGAAAAATGTCCGGGGGGGCGATCCGGTGCGTCAGCATCGACGTCGAGGAATACTTCCAGATCGAGGCGGCGCACTCGGCCGTCGGGAGTGAACGCTGGGGTGACTGGCCGTCACGGGTTCAGCGGAACATGGACCTGCTGCTGGAGTTGTTCGACCGGACCGGCTGCCGGGCGACGTTCTTCTTCCTGGGCAGTGTGGCGAAGCAGCACACGGGGCTGGCGCGGCGGTGTGTCGAGTTGGGTCACGAGGTCGGGTCGCACGGCTCGATGCACGACCGGCTGCACAGGCTTACTCCGCAAACCATGTTGCGCGATGTAAGCGACAGCAAACGGCTGCTCGAAGATCAGACCGGCCGCGCCGGTGCTGGGGTATCGTGCGACGACGTGGTCTTTGACACGGCAGACGAGCTGGGCGGTGGACGTGTTGGCCGAGGCGGGGTTGAAGTACGACGCGTCGGTGTTCCCGGTGCGCCACCCGATGTACGGCGTGCCGGACGCGCCGGATCGGCCGTATTTTGTGCAGGGCAATACGGACGGCGCGCGCTTGCTCGAACTGCCGCCGCTGACCTGGCGGATCGCGGGGCGGAACCTGGCGGTCGCGGGGGGCGGGTATTTCAGGCTGCTGCCGTTGTCGCTGATGTTGCAGGGTTTGAGGCAGGCGGAAGCCGAGAAGCGACCGGCGATCCTGTATTTCCACCCCTGGGAGTTCGACCCGGGCATGCCGAGGATGCCGCTGAGCGCGACCGGCAAACTGCGCACCTATACCGGCCTGAAATCCGCGGCGCGTAAACTCGAACACGTGATCCGCACGTTCAACAGCCGTGCGGATAAGAATACTTCCGGGGGGTGGCGTCCGATCGGCGAACAGCTTGATGTGTTAAGCGCGATGGCGGACAGGACGGGCGTGTTTACGCTGCGAGCGCAAGCGGCGGCGTGACGGCGCCCCACTCTTCGCCGGTCCCGCCGAGCAATTCGATCATCGGTTCCAGCGCGTGCGGCCAGCTGTAACGCCTTTGCACACACCGTCGCGCCGCGGCGGCGACCTGCTGGCGGTAGTGGTCGTCACGCATCAGCGCCAACGTGTACCGGGCAAACGCCTTGGGTGAGTTTGCGACCAGCAGGTGCCTGCCGGGCAGGGCGCGGATGCCGTTGGCGGCCTGCGGCGAACAGATCACAGCACGCCGACACGCCATCGCTTCGAGCACCTTGTTCTGTACGCCCCGCGCGACCTGTAACGGCGCGACCACGACCGAAGCTTCTTCGATGTACGGCCGAACGTCCGGCACGGTGCCGACCACCTCGACGCCTTCATGATGGTGCAGCGCCTTGACCTGTGGCGCGGGGTCTTTGCCCACGATCTGGAAACGCATGTGCGGGAGCTTCCGCCGGACCAGCGGCAGGACTTCCCTCGCGTACCACTGCACGGCTTCGATGTTGGGTTTATAATTCATCACGCCGACGAACACGGCGGTCTGGCTGGCGACATCGGGGCGGGGCGCGAAGTAATCCAGGTCGACGCCGTTCTCGACGACGGCCAGGCCCGGGTGGTCACGCAGGTATTCACGGTAGGTCTCGGCCTCGGGTGCGCTGATGACGCTGATGCGGTCGAAGCGGTCCTCGATGCCGGACTCGATCTTCGCCAGACGCCGGGCCTCGTGTGCGTAAATCCACTTCATCGGGCCGGCGGTGTTCTGGGCGTAGGCGGCCCATTTTTGTGAATCGACATCGACCAGGTCGAGCACGTGGATCGGTCGTGTGCGTGCGAACGCGATCGGGCGGTGGGCCGGGTGCGTAAGCATGCGGGCGTAGCGGATCATGCCGGTGCAGAAGGTGAGCACGGCGTCGAAGGGTTGCTGGGCGTGCCAGCCGACGATCGTTTTCGCCAGGCGCGGATTGTAGAACAGGCTCGGCGTGACGGCCTGGCCCTGCGCGAGTGCGGCGAGACCACGTGCGCGGCCGACGAGTTTGTTGGTGCGCTGGATCGCCAACTGCCCGGTGAGCTGCGACAATACCTGCCGCTGCTCGACCGTGACTTCCTCATCGCTGACACACGCGAGCGCAACCTCGAACTTGCGAGACAACAGCTTCAAGAGGTGGTAACTGCGGATCCGGTCGCCCCGGTCCGGGGGGTACGGCACGCGGTGCGTCAGCAGCAGCACCCGCCGCGTCGGCCTCCTGGTTGTCAGCCCGATGATACCCATGACCCGATCATCGGCTGTTTGTGAGGCCTGGTTCGGTTACACGGACTGCGCGGGCACGGGTCCGGTAATCCCAGCAGGTGAAGAAGCCAACCCTATAATGTCATTTTTAGAAGTCTTGATCGCCGGGCAAAACAGCATTATGCGGGGCAGATAAATCTTCTTTCAGCCACTGGATTACCTTATGGACAACATCGAAAAAATTATGCGGCAGATCAGCCAGAAGACCGGCGTTAGGTGTGGTCCAGCCAAACCGGACGAACTGGAAACACTCCGTGAATTGGGATTCCCTCCCAAAGTCATCGAGTTTTATGAGCGGTTTATTCCCGAAGACGCAATCGAAATCGGCCCGTGCATCCTTACGATCCACGATATCAGGCGTATGTGCTTGTATGACCGGGACCCCGTATCAACCGCGGCCTTTGGCGCCAGCTTACTACCATTTGGGGAAGATATGAGCGGTGACCTGTTATGCTTTGACCCGGACAGACTCGACGACGAGGGTTGGCCCCTGGTAGTTACCGTGTCCCACGAAGTCGTAGATGAAGATTCAACCCCGGAGGAAGTACGACAGGGGGCAGAAGAATACTGCAAGAACCTGCCGGAACTCCTGAAGCGGATGGTTTCGGGCGAATGATTTTCTGATGCGGGGTTGGGCAACACATGGCACGTGGAACAAAGACGGACAGCCAATCATCGCAACGTAGTATTGAAAAATTCGACCGTGCGCTGCCATGCGAGTTTTGCGGCGGCTTCGTCGTAGCGCGGGGTGGTGTCGTTGTGGAAGCCGTGGTTGACGCCCTCGTACATGTGGGCCGTGTAATCGACGCCGGCTTCCTTGAGCGCGGCTTCGTAGGCGGGCCAGCCCTCGTTGACGCGCCCGTCGTGCTCGGCGTAATGCAGCAGCAGCCTGGCTTTGATCCTGGGCACGTCTTCGGATGCGGGTTGCCTGCCGTAGAAAGGGACGGCGGCGGTGATCGTGTCGGGGATGCGGACGGCCAGGGTGTTGGCCATGCCGCCGCCGAAGCAGAACCCGACGACGCCGACCTTGCCGTTGGATAATGTGTGCGACTTGAGCAGTTCGGCCGCTGCGATGAAGTCCTGTACCATTTCTTCATTGTCGCGCTTGCGCTGAAGCTCACGCCCTTCATCATCGTTGCCGGGATAACCGCCAAGCGGTGTCAGCGCATCGGGGGCGAAGGCGAGGAACCCGGCGACGCCGAGGCGGCGTGTCACGTCTTCGATGTAGGGGTTCAGCCCACGGTTTTCGTGGATCACCAGCACGGCGGGCAGCTTGCCTTCCGGCTCGGCGGGGCGTGCGAGGTAGCCGCGCATCTGGCCGCCACCCTTGGGTGATTCGTAATCGAGATATTCGGTGTGTAGCCTTGCATCATCCTGCGCGACCTGCGTCGCCCAGGCGTAGTTCGGCGTCAGGCTCGCCAGCAGGGCCTCGGCGGTAACTCCGGCTGCGGCGAACTTCACCGCCAGTTTCATGAACCCACGCCGATCGATCCGCCCGTGGGCGTAGTCGTCGTAAAGGTCGAGCAGACGCTGGTCGAAATCAGATGCTTTTTTTCGGTCCATGGCCGCCACCTGTTTTACCGGTTTGAGATGGGGCGGGAGTCGCGGTGATACCCGCCGGGATGATCTTAACCGATGGGGCGGCATCCCGGCCAAGGCACTTTGGGCCATGACCGGGCTTGAGGTTGATGTGGGGATCGTTTGAAGTCTTGAACCGGGTGCGGGTTTACATCGGCGGGTCCTGGCCCTCGACGGAATCGATCTCGTCGCGGACGCTGGTCGCGCCGGTGCGGGGGATGACCACGGCGCAGTACGGATACGTCAGCACCTGCCCGGCCATCTCGTCGCCGGACGGGCGGTTGGCTTGGCCGTAGACGAACAGGGCGTCGCCGACCTGGTTGATCGAGGTGATGTTGATCCAGTAGCCGGCGGTGGGCATCTCGCCGAGCGTCGCGAGGACGACGGATTCGTTGTTGAAGTTGACTTTCCTGCCGATCAGGTCGTCCGTACCCAGCGCGTTAAGCTCGGCCTGGCTGCGGATCAGGGTCAGGCCCGGTTCCTTGAGTGAAGGGTGCCCGCCCACCGCCTTGTAGAGCAGGTCGACAGGCTCGGCCAGACTCATCGTCTGGTACGGCATCTCCGTGGGCCTGGTTTCGCAGCCCGGCAGGCTGAACAGACCGACCAACAGGACGAACGCGAGGGTTTTGGGCATCGAGGGCATGGGAAAGGTCTCCGTGAGAAAGGGCGAGGCATCGATGCCAGGCCGCCTGATCGTGGAAACACTATACCGCATCGGCCGGGCGCGGTCACGGGCGCTTGCGCAGGATCATGCCCTGGAACACCCGGCCTTCCTTGCGGTACTTGCGCTCGAAGTTCGTGCCGACCAGCTCGCCCTCCCCCGCGGACTTGGGCCGTTCGAAAGGCTCACGCTCGAAGAGGTCGGTGACCTGTGCGGCGTGCTCGCCCATCCACTCGAAGTAGTCCGCGTGGTCGGTGGCGAGGCGGACACAGGCGGTCTCACCATGCACCTCCTGCCCGGCCGGGATCAGGACCCGGTGCAGCTCGCGCAGGAAGTCGGCCTGGACCAGGCGACGCTTGTGGTGGCGCTTCTTGGGCCAGGGGTCGGGGAAGTAGATGTGTATCTGCCGGAACGTCGCGTCGGGGACGTAGTGCCGGACGAACACGGCCGCGTCACAGCGCAGCAGGCGCACGTTCTCCAGCCCGTGCCGGCGCGCCCGGTCGGCGGCGTAGCGCCAAAAGGCCTTGGCCCACTCGATGCCCAGGTAATCGACGCCGGGGTAGAGCTGGGCGTGCTGGACGAGGAACGTGCCCTTGCCCGAGCCGATCTCCAGTTCCAGCGGACGGTCGGCCGCCGGGAGTTTGCCCTCGGCATCTTTGAACCAGCCGCGCGGGTCCAGCCGGCCCTGATCCATCGGCGGCAGTTCGTCCTGCGCGATGCCGTGGTGGCCGACGTTGAGTGTTTTGCCGTGGGAGAGGGAGAGGGACATAGGCGTAGTGGTTAGTGATTAGTGGTTAGGAAGGAGCTGTTAGTCGTGGGAGGATCATAGTGGTTGCATATCTTTCTGTTGTCCGTGGGCAACAACACTAACCACTAATCACCAACCACTAATCCCTATTTCGCCACATCCTTGATCGCCTGCGCGAGAAGCCTTACGCCCTCGCGGTTCTGTTCGACCGTGGGGACGCCGAAGCTCAGGCGGATCTGGTTTTTCGGGACGGTGCGGGTCGGGTCGGCGGGGTAGCAGTAGTCGCCGGGGACGTAGAGCATGCCCAGTTCGACCGCGCGTTTAAAGAGCGGCCCGTGCCGGCTGGTGTCGATGGACTTCGGCAGCGTGAGCCAGACGTACAGCCCGCCGGTCGGGTGGGTCCAGTGGGTTTCACCGGGCATGAAGTCGCCGAGGTGTTCCTCAAGTGCGCCGAGCATCGCGTCGCGCTTCTTGGTGTAAGCGTCGCAGAGCGTTTCGACCTGTTTTTCGAACGCGCCGTTTTGCAGGGCCTTGAGCAGCAGGTGCTGGCTGAGGTTAGCAGAGCCGAAGTCCCGGCCGTCCTTGAGCATCATGGCCTTGTCGCAGAGGTCCGCGGGCAGCAGGCCGTAACCGGTCTTGAGTCCGGGGGCGAAGGGCTTGCTGAACGTGTGCAGCAGCGCGACGTATTCGTTGTCGTTATCGAAGCTCTTGATCGAGACGGGGGCCTCGCCGGAGTAGGTCAGTTCGCGGTAGGCGTTGTCTTCGAGCAGGAGGATGCGGTGGCGGGTCGAGTATTTCTTGACGATGTCTAATAGCTGCGGCCGGCGTTCGGCGCTTAGGGTGATACCGGTGGGGTTCTGATGGTGCGTGCAGGTGTAGAGCATCTTCACCCGGTGGAGGTTGCCCTCGGCGCGGATTTTTTCAAGCAGCGCGTCGAGCTTCTCGGGGATGATGCCGTCCTCGTCGAGGTCCACGCTGCGGACGGTCGCGCCGAAGACGGACAGCGCCCCGGTGTAGACGAAGTAGCTGGGCCAGGCGGTGATGACGATGTCGCCGGGATCGACCAAGAGGTCGGCGAGGATGTGCAGCATCTGCTGGCTGCCGGTGGTCAGGGCGACGCAGTCGGGGTTGCCGGGGTAGTCGGCCGGGTCGATGCCGTCACACTTGGCGAGGTGGTTGTAGGCCAGTTGGCGGAGTTCGGTTAGGCCCTGGGTCCGGCCGTACTGCAGCGCGGCGCGGCTGGCGGCGGGGTCTGAGAGGATCTTGTGCAGCATCTCGTCGGTCTGGCTGCCGGGCAGCGTGTCGTAATCGACGAAGCCGGCGGCGAGCGAGATCAGCTCCGGGCGGGTCAGGGCCAGCATCATCAGGTAGCTGATCGGCTGGTCCACGGCGTTGTTGGCGCGGGCGGAGTAGCCGAAGGCGGTCTGGGTCGGTGCGGGGGTCTGTGTGGTCATGGCGAACGTTTCCGGTCCCGGGTGCGGTGCGGTGGCAAAAAAATCCGGGAGAAGGCTCGGTCCGGGCCTCCCTGCACGGCAAAAGCGGGTTAAATATAGACAGCCCCCGGCCTGATGTATCAACAAGCTATTGTAATAGGCCCCCGCCTGATCGCGAAATGACTCACCAGCTTCACAGCCCATTCCCGTTTGCCCCGTATCAGGGGCCGGACATCAGGCCCGTGTGCTCGAACATGGCGTTCTTTTTGCAAGACGGCTGTTTGCGATAGAGAACATGGCTATTCAATGACGGCTTGCGGATTCACTTCCGCCGCCGCTATGTCAAAGCCATCGTCGCAGGAGACTAAAAACTCTTGACATATAAAGCTTATCGACTATGCTGAAACTGCTCCATATGGGGGTCCTGTTTGTGAAGGAGGAGACGATGTCATACCACACACGACGGGCGAATGTTTGCCGAACAGCCGCCATCTTCTGCCTGGGGGCGGGCCTGTGCTTCGCCGGCCCGGCTTATGCCGACACGCAACTGAATGAGACCCGCAAGCTCACCGCTTCCGACGGCGTGGGGAGTGATTTTTTCGGCGTCTCGGTGGCTGTCAGCGGCAATACCGCCATCGTCGGCGCGTGGGGAGACGACGACCTGGGCGGCAGCGCCGGATCGGCCTATTTGTTCAACGTCACCACGGGGAGCCAGATCGTCAAACTCCATGCCTTGGATACCGTGGCCGGCGACGCGTTCGGGAATGCCGTTGCCATCAGCGGCGGCATCGGGATCATCGGGGCGTCTCAAGACGACGACGCGGGCAACAGTTCCGGGTCGGCTTATCTCTTTGATGTGAGCACCGGCAATCAGCTCTTCAAGCTCACCGCCCTGGACGGCGCGGGGGGTGATCAATTCGGACGCTCCGTCGCCATCAGCGGCGGTGTCGCCATCGTCGGGGCTTACACGGACGACGCGGGTATCAACTCCGGATCGGCTTACCTGTTCGATGTCACCACGGGCAACCAGATCGCCAAACTTACCGCCTCCGACGCCGCAAGGGGCGACTTCTTTGGTTCATCCGTCGCCATCAGCGGCGACACCGCCATCGTCGGGGCCGGCCTGAATAGCGCCGCGGGAGGGAGTTCCGGGTCAGCCTACCTGTTCGACGTGACCACGGGCAACCAGATCGCTCAACTCACCGCTCTCGACGCCGCGCCGGAAGACCGGTTCGGCGGGTCCGTCGCCATCAGCGGCGACATCGCCATTATCGGGGCGGAGTTTGACGACGACTCCGGCAACGACAGCGGCTCGGCCTATCTTTTTGACGTGAATACCGGCAACCAGCTTTTCAAGCTCACCGCCGCGGATGGCGCCGCGGGAGACCGGTTCGGCACCGCCGTCGCCATCAGCGGCAACATCGCCATCGTCGGGGCAATGCTTGATGACCATTCCGTTTTCGATGCCGGCTCGGCCTACCTGTTCGACGTGACCACGGGCAACCAGATCGCCAAGCTCACCGCCTCCGACGCCACGCTGCTGGATAAGTTTGGCTCCTTTGTCGCCATCAGCGGCGGTAACGCTATCGTCGGGGCTTTTCAGAACGACGAGATGGGCCTGGATTCGGGCGCGGCGTACCTCTTCACCATCCCCGAGCCGACATCCGCTGCGGCGCTGGCCCCGGCCGTGCTGGCGCTGATGGCCGGACGACGCAGGGGCTAAATCAACCCAATACGGCACCCGAACGACGTATCGATCATCCGTGTCTCGGGCCACCGCCTGGTTACGCGAGGATTCATATTGACGCCCCCGATATCCGATGTACCCTGTCAAGACCATGTTGAGCCTGACCACCAGCACCACGACCACTACCACCACCGGGACCCCCGGGTTCCCCGGTCGGTCGGCCGTTGTTTGCTAGGACTCAAAGCCCCACGCAGACCCCACGGCCGCCCACGAGGCGGCTTTTTTATTGTTAGCCGTTAGCTGTTAGCCTTTAGCCATTAGCCCGGAATCAATAGGACGCATTGCGATGAAGATCACCCTGCCCGACGGCAGCATCAAAACGTTTGATACACAGGTCAGCGCCGCGGACGTCGCCGCGAGCATCGGGGCGGGTCTCGCCAAGGCCGCGATCGGGGCCAAGGTCAACGGCGAGCTGTACGACCTGAACCGCCCCCTGTCGGGCGACTGCAAGCTGGCCATCATCACCCGGCCGCGCGAGGACAAGCAGGGCAAGAGCAAGTGGCCCAACGGCAAGCCGGACGCCGATGCGCTGTACCTGCTGCGCCACTCCTGTGCACACGTCATGGCCGAGGC
>JAWKTA010000052.1:0-37809 GCA_041402025.1 Phycisphaerales bacterium | reverse complement strand
GTCGATCGCGGCGTCTCTTATAAAAAAATGACCCCACCCGCCGACGACCGGGCGTGCTATAATCAGTGATGTATCAGGGGCGCCGCGTGGCAATCACGGGGCGCGGGACCGACCGACTCATACCGATTCAAAAGAGGAGACCCAGGATGAAAACCATGAAAATGCGTGCGCTGCTCGCGCTAGTTGCGTTGTGTCTGATCGTGGCCGCCGGCTGCAAGACCGACCAGGAGGGCGCGACCAACCGTGTGGGCACGATCAAGGCCACCCTCGGCGCCAGCCCGGCCGCCGTCACCGAGGCCGCGAAGGAAGTCCTGTCCGACATGGAACTGATCATCATCAGTTCCAACTCCACCGCGATCGACGGCCGGGTCGTCGCACGCACCGCGCAGGACGTCAAGGTCCGTGTCGACAGCGAGAAGATCGGCGAGGATGTCAGTGAGGTTTTCATCCGCGTCGGCACGCTCGGGGATTCGGACCTGAGCTTGGCCGTGCTCACCGAGATCAAGAAGAAGCTTGGGATCAAGGTCGAGGATGCGGCCCCCGCCGACAAGGACCGCGAGGAAACCAAGGGCGCGTAAGCGCGGCGTTTGGTTTAAGCGAAGTGATAATTTTAAGTGCCCGGTCGATCCGTGTCGGCCGGGTTTTTTTTATGGTTTACGTTCCGCCCACGCGGCTTTCGGTTCGGTGCCGGCGCGGAGGCGCTGGATGTTGCCGCGGTGGCGGATGACGATCAGCATCGCGAGCACCAGGCCGACGCCTGCGTAGGTCGCGGTCTCGCCGACGCCGCGCTGCCAGCACAAACCGCTGACCACCGCCAGGACCGGCAGCGAGCACGCCGCCGCGACGCTGGCCAGGCTCACGTATCCCGTGATCTTCACCAGCACGAACCAGGCGATGCCCGCGATCAGGCCGGGGATCGTCAGCACCGGCCAGAACCCGAGTACCACGCCCAGCCCGGTCGCGACGCCCTTGCCGCCCTTGAACTTCAGCCAGACCGGGAACACGTGCCCGAACACCGCCGCCGCCGAGACGACCAGCCAGCCCAAGACGGCCTGCGCCCCGCCGTCGCCCGGATGCAAACCCGACAGGCCGCTACTTAATCCGTACGCCAGGGTCGGGCCGAACCCTTTTAATACATCCAGCACGAAGCAGATCAGCCCCCATTTCCGCCCCAGCACACGCCCGGCGTTGGTCGCTCCCACGTTGCCGCTGCCGGACTTGCGAATATCCACGCCACGGGTAAACCCGATCAGCAGCCCGAAAGGGATCGATCCCACCAGGTAGGACCCCGCCAGCCACAGGCACCAGACCGCCGTATCGTTCATGGCAGGTATCTTAACGACACGGCTGTCTTATGGTGGGTGTGGGTGGGTATAGCGGTTGAGTGGCGCTATACCCGGCCCTTCGCTTTGCTCAGGGCCGGCATTGGTGGGCACCTGTTTGCAGATTCGGCCCCAACCCCGAATCCCCAACCCCGCTTGCATTTACACGCCCCCCGTGGCGGTCTATCATGTTTGGTATGAAATACATGCCACGGATCGCGTGCCTTTTGACGTTCCTGCTCACCGCCGGGCCCGTGCTGGCACAGGTATCCGATCCTCAGTTCAGTCCCGCTAAACAATCACAAGCCACGCTGGCCCAGCCCTGGGCGTCGATCGTGGCGGCGTTTTTCCTGATGGTCCTGATCGCCGTGCCCAGCTTCTTAAGCGCCAAACGCGGGCACCAGGACTAAACCATGGCTCCGGTCAGACAGGCGGGAACAATGAATCCCCCTGGGCGTCTGATTTAACCGGGTACGCTCATTTTAGGAGTGCAAACATGAACAAACGATCACTGGCGGGACTGATACTTATCAACGCGGTGCTGCTGGCGTCGCTGGTCGTCACGGGCCTCAGCCCCGCGCCGGCTCAGGCGCAGTTCGGCGGCGGCGGGCAGTACCTGATGATCGCCGGCGACGTCGTCGGGCGGGACGCCCAGGCGGCGGTCTATGTCGTCGAGATTTCAACAGGGCGTGTCGCGGCCATCATGTTCAATGGCTCGAACAAGAGCCTGGAGATCATCGCCGGCCGAAATGTCGCCGAGGACGCCAACAAGTCCACCGGCGCACGCTGACCGTTCCGAGCAAATCCTTCCACCTTACACACACCGATATCGGGAGACCTCCGATGAATCGCATCGAAACCGCCTGCTTCGGCCTGATCGCCTCGGCCTTCATCCTCGCCGGGCTGCTGATCGTCCAGCTCGCCTCCACGCCCAACACCGCAGAGGCCTCGCTGGTCATCACCCGCGACAACTTTACGCTGCTGACCGCCCGGACCAAGAACGGCGAGGAGTCGCTGTTCATCATCAACAACGTCACCAGCCGGCTGCTGATCTACAGCCTGGACCTTCCCGGTAAGAGCATGGAGCTGGTCGGCGGCGCCGACCTTAAGAATCTGTTTGTCGGCGGCAGCAGTGGGGGTGACGACGGCCGGGGCCGGCGCTGAGACAGAGGATATTCTCACACTTACCCCCCCGCGTATCAGGGATGATCGCCGCATGATCCAGCCGAACCTTGAACCCATCGCCGACCGGGTCGCCGAGATCGCGCAATCCGTTCTGGCCGGCGAGCCGATCACGCGCGCCGCCGCCGAGCTGCTCACCCGTGTCAGCGGGGACGACCTGTACGACCTGTTCTTCTGGGCCAACAAGATCCGCATCAAGTTCGTCGGCAGGCAGGTGAAGTTCTGCTCCATCGTCACCGGCAAGGTCGGCGCGTGCAGCGAGGACTGCGGCTACTGCGCACAATCCAAGCACTACAAAACCCACGTCACGCCCGACAAGATGACCGTCGAGCAGATGGAGTCCGCCTCTAACGAGGCGCTGAAAAACGGCGCGTCCAGCTTCGGCATCGTCAACTCCGGGCGCGGGCCGACCGACTGTGAACTCGACTGGATGGAGCCGTTCTTCAGGAAGACCGCCGAGCAGGGCACCATCCGCCCCTGCGCGACGCTCGGCGAGCTGACGCCCGAACACGCCAAACGCCTGGCCGACATGGGCGTGAAGCGGGTTAATCACAACCTCGAGACCTCCGAACGCTTCTTCCCCAGCGTGATCAGCACGCACAGCTACGCCGACCGCAAGCGCACGATCCAGACCGCGAAAGCGGCCGGCCTGTCGGTCTGCTCCGGCGGGATATTCGGCATGGGCGAGGCATGGCGCGACCGCTTGGACGTGGCTTTTGAATTGCGCGAACTGGGCGCGGACGTCGTGCCGATCAATTTCCTAAACGCGATCCAGGGAACGCCGCTGTATCAGAAGACCACGCCGCTTGCGCCGATGGAAGCGCTCCAGATCATCGCCGTGTACCGCTTCATCCTGCCCGACCGCGAGCTGAAGATCGCCGGCGGCCGGGAGAAGATCCTGCGCGATATGCAGAGTTGGATCTTCTTCGCTGGCGGGTCGAGCTTCCTGATCGGCAACTACCTGACCACCTTCGGCCGATCGCCCAAGGACGACCACCAGATGCTCAAGGATTTAGGTCTCGGCTACACGACCTTCGACGAGATCGAGCACGAGGCCGAGCCGCTGTCCGCCACCGCTAACGGCCCGGGCCACCCCATCGCCAACGCCCACAACTCCCTCATGTCCCGCAAACGCGGCTCGCTCGTGACCTTGCCCGTGATGCAGGATTGAGCGTATCAGGCTTTTACTTGCGGCACATTCAATCATCATCCTTCCCGGCCTGGACCTGCGTGATGATCATGTAGTGGTCGGAGAAACGCGGGTGGAACGTGGCGACGTCGAGTCGTCGGCGGGCCATGTAGGGTTTGTCGAATACCTGAAAGGATCGCTTGCTGAATTCCGGCTGATCGGCGGGGGAGAACGCACGGTCCAGCGGGGCTTCGCTGTAATGTGTCGGGAGGTTCCGCGTGTTGGCGTCGATAAAGCCCGCCTTTTTGAGGGTCGCGAGTGCGGGCTCGTCGCCGGTGTGGCAATTCGAGTCGCCGATGATGAGGATGTCCGGATCGCCCGCCGACTGTGCCAACGCTTCGACCAGTTGCCCGGCTTCCAAATCACGCGTCGGGGCCTGATCCGGGAAAGCTTTCATGTGTATGGGGATGATCACCAGGTCGGTCATGCCTTCGCCGGTTGAGAATGCGGTCGCCCACGGCTGACGCAGCCAGTGGATGCGCACCGAATCATCGGTCCGTTTAATGACGGGCCAGGATTCACCGATGACGGTCAGCGACTTCGTGTCCCACGCGATGCCGGTGAGTTGCTGCTCCGCCTTGACCGAGTTGGACCCGGGGAACAGGCGGAAAGCCCAGTCGCTATTGGTTTTCTGTGACACGATCTTCAACGCATCGCGGAGTATCTGATTGTCCAACGGGCCGTCGGTTGCGGGGTCATACTGATATGGATTGTCGAGATTGGTCGGGCAGATCTCTTCGAGCGCAAGCGCTTCAATACGCGCGGCAATGATGTAGTCGGCCAAGTCTTCCGCGGTTTGGCTCTTCCCCGCCGCGTCGCCGTAGCGCTTGTCCGGCTGGCCCAGCCATTCGATATTCCAGGCACCGATACGGACATTGCGCGGCTTGATGTCGGGTGTTTCCGCGGCGCTGACGGGGGCCGTTGTATCGGCTTCTTTGGTCATGTTGTCTTGTGCCAGCAGTTGCCCGGCTGAGAGCGTCAGACAGCAAATGACCATCAACCCTAAACGTGATAAGCACATGTAAAGTCCTTTCCGGGAATCTGTCACCGTGGTTCAACCTGTCCGCATGGCCGAAAAGGCGCTCTACCCGGCCCGGCCAATCCTACCCTCACAGGATACCCGGCCTCTCATAACCAGGTCGTATCGACCACCAGGCGGCAAAATCGGGGTTTAAAGCCTTTTACGGGTATGTTCAAGATAATTATGTTTGTTATACTCTGGGGCTTCCCATCCGCCCGACTGGGCCGGTCGGGTCAGTCGTCCGATACCTCTTAGGTACCTGAAAACAGAGCCAGTGGAGCCCGTACATGCGTCACGACAAGTTCCCCCTGATCCCCGAACAGCCCGCCGCACCCGCCCTGGTCACGCCCCTGCCTGGCCCCAAGGCCAAGGCCCTGACCGAGCGAGACCAGAAGGTTACCAGTCCGTCGTATACCCGCGACTACCCGCTGGTGATGGAAAGTGGCATCGGGTCGGTCGTGGTCGATCCGGACGGCAACAAGTTCCTGGATATGGCGGCCGGCATCGCCGTGAACGCGACCGGGCACACGCACCCTTACGTCGTCGAGGCGATCGTCGAGCAGACGCAGCGCTTCATCCACATGTCGGGCACGGACTTCTTTTACAAGCCCCAGATCGAGTTGGCCGAGCGGCTCGCCAAGTGTGCGCCGATGTCGGGTAAGAACCGTGTGTTCTTCACGAACTCCGGCGCGGAAGCGCTCGAGGCGGCTTTCAAGCTGTCGCGTTACCACACAAAGCGTCAGAACGTGATCGCTTTCTGGGGCGCGTTCCACGGCCGGACCTACGGCGCGATGTCGCTGACCGGGTCCAAAGCGATCCAGCAGAAACACTTCGGCCCGATGGTGCCCGGCGTGTTCCACGTTACTTATCCCAATGCGTACCGCCCGGCGGGCAACGTGGGCGTCGACAAAATCGTCGACTTCACGTTCGACGAGATCGAGCGGATCTTCAAGCGTAAGGCCGACCCGAGCACGGTCGCCGCGATCTTTGTTGAGCCGATCCAGGGCGAGGGCGGCTACATCGTTCCGCCGGACGATTTCTTCCCGCGTCTGCGTGCGCTCTGCGACAAGCACGGGATCATGCTGGTCTGCGACGAGGTGCAGGCCGGGTTCGGGCGGACCGGCAAGATGTGGGCGGTGCAGCACTACGGCGTCGAGCCGGACATCATCACCAGCGCCAAGGGCATCGCCAGCGGCATGCCGCTGGGCGCGATGATCGCCCGGGAATCCGTGATGGACTGGCCCTACGGCTCGCACGCTTCGACCTACGGCGGCAACCCCATCGCCTGCGCCGCGTCGCTGGCGACGCTTGACCTTCTTGAAGCGGGCCTGATCGACAACGCCGCCAAAGTCGGCGCACACCTGCAAAACAAGCTCCGCGAACTCCAGAAGTCCCAGCCGGCGATCGGCGATGTGCGCGGCAAGGGTCTGATGGTCGTCGCCGAGTTCATCAAGCCCGACGGCAGCAAGGCACCCGACGCCGAGCTGCGAAACAAGACCGTGCTCGCCGCCTTCGACCGCGGCCTGCTGGTGCTGGGTTGCGGCGAATCGGGTATCCGTTTCAGCCCGGCATTGACCGTCAGCGAAGCGCAGATCGACACGGCCGTGAAGCTGCTGGGCGAGGCGATCAAGGCGGCCGGCTGAGGCGCAGGCGACAACCGCCTACCCCGGCCTGATGACCAGGAACCAAAGCACCCGTCGCGGCCTCACAGCCCGGCGGGCTTTTCATTTATTGGCTGTATTCCCGTGGATTTACCGTGGTTTCGCTTGATATTACCCCGGCATGAGCGACAATAGGTCCATCGGTTCTGGGCGGACACACCTCAACCGATGCTGATTCCGCGTCTATCTGACTGAGGGAGGCCTGATGCGTCTTGGGTGGCAAGCTATGGCGGTGGCGTTGCTCTGCGGATGTTTTGTCACGCAGGCGTCGGCGATCAACATCGTTCCGGTGTTCAACAACGTGGACAACGAGACGCCCGCCTTCGACCTGTTTAACCAAGGCATCCAGGACCTGATGGACTATGCCGAGGGCTACTACGAAGACATCATCGAGGACCCCGGCTACACGCTCACGCTCAACTTCTGGTACGAGGACCTTCAGGACAATTACCTCGGTCTCTACAACACCGTCACGACCTCGGGCGGGCTGGTGACCGAGGGCAACATCCGCATCGACACACGCGAGGGCAACGGCGGGGCGTTCCGCAACTGGTACATCGACCCGTTCCCGGCGACCGATACCGAGTTCGAGATGGGTAAGATCCTGTTCGAGGACCTGACGGGCCTGCAGAAGCTGGACTACGTCAACGCAAACACCGCGCCCGATGCGCTCGAGGTCGGCTACCGCGGTTCGGCCGTGAGTACCGGCCCGGCATGGTTCAAGTACGACATGCTTTCCGTGATCCTGCACGAGGTCGGCCACGCGCTGGGCATCCGCACCGGCGCGACCCAGAGCAACGACGGCGATTACGACATCAACCCGGCCTTCGCCTTCGGCTCGACGGTCGCGGCGGAGATCGACACCGACGAAGACGGGCCCGACCCCGGCCACATGAAGCCCGGCACCCTGCTGATGTGCGGCGGCTGTGGTGAAGTCAACGCACGCCGCAGGCCCAGCCACTTCGACATCATGGCCATGGCGACCAGCATGGGCATGACCCAGCTCGACTTGCCGAGGCGCGAGTTCCTCGGCGGCGGCGTGTTCGGCGTCAACGGAAACTGGTCCGGGAACCGCACGCCCGACTCCAACGATGAGGCCTACATCCGCGGCGCCGGCCTGGTCACCATGAACGCCTCCGACACCGTGGCCGGGCTGAATATCAGCGGGAACACAACGCTCGCGCTCGGCTCGCACTCGCTGAATGTCAACGGGACGCTCGTGCTCGAAGATGGTTTCTCAAACGCCACCGCCAGCATCGTGGTCGCCTCGACCAGCCAGCTTATCGCCAACGACATCCGGCTCGGCAGAGACGGCGAACTGGATATGGCGGGCGGCGTGGTATCCGTGCTGGGCAACCTGGACATGTCGGTCGCTCCCCCCGTGCAGCCGAGCCTGGTCACCGGCTACGGCACGGTCACCGTGATCGGCCAGTTCAAGGGTGTCGGCCATATCAACCCCGACGGCGGGGTCCTGACCATCAACGCGGGTTCTTTCGACCTGGACGGGGATTCTGACGAATACGGCTTCACGGAGATCGACGCCACGCTGGGCAGCGTCACCTTCAACGGCCCGCACCTCGGCCCGATCGAGGGCGATATCGACATCGGCTTCGGTCGGCTGGTGACGTTCAGCCACGCATGGACACACGATCAGTACGGCGACCTCACCATCACCGACGGCGGGCTGATCAACAACGGCACGTGGACCTCCAGGGGGCAGGTCGTCATCAACCACACGGTTCCGTTCGGCATCGTCGGGATCGGTGGCACCGGCGCGATGGTGCAGGAGACGACCGGGTCGATTACGACCAGCGGTATCGTCGATTTTCTTGGCCACTCCACCATCGGTGGCGCGCTGCACCTGACGACCGAGGCCGTGCGCTTCAGCGCCGGCGGGTCGTTCAGCAGCACGGCCAGCGTCACACTTGACCCCGCGACCGAGCTTTACCTGATCCTCGCCAACACCTACACCGTCGAGCAAGGCGCGACCTTCACCGGCAGCGGTCATGTGATCATCGGCGAACTCGCGACGTTAGTCATGGAAGATAACGCCGCGATCGGCACGTCGCTGACCAACAACGGCCGGCTTGAGATCGGCAACTCGCCCGGCAACGCGGCGGTGGGTGTGAATTACACCCAGACCTCCACCGGCGTCGCCGAGTTCGAGCTTGGCGGGAAGTCGCTGAATAATCATGACCGGCTCGATGTCACCGGCACGGCCACGCTCGACGGGACGCTCGAAATCTCCCTGATTAACGGCTACGTGCCCCAACCTGGCGACACCTTCCAGATCATCACCGCCGACGTTCTTTCAGGCACGTTCAGCTCCATCACCGGCGCAACCTTCGGCAACGGGTACGCGTTCGCCGTGCTCTACAGCGCGACCGACGTGCTGCTTCAGGTCACGCTCCCGGGCGACCTTAACGGCGACGGTTTCGTCGGGATCGCCGATCTTAACATTGTCTTAAGCAACTGGAACCAGAACGTCCCACCCGCCAACCCGCTGGCCGATCCGTCCGGCGACGACTTCGTCGGCATCGCTGACTTGAACGTCGTGCTCGGCAACTGGAACGCCGGCACTCCGCCCGGGCAGGACGCGAGCATCCCCGAGCCAACCACGGCCGCGCTCTTAATTGCTGGTTGCTCTGTTCTTGCCGGGCGATCGCGCAGATATCACTAATATCAATCCGGCTGTTCAACCCCCGCCGCCCACAGGATGCCTCGGTGGACGTGGCCGATGAACGCGGGCTCGGTGTAGGATTCGGGCGTGTGGCCGAGGGCCGTGTAGAACGAGCGCCCGCCCTCGAACTCATGGCACCACGCGATCGGGTGGTCGCCGCCCATCGTGCCGCCCTCGTAGGAAGATTCATCCACCTTCGCCAGCACGGTCAGGCCGGGCTGCACTTCCTTGAAGTTGTACCACTCATCCGTGCGCGTCCACGGGTTGGGCAGGTCATGCATGCACACGTGGTCGGGCGCGGTGATGTGGATGTCGGCCTGCTGGATCTTCGGGTGCCCGTCGAAGTAGGCCCCGACCAGCTTGCCATACCAGGGCCAATCGAACTCGGTATCGCTCGCCGCATGGATGCCGACAAACGCACCGCCGCCGTGGATATACCGGATAAACGCCTCCTGCTGCGTATCGTTGAGCACGTCCTTGGTCGTGTTCAGGAAGATCACGACGGTGTACCCGGCGAGCGTTTCATCGGCGAACGCCGTCGGGTCTTCCGTGTGCGTCATCGTGTAGCCGTGCTCCCGGCAGAGCTTTTCGAGCATCCCGACGCCGTCTTCGATGGACGCGTGCCGGTAGCCGGTGGTGCGGGTGAAGACGAGGAGGTTGAGATGGGGTTCGATGTCAGTGTTCGTGTTAGCAGATTCGGGCATCAGATTGCTTAGCGGTGGATTGTTTTTGGTTTTCGCGAACGCCGGCAAAAACGCGATAAGCGTAATCGCAATTAATGAGCATAGTGAGACCGATTGTTGCATCAATAAATGAGTCTTCATGAGCGTTGTGTGCCTAAATGATGCTTGTGTCGGTAGCGTACATACTTTCGAGTGACGTATGCAATGATTGCTATGTTTAGCGCTAGTTCTAACGCGGTAGCAGCCAGGATCAGGCACGTATAGAACCACGAATCTTTAAAGAGATCAGCGGATAATAAAATGATACAGAAAAAAACCCCTGTCAACGAGGATGAACCGAAAAGCACCCACACACCGATTAAGACTCTTAGTTTCGGTTCGGCGCCGCCGATCTCGGAGAATTGGGGCACGAAGTTTTCGTGCAGGATATCGCGGCTGGGTTGAATAACGACCGCTTCATACTGGTCGTATTTCTCCTTAACCAGTAGTTCATCGATCGAGTGGAGATGTTCCTCACGATCTTGGGCCACGGGATGGTCCTTTGTCTCGTGAATGCCGGTGGAGGGACTCGAACCCACAAGGTGTTGCCACCAGCGGATTTTGAATCCGCCGCGTCTGCCAGTTCCGCCACACCGGCCGGTGTGTGAACGGGCAAGTTACCTGCCGGGTGGGTCGGCGGCAAGTGGTCGCCGATAGCCCCCGGCGGCGGCCGGGGGTTGGGGGGCCAATAAATCTTCAAATCCGCTGCAATCCGCGCCATAAACCGCGACAGGGGGCGACTATCTCCTGGCGGGCGGGAAGTCCGCCAAGCCCGGTTGCGATTGTAAACCGTTTATGAAAGGAGATTTACGATGGTAGGCAAATGGGTAAAACGTGGTGCGGTCGCCACCGTGGGCTTGACCCTGGTCGGCGGCCTGTTGTTCGGCGATGACCTGATCAGCTACGTCAAGAGTTCCGCCAACGCGGTCCAGCGGACCGCCAAGGGGGCCGTGCCGATCGAGTTCGAGCTGACCCGGGCGCGGGACCTGCTCGACGAGATCATCCCCGAGATGCACGCCAATGTTCAGCGGATCGCCACCGAAGAGGTCGAGCTGGCGTCGCTGAAGGCGGACATCAAGCAGAGCACCGAAAAGCTCGCCGAGGAACGCGCCCGCGTCGCGAAGCTGCGTGACGTGGTCAGCATCGAGACGGCCAGCTACCGGATCGGCGGTCAGAAATACACCCACGAGCAGGTGGTGGATGACCTGTCGCGCCGGTTCGAGGGCGTGAAAGAGGCCGAGGACGTCCTGGCCGGCAAGCAGCGGCTGCTGACCCAGCGTGAAGCGACGCTGGCGGCGGCCGAGCAGATGCTCCGCAAGACGCAGTCGCAGAAGTCGCTGCTCGAAGACAAGATCGAGTCGCTGGCGAGCCAGCACCGTCTGGTGCAGGCGGCGGCGGTCGGCTCGAAGGTCCAGATGGACAACAGCAAGCTCGCGCAGACCGAGAAGCTGATCGGCGAGATCAAGAAGCGTCTGGACGTGGCCGAGCGCGTGCTGGCCCGTGAGTCCGAGTTCGTGCAGCCGATCGAGGTCAGCGTGGTCGATGAGCAGGACCTGCTGGCGCAGGTGGATGAATACCTGCACGGCCCGACCGAAGTCGCGGTGCAGGATAAGGACATCGACACGCACGCCGACGACGCGACCCGTCTGGCCGAGGCACGCCGGCTGAACTAATGATCGCTGATGCGGTCCTCTCGCCCGCCGGGCGCGGCGTAGCGCCCGGCGGCGTGAGGGCATAATAAAAACACAAACCGCCCGGACGGTGAAAACCCTCCGGCCGGATTCCAAAGCCACGGGCGGATAGCACGGAGCCGAACGATGAACGCGTCAGAACGCAACCTGTTGGACGAATCCGACCGGATGACCGAATCGATGCTGGTCCGCCTGGAAGACTGGCAACTGGCTTATCTGCGTGCCGCGATGCTGCACGAGGTCGAGGAAACACTGAACGCTGATCGCCGCGACGAAGATGAGCCGAAACACTGAACCATACTGATATTCCCACCAGCTCCCGCCAAGGGCGGGGTTACGTCGAGCGCTTCAAGCATCTTGAGGCACGTGACGAAACCCCGCCTTCGAGGCGGGGCTATGGAACAGGTGATACGAACAACGCGTCGCTGCGAACTCATGGAGGCCGCCCGGTGAACTTCCTGCGCGTCAAACAGCCGCAGTGCGCCCTGGCCGACGGTCGGCTGGACGAGGCGCACCAACTGCTCAGCCGTGACTCGGTGCGTTCGCATCGCCACGGCCAGCGGCTGGCGACGAAGCTGGTCAAGGCTTACGTCAAGCGCGGTGAAGCGCACCTGAAAGCGGGGCGTTTGCCCGAGGCCCTGGCCGACTGCGGCAAGGCCGGCTCGATCGGCGGGCACGGGCCCGAGGTCGCGGAGCTGCGGCAGCGCGTGGTCGCCGAGATGGAAACCAAACGCCGGGAAGTTGATAAACGTGAAGTGACGCTCGGCGCCGCACGGCAGCACGCCCGGGAGGGCTTCCTGTCTCGTGGGCTGGCGATGCTGCAACAGGTTAACGGCGACAGCCGCCGCGATCGAACAGGCACAGATCGAGATGGACCTGCACCGCGCTAGGCAGACGCCGCGATCGAGCGGGGTCTTTCCGCGTTGGATCGTGAAGACTGGGCCGCCGCCGGTCACCACCTGGCCGAAGCACGCCGGCTGCGTCCGTATGACGCGCGGGTCGAGGCGTTGGCGGGGCGGTTATCCAAAGAAGCGGTAGCACGTATCCGTAAAGCACTCGATCAGGGGCGTGTCGACACGGCCGAGTCGCTGCTGCGTGTGGCCGCGCCGGCGGTGGGGGACAATCTTCAGGTGCGCGAGCTGCGCGACATCGTCGCCGACATCGCCACCGCCTCGGCCGCGCTGGAACACGGCGACGCACGCTCGGCCGGACGCATCCTCCACCGGGTCAAGGCGCAGCTCCCCGGCGCGAAATGGGTCAATGAAGCCATCGGGCTGGCGGAAAAAATCGTTACAAGCAGGGACGCACTCACCGCGGGGCCGCTCGGGCTGATTTCGGACGGGTACGCGTCCGCAGCCCGAGCGGCGAATCCGCGGCCAACAATTCCCGCCACCGGGGCGCTATCGGTCACCCCGATCGTTTATGATCGTATGGGTTTGGACGCGATGAATGGGAGCCGTGACGTGTTGCCGAAACAATTTCTGATCCAGGTGGACGGTTGCGGCGCCGCGCTGGCGACCTGCGAAGGCACGGTCACGATCGGCCCGGTCAGCTCGAAGGACCGCCCGGACGTGGGCCTGATGGCCGACCCCGCCGCCCCGACCGTGACGATCCGGCGTGTCCAGGACGACTACTTCATCCGCAGCGAACGGACGGTGAAGGTCAACGGCAAGGCGATGAACGAAACGCTCCTTAATAACGGCGACAAGGTCGAGCTTTCCCCGCGTTGCCTGTTTAAGTTCCGTGTGCCGCACGCGGCGAGCACGACGGCCGTGCTCGAACTGACCGGCACACGCCTGGTACGCGGCGACGTGAAGCGCGTCGTGCTGCTGGACAAGCAGCTTGTGGTCGGGGCCGGGCCCGCCTGCCACGTGCGTGCGGACGAGGCTGAGGAGCCTATGATTTTATGTGTGCGCGACGGCCGGCTTGTCTGCCAGTCGTCACAGATGGTGAAAGTGGGGGCGGGCACGTACGACCCGCAGGCCGGCGTGCCGATGGATACGCCCGTGTGCGTAGGCCCGATGACATTTCGCGTGACCGAGGCTTGAGGGAAAACGGAACGCCCGAGTTTGGCTGACTCCGTTTGATGGGATAAGACGATGCACACCTACCAATACCAACCCGGCGACACACCCCTGGAGGGGTACACGATCAAGAGCGCCGCGGGCCACGGCGGCTTCGGCGAGGTGTATTACGCCGTCAGCGACTCCGGCCGCGAGGTCGCGCTCAAGGCGGTGCAGGGCTACGAACAGATCGAGCTGCGCGGTATCCGCCAGTGCATGAACCTGAAGAACCCGCACCTTGTCACCATTTTCGACGTCAAGCACAACGCCAAAGGTCAGCCTTTCGTTCTGATGGAATACGTCGCGGGCCCGTCGCTGCGGGATCTGATCGATGAATCGCCCGGCGGCCTGGGGGCGCAGAAGACCGCTTTCTTCCTGCGCGAGATCGCCAAGGGGTTGAGCTACCTGCACGATTGCGGCATCGTCCACCGTGACCTTAAGCCCGCCAACATCTTCTTTGAAGACGGGTATGTAAAGATCGGTGATTACGGGCTGAGCAAAGCCATCAGCGCGGACCATCACCAGAGCCAGACCGTGACCGTCGGGACCGTTCATTACATGGCCCCCGAGGTCGGCGCGGGGCGGTACGACCGCAGCATCGATATCTACGCGATGGGCGTTCTGGTTTACGAGATGCTCACCGGCAGGGTCCCGTTCAGCGGGGCATCGCCGAGCGAAATCCTGATGAAACATCTTTCGGCCAAGCCGGAGCTTGACGAGATCGAGGAGCCTTTCCGGGAGGCGATCAACCGCGCGATGGCGAAGGCCCCGGCCGACCGCTACCAGAGCGTCAACGAGATGGTCGAGACGGTCTTCAGCGAATCTAAATTGAAGCAAAGCATGGCCGGCTATTCGGGCGCGGACCTGAGCATGGCCGCCGCCTATGCGGGCAAGAAGGTGCGCTCCGGCGCGGGGCTGATGGAGTCGCTTAAGCATACCGACCCGGTTGCCCTCGGGGGCACGGTGGCGGACCGTATTTTGCAGGCGACGCATCAACTGGGAGCCGGTGCGGATCGTGTCAGTCGGCAGATCGACGACCAGATCGGTGGCAAGCCTCCCCGGCGCGGTCCGCGTTCGGTTGGGGCCGCCGATCCGTTACGCGATCCGATGCGGCCGGGCCAGCGGAGAACGCTGGCAGCAATCGCGTTGCTTGTGGTGACGCTGGGCGCCGGTTACCTGACGGGGACCAACTGGGACACCACGATGTGGTTCGCGGTGTTGTCTTCCCTTGGCGCTGTAGCCGGGCTTTCGATCGCCCATTCCCGCCTGCTGCCGAGCCTCAAGGACGAGCCCGGGATTATCAAGCGGGTCGCTTACGGCGGCATGGCGATCCTTGGTGCGGGGCTTTTGTCCGCGCCGATCGCGTTCGATCAAATGAGCCAGCGAGGGCCTTTGAACGCCACGCTGCTGACGCTTTTGGTACCGCTTTTCCTGATGGACTGGTCCAAGGTGATGTCCCCGGGCAGGGCGCAGCGTCTGTCGATCGGCTCGGCGGTCAGTGCGGGCTTCTTGGGCTGGATCGGCTCATTGTTTGTCTCCGGAGACGGCGGCGCGATCATGTCGATCGGGATCCCCGCCGCGATTATGTTCGCGGTCCAGGCACTTAGCCCGTTCGATCCCAACACCACGGAAGACTGGGCGCTGGGCGAGGACGAAGATGAATCGGACAGGCCGCTGCCGCTGCCCGGCCCGATCCGGCGCGACGCGCACGCGCAACCAGCCCACACGCAGATCGACCGCAACGCCATGCACAAGACCGAGAAGGTCAACGCTTACTCCAATGTGGTGACACCCAATCACTCGCCCAAGAGCAGGTTGGCGACGCTCCTGCTGGCGGGTTCGGCGTTCCTGCCGTTCTTCCCGGTCTGCGGGCTGCACCGGTTCTACGCCGGCAAGGTCGGCACCGGCATCCTGTGGCTCCTGACATTCGGGTTCTTCTGGATCGGCCAGACCGTTGACCTGATCCTGATTGCGTGCGGTTCGTTTAACGACGCGGCGGGTCGGCCGATCACGGAATGGCACCCTGACAGCAGCAAAACACCCGCGCATGTGCCTGCGGGCAACACCGGCCGGGCGGCCCGCGCCCATCACGCCGCTTACGCACCGCCCTTGCTGCCGAGCTTCTTCAGCATCGTCCTTTCGCTGGTTGCCACGCTGCTGATCTTCATCGGCATGCTGGTCACGATCGGGTTGGCGTTGGAGGTCCCCGAGGCGATCGCCGCCGATGCGTTCGGCACGGGGCTTAGCGGCGACTTGAATCAGTTGTTTGGTTACGACGGCTGGCCGCGTCTGTTTCAGTCCGCCGGGATGATGCTGTCGATATGTTCGCTGGTGCTCGGCGGGTTGCTTTTGATCATCGCACGCCGCGGCGAAGGCGTGATGCACATGGTTCGTGCCCTGCTGGGCGTCGGCGGGTTATTCATCGCCGCGCTGATCGCCGAGGACGTGGTACCACGGAGCGCGAACATGTGGCCGTCGATCGTCACGGAACTGCAGGCCAACCGGATCGGCCCGGCGATCGAAGTGTTTTTACAGCGGTTGGAATTCGACGCGATGTTCTTTGCGCTGATGTTCCTGGTGGTCCCGATCCTGATCCTGGCCTGGCCTCCTCGGCGCGGGATGCGATTGCCGGCCCCAGTCGGGGAAGGAGTGTAAACGATGCGAGTCGGTTTATTATCTTTACCGTTGGGGCTGTTCGGTTCGATTATCGTGATCGTTCTGGTCGTGGCCATCGCCAACGTGCTTAGCAAGAGCCGTAATACCGGGCGGACGCTGGTAGCGGGTTTCGCGGCGCTGCTGGCCGTGGGGCTGTTCCTGCTGGGCTTCTTAGGTTTCTTCATGGTCGGCACACGCACGGTTGTTTCTCACGAAGCGGCGGCCCGCACCGCTGTTTTGCAGGCACAGGCGGAGGCGATAGAAGCTCAGAAACAGGTCCAGGCGCAGGCCGCCGAGATCCAGGCCCGTATCGAGAACGGCACGACGCCCGGCGACCGGATCATGTATGAAGACCCCGCGACCCACGTGTCACAGGTGGTCGTACCCGTCATCGTGGATGAACACGGCCAGGCTCTTAATGTGAGCGGCCCGGTATCCCGCAGTCAGGATAGGCACGGTGAGGTGTCAACATCGCACGAAGTATCGGCCCACGGCGAGGCCGGCCATGCAGCGGTCCCGGTTGAGTCTTCCTCCGGCGTCACCGTCGCCGGTCGGCCGTGGACGGACGCGGTCGAGGAGCACCAGGACTTTGAGGCGGACGTGTATCCCTCGATCGAGAACGCAGCCGAGGCGTTGGGGCGGCGCGTCGGGCAGAAGCTCGTGAGTACGTTTGATACAAATGAAAAGCCCACGCCGATGGTCTACGTCTGGCGTGACGTTGTTGCCGGGAATACCGAAAACCAGAACGGTGAAATGATCGTTACACGCGAGTTGCTGGAAGCCGTCGCGTCGGGCCTGCGTCAGAAGCTCCAGGAGCCGGCCTATGTGTCGGTCGAGCAGCCGCCGACGCCGGAGGATATCGCGGTCAACGTGGCGATCCCGGAAGTCAGCTTCGAGAACCACAACCGCTGGCGTACACACGCCGAGTCGCGTTCGGGGTCGATCGCGCTGCGGGTTCAATCTCCCGACGGACCGTTCTCGATCTCCACACGCTTCGCCGACACGCCCTGGCTGACCGACCGTACCGGCTTCGTCAGGCAATACGCCAACGGCGACTGGCTGGTCGCCTATTCGGACGGCACGGACTCGACGCATGAAGGCGCACGCGAAGATGCGCTGCACGCCGCGACCGATGTCCTGCTCCCCTTGGCGCAATCGCGTATCAGCCAGCTGCCCGCTTCGGACCAGCACCGGTTCGCGCAGCAGATGGCCAAGGACCCCAGCTGGTTGCGCGACCGTGTATCCAATGAGCTTGTCTCGCGCAACCTGGTGACGGACCGTTTCGCCCAGCGCTTTGACCGGTCCTACGGCACGGTCTGGCGCGAGGCTGTTTTGGTCAACGCTTCGCCGACGCGCGTCGAGGAGATCGCCCGCTCGCTGGTGCAGGGGGTCGATGCGAAAGTCAGCTACCAGCGCAACACATGGTTCTCATTCTTCGCGCTGGCGGGGTTGATCTTCGGGACATATCTGTTTTTGAATATGGCGACGAAGGGGTATTATGCCTGGATGCTGCGGCTGGCGGCGCTGGGCGGTGTCGCGGCGGCGGGGTTTTTAGTCATGCATCTATTCTGACAAGCGGGGTTTGATCGAACGGGACGTATGAACGCACTTTCCGAGGCCGACAGGTTCCTGCTCGACGCGGTGCGTCGGGGGGATGAGCGGGGCTGGCCGCAACTGGTGGAGCGCTACCAGGGGCGGTTGTTGGCGTTTGCGCGCAGCCGGGTGCGTAACGCGACCGATGCGGAAGACCTGGTGCAGGAAGCGTTCATCGGATTGTTGCGCGGGCTTGAGCGTTTCCGTGGTGAGTCGAGCCTGGAAACGTACCTGTTCTCGATCCTGCGTCGGCGGATCATTGACTCACGAAGGGGCAAGGCGGCGAGTTTGTGTTTGTTGCGCGACACGCTGCGCGGTGGGGGTGATGATGAGAGTGGACCCGGTCCCGAGGCGCGACTGGCATCAAGCGATCTCACGGCGAGCCAGTACGCACGTAATGAAGAACAACGGGGCGAGATGCACACCGCGCTGGCGGCGGCGATCGCAGAGCTTGTGCGCGGCTATAAGGAGTCGCTGAACTTCCGTGACCTTCAGGTCGTTGAGTTGTTGTTCTACGCGCAGCTGAAGAACGCCGAGGTCGCGCAATCGGTCGGCGTTGAGGACGGCCACGTCGCCACCATCAAGCACCGCAGCCTCGCCCGCATCCGCAAGCACCTGATGGATCAAAGCGGCGACTCGCCCCAAAGCGCGGTCGATCCGCCGGACGCATTACTCACCGAGGTCTGGGAAGAGCACCGGCTTAGCTGCCCGAAGCGCAGCACCATCGGCGGCTACCACCTTGGCACGCTCGACCCGGCGTGGCAGAACTACACGGACTTCCACCTGAACACGCTCGGCTGCCGGTTCTGCTTGGCCAACCTCGACGACCTTAAGCAGAGCGAGGACCGGGCGCACCTGGACCGCCTGCGTCAGCGCGTGCTGCAATCGACCGTGGGTTTTTTGAAAAAAAGCTGATCACGCACCGGGCCGGCCGGGTCTAACAGCGCGGCTACGGACGGTGTGGATGTATTCGTTTATTTCCTGCGTTTGCAGGGATGAAAACGCTTGTATCTGTTGCGGGCGAGACGTAAGATAGTGCGAAGTTGATGAAATGGCGGCCGGGTACATCGGCCCCGATTGACGGTCCGCGTTCACATTCCCTGGGTTCCCAGTGGGCGGGAGAAAGGTGGCACGATCATGCCACGACACCCGTCCGGCAGGCCCCGTCTGTTCCAGCGTTTCCAATCCTGCGCTCCTTGTTTACACGGCATCTTGTGCTGCCTGTTCGTCGTGTGCACCCCGGCCGGGGCGCAGCTCACGACGTGGGTATACAACGGGGGCGGCAACTGGCATGACGACAACAACTGGGACGCCGGCGTGCCCGGCGCGGGCAGCCTGGTAGTGATCGATGAGGGGGACGCGTCCGTAGATGTCATCCTCGACACGGACACGGTCAATCCGATCGGGGGCCTGACGATCGGTGTCGACGACTCGCTGTCGATGGGGCACGTCAACCTGAGCATCGACACCGGCTCCATCATCATCAACGACGGCCAGATCCGGCTCAACGCCGGCGCTTCATATGCCTCCAATATACGGTTTAGCGGCGACGCGACCCTGACCGGCTCGGGTGACGTGTCCATGTCCAACAGCTACTTCAACAGCCTCATGGGCGTCGGTTTGGGCAACGGCGTGCTGACCCATGGGGCTTTCCACACCATCCACGGGGCCGGGAGCGTCGGTGGTCTCGGCATGGGCCTGATCAATCACGGCCTGGTCAACGCGGACATCCCCTACGCGGGTCTTGCGGCATCGCTGAATATCAGGCCGGGCACGGGCGTGAACATCAACGGCACCGACGTGGACGTGATCAACGACGGGGTGCTGCGCGCCTCCAACGGTGGCCGGCTCGTCCTGCGTGACGGCGTATTCGACAACTCCACCGGCACGGCCGAGGCGCTGGGCACCGATTCGATCGTCGTTATCGAGGACGGCGAATTCCGCGGTGGGCAGCTCGTCACCGACGCGGCCGGGCGCATCGCACCACGCAACAACGGGCTGCTGCGCGACGTGACACTGACGCCCGGCAGCACGATGCACATCGGGGCATGGAACCCGGGCCTCGCCGGCACGTTCACCAACAACGGCAGGGTCGATCAGGCTTCGGGTACCTTCTCTGTGTCCCTCGTCACGATCAACGGTGATGTGACGATCGACGGAGCGGGTACGTGGCAGACGACCAACAACAGCTATAACCGGATCAACGGTCAGGGCGCCAACGTCCTGACGAACGGCCCAGACCACACGATCCGCGGCACGCCCGCGATCGGCAACAACGGCCTCGGGCTCGTCAACCTCGGCACGATCGTCGCCGACCTGCCCTACGCCTACAACGGGTCCGCGCTGTCTATCGCGCCGGGCACCGGCGTGAACATCGGCGGGGACGCGGCCGACGTTATCAACCACGGCGTCCTGCGCTCCGAGAACGCCGCCATCCTCCGCATTCAAAACGGGCAGTTCCGGAACAGCGGCACGGTTGAAGCCCTCAACGGCTCGCACGTCGAGATCAGCAGCATCTTCGGCGCCGAGACGCTGAACAACGACGCCGGCACACTCACCGGCGGCACCTGGCGTGCCATCTCCACCGGCTTAGGCGCGCTCCTGCAACTCAGCGGCGCGCCGATCACACGCATCGCCGACAACACCACCGTCGAACTCGGCGGCCCCGGATCGGTCATCCGCGTGGATTCCACCCCGGTCGCCGGTACGCTCACGCGCAACGACGGCACGCTGCTGCTTACCGGCGGCCACACGTTGACGCTCTCCAATGCCTTGGATAACGCGGGCCTTCTCTACATCGATGCGCTCAGTTCGCTGGACCTGGGTGCCAACGACCTGACCTGCTCCGGCATGCTGGCCATCGGTGTCGACGGCGTCCCGGTAGTGCCGCAGCCCGCGGCCGTTAACACCAGCCAGATGCAGCTCGCCGGCGCACTCGCCGTCACGTTGGAAGGCGGGTACACGCCGGGTATCGGCGACACGATCCAGTTGCTCAGTTCCATCGCTATGCTGGGCGCGTTCGGTCAAGTTGAATGGCCTTTGCTGATCGGCTCGCCGATGACAGGCCTGGGGCTTGAATACACCGCGACGGCGGTTTATCTCAAGGCCGGCCTGGCGGGGGACCTCAACGCCGATGGGTTCGTTGGCATCGCCGACCTGAATATCGTGCTGGGGAATTGGAACCATACCGTGGCGGGCGGAATCTGGTTGTCGGGCGATCCCAGCGGCGACGGCTTGTCGGCATCGCGGACCTCAACGCCGTGCTGGGAAACTGGAACGCGGGCACGCCGCATAGCGTCAACATTCCGGAGCCGGTCGCGGTCGGTATCGTTGTTTTACTGGCGGCTATTCGGACAAGACGCTGAGGCCGGGTTTTTCATACACATGAGTCGGGGCTCGCTACAATGCCCGCATGGAAGACCGACTCACGCGTGTTGAAGAAAAGATCGCTTACCTCGAACAGTTTGTCGGGGAGTTGGACGGCGTGGTGCGCGAGTTGCACGACGGGCTGGCGGCGATGAAGCGCGAGATAGGCGGGCTGCGTGAACGGATGGATAGACCGGCCGAAGACGATGATTCGGATGATCTTCAGGCGCACAAGCCGCCGCATTATTGATTCTTGTATTCGGTTGAAGATACCCGGGCCTTTGCTGCGCTCAGGCCCGGCGTTTGGTGATACAGGAGTGATCTTTGGGACAAGTGGCCACATCGGATGATGTACGGGGCGTGCTGATCTGTGCGAACCCTTACAGCGGGTCGGGGCCGAACCGGCGTTACGTGGAGGGTTTGGCGGGGGCGCTGACGAGCAAGGGGTTTGAGCCGAAGCTGGTCTGGGATGTCTCGGAGCGGAAGGCGTTGCTGGCGGATGCGGCGCTGATAGATGAATACCGCTGCGTGGTCGTGGCGGGGGGGGACGGGTCGATCCAGGCGGTGGTGAACGAGCTTGGCGAGGCGGGGCGGCTTGATGTTTCGCCGGCATCAACGAACATCGCCTTCGCGACGCTGCCGATGGGCAACGAGAATTTGTTTGCCAGGCACTTCGGTTTCACCCGAGGTGTGGATCGGTTGGCGTCTGTGATCGAAGCGGGCAGAACAAAACAGATCGATCTCGGCCGGGTCACCCATGACGACGGCGGGGCAGGCGCGTTATTCACACTGATGGCCGGCGTCGGCTTCGATGCCGAGGTGGTGCATCGGATGGACCGGTGGCGGGCGTCGGGGGGCGGGCTTAGGCGAGTGCGGCGGGTGAGCTATGTGCCCAAGGTCGTTTCATCGCTTGGCGGGTACGGCTATCCGATGTTGAAGATCGATGCCGACGGGCGCGAGCTGGCCGGGGCGCACCTGTTTGTATTCAACCTGCCGCGGTATGGCGGGGGATTGGTTATTGCGCCACCGGGGTCCTCTGCGGATGACGGGTTGCTGGACTGGGTGTTGTTCGAGCGGCCGGGGCGGGTGGCGATGTTGTCGGCGGCGTGGGCTGTGCTGCGGGGCGGGCACCTTAATCGGCCGGGTGTCAGCCACGGGCGGGCGTCGCGGGTCCGTGTCCGGGCAGAGGAACAGGTCCCGGTGCAAGTGGACGGCGACCCGGCCGGGCATGTACCTGTGGACGTGCGTATCGCTGATAGACAAAAACTCGAATTGTTAATAACCTGAGGACTATCAGCGTGTTTTCAATGGATTGCACGCGATTTATTAAAAACCTGAAGCCCGTCGACGACAGCGATAAATGCTTGCAATAAAACAATATACGACGTATCGGCCCGATATGACACGCAAATGCAGGGCCAATAACGTCGAGAACATGAATTTTTTACGCCTACGATTTGTCCTACGCTCTATTTTCGTTTATAGTGTTTGGTTCGCGGTGCGGAAAGCGAAGATCGGGAACCCGTAAGGCCATTAATTTACTACACTTATCACTCGCAAGATCGAGGTAATCGATGCTGCAGACGACGGTGCGCGACTACTCCAAGCGTGGAGATGCTCTATCAATCCCCAATTTGGTGGACGTTCAACAAGCCGCTTATGAGCGGTTTCTACAAAGAAATCTGGCGTACGATCAGCGCGACAAGAACATGGGTCTTGAGTCGCTGTTGCGCGAGGTGTTCCCCATCGAATCTTACGACGGGAACATGCACCTGGAGTACGTGCACTACCGGCTGGACGAGCCGCGCTACACCCCCGACGAGTGTCGTGAGCTTCGGCTGACCTACGGCCTGCCGTTCCGCATCCGCGTGCGCCTGGTCCGCAAGGACGTGCCGGAGATCCCCGAAGAGGATATCTATCTCGGCGAAATCCCCGTCCTGATGGGCGGCGGCGAATACATCATCAACGGTGCCGAGCGCGTCATCGTGAATCAGCTGCACCGCTCGCCCGGTGTGGACTTCTCGATCGCCTCGGCCGAGGCCGACCGCCCGCTGCACTCGGCTCGCATCATCCCGGACCGCGGTTCGTGGATCGAGCTGGAGGTGTCCAAGAAGGACGTGCTCCAGATGCGCATCGACCAGTCGACCAAGATCCCCGCGACCACGTTCCTGCGTGCGATCGACGAGGCTTACTCGACCACCGACAAGCTGCTGCGGACGTTCTACGACGTCCAGTCGATCAAGACCAAGGACCTCAAGCCCGAGCACTACGTGGCCGCCCCGATCATCGATACCGAGACCGGCGAAGAGCTGGTCCCGATCGGTGGGCAGGTTGGCGAGCACATCGAGCAGGTCCTGGCCTCCAAGCTCAAGAGCGTGGACATCATCGCCAACCCCGGCGACATGTTGATCCTCAATACGATCGCCGACGAAAAGCAGACCGAACTCGAGGGCGTCACGCTCACCGAGTACGAGGCCGCGCTGCTCGCGCTCTACGCACGCCTGCGTCCGGGCAACCCGCCCCAGGTCGACAAGGCCAAGCAGCTCATCGACGAAAAATTCTTCGACGAGAACCGTTACCGCCTGGGCAAGGTCGGCCGGTTCCGCATCAACCGTAAGTTCGACCTGAACACGTCCGAAGACGAGATGAAGCTCCGGGCCGAGGACTTCCTCCAGGTCGTCAAGTACATCCTGGACCTGCGTAACAACCGCAACAAGGCCCACATCGACGACATCGACCACCTGGGCAACCGTCGCCTGCGTACGCTCGACGAGCTTGCGGTCGAAGAGATGCGTAAGGGCTTCCTCAAGCTTAAGCGGACCGTGCAGGAACGCATGAGCGTCAAGGACCTTGACGAGCTTTCTAAGGTTGCCGACCTGGTCAACTCCAAGAGCATCAGCAGCGCGATCGACCACTTCTTCGGTCGTGGCGAGTTGTCGCAGGTGGTCGACCAGACCAACCCGCTGAGCCAGCTCACCCACGAACGGCGTCTGTCGGCGTTGGGCCCCGGCGGCCTGAACCGTAAGCGTGCGGGCTTTGAAGTCCGCGACGTGCATATCTCGCACTACGGCCGTATCTGCCCGATCGAAACGCCCGAAGGCACGAACATCGGCCTGATCGCTTCGCTGGGCCTTTACTCCCGCGTCGACGAGTACGGCTTCCTCCAGACCCCGTACCGCGAGGTCAAGAACGGCAAGCTCACCGGCGAGACCGTCTACCTGCGTGCCGACGAAGAGATGAAGCTCACGCTCGGCCCGACCGACGCGATCGACTTAAGCGGCGACATCAAGAGCGGCGCCGTGCTGGCCCGTGTCGATGGCGACCTGGCGCAGGTCGATTCCACGCAGATCAACTACGTGGACATCAGCCCCAAGCAGATCGTCGGCGTGTCCGCTGCCATGATCCCGTTCCTCGAACACGACGACGCCAACCGCGCGCGGATGGGCTCGAACATGCAGCGTCAGGCCGTGCCGCTGATCAAGGTCGAGCCGCCGTGCGTCGCGACCGGCATGGAGAAACACATCCCGACGTACTCGGGCATGGTCGTCCGCGCCCGCAACGCCGGCACCGTGACTTATGTCGACGCCAAGCAGATTGTCGTCGACAACGCCGACGAGTACGTGCTGCGTAAGTTCGTCGGCCTGAACGAGCGGACCTGCCAGAACCAGAAGCCGATCGTCCGCTTGGGCCAGAAGGTCAAGGCCGGCCAGATCATCGCCGATGGCGCCGCTACCCATCAGGGCGAGCTTGCCCTGGGCAAGAACGTGCTCGTCGCGTTCAACACGTTCGACGGCTACAACTTCGAGGACGCGATCGTCATCAGCGAGCGCCTCGTCAAGCGTGACACCTTCACCTCGATCCATATCGAGGACTTCGACGTCGAGATCCGCGAGACCAAGCTCGGCCGTGAGGAGTTCACCTGCGACATCCCCAACGTCAGCGAAAAGATGCTGTCGATGCTGGACGAGCACGGGATCATCCGCACCGGTGCTTACGTCAAGCCGGGCGACATCCTCGTCGGCAAGGTCTCGCCGAAATCCAAGAGCGAGCTGACCCCCGAAGAGAAGCTGCTGCACGCGATCTTCGGCCGGGCAGGTGAAGACGTGAAGAATGATTCGCTGGAAGTCCCCGCCGGGACCGAAGGCATCGTCATCGGCGCCAAGCGTTTCAGCCGCCGTATGCACCTTAACGACGAGCAGAAGAAGGCGCTGAAGCGCGACATGCGTGATTATGAAGCGTCGATGGACGACCGCGCAGCCGAGCTGTTCCGCCAGATGGTCGAGCAGATCAACGAAGCGACCGGCACGGCGATGGTCGACCCGTCCACCCGTCAGAAGGTCGGCGCCAGCGACATCACCGAGGTTATCCTTGAACAGATCGAATCCTTCGACCTGAAGTGGATCAAAGGCAGCAAGGAGATCAAGGAAGCCGGCACCGCGGTCTACAACCAGTTCTGGCCGCGTATCCAGGCGATCGAGAAGGAAAAGCAGCGCAAGCTCGCCCACATGAAGCGCGGCGACGAGCTGCCCTCCGGCGTGCTGGAGATGGTCAAGGTTTACATCGCGACCAAGCGGCCCTTGTCGGTCGGCGACAAGATGGCCGGTCGTCACGGCAACAAGGGCGTCATCGCCCGTATCGTCCCAGAGCAGGACATGCCGTTCCTCGAAGACGGCACGCCGGTTGACGTGCTGCTGAACCCGCTGGGCGTGCCTTCGCGTATGAACGTCGGGCAGATCCTCGAGACCCACCTGGGTTGGGCCTGCGGCGTCCTGGGTTTCCAGGCGGTCACCCCCGTCTTCGACGGCGCGACCGAGGCCGAGATCCACGAGGTTGTCCGCGAAGCCAACGATTACGCCAGCAAGCGTATCGAGGAAACCGGTGGCAACCACGGCCCGGATGAGCTGCTTGCCCGGATGCCTTACGGCGGCAAGGTCCAGCTCTACGACGGCCGCACCGGCGAGCCCTTCGATCAGAAGACGACCGTCGGGTACATGTACCTGATCAAGCTGCACCACCTGGTCGACGACAAGATCCACGCCCGCGCGACAGGCCCGTACAGCCTCATCACCCAGCAGCCGCTGGGCGGCAAGGCACGCACTGGCGGGCAGCGCTTCGGCGAGATGGAAGTCTGGGCGCTCGAAGCCTACGGCGCCGCCTACATCCTCCAGGAACTGCTGACCGTCAAGAGCGACGACGTCGAGGGCCGGACCAAGATCTACGAATCGATGGTCAAGGGCACCAACACGCTTGAGGCCGGCATGCCCGTCGCGTTCGACGTGCTCTGCAACGAGATCAAGGGCCTTGGCCTGAACATCACGCTGGAGAAGGTCGAGCTCGAGGGCGGAAGCATCCTCTAAGCGGCTCGGATTCCGGGGCTTGTTCCCGGGGGGATAACGTGACCGGCAACGCCGGACTCGGATTTGAAACTTTTCACGCTCAAACCTTGGGAGCGTTTCGACTATGGCAGAACTGATGTACGACCGCGTGAACGACTACGCTTCGGTGAAGATCACCCTCGCCAGCCCCAACGACATCCGATCGTGGAGCTTCGGCGAAGTGAAGAAGCCCGAGACGATCAACTACCGCACCTACCGCCCGGAGAAGGACGGCCTTTTCTGCGAGCGTATCTTCGGCCCCGAGCGCGACTACGAGTGCGCCTGCGGCAAGTACAAGGGCACCAAGTTCAAGGGCATCATCTGCGACCGTTGCGGCGTCAAGGTCACGCACTCCCGCGTCCGCCGCAAGCGCATGGGCCACATCAACCTGGCCGCGCCCATCGTCCACATCTGGTTCTTCAAGGCCATCCCCAGCCACCTGGGCAACCTGCTCGGTATGAAGACCAGCGACATCGAGAAGGTCGTCTACTTCCAGGACTACGCCGTCATCGATCCCGGTGACACCCCGCTCAAAGAGCGCCAGCTCCTGACCGAGGACGAGTACCGCCAGGCCCGCGAGCAGTACGGCCACGGGTTCGTCGCCGCGATGGGCGCCGAGGCCGTCAAGGAACTGCTCGTCAAGCTCGACCTGAACGAAACCCAGGCGCAGCTCCGCGAGGACCTGGGCAACACCCGCAGCAAGCAGAAGATCAAGGACCTGTCCAAGCGTCTGAAGATCGTTGAGCAGATCCGCCACTCCGAGAACAAGCCCGAGTGGATGGTCATGGACGTGGTCCCCGTGATCCCGCCGGACCTCCGCCCGCTGGTGCTGCTTGAGTCGGGCAACTTCGCGACCAGCGACCTGAACGACCTGTACCGCCGCATCATCAACCGCAACAACCGGCTCAAGAAGCTGATGGACCTCAACGCCCCCGAGGTCATCATCCGCAACGAAAAGCGCATGCTCCAGCAGTCGGTCGATGCGCTCTACGACAACGGCCGTTGCCGCCGGCCGGTGCTCGGTTCGTCCAACCGCCCGCTTAAGTCCCTGACCGATATGATCAAGGGCAAGCAGGGCCGGTTCCGCGAGAACCTGCTGGGCAAGCGCGTGGACTACTCGGCCCGTTCGGTCATCGTCGTCGGCCCGGAACTCAAGCTCAACCAGTGCGGCCTGCCCAAGAAGATCGCGCTGGAGCTGTATCAACCGTTCATCATCCGCAAGCTCAAAGAGCACGGCCTCGTTGACACGATCAAGAGCGCCAAGAAGATGCTCGAGCGCCGCGACCCGGAAGTGTGGGACATCCTCGAAGAGGTGATCTTCCAGCACCCGGTCCTGTTGAACCGCGCCCCGACGCTGCACCGCATGGGTATCCAGGCCTTCGAGCCGGTGCTCGTGGAAGGCAACGCGATCAAGATCCACCCGCTGGTCTGCGCCGGGTTCAACGCCGACTTCGACGGCGACCAGATGGCCGTCCACCTGCCGCTGAGCGTCGAGGCCCAGGCCGAGGCCCACGTGCTCGTGCTCGCCACGCACAACATCTTCAGCCCCGCCAACGGCAACCCCATCATCAGCCCCTCGCAGGACATCCTGCTCGGTGCGTACTACCTGACGATGGCCCGCGCCGAAGCGTCCATGGCCCCGGCCGACTGCCCGTCGTACCGCAACCCCTTCGAGGCCTTCATCGCCTACGACCTCAAGAAGATCGACCTGCACACGCCGATCGAGGTGCGCCTGCCCAAGGACCGCTACGGCGACATCGTGCCGGACATGAAGAGCCAGCCCGAAGCGCTGCCCAAGAACAACCGCATCGTCACCACGGTCGGCCGGCTCTACTTCAACGAGATCCTGCCCGTGGGCATGCACTACTACAACTTCGCGCTGGGTTCCAAGGCGTGCAGCCGCGTCATCGACGACACCTACGCACGCTGCGGCCGGCCCGCGACCATCGACCTGCTCGATAACCTCAAGGCCATCGGGTTCAAGCACTCGACGGTCTCCGGCCTGTCGTTCGGCCTGACCGACCTGCGTATCCCCGCCAAGAAGCAGGAACTCATCGACGCGACCCAGAAGAAGGTCGACCGCGTCGAGAAGGCCTACCACGCCGGTGCCATCACCGAGCGCGAGCGCTACAATCAGCTACTCGACCTCTGGACGCACTGCCGTGAAGGCGTCACCAAGGAACTGCTCAAGGAGCTCAAGAACGACCGCCGCGACGAGGCCGGCAACTACGTGCCCTCCGAAGGCACCGACGGGAAGATCTACATCAACCCCGTGTACGTGATGAGCAAAGAGGCGTCCGGTGCCCGTGGTAACGTCAGCCAGGTCCAGCAGCTCGCTGGTATGCGTGGCCTGATGTCTAAGCCGTCGGGCGAGATCATCGAAACGCCCATCAAGGCCAACGCCCGCGAAGGCCTGAGCGTTCTTGAATACTTCTCCTCGACCCACGGCGCCCGTAAGGGCCTGGCCGACACCGCGCTGAAGACCGCGGACTCCGGCTACCTGACCCGTAAGCTCGCCGACGTCGCGCAGAACGTCTTCATCAGCCAGCACGACTGCGGCACCAAGCAGGGCGTCACCAAGCGTGCGCTCTACAAGGGCGAAGAGATCGACGTCCCGCTGCGTGAGTGCATCGTCGGCCGCACCGCCCGTCAGATGATCCGTAACCCGATCACCGACGAGTTGATCGTTGATGAAAACGATCTGATCACCGACGAGGCCGCGCTGAAGATCGAGGCCCTGGGCATCGACGCCGTGATGGTCCGTTCGGGCCTGACCTGCGAATCCAAGCAGGGCATCTGCGCAAGCTGCTACGGGCAGGACCTGTCCACCGGCCGTCTGGTCGAAGAGGGCCTGGCCGTCGGCATCATCGCCGCGCAGTCCATCGGCGAACCCGGCACGCAGCTTACGATGCGTACCTTCCACACCGGCGGTGTCGCGACCACCAGCCTCATCGAGAGCGCCTACCAGGCGTCGCAGGCCGGCACCATCGAGATCCGTGACTGTAACGAAGTGCCCACCACCGACGAGCAGGGCAACGAGACGCTCGTCGCGCTGAAGCGTAACGGTGAGGTCGCCGTGATGGACGACAAGGGCCGTGAACTCGAGAAGTTCAAGGTCCAGTACGGCTCTTACATCCGCGTCAAGCCCGGCGAACAGGTCAAGCGTGGCCAGGTCCTGGTCCAGTGGGACCTGCACCGTACCGCCATCCTCGCCGAGAAGCCCGGCCGGATTAAGTTCGAGGACATCGTCATCGGCGAGACCGTCCGCCCCGAGCAGGAAGCCGCCGGCGGCAAGGGCAAGAAGAAGGCCGGTACAACCGATGGTGCAGAGAAGGGCGAGAGCCTGGTCGTCATCGAGCACAAGGGCGAGATGCACCCGCGTATCGTCATCGAAGACACCGACGGTAAGATCCTCGACTTCCACTACCTGCCGGCCAAGGCGCGTATCGACGTCAAGGAAGGCCAGTCCATCGAGGCCGGCCAGATGCTCGCACGCCAGCCGCGTGAGGCGACCGGTTCCAGCGACATCGTCGGTGGTCTGCCCCGTGTCACCGAGATCTTCGAGGCCCGCCGTCCCAAGGACGCCGCGGTCATGGCCGAAATCTCCGGCGACGTCGAACTCCGCTCCGACCGCCGCCGCGGCAAGATGACCATCATCGTCAAGTCCGACGCCGGCCTCGAGGCCGAGCACCACGTCCCGCAGGACCGCCACCTGCTGGTCCACACCGGCGACTTTGTCAACGCCGGCGACCCGCTGATCGACGGCCCGCTGGTCCCGCAGGACATCCTGCGTGTCAAGGGCGAAGAAGCGCTCTACGTCTACCTCCTCGAAGAGGTCCAGAACGTGTACCGCGCCCAGGGCGTGCCCATCAACGATAAGCACATCGAGATCATCGTGGCACAGATGCTGCGTAAGGTCCGTATCGAGAACCCCGGCGACGCCGACCTGCTCCCCAACGAGGTCGTCGACAAGTTCCGCTTCCGCGCCGCCAACGAGGCGATCTCCCAGAGCGGCAAGATCAAGGAACCGGGCGAAAGCGGCCTGCCCATCGGCACGATGGTGAGCAAGACCGAGCTGAAGGACATCAACGCCCGGCTCGAGGCCGAGGGCAAGGAGACCGCCAAGGCCTCCAAGTGCCGCCCCGCGACCGCCAAGACCCTGCTGCTGGGCATCACCAAGGCCAGCCTCCAGAGCGAATCGTTCCTCTCCGGTGCGTCGTTCCAGGAGACGACCAAGGTCCTCACCGAGGCCGCGCTCGCCGGCAAGATCGACCCGCTGGAAGGCCTCAAGGAAAACGTCCTGCTGGGCCACCTGATCCCGGTCGGTACCGGGTTCAAGAAGTACACAGGTATGAAGGTCCTCAAGCTCGCCGAGCCCCCGGCCCAAGAGATGCCGACCCGCGAGCAGGAACTCGAGGACGCCGCAGCCGTCGCCATGGCCGCCGGCGCCGTCTCGCCCGACGAGATCGGCACCACCGTCGGCGAGTCCCGCCTGGTCGCGCAGCTGCTCGGCGAGGAACTGCCCGGCGGCAACAAGAACAACTGACCACGCCCCGCGTGTCAGTAACTCAAAACCCAACAAAAACACCCCGGTTCACGCCGAGGTGTTTTGTTTTTCAGGTCTGTATAAACCGCATATTCACTCGCCGACCATGCCGGCGGTGATCACATAGTCCGCCGATTCGGCGTACGTCGAAACGCGGACATACAACCGCTCGTTCTCGTGAACGTCCAGAGAAATGGATTCGTTTCCGCCGGCCGTTTGGTCGGTTTCGTCGGCCCAGGCGATCGCTTCCCGGTATTCGCCCGGTTCGTAGGCTTCGAGCACGACATCGTCGTCGCCGCGGGTGTAGATGGTCATCACGCCGTTACGTGCCGGCGTGATGACGTACCAGTCGTAGTGGTCGCCGCGCGCGGGTCTTATCGTTCCGCCCGTTTTCCGGCCCACTTCCATCGGCGCGGCCGTGCCCGGCCTCCCGTGTGGGTCTTCGGGCAGCGCCGCCTCGGGCATCGGCAGGAAGGTCGCGCCGATCACATATCCGGCCTGTTGTTCGTAGGCCATCACATAGACCAGGTAATCGCCCGCCGCGCCGAGCGTGGCCGCGACCTGTTCGTCACCCATCTTGCCGAAATCGTCGAAGTCTCCGTAGCCGTCGGGCAGGGTCTGGCCGTCGACGTCCGCGATCTCCACGCCAAGGTCAAACCCCTGATCCGAGCGGACCGCCACGGTCAGCACGCCGGGTCCGTCCACGGACACACGGTAGACCGTCGCCGCATCGGTGTCCGCGGAACCGTGTTGGGTTTGTCCCAGTGGCAGGGGAGTGGGTTCACCGCGGGCAGGTATTGCGGCAACTACCGTGACAAAGAAAACACGCAGCAACATTGTTATTCGCATGCAGTGACCCCGTTTTAAGTGTGACAGCTAACAGCGAGAAGGCCGGAGCTGTCCAGTCTTACGAAATTAATAAACCGTGTTATCAATCCTCAAGCACGAACGTGACCTTGAGGTTGACACGGTACTTTTCGATCTTGCCCTTGCTGTCGCAGGTGACCTGTTGGTTCTGCACCCACGCGCCTTTTACACCCTTGAGCGTTTTGTTGGCGCGCTTGATGCCCAGCTTGACGGCGTCCTCGAAACTCTTGTCCGACTCGGCGATGATCTCGGTGACTTTGGCGACTGACATGGCGGTCCTTTCTCTGAAAGTGAATGGTCCAAGCGGCTACAGTATACGGGGTATCGCAATACGGCCTCCAATATCCCGCAGCCCCCGGATTATCCGGTGTGCTACGAGTAATTCGCGGGCACGTGGTAGCGGCGGGCGCACAAAAAACCCCCGGCGGAGCCGGGGGATGGGGGTGGTTGGGTACCGGCTTGTGTATCAAAAATCGAACACGACCGCGGCGTAGTATTTCACGTCGTTGTGCTTGGCCGTGCCCTCGGTGCGCGACTCGTACTCGTTATCGATGCCGAGCTTGAGGCTCAGGCCGTCGGCCTCGTCGATCTTGATCGACCATGCCGAACCGGCCAGGATACGGGATTCACCGAATTCGTCGAGGTCCGGGTACACGGTGACGTAGCTTGAAAGGGACTGGCGATCGTTGATGGTATAGACCCATTCCAGGCCGAACAATGCTTCAGGGACCAACTCGTTGATCGAGTCGAACTCGTAGCTGCCGCCGATACCGGCCCGGCCGATCAGGTTGTTTTTCGGGCCGTCGTAGATCTGCTTGCCCACGCCGATAAACGCGCTGGCCCGGGTTTCCCAGTCCTTGAATTCGTCGTACTCGAGCTTGCCGGTGACGAACTTGAACCAGGGGCTGTCGGGCATGAGCCAGTCGTGCGTGAGTTCACCGGCCGCTTCGTTGCGGGTACGCGTCCCATCGTCCTCGGCGCGGAAGGCGCTGAGGTTCAGCTTGGTGCGTTCTTCGTCGTTCTCGCGCAGCGCGGCGAAGCCGACCGCGAGGTTGGAGGTCTGTGTGTTGCCGTCCGTTCCGGTGAAGCCCAGCTCAAAGTGCTTGTCCCAACCGGGCAGGATTTTTTGCGAAAGGCCGTTGGGCGCCACGGCTTCGGCGACGGCGGGGGCCGGTTCGGCTGTTGCCTGCTCCTGGGTATCCTCGGATGCGATCTGGTACTGCTTGATCTGGTCCGCGGAGAGCTTGACCGTGCCGAGCACGGGGTGGTCGAGGGTGACGCCCAGGTCCTGTTGTTCCGTGATCGTGCCTTTCAATATCTCGCCGCTGATAAGTTCGACGGTGTCGGCATAAAGCGTGCCAGAGCAGATGGGCAGCGTTAGAACGATAGCATAGAGTTCGCGTTTCACGATTGGGGTCCCTGATCGATAGAGTAAACGGGTATTCCGAACAACCCCCTGAACAAGGCCATTATATCGCATCGCGGCGCGGCCTGTCATATAGGTGGACGGGCTGTTGCGCTATTTGGCGATTGGTGCGCAACAAAAAAACCGCCGGGGAATTCCCGACGGCTTTGTTGTTGCCGTATGGCTCACCGTTGACGGTGTGCCGCGATATTATCGGCGGCGGAGCATCGCCAAGCCGCCCAGACCCAGCAGCGCGAGGCTGGCGGGTTCGGGTGTGACGACGACGTTGTCGATCAGGGTGACGTTCAGCAGGGTGTCGTTGGGATCGGCCGACGAACCGTTATTGGTGTCGCTGTGGCCGAATAGGATGTTGCCGCCGCCGAGGGTGACGGTGCTGGCATCCACGGTGGCGATCAGCAGGCCGTCGATCTTCCAGGTCGCGATCCCGCCGAGGACTTCGATCTCGACTTTACGCCAGGCGAACGAAACCTCGCCGGCATCGGTCGAACCGGTCTGCCCGGGGTAGAGCAGGGTCTGTGCCGCCGGGGCCGCGGTCGCGGGGTAAGCGGCGGTGTAGTACGCATCGCTGTTGTTGATCGTGCTGCCGGGTGATGCGTAGACCGCGTTGCCGGAAGGATACGAGGTCGGTGCGGCGGAGGAGTACGCACGGAAGTCCGAGGCGGACCCGCCGTCGAGCGTCACACCGAACGTGATGCTTTCCTTGGTCGCCGCGCCGGGCCACATGGCGACGTTACCGGCGGTGCCGATACCCATCATGGAGATCTGCGTGGTGCCGCTGCCGCCGGCACCCAGCGGGCCGACGTAGTTCTGCCACATGTCGAAGGAGACCTTGTAGTCGCCCGTGAAGCTCTCACCGGTGGGCGAGACGCTGAAGCCGCTGAAGACGCCGCCGGCGTTGTTGGCGGTCATCTTCAGGCCCAGGGTATCCGAGCCGTTAGCCGAGGGCACGCCGATCGCCGAGTAATCGTACGAGAAGTCCACAAGGATGTCGGACAGGCCCGAATCGTTGACGGTCCAGTTGGCGCTGTTGTCAACGTTGAAGTCTTCCGAGTACAGGGCGCCGAATGCCGAGCCCGAGGCCAGGCACAGCCCCGTCATTGCCACGATCCCGCCAAAATGCTTAATCATCGTCTCTCCTCTCCTGGTTAACCGCACAGCGCATGTGAACGACATCACATGCCGGTCCGCGGCCTTGATGTATATAGTCATTGGATCGAACAGGCAGGAGGCCTGACGACCGTCCGGGCAGGTGCCCTTTTTCTCCCCAGGCAATGTTTTTATTGCCTGATATCTAACATTCCTATTTTGTCTCCGATTCGATCGAAAGTCAAGAGGATAATTGCATAACAAGATGAATGATCCCCTTCATTCCTATGGTTAGATGGTGCGGGGTACATGGGTAATGTCGGCGTAGTCCATTGCCGGGTATTCAGCCGGGATACAAAAAACCGCCGGGCCTTTTCGGCCCGGCGGTCAATGGTTATCTGGGGGTTTTTAAGCCCGCGGGTTCAGCGCTTACGACGGATCATCGCCAGGCCGCCCAGGCCCAGCAGCGCGAGGCTGGCGGGTTCGGGGACGTTGGTCACGATGACGTTGTCGATGACGCCGAAGGTCAGGTCCGCCCGGGGGCTGACCGAGCTGAAGAAGTCGGCGTAGAACAGCGAGATGTTGCCGTCCGTGGTGCAGCCCGAGGAGCCGTCGGACGTGTCGTTGCAGTCCAGGGTGGCGATGCGGAGGTTGGGGCTGCCGGGCTTGCGGATATCGATGTTGACGATGCCGCTGCCGTCGGTGGAGATCAGCCAGGTGATCCACTGCAGGCCGGGTGAGCCGGCCACGCTGCCGAACAGGCCGGTCTGGCCCTGTTCAACCGGGGGCAGGACGCCGCCGGGCAGGTAATCGCTGTAGTAAGCGTTGGCGCCGTTGCGGTCGCCCGCGGTCATTCCAGTGGCCGGGACGAAGAACGCCGGCGGGCTCTTGAAGACGCGGTAATCGCTGCCCGAACCGCCTTCGCCGGTAGCGATCGCCTGGGCGCCGCTGCCGATGTCGGCCGAGGTGTTGTTGTAACCGATGCCGCCGCCGAGGAACTCGGTCGTGCCGTTCGCATCACCGACACGCTCATCGGCGTCGAAGTTCATCCAGGCATCGAACTGCAGGGTGTAAGCACCGGAGAAGCTCTGACCGATCGGGTAAAGCGTAAACCCATCCAACGCGCCGGCCGTGATGTTGGATTCCAGCTTCACACCCGAGGTGGCTGCGCCGCCGACGCTGTGAGGCGCTTCGGGGATGCCATCGGCACTGTAGTCGTAGCCGAAGGTGGCCGCGTTGTCGGCGGTGATGGCGTTTACGCCCCAGCCGGCGCCGCTGTCCATGTTGTCCGAGAACACAATCGCCGACATGGCGGGGGTGGCGACAGCGGCCGCTGTCAACGCCGCGAGTCCAAATCCAAACTTTCTCATCTCTCCATCCTCCTAAATACAGAAGTTAATAAGGCCAATAGTCACAATGGAATATCACCGAGGTATTTTTACTCGGGTCAATGTTACAGATAGGTAGTGCTTTCTCCTCGCCTCCCTAAGAACACACAAGCATAATGTCAGCAACAGACATGGCACCGACTACTTAAGAATGACGGGATTAGCCGCTTTTGTCAAGCGATCTTTCATAATTTCAAGCCATAATTACAAATTAAATCTCCGTCCGATTTAATCCGGCATGTATGCCCTGTTAAAACGGGTAAGCCCGCATACAAAAGATTATTTTATTTTTAATCTACATTCGCCCCGCCTCCCGGGTCCGGGTGACGATGCAGGCAGGTCGGCGCCTTTGCCGCAGACCAAAAAAAATCCGGGCGCCGTGGGAGCAGCGCCCGGTTCAGTGTTTGAGGACGGCATCAAAACACGTTTGGTGTCGTCCCCTCCAAAGCCGGTAATAGCACGCTAATTATAGCATGCGGTCTCGAATCAGGAGCAACTATTTTCGTCGTATCATCGCCAAGCCGCCCAGGCCCAGCAGCGCGAGCGTTGCCGGCTCGGGCACGGCGTTGGCGGCGGGGGGGGTGCCGGCGTTCCAGTTGCTCAGGACCTGGTTCAGGTCGTCGATGCCGACGAACCCGTCGCCCGTTGGATCACCTACCAGGGGGTCGCCGGGCGTGACGTTCTGGTTCCAGTTGCTCAGGACGATGTTCAGGTCGGTGATGCCGACGAACCCGTCGCCATCGAGGTCGCCATCAATGTTGACACTGTTAACGATGATCTTGATGTTGTCGAAGATCCCGCCGAGTTCGCCTGCGTCCATGACGGAGTTGACGAAGTCGCCGTAACCGAACCAAGTCTGTCCGCTGCTGAAGTTGGACCCGCTGTCCTGTGTGATGTCAAAACCGGACTCGATTGCGGGGACGATCGGCGCGCTCTGGTCGAATGTGAAAAGCGTCTCGAACACGTTATCGACTTCGGGGTTGCCGTTGACGCGCCAAGTGATGGTCGTGCCGCTTTTTTCGAGCTGGAACACGCTCCAGCCTGAGCTGATGGCTTGCAGGGTGACCGGATTTGCCGCGGACAGGCTGCCGTCGAGGAAGCCCGCCACGCCTTGCAGAAGCGGATCGACATTGTCGTCTTCGGCATACTCACGGCGGAAGTTGTAGCCGTTGGGGCTGCCATCATCGACCGCGTCGCCCTCGAAAGCGCGGATATCGGTCGAGGAGTCGCCGTCGGTGGTCATCGAGAACCAGCTGCCGCTGGTCGGGTGTTGCCCGAAGAACCAGTTGGCGTCGGTGCCGTTGGCGTTCAGGCCCATGCTGACCGATTCGGTCATCGAGAAGATATTGCCGACGTTCTTAACATTCTGATAGAAGTCGAACTGGAGGATATAGTCGTCGTTCGGGCCGAACGAATTGCCGCTGCCGGGGTAGAAGGCGATCATCTCACCCTCGTCATTGTTGGCGTTGCAGCCGGGCAGCCCGGGGCACTGGTCGGTGAGGTTGGACTGGACATACAGGCCCAGGGTATCGCCGCCCGTGCTGTTCGGCGCCAGGGGCAGGCCCGCGGCGATGTAATCGAACGTGAAGTTGATGTTGTTGTCGGCCACGCCGGACTCGTAATCTGTGGCGATGTTGTACCGGCTGGCCCCAAGCCCGTCCTCGAAGTTATCGGTGAACTGAGCGTTGGCCTGCCCGACGGTCAGGGCGAGCCCGCCTGCTGCCAGAATCATCTTTGCGGTACGATTTCCTGCATCCATCTTCATACCCTCCTAAAAATTGGGAATAAGCCTGTCACGGGGTTGTGCAAATGATGACAAATCGTTGAAGTCAAATCAATGGTTTCTTTATTTAGAGATTAGGCACCGGTAAGTTGTTGCCTGTCCATATGGTGGGTTTATGGATCGCGGCGTCGGTGAGGTTGTCCTCATCAAAGATCGAACCTTCGGGATTGTCTCCGTTGGTAAACTGGAGTAC
>JAWKTA010000051.1:0-38555 GCA_041402025.1 Phycisphaerales bacterium | reverse complement strand
GTTGCGGGCGGGCTATGGCAACAGAACAAATGACACGTGTAGAAAACCCTACACCCTAAACCCCAAACCCTACACCCCAAATAAAAAACCCGCCCCGACGCATCGGGGCGGGCGTAGGTTTGTGGCCCGGATGTGGGAGCTGCTCAACAGCCCCGTCGAGCTGCCTACCGCAGCCCACTCCGGACACTCGTACATTCATTATCCAAGGATCACCTCCATCTAGAAAAGAGCCGTTCCAGCCGTCGCCGACCTCCGTGTTGCGCCGTTGCATCAACGCTGCGCCGCACGGCCCGGCCGCCGGAGTCTTTCCGCCCCGTAACGTCTTGCGGGGCACCACGCTCATCGGGGGTGGAGAACCACACCGATGCTCGGTCGGCTTCACCCGCCCGGCCGACCCCGGGGTTTTCCCGTGCCGCACCGGTCGGTCACACCGACAATCTAATTATCGGTTCAGTCCGGCCAAGGTCAATCCATTTTTGCTTTTTTTCGCGCAGATTCTTTACAAGACGCCGGATACGCGCATGCCAAAACACCCGCGGAAGGCGAGCGTGTGCTCATAGCTGGGTACATGAGAGGTTACTCGGCCACCTCGGCCTGACGCGACAGCATCAGCTTGTGTCGGCGCTTGATCAGGTCCATCAGGTGCTCGGTCTCGGTCACCGCGGTCGGGGTCCACACAGCCCAGTAGATATCGACCGCGCGCTTGGCGACACGGATGCCGTCACGGATGTAACGGTTCAGCCGCTTGAGCGGCAGCTTCTCGACGGTCTGCGGTTTCAGCGGGATGCAGATCGTCGGGGTGAGCGGGTTGGGCACGAGGTACGCGAGGGTATCGATCAGTTTGCCGTCCTCGCCGTACAGCGAGAACTGAAGCGTCCAGCGCCACGCCGTGCCGTGCCAGATCAGCTTCTGATGCACGCCGGGGAACGCCCCGATCTGCTCGATGAGGATGTCCACGACCTTGCGTCGCTGCTCGTCCAGCGGGGCCAGCAGTTGCTCAAGGTTGGGCTGAACCCAGCGGTCTTCCCAGGGACTTTTCACTTCATAAACGGGGGTTGTCATGGCGGTCAATCTCGTTGACTCCTCTGTTAATACACAAGCTGTTCGCCGGCCGGGAGGCGAAGGTCCGCCGGGCCGGGGGCGGTTCCGATAAGTATCGACCGGCCGGAAACCGTCTCGTGAATCCTTACCCGGGTCCACCCTGCTGTGACCCTTGGCACCCGATCACCGGCTACCCGACATACAGGACGTAGCCGCCGGGCCGGGGTGACCAAAAACATCGATGCCGCGCCGGTTGCCGGTATGCTTTCACGGCACCCGGACGCCTGCCGGGGCACCCCCGATCGATAGCCCATTATTATAGCAAAATCGGACGATTTTGGCAAATGGCAACCGCCTCATTATTGTCTTAAAACATATATTAACATAAACTTAGGTATATGGATAAGGCGAACAATCCGGCAGAAACCCGCTGTGCGGTGATCATGGCCAAGCGGCCGGTGCCCGGGCGGGTCAAGACCCGGCTCATCGGCGGTCTGAGCGACCGGCAGGCGGCGTGCGTCCATGCCGCGATGCTGGAATGTGTACTCGAAAAGCTTGGGAAAACGCTCCCGGGCCGGGTCGTGCTCGCGTTGGATGGGGATATCGATAACCCGCTGACGGGTAGCGACGCCGGGTTGAAAGTCACTGTGCCGGCCGGGGTCGAGGTCATCGACCAGGGCACGGGCGACCTCGGCCAACGGATCGGCCACGTCTGGCAGATCATCGGCTCGGGGCCGGCGGTGTTCTTCGGCGTCGACAGCCCGGATATCCCAACCCAAGTATTAACAACCCTCTACGACAGCCTGAATCACGCCCACGCCGCCGTCGGGCCTGTCGAGGATGGCGGGTACTGGTGCCTGGCGGCCCGCCGATATACGCCCGAATTGCTGGCCGGCATCGACTGGGGCACGTCCGCGGTGTACCATCAGACCCGTGAAGCCGCCCGGAACGCCGGCCTGACCCTCCACGAACTGCCCCACTGGCACGATGTGGACACGGCCGAGGACCTTAGCGCACTGCTTACCCGCCTGCGCGACACACGGGAGCCGGCACTGACCAGGCTCAAGCAACGCCTGGACAAAATCACGCAGGACCACCAACCATGAACCGACCCGACCAGGACAATACATCCGCCCCCGGAGCAGCGACCTCCTCCGCTCCCAAGCACGAGGAGTTCGACCTAAGCGAATCGACCATCCTCGTTGTCGATGACAACCAACAGAACGTCGAGTTGATCCAGGCCTACCTCGAAGACCTGCCCTGCAAGGTCGTGACCGCGTTCGACGGCCTCCAGGCGATCAAGTACGTCGAAGACCCCGACCAGCCCACCCCCGACCTGATCCTGCTGGACGTCATGATGCCAAGGATGTCCGGCTTTGAGGTCTGCAAGAAGCTCAAGAACGACAACGCCACCCGTACCATCCCGATCATGATGGTCACGGCTTTGAACGAGTTGGGCGACATCGAGCGCGGCGTCGAGTCCGGCACCGATGACTTCGTCACCAAGCCCGTCAACAAGCTCGAACTGATCACCCGTGTCAAGAGCCTGCTGCGTGTCCGGCACCTGAAGCGCGAACTCGACCGCACCGAGGCCTACATCCGCGATATCGAAAGCATCGAAGGTCGAAACAACGGCGCAGGACACTGACCACCCGACCGCGCCTTACAGACTCTCTGACTGACTATTTATAAAGCCATAGCCCGCCCGCATTGCGGGCGCGGCGGCGTCACGTTCGCCGCCCAACCAACCCCACCACCAAAAACCCAAACACCCCCACCGCTGCCGGCTCGGGGATGTTCGCGCTATCAGAAGGCGGTGTCCCCGCGTTCCAGTTGCCCAGCACAGCATTCAGGTCCGCAATCCCCACGAAACCGTCACCACTGGGATCACCCATCAGCCATACACCGGCGCTCACGTTCTGGTTCCAGTTGCCTAACACAATGTTCAGGTCCGCGATCCCGACAAATCCGTCGGCGTTCAGGTCCCCGGGCAGCAAGGCGGTGACAACCTCGAGCATGACGCTGAACTCGTCGTAGTAGACCTCGAAGCCCAAGCCGTTGCCGATGTATCCGCCCAGCATCGTGTCGAACGTGCCGTACACATTCAACGCGTCCAGGATCGTGAAGGAATCGCCCAGGCTGGGCATATAGCCGTCGGCCAAAGTGACCTCGAGCGTCCCGGCCAGGGTGGCGTCCTGGTCGATCAGGAACGTGTCGTACATCCCCAAACCCGTGCCCCCCAGTTCCACCGCCAGGGTGCCCAGCGAGGTCTGCACATAGGCGTTGAGGATATTCCCGCTGCCTCGCAGCACACCGGAGTTGGAGAAGTTGACAACGTCTATGGTGCCACCATCTGATTCGAGTTCGCCGTACAGGAACAGGTTCAACGAGTTATTCATGGCGAAGCTTCGCCCCGGACCGACTTCGATCGTGCCGTGGAAGTCCACGTTACCGGCACCAAATACGAGCACGCGTCGGGCGAAGAAGTCGCCGTCGATCGCTTCGATCCTTCCGTTGCCACTTGTGCCGTCCAGATCGGGTACGCCGTTGGTTTCAACCGAGAGTGTCTGCCCATTCCCGGCAGCGAGTAGCCCGTTGTTGATGTGTGTTGTTCCGCGAATCGCTCCATGACCTCGGACCTCGCCATCAACGGTATTGGTGAAGTACTGGCCGAGCGTCTCGCCGCCGTTGAGTTGGATCAGGCCGCCGTTCTCCCACGGGCCGAGCGTGCCGGCGTTGACCGCCAGGGAGGCCCCGTTCTCGATCGTCATCGTGCCCGAGTAGGGTGCCGAGGCCGCATTCAGAGCCGAGTTATTAAGCAGCAGTTGGAAACCCGCACCGATCGTGAGGGTTGAGCTTGGATTGCCTGACCATACAAACCCCTGGGAGTCGATGGACATATTGACGTCGATGTACATATCCCCATTGTTAACCAACGTGCCGGGCCCGACCACAACACCGCCACGCAATCGTGTCGTTCCCCAAAGCATAAACTTCGAGTCGGGGTCGTTGAGGTTGATAACGCCCCCCGTTTCCAAAGCCACACCGCTAAGGGACTGACTGTTGCCGCTGAACACATCGAGCGTGCCGGAAATCTCAACGCCTGACCCCGAAAGCGTCGGGACGCTGCCGAAAGCCGGGATCATTTTCAGCACACCCCCGCCGTCCAGCTTCCACGCGTCCGCGATCGGGATCGGCGGGCCGAACGGGTTGAGCAACAACAGGTACGTGTTCACATCCAGCGTGCCGTGGTTAAAAATCACGCCGTCGTAGCCGTCCGTTGCGCCGGGGTAATCGATCTGGCTGCTGTTGATGGTAAAAGTGGTAAATGCGTTGACGCTCGTGGTGGAATTATTCGAATCGCCGTCCCAGTCGTAGATGAACGTATCGATCGTGGTGTCATCGGTGACCGACAGGTCGCCCCGCTGCACGATCCTGCCCCCGCCGCTGAAGATCGCCCCGTTAAATTGGGTCTGCCCCGCCAGCACGAGCACATCGTCCTCGTCGGGAAGCTGGACGTCGCTGTATAGGCTCCACTTCACCGGGCCGTCTACCCGTGCCTGCTTATCAACCGTGACATCGGCATTGATAGAAGCGGTATTGCCCTGCGCCACCAGGACCGCCGCCGAACCCGCCGAACCCAGGAGGCTGATCTGCGGCGGCACATCGCTGGAAAACAGGCTGTCACTTTGCAGGTTGCTGAACGTGGCGCTGCGTCCCGCGCCGATCAGAAGCGAGGACCCCTTGCGCAATTTGACGGAGTTAAAGCCGGTGAACTTGACGTTCCCGTTGAACGCCAGGATTTGACGATCGATATCCAGGTTCTCGTAAGACCCGGAGTTGATAATCTCCAACGTGCCGCCCCCGGTGGCGACGTAGTCGGCGTCGCCCGAGAACGAGTCAAACACACGGACGGTCCCGTTGCCGATGATCGCCGGTGTACGCCCGTCCACGTCCTGCAGGACCAGCCGGCCCCCGATCTCCAGTGCCGCCACCGGTCAGGCGGACCTCCCCGCCGGCCAGCGTCAGGTCATGGCCGATAGATGCCAGCCCGCCCGCGCCGACACTCAGGTACGGGATCGACCCCGGGTTGCCCGCGCGGGAAACAATATCGACATCCTGGGCGGCGAAGAAGATCTCATCGCTGACGTTCAACGAATTGCCGTCTTCCATGGCCAGCGACCTGATGAATGTGGTATTTCGTCAGCGTCGGGCTGAAGCCTCAAGGATGAATACATCATCAAAGGAATCCGGGACACGGTTACCGATCCACGAGCTTGCGAGGTTGAAGTTCGTGCCGCTGCCGTAGTACTTGCGGGGCAGGTCGATCTGGGTCCACCCGCTGACGGCCGCCATCGCCAGCACGTCCGTGGCCGAGGGCAAGGCCCGGCCGGTTTGGATGCTGGGGAACATCAACGACGGCGTCGGAGAAAGATGGGCGATGTTGTTCGAGGGCGCGTTTATCACGGCGATCGTGGTCCCGTCGGTCAACGAGGTGGGCAGGTCGTAGTCGGAGTCGGATGTCTGGCTGACCGTGGCGGCGTTATCCGTGGTCAGGCCGAGCCCGTGCCCGATCTCGTGAAAGCGCAACCGTAAAAGGTCCAGCCCCTGGTTCGTCCCGACCCACCCGCCCTGGAAGCCGACTTCGAACTGGTCCTGCGGGCTGCCCTGTACCACGCGTTGGCACCCTGACCTGGTTGGTGGCGGCGAGGTCACGGTAGAGCGTGGGTTGTAGATTAAATTCGGCGTTGTCCAACGGCGTGGTATCGAAGAACCAGTTGGTCGCGACCCCGCCCGACGACTGCCAGTCAAACCGCAGCGTCATATCTGTTTCAACATTCCCGCTGTACGCGTCGCCGTTATGGTAGCCGATCGACGGGGCCGCCAAGTCGTCGTATAAAAACGTGACGTTGATCGTCTGCGTGTCCTCGATGATGTCTTCCCAATACGCCGCCGCCGCCTCCATGATCGCGGTCAGCCTCGAGCCGTCAGAATCGAACGCCGGGGCCGCGGAGCTGCCCGAATCAAAGTTCAGAACGATATTAATCGCACCGGCCCGCTCAGAGGTGAACACCATAGCCGTAAAAACAAGTGCGGCCACACATGAGAATCTTACACAGTGAAAAGCTAAAACCTGGATACCCTCCCTCTGCGTAGACCCGACCACTCATCAAAAACGCGTCGGCCATGGCAGCATGCTCAAGGGCCTCACACGCCCTGATGTACAACCCGCCAACGGGAACGCGCACGATCATTCAAGCGTCAAACGCGACCACATCCCGATGAGGGAGTATAAGTGATAACCCCATGAACGCGAAGCACGCATTCAGAAGTCGCAAACGTTTTATCCGGTAATCGGCAACCGGAGGCATGCTTTTTTTCAAGCAAACCGACGGACACGCGCTAACCTATCGGCCACTCCTGCCGCGCTGACGCAAAGCGGTCAACATGCACAGCAAAGATACCCCCACCGTCCCCGGTTCGGGGATATTCGCCCCTAATGTCGGCGGCGGCGTGCCCGCGTTCCAGTTGCTCAGGACGGTGTTCAGGTCATCGATCCCGATAAACCCGTCACCGATACCCGCGATGTCTCCCCGCGAGACATCACCGATGGGGACGTTCTGATTCCAGTTACTCAGGATAATGTTCAGGTCGACGATGCCCACGAACCCGTCGCCGTCGATGTCGCCGTCGATCAGGTCCCCGAAATCCACATTCAGATACTGGTCGATACTCACGTTGAAGAGCTTCTGCACCCGGCCGTTGGGCCAGACGATGCGGAGCACGTCGATCAGCGTCGCCCCGCCGAGGCCGAAGTGAACGGGCAGGTCACTCTGATTGAAGGTACCAGCGTTGGTGTTGGCCTCGCGGCGGAGCGTGCGCTCCTGGGGCGTACCTTCATTAATGGTTGCGTAGACGGCTGCGCCCAGGCCGGTGGTGTTGTCGCTGGGGCCGGTGAGTTCGACGTACAGCCAGTGGTTGCCGTTGCCGCTGGCGTCGCTGATGTAAATGCGCTCGTTGTACCCGCTGGCTGTGGTGGCGATGAGGTCCTGGTCGCCGTCGAGGTCGATGTCGCCCCAGGCGCTGTCGTAGGACCCGCGGTTATTTTCCGACAGGCCTTCGGCGGCGGTCACGTCGGTGAACTGCCAGTTGCCGTCGTTGCGGTAGAGCCTGCGTGCCGAGTTGTTGCCGTTCGCCGACAGGTGGTCGTGGAAGAACAGGTCCAGGTCGCCGTCGTTGTCGTAGTCGATGGCCTTGCCGCCGTTCAGGTCGCCGCCGTTGTTGCTTAACAGCGCGTGGCCGGTGATCGTATCGACGTCGGTGAACTGGTTGCCGCCGTCATTACGGAAGATTTTACTGTTCTGTCCGTCGGCACCGACCATGAACAGGTCCAGGTCGCCGTCGTCGTCCATGTCGATGAACTCGGCGCCGTAGCTGTTGGGCATGTATTGCGTGCCGTTGGTGTCAGCGATATCGACAAAGCTCAGCGTGCCGGTCTGGGCGAGCTGGTTCTCGAAGAAGTTGTTGCGGATGTTGCCACCGCCGATGCAGGTGGAGATGTAGATGTCCACGTCGCCGTCGCCGTCGGTGTCACCCAGCGCCATGCCGTAGGCCTTGGTGCCGTACGCCACCTGGAACCCCACGGTGGCACCTACCGGCGAGAACGTGCCGCCGGGCCCCTGCAGATAGATCTCGTGCTTCTCCGGGCCTTCCATCCCGATGATAAGGTCCAGGTCGTGGTCGTTGTCGATGTCGGCCCAGGCGACGTTCTGCGCGAAGCCCGGATCGTCCAGCCCGGTGGCCGCGCTGGCGTTGGAGAACCCGGACACGCCGTTGTTTTGCAGGAAGGTGCCTGTATTCCCGATGTTCGACTGGCCGACGAAGACATCCACGTTACCGTCGCCGTTGTAGTCGCCCCACGCCGCGCTCCATGACGGGCCCAATCCGCCCGGGAGCAAGGCAAACGCGTTGGTATAAGTCAGGGTCCCTGTCTGGGTCAGGTTGCTGGTGTAGAGCTTCTGTGAACCGGCACCCCCCTGAAAGTACAAGTCCAAGTCGCCATCGTTATCGATGTCGCCCAGGGAAACGCTGCGTGAATCAAAATCCACACCGCCGAGGATGGCCGTGCCCTGGTTGGTGAAAGCGGCCTGCGAGATGGAGACCGACGCGAATGAGGCAAACATCAGGCTAACAGATGGCGCGACCGATCGGAACATAATTAATCTCCAGATAAAACGAATAAGGCGGGTGTTCTACCATAATAACTCACCCCGATGCGGATTGATACTAAAAATAAACCATAATCAATGATCAGACTTTTCAACCTTATGTTTGCGGAAAAAGAAACGCAAAACTTGTAAATATAGGCAATTAAACTTGGCCACATACAATCATGTGTGACCCGACCGCACAAACATGACGAGAGTGTTTTCACACGGGGGAAGGCGCGGGTAATCTTAAGATTTGGGGCCGCGACTTCAGTACTTCGATTTCTCGGAAAAGTCACCTCCTGGGGGTATAAAAGCCCATAAGTGACCATCCCTCGCCATCTTGCGGGCTTATTCATACAGACCCGACAGCCCAAACGGGTTATCCACAAATATGCGGACACTTAAGGCTCGGGGCTTTACGTCTGTCGGGGCAGTGGCCTAGGATGAGTGCATCATGTCCCAAACCCCGGTTAGCGAACAGACAGCCCGCGGCTTCGAGGCCCCCCGCAACACCCAGTTCAGCGTCTTTGTCGACAACCGCGTCGGCCGGCTGCTGGAGGTGATCGAGGTGTTCCACGGCAAACCGCTGGTGCTGGCGGGTTTGTGCGTGGTCGATTCGGCGGACCACGCGGTTGTGCGCCTGATGACGTCCCACGCCGACCTCGCCCGTAGGCTGCTCGAACGTCACCAGCTACCTTTCAGCGAAGTCAATATCCTCGCGGTGGAGTTGGGCGAGGGTAAAACGATGGCGGAGATGTGCCGGTGCCTGCTCGCGGCGGAGTTGAGCATCCACTACGCCTACCCCCTGCTGGTGCGCCCGCGCGGCCTGCCGGCCCTGGCGATCCACACGGACGACCCGCAGCTTTCAGCCCAGATCCTCCGGCGCAAGCTCTTCAACCTGCTGGCCGAGAACGACCTGGGCGACAACAGCTCCCGCAACACGCCGGGCAACCCCAATGACCCCACGGGGCCGTCGCAGAATTGAACCCCTAAACCGACCGGACCGCACGGAATCAAAAACCTGAGCCCGTGGCGGCGGCTATGGCTACATAATCACCCAATGGATCCTCATCCACATCTGCAGCGATACAAGCAGCATCAGGCCGAAGTATAAGCACGCCAGGCCGCCCGTGATCAGCACCAGCATAATGGCGATCCGCTGACGCTGACACAAAAACATCCCGCCGACAACCGCCAGAAAAACCAACAATACCGTGGCGATCCCCGTTACGCCCAGACGGCTAAAAAACTGGAACTGCTCGGGCAGGTCCGTATCAAAGTCCGCAAAAGCACGCTGGCTAAACAACATCATCGCCCCGCCGGTCAAAGCTAACACCGCGACACAACCAGTCGCTAAGGTGGCCACGAATGTGTAGGGGTGATTCCAAGTGGAGGCGGGTAAGACCATACTAAATCTCCACCAAACATAAAGACAGGCGGCGACTTACAACTATAGGCATTAAGAACCCGGCTGTTACTCCGAATGCTGCGCCGCCTTCACCGCAACAAAGACGATCAGGCCGATCACGCCGAGCGTGACAAGCAACACCGCCACGATGATCAGTATTTCCAAGAACCCAATTCCGGATCCTACTCGAACCATGTACGCAAGCGTAGACATGAAGCCCCCTTTCATACGGTGGTGCGGACAACCCCACAATACCAAGACCCGGCCCAAATCGGCAGAATAATCGGCAGGCCGCTTGCTAGGGATTCCGGCAGAGAGGCTGGTTCAGGCACGCCGATTGCTAATTGATACTAAGAATCAATATTGCTATTATGCAGGACTCCTAGACCCTTTTAATGAACGAGCCCGAATATGCGTTGGCCCGGCTTCTCGGACAGCCCGTCACAATCTAACGCCGGTTGGCAGAACGCCGACCCGGCGGCGGGTCAGGGTACATTTGGCGGGACGACCAAGCAGGTCCGGCTGGGCGAGCTGCGGGTCGGCGAGTGCGGGATCGTGATCGATCTGGACCTGGGTGATAACGACGACAAACGCCTGCGAACACTGGGAATATGCCCAGGCCGGCGGGTCTGGCTGGTGCGCCCCGGCGATCCGATGGTGCTGAAAGTCATGGGGACCCGACTGGGGCTGGCGGCCGAGTTAGCCCGAAAGGTCACGGTCGAGGTCTGCGACGGGATCTGCTCGAACCCGGAAACCAATCCATCGGACGGGACGGCTGGGGAGTCCGGGGCGTCCGGGGGGGCCGGGCAATGAGCACGATCGCCCTAGATGTTTTGGGTTCACCCAGGACGCCGGCTTCTCAGGACCTGTCAATCGCGCTGGTCGGGAATCCCAACTGCGGGAAAACCACGCTGTTTAACATGCTCACGGGGATGCGTGCCCGGACGGCGAACATCGCCGGGACGACGGTCGAGACCCGGCTGGGCCGGACAACCATCGACGGCCAACCTGCCACGCTGATCGACCTGCCGGGGATGTACAGCCTGTCGGACCCCGCGCCGGAGCAGGTGATCGCCCGGGGGGCGTTGATCGGGGACGAGACGGACCTGCAGGCCGGATTCAAGCCGCCCAGCGCGGTACTGCTGCTGCTGGACGCGACGAACATCCAGCGGAACCTGCTGCTGGCCGGACAGGTGATCGAACTGGGTATGCCGACCGTGGTGGCACTGAACATGTGCGACCTGGCGGAGCGTGCGGGGATCGAAATCAACACCGACTCGCTGAGCGCCGAGCTTGGCTGCTCGGTCGTGGCGATCTGTGCCCGCACGGGCAAGGGGCTGCCGGAGCTTTGCAAGGCGTTAACACACCGGTTGGCATCCGATCAGGCCCACGAAGTGCCGCATGCACTGACCGCCTGCTCGACGTGCGGCGGTTGCCCGTTCCGTGCCCGTTTTGAATGGGCGGAGGGCGTCGAGTCACGGTGTGCGCGAAAGCCGATGGGCGAGCACGACCCGGTGACCGAGGCTGTGGACCGCGTGACGACGCACCCGTTCCTGGGTGTACTGTCGTTCGTCGGGATCATGTTCGTGATGTTCGCGTTGATCTTCTGGGTCGCGGGTTATCCGTCTGACGCGATCGAATGGGCGTTCTCGTCACTGGGTTCGTTCGTGGCGGAGACGTTGCCGGCCGGGGACCTGAACAACCTGTTGGTAGACGGCGTGATCGGCGGGGTCGGGGGCGTGATGGTGTTCCTGCCGCAGATCTGCCTTCTGTTTTTCTTCCTGTCGCTGCTGGAAGACACGGGGTATCTGGCGCGTGCGGCGGTGGTATCGGAACGGCTGATGCGCAAGGTCGGTTTGCCGGGCACGGCGTTCGTGCCGCTGCTTTCTGCCCACGCCTGCGCCATCCCCGCGATCATGGCTAGCCGGATCATCGAGAACCGCCGTGACCGCCTGGTGACGATCCTAGTCGCGCCGCTGCTGACCTGCTCGGCCCGCCTGCCGGTCTACACGATGATCACGGCGCTGCTCGTACCGGACGAACCGCTCAAGGCGGCGGCGCTGTTTGTCGGCGCTTACTGCCTGGGGATCGGTGCGGCGCTCTTCGTCGCGTTGGTATTGAACAACACGATCCTCAAGGGTAAGGCGCAGCCGCTGGTGATCGAGCTGCCCAGCTACAAGGCTCCGAACCTGCGTAACGCATGGCTGAACATGCTCGACCGCGGACGCTCGTTCCTGACCAAGGCCGGGACCGTGATCCTGCTGGTGTCGATCGTGTTGTGGGCGTCGGCGACGTACCCCAAGAGCGACCCGCCGGCCGAAGCGGTTGCGATGCAACAGCAGGCGGAGGTGTTGCTCGCTGACGGCCAGACGGAGCAGGCCGAGGCACTGCTGCACGAGGCGGACAACCTGATCGCCGCGAACGGGATGTCCAACAGCGTCGCCGGGCGTCTGGGCCACGCGATCGAGCCGACGATCAGGCCGCTGGGTTACGACTGGCGTATCGGCGTGGGCATCATCAGCAGCTTCGCGGCGCGTGAAGTGGTCGTGTCCACGCTGGCGATCATCCACGGCGTCGGGGACGACAACGAGGCCATGATCTACGACTCGATGCGCAACGCTTCGTATGCGGACGGCACGCCGGTCTACTCGGCGGCGACGTGCGTGAGCCTGCTGGTGTTCTTCGTCTTGGCGATGCAGTGCCTGCCGACGAGCATCGTGGCGAAGAAGGAGACGGGCAGCTGGAAGTGGCCGGCGCTGCAGTTCGTGTACATGTCGGCGCTGGCGTACGGGGCGGCGTGGGTGGCGTTTGTCGCGACCAGCGCCCTGATGGGTTGATTTTCGGCCATCAGAACGGGTGCTTGGGGTCTGCCACGTGAACCCGGCGGGCACAACCCTTACAATCACAACACAGGCACTACCCCATCGGGAGCAGGCGATGACCACACGCGCAATTGGCCTCTTTGTTTTGACATTTGTAATGGGTTCGGCCGTCCACGCGGAAGCGCCCGAGTTTCAGGCAACCGGACCGACCAAGGACGACGGCACCTGGTACATCCTTAGTGAAGACCAGCTACCGGACCAGACGCAGAACACGACGCACCTTGCGCGTTTCGGCGATTCGATCGAAGGATACAACCGTTTCGTACTGGCTGGCGTGGACAAAGCACAATCCAGCGCAATGGACGGCGGCGGGTATTTCATCGGGATCAAGGCCGACCCGCCGGAGTCGCCGATCGGTTACGCCCTGTCGCTGATGGGCAATCCGCTGCTCAGCCCGCCGAGGACGACCAGCTATTGCAGCGGCTCGACATACACGGCTTTCATCGAGGCGTTGAACCTGTACGAAACGGCGTGCGCGGACGGGGCCGACCCGAGCGACAAGCCCGTACTCGACCCGGTGCGTGCCGAGGCGATGCGGATGCAGGAGCCGGACGGCGGCCGGCGTGAGGACGGCGTGAAGTTTTGGGGCCACTGGAACGACGACGGGTTCGGCAGCCAGTTCGCGCTGGTGCAGTATTCGAAGATGGGAGAGGAAGTAACACCCAACCGCGCCAGGCCGGGCGACTTCATGAATATCTCATGGACCAACGGCGGCGGCCACTCCGTCGTCTTCCTCGGCTGGCAAATCGACACCGAAGGCAATAAACACGTGCTCTACTGGGCGAGCCAGAAATCCACCAACGGGATGGGCGACCAGCTCGTGCCGTTGTCACGCATCCGGAGCGTTAAAATCGTGCGCCTGACCGATCCCGACCGTCTGTTCACGTTCGACCCGACACAGGAAGTCAACCCCAAAGTGCCCGGTGACACCATCGATTGGTAAACCAACATGCGAAAATTCATACAACTGTTATTTATTGTCACCACCACGCTCGGGCTGCTCGGAGCCTGCGCGACCACATCCAAGGAGGCGAACAAATATCAGCCCGTGATCGATGAGTGGGTCGTGCAGGACTCGGTGGACCCACCACCAGCGAACGCGGTGCTGTTCATCGGCAGTTCGAGCATCCGGCTGTGGGACTCGCTGCACGAGGACTTCCCGCAGTACGACGTGATCCAGCGCGGGTTCGGCGGGTCGCGGTTCACGGACGCCAACCTGTTTATCGACAAGATCGTCACGCCCTACGCCCCCGCCGCGATCGTTGTGTTCGAGGGCACGAACGACATCGCCGGTGGACGCACGGCCAAGCAGGTGTTCAGCGATTACAAAACATTCGTCAAGCTGATCCGCAAGGGCGAACGTGAGAACGGCCGGGTGTCCGCGCCGATCCTGTTCATCGGGATCACGCCGGTCGAATCACGCTGGAAGCACTGGCCCGACATGAAGCAGGTCAACGAATGGGTGCGTGATTACGCACAGAAGCACGACAACCTGTACTACATCGACACGCCCACGCCGATCCTCGCCACCGCGCCCGAACCCGGAGGGCCACCCTCGCGCGACCTGTTCCGCAAGGACCTGCTGCACATGAACCCCAACGGGTACGCGATATGGGTGAAGGTCATCACGCCGGAGCTGGAGGCGGTCTGCCCGCCGAAGAAAGCGGATGCTTCCGCCGGCCAGTAATGCCTGAACCCCGCACGATCCCTGATAAACCGGCGTACGCCGTCATCGGGTCCGGCGCGGTAGGCGCGTACTACGGCGGGTGCCTGCAACGGCTCGGCCGGGAAGTGCATTTCCACTGTTACCGCGATGCGGAGCACATCAAACGGCACGGCCTGCGCATCGACTCGCATACCGGCGACTTCACGCTGCCCGTGGTCCGTGCGTACGCAGATGTCAACGACATGCCGCGCTGCGATGTCGTGATCGTTGCACTGAAGACGACGAACAACCACCACCTGCCGGACCTGTTGCCGCCGGTACTGAAAGATGACGGCGTTGTGCTGGTGTTACAAAACGGACTGGGCATCGAATCGCAGGTCGGCGAGATCGTCGGGCACGAGCGCGTGATGGGCGGGTTGTGTTTTATCTGCTCGCACAAGATCGGGCCGGGGCACATCCACCACACGGACTACGGCCGGGTCGAGTTCGCCGACCACACACAAGACGGCAAGCCGGCGGGGATCACACCGCGGTTGCGGACGGTGGCGAGTGATTTTGAATCAGCGGGCAACCCGGTCGTGCTCAACGAAGACCTCGTGCTGGCGCGTTGGCGTAAGCTGGTGTGGAACGTGCCGTTCAACGGGCTGAGTGTGGTGCTGGATACGGATACCGCGTCGATCATGGCGGACCCGACGATGCGTGGGCGGGCACACGGGCTGATGCGTGAGGTTCAGAGCGCGGCCAAAGCCTGCACCGGACGGATGATCGACGATGATTTCGTGCAGATGATGCTCGACTGGACGGACAACATGGAACCCTATCTGCCGAGCATGAAGATCGATTTTGACACGGGCCGGCCGATGGAGGTCGAGGCGATCTTCGGCGCGCCGCTACGTGCGGCGCGTGCGGCGGGTTGTCATGTGTCGGGGCTTGCGGAGGTCTACGAAAAACTCACCGCGATCGAGACCGGCCGGGACACGACTAAACCGGGAGCCGGATCGTGATGACGAACTCGCCGCCGATCTGTGACTCGGCGTGGATGCCGCCGCCGATCGCCTCGACCGCCAGGCGTGTCAATGACAGACCCAGCCCGAAGCGTGACCCGGTTTGTGACCGGGCCTGATCCGCGCGCCAGAAGCGGTCGAAGACTTTCCCGGCTTCCTCCGGCGTGACCCGGCTGCCGGTATTGGCGATCCGCACTTCCGCGCAGTCGTCATACCGTTGAGAACCAATCGAGATCGTTCCACCGTCATCTACATACAAGAGCGCGTTGTGCAGCACGTTCCTCAACACAACGGCCAGCAATGCCTGGTCGGTGTTGATCGGCCCGTCGATGTTAAGGTCCAACACTTCGTGGTAACGCTTCGAGGGAACGACGTTACCCGTCGCGGCGAGCCAGGACCGCCGGACCGCGTCATCAAGCTGGACCGGTTCGCTGACCGGCGTGACGCTGCCGCTTTCGAGCTTGGCCAGTTGCAGCAATCCCTCCACCAGTACCTGCATCTGTTGGGTGACACCCAACAACTGGTCGAGGCACCGCTCGTGTTCCTCATTGGTGCGTGGCTTGGCGCGGGTCACGTCGATAGTGGTGCGTAAGCCGGCCAAAGGTGTGCGTAGCTCATGAGCCATATTGGCGGAGAAGCAGCGTTCGCGCTCGAAGGCGATACTCAGCCGGGACAGCAGGCCGTTGAACTGCTCGACGATGGGCGCTAATTCAGTGGGTACATCCGATAGCGCGATTCGCTCGCTCAGTGTCTTGACGCCGATTCCGCCGACGCGTTTTGCCAGGTCATCCACCGGCCGCATGGCCCGGCCCACCGCGAGATATGTCACGACCGCGATCAACAACGCAAGCAACAACCCCACGCCGATTAACGCTGTCTGCAAAGCTCGTAACGGGTCACTGATATCGCGTGTGTCACGGGCCAGACACATCACAACCGTTTTGCCGTGGACTTGTTCCGCTCGTTCGTGCTCCTCATCATCATCGGCTTCATCCGCCTCATCGTGGTCCCTACCCTCCACCTTCGGGATGAAACGAAAGACAAGCCCTCTGCCCGCGCGACCGCCAGGCAGATCAATCCAGTCAATCCGCATCGGGGCAGTATCGACAAGACCAGTGGGCAGGTCGTGCCCACGCAGCGACGGTGAGCGATACACGGACCCGCGATCGGAATAAAACTGTAGATACCCGCCCGCCTCAGCGGAATCGAACTCGCCCATATCCAGGTCTTCGAAACCCAGCTCCAGCGTACCGGCATCGACTTCGATCATCGACGTCAGCAGTTTCGCCTTGCGCATCATGGCGGCGTCGAACTGCGCGGTCAGGTAAGCGCGGGCCATCAGATATAGCGAAAGCCCCGCCACGGTGGTGAGTAGGATCACCGATACCGCCGACCCAATGACCAGCGTGCGCTTCAGTGATCGCATGGCGTGATCTCCCTCAGGATATAGCCCATACCCCGGCGCGTGTGGATCAACTTCGGCTTGCCCGGCGGCTCGAGCTTACGCCGCAGCTGTGCGATGTGGACATCGATTGCGTTGGAGTTCGGCTCGGCGTCGAAGCCGTAGATCTGATCGCTGATCTCCGTACGAGACACCACATCACCCTTCCGCAGCGCCAGCACCTCAACGATGGCGTACTCCCGGGCGGTCAGCTCGACCTGCGCATCTTCAAACGTGACCCGCTTGGCCTTGAGATCGATGCTCAAGTCACCGATCACTAACACATTCGTGCCGACGTCGTATTTCCGGCGGATCAGTGCATTGACCCGGGCCAGTAGTTCCGCGAATGCGAAAGGCTTGACCAGGTAATCGTCCGCGCCCATGTCCAGCCCCTTCACGCGGTCGTCCAGCGCATCCCGTGCAGTAAGGATCAGGACCGGCGATTTGTTCCTCGCAGCGCGTATCTTCTTTAGAATCGTCAGCCCGTCCATGCCCGGCAGCATCAGGTCCAGCACGATCACGTCGTACGCCCCATCACGTGCATACCACAGCCCCTCTTTACCGTCGCCCGTTGAGTCAACGACGAAATCGGCTTCGGTCAGCCCCTGCACCAGCGACGTGCGCAGGGGGGTGTAATCTTCGATCACCAATAGTTTCATCGGATCAACCGTAACTATACACGGGCATAACTGGCATGCCGGCCACGCCACAGATCGGGCCGATATCACGACGGGTTAAAAATAGATAGTTTACAGGACGGAACATGAAGGCCGTGTGAAGCCGCCCCCGTTACCGGTACATCACCGCCACGCCGCGGAAAAGATATCGCATGTGTTCTACCGGCCAGCTCTCCAGCCCCATATCCGGGTCGGCGATCAGCACCCGGTCCGGATCATCGGGGTCCGAGCCCATGAAAACCACGTCGTGGTAGACACCGCCCTGATCTCGCCGTGTGCAGTTCGACACGCTCGACTTCGGTCAGCCGGCCTCGCCCTTTAGCTCCTTAAGCTTCATCGCTACAGGGTCGGCAGGCTGTCCGGGTCAATCTCCTGCTCAAGATTCAGCACGGTGCCGTCATCCATCACCGTCACCTCAACCGCTCGGCCTTTCGATGACGACCGTGATGTCGTACAGCTGGATGATACGCTCAAACTCGATCTCTCGATCCTGCCCCCGGGGCAATAGCTGTTTGATAGACCGGCATCACGGTTTCACCGGGCATGCTTACACCTGATCGGCCAGGCCGGTGTCGAAGCCGATCGTCAAGACGCATGCAACAATACACATGGTGATTATTCGGCCAGACGATTGCATGACGATTCCTTTCATGGTTAGGGCCGACAAGTCAAAGCCGACGCGACAAACAGCAACACCCCGACCCAACCAGGCACAGCGTTGCCGGCTCGGGGACCTGTTTCTGGCATATCAAAGGGATCTCGAACCCAACCGCGTCCTCGTCGTCCAGCACCTGGATCAGCACCCAGGCTCCGCCCGGTGCGTACAGCTTGTTCTCGACGATTCGGCTCGGGGTCGTCGAAGATATTGCCCTCGCCGGTTACGAGCACGTTGCCCGTGAAGGTTCCAAAGTCGATATCCACCGTGCCGGTCAATGAGACAACCTCGGCGAAGTCGAACGCGACGCCGGGCGCCCATTCCTGGAAATACTCGTCGCCGACGCTCGGGGCCGCGAACATCTGCATCCCCGGGAGAGTCGTGACACCGTCGGCGATCCATGACCCACCGGTATCCGTCCCGATGAAGTTTCCGCCGGCGTCGTAGTTGTAGTTCAGCACGTCCTCACCGAAATACCAGACGTTTCCTGATGTGTCCTGCGCGTACCAGTCATACGCGATCTCCACAAGTACGCCGTCGATGTACGCCATGTCACGAACGACCCGCGTCTCAACACCCAGGATCGTCTTGGTCTGCTGCGTGGCGAGTATTTCGATGCGCTCCACGCCTTCTTCCACTTCGCCCTCGTAGGTCGAAAATGTGTTCGTCGAAAACGACAGGTAGGGGTTGGTGATATCGGCGCTGTTGGGGCCGAACGTCGCGGCGGTCCAGTCCGGCAGCGTGGGGTCCGCGCAGGCAACCCCGGACACAAGCATCAGTAACAGGCTGGAGGTGACAGCGGTCTTCAACATCGTATCTGCTCCTTTCGCCAGTTCTTGACCCGTGGCCGCGGCAGGAATCGTTCACGCCGGGAAACGACCACGCGGGGAGCATAGGGCAACGAACATGAAGCCCGTGTGAAGCCGCGTGTGTTTCACAAAAATGCTTTGGGGATGTGATTTGGCGGGTTGTAAACGGGATGCCAGCCGAATGACGCCGCTCAACATTACCGGTACATCACAGCCACGCCGCGGAAGAGATAGCGCATGTGTTCGGCCGGCCAGCTCTCCAGCCCCATGTCCGGGTCTGCGATCAGCACCCGATCCGGATGATCGGGGTCCATGCCCATGAAAACCACGTCGTGGTAGACACCGACCGGCCAGTTATTGTCACGGCCGAACGCCGCCGCCGCGACGGACCGACCGTGTGACGGCAGGCCTACCAGCACGATCGCCGGCTCGGTACGCTCAAGCAGCGTCTCCAATGTGACGTGTCCGATCACAGCATCCCGGCCCCCGACCTGATCCGCATAGTGACGCAACGCCCGGTACAGCCCCAGGCTCTGCGTGCCTTTTTCGCGCTTCGTGCGTGCCCAGTCGATGGCGTCCGCCTCGCTCACCTCAACGCCGTACGTACGCATCAGCGTCACCACCGACGCCGCCGAGCAGGTGTAATCGTTGGACTGCATGCACACGCCGTCACCATCAATAAAAGTCCCGCCCGACCTCGCCTGCGCAGCCAAGGGGTAATTGAATGGCTGGAACGACATCACGAACAACAACGCGCACCACACCGTCATCCGTACGCGCTGGCTGCGCGAACCGACGAACCGCCACGCGCACGGCACAAACAACACCACCGCCGCCGGGTACAGGTTTTGGTAAAACGTCAAGTCGCGGAACGGCAGCACTTTCACGATCAGGTCGGGACGGACCGCCAGCAGGACGGCAGACAACGCGAGCATCCCCGACAACCCGATCCCGACAATCGCCCAACCCGCACGCCGGGACAATCCCCAGCCCAAAACGCCGAGCGTGATAATCAGCAGCAGGTTGCCGAGGACGTGGATGGTCGGCATACAGGCTCCCGCCAAGTGTGTCACTGAATACTAGGCCCGCCCCGGCATGTTTTCCAGCGGATTGACGCCCGCCGTCTAAATCGTGATAATGCTCGGCCCTGTCCGAGGTACCGGCGTCGTTTGGGAACGACGCCAGGCGTGGGTCGGCAGGGTTCGCTGTTCAAATCCCCCCGCCCCTACCATCCCAGGACCGACGAGCAACCCTTTAATAGACAGGAGCTGTGGGGTTATGGCCAAAGACAAGACCGCCGTTGCGGAAGAAACAAAGCCGGAACAGACCGTGAAGGTCGAGGACGCCGGGCCGGCGCTGAAGCGCATCTCGGTCGAGCTGCCCGAGTCGCGGATCAAGGAAAAGATCGAATCGATGTACGTCGAGCTGCGTGACGACGCGGTGCTGCCGGGCTTCCGCCGCGGCCGCGCCCCGCGCAGGCTGCTGGAGAAACGGTTCAAATCCTCGATGTCCGGCCAGCTCAAGAGCCAGCTGCTCAGCGAGAGCTACACCCAGGCGATCGAAGACGAGGGCCTGGACGTGATCGGCGAGCCCGACGTCAAGGACATCGACAAGCTCGAAGTCCCCGAGAAGGGCGTGATGAAGTACGTCGTCGAGGTCGAGGTCGCTCCGAAGGTTGAGCTGCCCGCCTTCGACAAGATCAAGGTGAACAAGCCCGTGTTCGAGGTGACCGACGCGGACGTGGACGCGGAAATCGAGCCTTACCGTGAACGCTTCGGCAAACCCAAGACCATCGAGGACGGCAAGTCCGAGGAAGGTGACTACCTGTCCACCGACGTCACCGTGCTCGCCGGCGAGAATGCCAAGGACGACGCCGAGAAGCTGCTGGAAGCGCCGGACACCTATGTCCTGGTCACCGGCAAGAAGCGTGACTACAAGGGCCACGTCGCAGGCATCGTGGTCGATGACCTGGGCAAGCTCATGAAGGGCAAGAAGCCCGGCGACACCGAGACGATCTCGATGACCGGCCCCGCCGGCCACGAGAACGAGAAGATCAAGGGCCAGCCCATCACGATCAAGATCGCGATCAAGAAGATCGAGCGCATCGACCCCGCCCCGATCGAAGACCTGCCCGGCCTGATGGGCGTCGAATCCGTCGACGACCTCAAGGCCCGGATCAAACAGATGCTCGAACAGCGTCACGAGCAGAACCAGCGGGCCGACATGCACAAGCAGGTCGCGGAATACCTGACAGAAAACGTCGAGCTGGAACTGCCCAAGGGCGTGACCGGTCGGCAGACCGCCCGCGTGCTCCAGCGTCAGCAGATGGAGCTGGCGTACCGTGGCGTGCCCGAAGACGAGATCGCGCAGAAGATCGCCGAGATGCGTGAAGGCTCGGAAGAGGAAGCGATCCGCCAGCTCAAATTGTTCTTCATCCTTGATCAGGCCGCGAAAGACCTGGAAGTCGAGGTGCAGGAGAACGAGATCAACGGCCGGATCGCGATGATGGCGTATCAGCAGGGACGACGCCCCGAGAAGCTCCGACAGGAGATGCACAAGCGCGGCCAGATCGAGCAGCTCTACCTGCAGGTCCGCGAGCAGAAGGTGATGGATCAGATCATCGAGAAGGCTTCCGTCACCGAGGTCAAGGGCGAAGCCAAGAGCAAGGAAGGCGACGACAAGCCCGCCGCCAAGAAAACAACCAAGAAGAAGACCACCAAGAAGAAAGCCGACTAAAACACTTGCTTCCCGCCCGGACGGATCACGAAAAGCAGTATTAACTATCAATAGCCCCGGGCAGTAGCCCGGGGTTTTTTGTTGCTATCTGCTATCATTGAGATATTCAATAAACCACCACGTGGCGGTATAGAGATGCTCACGGCAGCGTTCAACCTGACCTTCACACTGGGCCAGTCCGCCCGCACGGCACGCGCCCAAGGCGATATCTGGTTTTACCTGGGCGTGCTGGTGGTGGCGGCCGTGGTCATCGCCGTGATCGGGCTAATCGCCCGAAAGTACCTGTCCGAGCCGATCGAGGCGTCGGAGGGCGAGGCGGTGTTCGACTTATCGGAACTGCGGAAACTGCACCGCCACGGCCAACTCACGGACGACGAGTTCGAGGCCGCCAAGGCCGCCGTCCTTATGAACGGGGCGGACTACCTGAGCAAGGACTCCACCGGTGCCGAGCGACCCACCCGACCCACCCCCCGCCCGGCGGGCGATGCGGATATCGAGCTGGGGCCGGAGCTTCTGGGCCCGACCACGCACCCGGAGCGGGGCGGGGAACCCGATAACGGCGGGGACGATGAGAACCGATCAAAAGACTGAAAATTGTGCCTTAATAACCCCTTTCGGACCCAGATTTCACCAGATTAATCGGCTATGATGTGTCACGCATCACGGCCGATCCGATACGACCCGATCGCGGCGCAAGCCTAGAGGAAGGTCGCACTAACGATGCACGGGCATCTGGACGATCCATCACATGACGGAGCGTGAAGCGACCGGCGACACGCCCGCAACCGGTGTCCGCCGCTGTCACCCGATTCAGCTTTTTATAAGAGACCACAGACCATGCCCAGCAACAAGAACGGTGGACGAGGGGGGCGTGGCCCCGGTGACGGCGACGACGGCTCGACCGACAAGGGTGCCGACGGCAGCGGCGGCTTCAAGGGACGCCGGGTCACGACCTGCTCCTTCTGCGGCAAGAGTTCGCGCGAAGTCGGCCCGATGGTCGAAGGCCCCAACGACGTCTACATCTGCGCTAACTGCACCGACTTGTGCCAGAACATCTTCAAGCAGGAACGCCGCCGTGTGCAGTCCGGCAGGCCCAGCTTCGGGTCCATCCCCACGCCCAGACAGCTCAAGGAATTCCTCGACCAGTACGTCATCGGTCAGGACATGGCCAAGCGCGCCCTCAGCGTCGCCGTACATAACCACTACAAGCGCCTCACCGCCGGCGAAAAAGAAACACCCGTCGAGATCGACAAGTCCAACGTCCTGCTGATCGGCCCGACCGGCTCCGGCAAGACGCTGCTGGCACGCACCCTCGCACGCACGCTCAACGTCCCCTTCGCTATCGGCGACGCCACAACACTAACCGAAGCGGGTTACGTCGGCGAAGACGTCGAGAACCTGCTGCTGAAACTGCTGCAGGCCGCCGACTATGACCTCGAAGCGGCGCAGCGCGGCATCATCTATATCGACGAGATCGACAAGATCGGCAAGACCTCGCAGAACGTCTCGATCACACGCGACGTCTCCGGCGAGGGCGTGCAGCAGGCGCTCTTGAAGATGCTCGAGGGCACCGTCGCCAACGTCCCCCCGCAAGGCGGGCGCAAGCACCCCGAGCAGCAGTACATCCAGATCGATACCAGCAACATCCTCTTCGTCTGCGCCGGCACGTTTGTCGGCCTGGAGGAAGCGATCCGCAAGCGCCTGGGCCGGCGAGCCATCGGCTTCGCCAGCGAGCGCACCAACGAGGAGGACACCCAGGACAAGGCCGCCCTGCTCTCGCAGGTCACCGCCGAGGACGTGCTGGAATACGGCATGATCCCCGAACTGATCGGGCGCCTGCCGATCCTGACCCCGCTGATGCCGTTGGACGTGCCCGCGATGATCCAGATCCTCACCGAGCCGAAAAACGCCCTGGTCCGCCAGTACCAGTTCTTCTTCACGATGGAGAACGCGGAGCTGGAATTCACACAGTCGGCCCTGGAGCGCATCGCCAACAAGGCTATCGAGCGCAAAACCGGTGCCCGTGCGCTGCGGAGCGTGATGGAAGAGATCATGCTCGACCTGATGTACGACCTGCCCGAGATGAACAACGACGGCACGAAATACGTACTGGATGCGGCCGCGGTCGATGGGCACAAGCGCCTGGCGGACATGCGGGTCGCACAGAAAGAATCGGCCTGACACGGGCGGGGCACGCACATCAAGGGCGGCCACCCGGCGGCTAGCATGAAATAATCGCGTGTCGTCCGGTGTATATCCATACCGGGCAGACGACCCGTGTGTTGCATGGACAGGGGAAGTAACAGCTTATGAAACGTACCGCCAACTTCCGCACGGGAACCCTGCTGGCCGCCCTGCTGGCGACCACGTCCATCTTGATCGCCCCTCCGCCGCAGCCGGCCCGTGCCGCTACCCCCACCATCGCCGCCGCTGATCTCGACGCCCTCGCCGAACACGGCCGGTTCGATGAACTGCTGACCACCCTCAAGGGCAGCGACTTAGGCCCCGGCAACGACGCCGTCCAGAACCTGATCGGCGACCTCGAACGCTTTAAGCGCAACGACGCCCAGCGCACCCAGCAACGTCGCGAGGCTTACGACAAAGCCATCGCCGAACTCCAGGAACAGACCGACAAGGACGACCTGGAAAAAGCCCTGATCGCTTCCGTCAAGGCCCACGGCCTGGCGGACGACCCCGAAGCCCTGCTGAACGACCCACGCATCACTTCACTGGTCAATAAAACGCTCGCCAAAGCCGACGAAGCCAAGCAAAGCGATAACTGGCTCGAAGCGCTAGCGCTCTACCGCGCGCTGGACCTGCTCTTTGAAACCAGCAACGCCTACCAGGACGAAGTGGACCAGGCGTCCCGGCACATCCGCGTGCTCCAGCTTTACGCGCCCAAACGCCTCCAGCAGCTCTACAACGAACGTGCCGAGCGCCGGGCCGACCCCAACGACCCTGAACGGGAAAACACCGACCTGGAGATCGAGGACTGGCAGTCAAGGCTCACCGGCGTGCAGGAAGACATGCTGCGTCAGACCATCCGCTACGCCAGCCGAAAGCACGTCGCGCAGCAGGACCTGGCCCCCTTGATGCAGGGCGCGGTCGATGCCCTGATCGTCATGCTCGACACACGCGGCCTGGATGAATCCTTCGCCGCTTTCAATGACGAGCAAAGCGTCAAACAGTTCCGCGATTATCTCGCACGCCTGAGCGCCTCGCTGAAGGAGCCCGGCAAGACCGTCAGCCTCATCGAAGCCAGCACCATCATCGACCGGGTCATCAAAACAAACGAAGAAACCCTCAAGCTGCCCGAATCGGTCATCGTGTTCGAGATGACAGAGGGCCTTACCGGGTCGCTCGATGATTTCTCCAGCGTGATCTGGCCCGAGGAGCGCGAAAGCTTCAGCCGGAGCACGCAGGGCAACTTCTCCGGCATCGGCGTGCAGATTTCTAAGCGCGACGGCCGGCTCATCGTCGTCAGCCCGCTCGAAAACACCCCCGCCATGCGCGCCGGCCTCAAAGCCGGCGACATCATCGCCCAGGTCGAGGGCAAGAGCACCGACACCTGGAGCCTCAACCGCGCCGTTCAGGAAATCACCGGCCCACGCGGCACGCAGGTCAACATCGGCATCGAACGGCCCGGCGAACCCGAGCTGCTCGAATACGCCATCACACGCGACCAGATCGAGATCGAATCCATCCGCGGATGGAGCCACAAGCCCGAGGGCGGCTGGGACTACTGGATCGACCGCGACAACGGCATCGGCTATATCCGCCTGTCACAGTTCATCCCCCAGACCGCGGATGACCTCGACGCCGCCATCGCGCAGATGCAACAAGACGGGCAGATCAACGGCCTGATCCTCGACCTGCGCTTCAACCCCGGCGGGCTGCTCAGTTCCGCGATCGACATCTGCGACCGCTTCATTATCGAAGGCCCGATCGTGTCCACCGTCGATGGCGACGGCAACGTTTCACCCCCGAGCAGGGCACACCGGCTGAGCACCTACCCCAACTTCGATATGGTCGTGCTGATCAATCAGGGCTCCGCCAGCGCCAGCGAGATCGTCTCCGGCGCCATGCAGGACTACCACCGCGCCACCATCATCGGCACACGCAGCTTCGGCAAGGGATCCGTCCAGGACCTGTTCCCCCTGACCCGCAGCGGCTCGGCCTACCTCAAACTCACCACCCAGTACTACATGCTCCCGAGCAAGCGCATCATCCACCGCAAGCCCAACGCCACCACCTGGGGCATCGAGCCCGACCTGCTGGTTGATATGACCACCAACCAGATCGCCGACGCGCTGCAACTGCGTCAGGAGTCGGACATCATCCGTGCCGGCAACGAGCCGATCACCGCCGAGGTCACCCGCCCCTGGGCGAGCGAAACTTTCCGCGTCCCCAACGCCGTCCCGCACACCGAGGGCAAGAACCCCGACGGCACGGACCGCGAGGTCGTCGAGATCAACGCTCCCCAACCCGGCCTGCTTTTAGACTTGGGTATCGATTCACAACTGGAGACCGCCCTGCTCGTGCTCAAGACCCGCCAGGCGTCCAGCCACATCCAGATGGCCCAGGCCGACAAGGGCACCGGGGAGTAAGGCTTTACCAGCTTAACAAATCCGGATGGCACTAAATAAACCGGCCGCACACGACCCCGTCGTGTGCGGTTTTTTCATTGTTAACGCGCCCGGGCGTGCTACACTGGCCGCGTCAACAAATCTGCCTACCGGGAATACTCCATGCCCACATATCGCTTCCTCTCCGGCCTGTTTATGACCTTGCCGGCCGTCGTATTGAATGCGACCGATATGTCGGAGGCGGCGATCATCGCTTCCGGCGACCTCACACCGATCTATAACAGCACCGACCCGTGGGACGTGGGCGGCGCTCTCACCGTCGGCTACAACGCACCCGCCACGGCTCCGGATCGACGACGCAAGTGTCAACAACACCAACGGCATCCCCTGCCGCCTTCGGCTCATCAACCGGCGAGGTCACCGTCAACGGGGCAGGGTCACCTGGAACAACTCTGCCGCGCACTACTCGTCGCGTGGGCACGGGCACGCTTAACATCGAGAACGGCGGGACCGTCACCAACAATGCTTACGGCTACCTCGGCCTGGATGAAACCGTAACTGCACTGTCCACGCCGAACAGCGCGGGTCAGGCCTGGAACAACACGGGAGAACCTCACGTCGGGCGGTTCGGCACCGGCGTCCTGAATGTCGAACGGGCGCGGCCGTAACCAACGACGGCATCACCTGATCCCGGCCACGCCATCGGATCGACCGGTAACGTCACCGTCATGCAGAAACCGGGTCCGCGTGGGGACGCCAACAGTGATCTATACATCGGCAACATCGGCAACGGCACGCTGAATATCCAGACGGCGTCGGTAAGCAATGCCGGAGAGCAGATCGGCCGCTATACCGGCTCGACGGGTATGTCATACCGTCACGGGAGCCGAGTCCGTGTGGGACACCACCGGTAACCTGCCCGTTTTGGCAGCCTTGGTGCCGGTACACTGAACATCGAAAACGGTGCCGTAGTGAACTCTGGCGGACCAGCCTATATCAGCTTCTCGGCCGGTGTGGCGGTATGGTCACGGTCACGGGCTCAGGTTCGAGATGGGACCGCTACCTATTCGAGGTTGGTAGCCTCGGTGTCGGCACACCGAATATCCTCGACGGTGGCGTAGTGGAAAGCCGCAGCGGTAATAGTAGCGATATCGGAGCGGACCTCGATCCCACGGCACGGTAAACATTGATGGCTCACGCTTGAGCATTCTTGGTGATGATGACCTGATTGTTGGGTACCACGGCACGGGCGAACTGAATATGAGCAATGGTGGAGAGGTAGACAGCGTCGAAGGCAGGGTGGATCGGCTACTTCAGCACCGGGGTCGGCATGGCACGTGTCAGCGACGGGTCGGTCCGGGAGCTTTCGCAAGCCCTGTTTGTCGGGTGGGAAGGCCGGGGCACGCTGTTCATTGAGGACGGCGGTCTGATCGAGTGCTGCCGTGGGGTGCTCGGCCATAGAGCCGGTTCGGTGGTAGCCACGGTGACCGGGGCCGGATCGATATGGAATTGCAGTTTCGGGATTAGGGTGGGGCAATACACGGGACAATGCACCCTGCTGATCGAGAACGGTGGGGTTGTCAATGCCCCGGACAGTGTCATCGGTTATGAACTGGTCTGGATAATACCGTCACCGTCACAGGCGTAGGCTCGGCATGGAACTGTTCGGACTTGTTGACGGTTGGGTTTAGAGGGCAAGGCACACTTACGATCGAAGACGCTGGCATAGTCTCGGTAAGCAATCAACTCGCTCTGGCGAAGAGGCCGGCGGGATCGGCAACGTCAACCTCGCGGAGGTACGCTTCTGATCTGGAATGGCGGGGAAATCGTCGCGGGGCTGGCAGCTACCACCAACTTCACCGGCGGCACGCTGAAGGACACCGGCTCGATCCAGCTTGGACAGCCCTTCGCACAGAACGGCGGTACACCTCGTGCCCGGCTCATCGATCGGGCAGACCGACATCGTCGGCGACTACGACCTCAACGCCGGCACGCTTGAGATCGAACTCGGCGGCCTCAGCAATCCGATCGACCGTGTCAGCGTCACCGGCGACATCGACATCAACACGCTCGGCACCACGCTGGACCTGATCGCCCGGCCCGATGGCGGCGGGGACGTACACGCTGCTTGAAACCACCGGCGGGACCATCACCGGCATGTTCGAGAACGTCGACCCGTTTAACCTGTTCGGCGTCAACGTGACGGTGAACAACACCGGCACTGCCATCACCGTCAAGCCGCTCGACAGCGACCTGATCTTCGCCGACCTGGAACCTCGACGGCTTCGTCGGCATCGCGGACCTGAATATCGTCCTGGGCAACTGGAACCAGAGCGTCACGCCCAGTGATATCTCGCTAGGCGACCTCAACGGCGACGGCTTCGTCGGCATCGACGACCTCAACGCGGTGCTGGGCCACTGGAACGCCGGCTCGCCCCCACCCCGGAAGTCTTAGCAAGTGTGCCGGAGCCTACGAAGCGCTGGCTATATGCCTCTGGTTGCGATCAGTGCCTGCCGTCGATGCCGCACGCCTGGCCCAGGCCCGCACCCGCCGCCCCACCGTCGAGTCCAGGCTAACAGCCCTGATCCAACTTCAGCCTTCATACTTCCTGCTTCAGCCTTCTCCCCCGCCCCCACCCCCTCGATTCCCGCTACAATCTCCGCCATGCCAGGCAACAGTTTCGGACAACTTTTCCGCGTCACCACCGCAGGCGAGAGCCACGGCCCGGCCAACGTCTGCATCATCGACGGCGTCCCCCCGGGCATCGAACTTTCCGAGGCAGACCTCACCCCCGACCTCGGCACGCCGGCTCGTCAATCCAAGATCACTACCCAGCCGCGACGAGCCGGACCACCCGCAGATCCTCTCCGGCGTCTTCGAGGGCAAGACCACCGGCACCAGCATCGCCATCCTCATCGCCAACCAGGACCAGCGCTCCCGCGACTACGGCGACATCCAGCACAAATACCGCCCCGGCCACGCCGACTACACCTTCGACGCCAAGTACGGCTTCCGCGATTACCGGGGCGGCGGTCGCGCAGCGCACGCGAGACCACCGTCCGCGTCGCCGCAGCGCGGTAGCGAAGAAGTTACTCGCCCCAGGCGCACGGCATCCGCATCGCTGCCTTCGTCACGCAGGTCGGCGATACCACCTGCCGAGATCCCAAACCCCGAATCCGGTCACGCTCGAACAGGTCGAGTCCAACATCGTCCGCTGCCTGGGACGGCAATGCGGCCGTCCACATGATCGAGCTTATCGAAAAGGCGCGCTCAGAGCGCGACTCCATCGGCGGCGTCGCGCAAATCGTCGCGACCAACGTCCCGCCCGGCTGGGGCGAACCCGTCTTCGACAAGCTCAAAGCCGACCTGGGCAAAGCCATGTTCAGCCCCGCCGTGCTTGGCGTCGAGCATGGCATCGGCTTCGGTTGCCGGGCCTGCGCGGCACCGAAAACAACGACGCCTTCATCCCCGCCGCCGACAAGCCGGGTCATGCGGCAACGCCGCTTGGCCCGGGTACTCCCACGATCACCACCCGGTCCAACCGCCACGGCGGAACAAGCTCGGCGGCATCTCAAGCGGTCAACCCATCGTCCTGTATGCGCCGTCAAACCCACCAGCAGCCTGCCACAGGACCAGCAAACCGTCACCACCGACGGTGAGCCGACCACCATCTCCACCAGCGCCGCCACGACCCCTGCCTGCTCCCTCGCTTCATCCCCATGGCCGAAGCGATGGCCGCGATCGTGCTGGCGGACCATATGCTCAGGCAACGGGCGCAACGCGGTTGAACATTTTCTGCCCCCAAAGTGCGGGTTAACAACACCCCCTGATTAGCTCGGCGGGCTTGTTATAAATAAGTATTGCAAATAACCGTCCCTCTGATACCCTGATAGACATACTTGTATTCTTAATTACCGGGAGTTCGCGATGACGGGTGTCCTTTTTGCGTCGGCAACGCCATGTCGTTGGCGGTTGCTGTTGTGTCACTTCTCTCAAGTATCCCAACGATCGCCGCGATCACGCTTGATGGTGACCTCGCAGCCGAACTACAACGCCGACCTCGGTATATCGGCGGCAACCTGAGAACCGGTATCTCAACCGCCGGCAGCCTCAATGTCGATGGTGGAGCCAGATCGAAGCGACCTATGGATACCTGGGGCAAAACACGGGTTCAAACGGCACCGCCACCGTTACGGGCGCCGGGTCGGCATTGACTTACACGCAGTTTCTATATGTCGGACGATCCGGCACTGGCACGCTGAACATCACCGGGCAAGGGCGGAACGGTCACAAACCAGGCCGGCACTGCCGTCACTCATCCGTGGATCAAGCGGATCGGTTGTGGTAAACGGATCGATGCAACCTGGATCAACAATGGACTGCTTACCGTGGGCAGAGCGGGCAGCGGTTCGGTCGAAGTCACTCGAAAGCGCCTTTGATGCAGGAGCAACGCGCGACCTCGGGTTCGTGCCGGATCAGACGGCACGGTTACGGTCTCCCGGCTCCGCGGCGTGGAATAACAATGGCACACCGTTGGAAGCGAGTCCGGGACAGTAATATTTAACATCTCGGGTAGCGCAACAGTCGGTGTCACGTTGACACGATCGTCGATTCGTCGAAGCGCTGGCAACGGTACTATCCACCAAGTAACGGCACGCTAAACACCGGAGGCCCGCAAGCTGCTCCCGGTGATATATCGGGCACTGGCGTGACCAACGCAGGAACCCTGCTGAGCGACGTCGATCTGGTTTTGACAGCGTCTCCGGTTTACAGCCGCAGATCGTCCTGAATAGTCTGCCCGGGCAGAACATCACGATTAATGTCGATGCCCCCGCTTCGGACGGCGTGGGCGTGTTGGGTGCCGGGTATAAAGGCGTTGGCACCCTTACGATCGCGGACGGCCTCACGGTGTCAGCTGGCAATGGATACCTGGGGTATTTTACCGGTTCAGATGTACCGCTACCGTCACGGGGCCCGGGTCCGCATGGAATAGTGCCGGCGACCCTATGTCGGCCGTGACGGCAAGGGCACATTGCGATTGAAACGGCGGCTCGGTCAGCAACGCGACGTCTTATCTGGACGCCAAGTCCGGGCCGAGCAGCACGGCGACTGTCACGGGTACAACTCGTTTGGAATACCGGTGGCGAGTTATATATCGGCCAGGAAGGTACCGGCAAGCTGTATATCGAAAACGGCGGCACGGTCAATGTGACATACAACACCGTGGCCGGTCGTCAGACTCCGGGGCAGTGGCGAGATCCATTTCAACCAGGGCACGCTGAATACCGGGGCCTGCTGGCTTCACCCGGGGAACTTTTGGGCACCGGTACGATCAATACTGCAGGCCTTGTCAGCGACGTCAACCTGTGCTGATGCGAGCACCGGCTACCAGACACAAGGACACTGAACAGTCTTCCGGGTCAGGACATCCCGATCAATGTCGACCCCACTGCTTCATCCGGCGCGATCCTGCTGGGTGCGGGCAACCGGGGGTCGGCACTATGGCTATTGCCGACGGGCTCGTGTCCCCCTGGCTTATGGCATTCGGGTACTACGCTGGTTCCAACGGCACCGCGGATATCAGTGGTGCGGGCACGGCGTGGGATAATTCGGAAGATGTGCTGGTAGGCTTGGCCGGAACCGGCACGCTCAACATCGCCGGCGGTGCCACTGTCAGTAACGCTTACGGCATCATCGGTTCGGACCCCGGATCGCTCGGGACGGTGAACCTCACCGGTTCCGGCTCGACCTGGGTAAACAACGAGGACCTGATCGTCGGCCTATTCGGCACCGGCACACTCAACATCACGAACGGAGCCGAGGTCAGCAACAGCTCTGCCTTGATCGCGGGCGAGAGCACATCGATCGGGACCGTTAATGTCATCGGTGCCGGTCCACCTGGGACAACGCGTTGCCACTGGTCGTAGCGGCTTCTGCGGTGTCGGCACGCTGCATATCACCCAGGGCGGCACGGTCAGCAGATTTTGGCGGCACGATCGGCTCCGGAGAACGGCTCGACCGGGACAGTGACCGTGCAAGGTATCGGTTCATCTTGGAATCATGCATTCAGCCTGACTGTGGGCGGGGACAGCCACACTGAGCATCACGAACGGTGGTACCGTCAGTAATACTTCCGGATTCATCGGCCAATCTGTCGGCTCCACAGGCACGGTGACCGTCACCGGGGCGGGTTCGGCCTGGAGCAATTCAGACTGCGCCTGGCTGTCGGCTTCTATGGAGCGGGCACGCGATTATCCAGAGCGGTGCAACGGTCACTGTGCGGGTGACGGGTTGGTTCTGGGTAATTGGTCGGGCAGCACCGGTACGGTTAACCTGATTGATGGCACCCTGGATTTGAACGGTACAGACATCAGCCGGGGTGCAGCGACGCAATATTCAATTTCCTCGGTGGCAATACCTCCCGAGGGCGGGCAAGATTGAATTAGATCAAACATTCACACAAGACGGCGGCACCGCACCCGGCGGGTCGATCGGGCAGACCGACATTGTCGGTGATTACGAACTTAATGCCGGCACGCTTGAGATTGAACTCGGCGGTGTGGGCGACCCGATCGATCTGGTCAGCGTCACGGGTGATATCGATATCGCCACACTCGGCACCACCCTGGGTCTGCGGGCGCTCGGCCCGATGACGGCCGGGACGTACACGCTACTGGAATCAACCGGCGGGACCATCAACGGCCTGTTCGAGAACGCGTCAGCACGTTCAACTTCTTTGGCGTCAATGTCAGCGTGTTGAACACCGGCACCGCCATCACCGTCACGCTCGACGGCGACCTGATCCTGCGGACCCAAACCTGGATGGCTTTGTCGGCATCGCGGACCTGAACATCGTGTTGGGTAACTGGAACCAGAATGTCACGCCCGGCGATGTCCTGGCCGGCGACCTCAACGGCGACGGCTTCGTCGGTATCGAAGACCTCAACGCGGTCCTGGGCAACTGGAACGCCGGAACGCCGCCTATGGATGTTTTGACAAGCGTGCCGGAGCCTGCGGGTGCCGTGCTGATGCTAACGGGGATTGCCGGTCTGTCGCGCAGACGATGTCGCCGCACAGCATAAAGAGATATTCCTGTACGGGTTGTCACACCGGCCCGTGATCCCCTATCGTGACGGGATGCGAGTCCTTCTTCAACGTGTCAGCCGAGGGTCCGTCACCGTTGCCGGCGAGATCGTCGGCGAGGTCGGGCTAGGGTATGTGTTGCTGGTCGGGGTCGGTGAGGGGGACACACAAACTGAAGCGGACAGGCTGGCGGAGAAGGTGGTGAACCTTCGGCTGTTCCCGGACGGGGAAGGCAAGTTTGACCGGTCGCTTCTGGATGTCGGGGGCGGGGCGCTGGTGGTTTCGCAGTTCACGTTGTATGGCGACGCGCGCAAGGGAAGAAGGCCTAGCTTCGTGGCGGCGGCGCGGCCCGAGGTGGCGGAGCCGTTGTGCGATTACTTTGCGAAGAAGCTCAAGGGGTTGGGTGTAGGGGTTGTAACGACTGGACGGTTTGGCGCGGATATGCGGGTTGAGATCATCAACGAGGGGCCGGTCACGCTGATGCTGGAGAGTTAGACGTTTAGGTGATGTTATCGGGCTTGGTTTCGGGGGTAATCATGTGGGTTATGGATCGTTTGGACAGCGTCCCAAGCCGCCTGGGCCGACGGTTACGGTGTTCACCCCCGATGGCCCCTCAATCATTCTCAAACGGGTAGCGGCAAGCATTTATAGGTACTGATGGGGGTACAGGGGGGTGCCCGATACGCCGATGAAACAGGTGACAGCCGTGCGCGGGGTAGGTTAACCCGTACACGGTCGGTGTCATTTTTGACGAGGAGTGACGGGTGTCAGATCGGGGAAAAACCATATTGATCGTGGATGACGAGGCGCACATCGTGCACATCATCCGTTACAAGCTCGAGCGTGAAGGCTTCGAGGTGATCACCGCGGGCGACGGCCAGGAGGGGTATGAACTGGCCCAGTCTGTCGACCCGGACCTGATCGTGACGGACTTCCAGATGCCCGTGCTCAGCGGGTACGAGATGTGCGTGAAGCTGCACGAGTCAGATACCACAGCGGACACCCCGGTGGTCATGGTGACGGCCCGTGGGCATAAGCTATCGCCCAGCGAGCTGGCGGCGACGAATATCCGCCAGATGATGTGCAAGCCGTTCAGTGCACGAGAACTCCTGAGTGTGATCGGTGAACTGCTGATCGAATCGAGCGGCGACGGGTCGCGGGAAGGCGTGAACGCCGCGTGAACACAGATCCAGGCCATCAACGCGAAATGCCCCTCAACGCGGAGCTTGCCGAGCGTTGCGGGGCCTTGCGTCTGGTGTGCTGGCACGTGTCCGCGGAGCCGGACGTTCTGATCGAACCCCAGGACAAAGGGCCCGGCGGGCGGTGGCTGCGTGCGGCCGTGCTGCGTGAGCGTGTGTGGGCCCTGGGGCGACAATGGATCGAGAACGACAGCCCCGAGCCGGTTGAACTTGCCCCCGGCTGCTGGCTTTTGCCTCTGCTTCAGAGGAAGAACCGGCGTGTCACGGGCGTGCTGATCGGCATGACCTTCGAGCAGGACGTGTTCGCGGGCAAGTGGTTCGCAGGGGTCTGCCGCAAGGTCGGCGGGGATGTGACGCAGACCCGCGAAGCCCTCACGCCATACACCTGGCCCGGTGCGGTGGACCTGCCCCTGCTGACCGGGGCCTACCGTCGGTCGGTTCAGGACCATACACAAACACTGGATGATAGCGAAGCAATCGATCAGTTCAGCGAGCAACTGCTGGACAGCTACGAAGAGACGAACCTGCTGTTCCGTATCGCCCGGCTGATGAACGGCCTGGAAGACCCGGAAGAGTTGATCCCGACCTGCTGCCGACAGATCCAACCGGTTCTGCCATTCAACTGGGTGGCCGTGAAGTTCTGGGAACGCGAGAAGAGTGTCAGCGGCTTGACCGGTCGGCTGACCATCTCGGGTGACCTGCCGTGCGGGCATGACGAATTCGAGCGGGTCCTGACCGGGCAGTTCGGCAATCAGAAAACGGGCGACTGGACCAAGCTGCTGGACCCCGCGTCGGGCGGTGTAGCCGGGCTGGTCGGGTCGGAGGTGGTTATCGAGCAGATCACGCACGACAGCGAGGTCGTCGGCGTGCTGCTCGCCGGGAACAAGCGCGGCAGCTGCCCGATGGAAAGCGACGTCGCCAGCGGGGAGATGATGTTCCTGGAAGCGACCGCGAACCTGATGGGCGTGTTCCACGAAAACATCTCGCGCTTCGACGAACAGAAACAAATGTTCATGGGCACGCTGATGGCGTTGACCGCCTCCATTGATGCCAAAGACGAATACACACGCGGCCACTCCGAGCGCGTGGCGTACCTGGGGGCGCAGCTCGCACGAGCGATGGGCATGGACCTCAAGCAGGTCGAGTTGATCCACACGACCGGGCTGGTCCACGACGTGGGCAAGATCGGCGTGCCCGAGGCCGTGCTATGCAAAGCCGGCAAGCTCACCGACGAAGAGTTCGAGCAGATCAAGCGTCACCCGACGATCGGATACCGCATCCTCGAAGGCATCCCGTCGATCGGTCCGGTGCTGCCGGGCGTATTGCACCACCACGAGCGTTGGGACGGTCGGGGCTACCCGGCGGGCCTGGCGGGCAAAGAAATCCCGCAGGTCGGCAGGATGCTGGCGCTGGCGGACACGTTCGACGCCATGAGTTCGACGCGCTCCTACAGGCCCGCGATGCCCCGCAAGGCCGTGCTCGAAGAGATACGCCGGTGCGCCGGCACGCAGTTCGACCCGACGCTCGTGCCGCTGTTCGTGTCTCTGGACTTCAGCGACTACGACCGGATGGTCCAGCAGCACCAACGCCAGAGCGGCTTCGCGGCGTAATAAAACGAGCTGACGGCCGGGGCGGGTGGATTAACCGGTAACACGCGGGCTGTTCATTCAACCACGCGTTGCCAGGTACCGCCACGGACACTGTCGTCACCGTTGAGCGTAACCCGCAACAGGTACCGTGCATCGCCCTTTCGGCCGTCACCGATCAGTATGACGGGGTCGGTGTTGTTGTTGACCACGTCCCCGTCTACGGGGTCGCTTGCAAACAAAGAGAACTTGCCGCCCGCAAATGCGATATCGATCACCCCCCCTCCCGCGATCGTGCTGCGCCAGCTTGCCGGGTTGTGCTTGACGATCCAGAGCCCGCCATCGATCGCCGTGCGCGCCAGCTCCCGGGCCTGGACCCTGTCGGCGGCCGTTGTGACGGTCTTGCGCTGCACACGATTAGCCATGAGTGAGGACACACCGATCGCGGCTACAATTAAAGAAGCGCCTAGAACAAGGATATAAGCCGACCCATGTTCACGCGGTGACGAGTTGTGTTGGATGGTCCGTGTCATATCTGCATCAATCTAGAACAGCGGTTTCAGCACACCCCCGAGCAGCCCCCCATCATCGCCAGCCTCGAGCGCTACTTCGGGCCAGCCATCGGTCCGCAGGGCGCTAAGTGTGTAAACAGTACGGCCCTGATACTTGACCGTCACGGTAATCCGTTTCATCCCCGTCTCGGTCAGTGAGTTATTATTCGGGTCCGACGTATCCGCCCACGCCACCGAAACCTGCCTCGACCAGTTAGTGAGGTCGGGCAGCACCAAATTGTCCTTGGCTCGTGGCGGACCTGCGGACCAGCCGTTGTAATCGTCCACGTCATCGTATGCGGCACGGCTGCTACCTAGCTCGTTGAGTTCCAAGCCGAAGAGGATCGAATCGTCCGGCTCACGGTAGTATTGGCAGAGTATTTCCGACATCAGATCCTGCGCGAGCATTGGTCCGATCGCCTGTTCGGCGATGCGCGCCTGGGCGACCTTCGAAGCCCCCACCGTATTCAACGCCGCGACCAGCATCAGCCCGACGATGAGGATCGACATCACGGCCTCGATGAGCGTGAAACCCCGATCCATTCTTACTGTAGGATTGTTTGTGATCAAATACATCATGGCATCGGCGGCTGGTTGAGTGTGCTGGCAGAGATACGTGCTCGTGAGGCACCGGTCGCGCCCGTGTTAAGCGTCAACGTAACTGACGCGATCACATCGATCGGCGGCTGCGAAGTGGGTGTGGTATAAGTGCCGTAGACATAATGGTGCATTCCCTTGGCAGAACTTTCACTCCAGGTGCCCCCGCCGTTCGTGGTTGTAAGCATGCACGATGCCAAGAGCGGCTCGTAGCTGATATTGGCTGATTCCGAACCGGCGGTCCACTGCAGGACGAGGCAGACACACTGCGTCGGACTTAGTCCCCGAACCGCTGAGTAGATATAGCTCTGCCACTGGTAATTGCTATCCAGATTGTTTTCATCCAACCAGTGTGACTCGAGAACCGTGGTGGATGGTTTCATGTCAGTATTGACGGTCCGTATCTGGACCTGCGTCATCCCGTCCTGGCTGCTCTTTTTCGCGGCCCGGAACAGGACACGGGTGATGTTCCAATCCACTGCATCGGGCGGGATGCCGCCCGGTGAAATCAACTGCCCGATCCATAACTTGTTGGTAATTGTGTGATCAGACGATATCAGACCCGGGGCGTAGCTGGACAGGAGGACCTCCGAACTCTCGGTCAGAAGATCGGGCTGGGGGGCCGGACGTGTCGTGTAGTAAAGACCGAACTCATAGGCGGCGGGTATGACCGTAACCACCGTACCGCCGTTGTATTGCCGGACCAACGCGCTGCCGGCGACGCCACCCCACAGATAAACAATCGACTCGTCTGTGCCGTCGCCGTCTCGATCGGGGACGGTGAAGGCGATTCCCTTGTCGGTCGCGATGCTGACCGATGTCGCGACCTGCACCTCGGCTGCGATCTGTTCGAGCAGGTCGGCGGCGGTGAGGGCCATACCCGTTGAGGCCTTGGGGTCGGGTACGGCCTTGCTCGCCAGCACCATCACCGAGCCCATCGCCAGAAACACGACCGAGATGATCGACAGGCTCACGACCATCTCGATGAGCGTGAAAGCGGCGGTGCGGACGGCACAAGTATGGGGCACGGTCGCGGTGGTCATTGCACCACCGCCTTGCCCGTGTCGGCGCTAAGTGTGATCGTGCGGATTTCCGACCCGACCCGTACAATGATCTTTCCACCGAAATTGGGAGAGCCGTAGCCATCAAATTTTACGGTGGTGTCACCATTAAAGCTGACGTTGGTTATATCAGCGTAGTACGGGCCACGGCTCAAGTATGTAAGCCAGTCTCCACCGCCATCTGGATTGGGGATACCGCTGATGTGGATCTGATCTGAGCCCGGTTTAATCTCAACCTGGGACCTCGCACTGCTGGACCTCGCTAACTCCCTTGCATAACTGAGATCAGCGATGATGCGCTTCGCGGCGGCGTCGGCGCGGTAGCGGGCGAGGGCGTTGGCGTAACGCGGCACGGCAATGG
>JAWKTA010000050.1:0-40243 GCA_041402025.1 Phycisphaerales bacterium | reverse complement strand
AGAGGCGTGGTGGCTTGGGCTGTATTACATGGAACTCTCAATAATGTGGCTGATTGGATATTCGGGGCGTTATCACAGCCGCGTACATGCAGGGAAATGGCGCACCCTTGATATCCCGAACGTGCCGTGGAATCTACCAGCCTAAGCTACACCGACACCACGTACCCCACCACCGTGTACACCACATACATCACCACCAGCGGCCAGCCCATCCACCTGGAGAAGCCGCCGGTCTTTGTGGCCCGGTTGATGTAGAGCCTGAACAGGCCCAGCATCAGGAGCATCGTCGGCAGGTGCAGCCAGAGAAAGATGTACGGCTGATTGGTCCCCGGCTCGGTGATCGGTAGAGGTTTGGCGAGCGCCGCCGCGCCGATGACGAACAGGACGTTGAGGATGTCCGCGCCGATCACGTTGCCGACCAACAGCTCGGCGTGGCCTTTGCGGATGGCGGTCAGGCCCACGACGAGTTCCGGCAGCGACGTACCGAAGGCGACCAACGTCGCGGCGATAACGGTCTGGGGGATGCCCCAGTGCGCCTCGGCGACCTCGCTGACCGACGCGACCAGCGCGTCGCCCGAGACGATCACGATCACCAGCCCCACTAGGCCCATGACGATCAGTTTGCCCATCGGCTTGTCGGTGTGCCCGTCGCCGGCCGCCTCGTCGGGCACGTCGAGCATGTTGTCGTGCGACTGCCCGACCAGGTGTGGCTCGCCGAAGGTCTGTTGCCTGCTCCACCTCACGCTCATGAACATGTAGAGCGCCAAGAGCGCCACGAGCAGCGCCCCGATCGGCCGGCCCAACCGGGCTGCGTCGCCCTGCAAGGCGTACAACCCGAAACACATCCCCGCCAGCATCACCGCCGAGCCGAACTGCACCCACCCCTGGCGGTTAAGTACGAATTTGTCGGCCGGCAGCCGGGTCATCAGGCAGCCCAAACCAAAGATCAATCCCGTATCGGCGATGATCGACCCCACGCCGTTGCCCAGCGCCAGCCCCGCGTCCCCCTGCCACGCCGCCAGCACCGACACCGCCGCCTCCGGGCTGGTCGTGCCCAGCGACACGATCGTCGCGCCGATCACGACCTTGGGCATACCCAGCTTCGCCGCGATCCCCGCCGCGCCCTCCACCAGCCAGTCCGCCCCCTTCACGACACCGATCATGCCGACGACGCCGATCAACAGCAAAAGCCACTGGGGCTGGCCGACAAACCACGTTTCGGGGAGGAGGGCGAGGAGCATAGGTTGGGTTCAGGGTCTAGGGTTCGGGGATCAGGCGGTGGATGATACCCGATTCAAACTCCCGGAATTGCGATTGTGCATGAGCGTGAAACGCACGCGCGGTGCATGGAATCCGACAGGATCACACAATAAGTCACCCCCTGATCCCCGATCCCTGCTTTCTGAACCCTCTACTCCGGCGGCCCGACCACGCCGATGGCGAACGCGCCGCGGACCAGGCGGTCCAGTTTTTCGGGGCCGCACAGCAGTTGCGACCTGCGCCAGAGCCAGTCGGCCAGCTCGGGCCTGCCCACACGTCGGGCGCTGGCGGTGAGCATGGCGTGCATCGCGCCGCAGTGCTCGGCCGGCATCAGCTCAGCCAGCATTAACTTGTCGCGCAGCCCGCCCAGCGCCGCGCGGTCGTGCCCGTTGAGCACCTCGTAGCGCGTCTGGATCGCAAGGCGCTGCAAACGCTCGGCCAGCCCGAGCTTCTCACGATGCAGCTCGTAGAGCGCGCCGTACGCCCCGTGCATGTCTCGGCATTGCAAACTCGCCTCGGCAAGCATCAACAATAGCGATCCGCGCTGCCTGCGCGCCGGGCCTAACGGCTCAGACAGCACGGCCCGGCAGATCGCCGCGGATTCCTGGAAGCGGTGCTGGCGGTGACGGATCGCCGCCAGCCGGTGGTACAACAGCAGCCGGACCCAGCGCATCAACGGCCGCCGCTTCATAAGCCGTGCCAGCCCGTCCTCGGCAACGTCCGGGTTGCGCGCGATCATCGCGGTCACGGCCGGTAACGCGCGCCAGACATTCGCGCTGATCGTACTGACGCCGATCCAGCCAACGACTAAAAGTATCACCACCAAGAACGCCAGCGGCGACACGACCTGGCCGAACACGGCAAGGAAATTCACCGACGCTCCGGCCTGCTCGAACAACGCCAGCCCGATGATCGCGAGCACCGCGGCCACCGCGACCGTGCGCCGTAGCGCCGTGTCGATCCATAGCTCCCTGACGAATCGCTCGGGTGTGAAGCGCACCGTCATCGGCCCGCCCTGGTCGGCTTGCGGGCCCGACCGATCGGCGGATGCGTCGCTCGCGCTTTCCTCGTTTGGCGTCGGGTCCTGGTTCACGTCATCTCCGTCAGCGGCGCAAGCTCGGGGTAGCGTTGCAAAAGCGTGGCCGGGGGTAACAGCAGCGTGGCCCGGTCCCACCAGAGCCTGGCGGCGTCATGTGAGGACTGCGCTTCGGTTTCGCCGTCGTGGTGGTTCTGCTTGTAGTGGCATAGCGCCATCAGCGCGTGGCCGTAGCCCGCCTCGATGCCCAGAGGGCGCAGCGCTTCGATCAGGTCATCGTTTTCCTGCGCGCCCTCGGCGAAGTGGTGCGTGCGCACCTGCTGGGCGAGTTGGGCCAACCGGTAGGCGGCGCTGATGGTTGTGTCCTTGAAAGGCTCGACCGCGCCGCGCAGCCGGCGGATCGAATCGTCCGCGTCCGACAGGCGCTCCGCGCCCAGCGCCGCGTTGGCCCGGCTGACGCCGATGTGGACGGTGATCGGCTCGCCGGGCGGCAAGCGTTGCAAAAGATAGTCGTAGCCCACGATCGCGGCGTCGTAGCAACCCAGCGAGTCCAGGCAGTGCGAGATCATCGCGACGGTCTGGCTGTGCAGCGCGGGCATGGGCGCCGCCTGCGGCAGGATCCGCCAGGCCTCGCGCAGCGATCGCGGGTAACGCCGGAGCATCGCCGTCTCCTGCGAGCGGCGGACCTGTGATTCCAGCCGCATCGCCCGCTGCGCACGCACCCAGTTGTGCCCGAACAGCCACGCCAGCCCGATCCACGGCAAAAGCGCCGACACCGGCCCCGTCGTCGCGATACTCAAGCCCAGCAGCCCCGCCGCCACCAGGATCGGCGCACGCAACTGCCACTTGCCCGGCGGGTTGATCGGGTGCGCACGCAGGTGCTCCTCGAACTGCTCGGCACTGGGCGGCGCAAAACCCGCTCTCGGTTCAACAGACATCGTGGAAAAAACTCCAAACCTGATGCGGGAAAATTCCGGGGATTATCGTTCCTGGGGATGTGCCGGTCATTCTTCTTTCAGCAGCCGTCGCAGGTCCACGAGCAGGTCGATCCGGCCGGCGTCGGTCAGCCCGTCATAATAACCGCGGACGACACCCGCGCGGTCAATCAGAACCAATTTGCCGCTGTGCAGGATCGCCATGTCGTCGTCCGGCCCGCCGTCCTCGACCGGCAGCTTCAGCCCGCCCTGCACGAATGGCCAGACCACGTCACGTTCGTCGGTCAGGAAACGCCAATGCTCCGGGTCGGCTTTGTACGCATCGGCGAACGCCTTGAGCACTTCGGGTGTATCGTGCCCGCCATCGATGCTGATGCTCACCAGCATGACCTGATCCGCCACGGCCTCGTCCAGCTTCAACGCGCTTTGGACCTGCTTCATCCCGCTGGTCAGCGTCGGGCAGATCGCTTCGCAGCGCGTGAAGATCGTATCGACCACCCACACCTTGCCGCGCAGGTCGTTCAGCCCGAACGGCCGGCCGAGCTGGTCCGTCATCGTAAACACCGGCAGCAGGCCGTAGCGCGGCAGCGGTTCGTCGGCGTTTGATTGAGCATCAATGCCTACCAGTGATACCTCGGCACCACCGCCCGGCCGGTCGATCGGCCCGACGGTCAGCACCGTCAGCGTGATCGCCGCCGTCGCCAGCCACGACACGATCGCCACCATCACCAACACCGCCTTGGGGACCATCGTTACACCCCGTCCTTCCTGGGCTTGCCCACCATCCGCACCGCCAGCGCCAATACGCCCGCCGTGAACAGCAACATCAACAGGATATCCAAAGACAGGTGCAGCCCCGTCTGCACCGCGTCATACCCGAGCAGCGACCGCGACAGCACCGACTGCCCGTACGTCAGCGGGTTGATCCACATCAGCACGCGCAGCCACGGCATCGCCGTCGAAACCGGGAACACCGCGCCGCACAAAAACCACATCGGCATGAGGAACAGCATCATCACCGCGTGGAACGCCGCAGTGGAATCCATCGGCCAGGCGATGCACAGACCCATCGCCGTCATCGCCACCGACAACAGCGCCAGCACACACACCGCCGCCAACGCCGCACCGAACCCCGGGAACGACCCCACCATCGGCCAAAGCAGCATGAACACCAAAGCCTGGATCATCGCGATACTCGACCCGCCGAGCACCTTACCCAGCACGATCGACAGCCTCGGGATCGGCGCGACCAGCACGCCCTGCAGGAAACCTTCACGCCGGTCCTCGATCACGCTGATCGTTGAGAAGATCGCGGTGAACAACAGGATCATCGAAAGCGTGCCGGGGAAGAAGTACGCCATGTACCCGACACCGCCCCCACCCCCGGATGCGGCTGTCACAGCATCCAAGCCGCCTGCGGTTTCCGCGCCGCCCTGGATAAACGCCCGGTCCAGCCCCGCGCCCAAGCCGACCCAGAGCAGCACCGGCGTGACCAGCGCACTGACCACGCGGTTCTTTTGACGGAAAAACCGCACCATCTCACGCTTCCACAGCGTCAGCGCCGCCGGCCAAAGCGCCCCCCCGCCCCCGGAAGCACCCCCGGAAAGTGCGCCGGAAACAACAACCCCCGCGGCCTGCGAATCGGCCGCCGTCTCACCGCCCGTCTGTCCGATCGCCTGTGTCATCGCGGTGCGTGTCCTTGGGACCCAAACCGGGCCATCCACCCATCTTAGACCCCCAAACGCCCGGGGCCAAACATCCGCCTAAACCACGGAGGCGGTTTATCTGTCTGGGGGTGACAGGACGCCGTGTCGCGGAAAAAGCCGCGATAGCAGGCCCTGAAATATTAAATTTCATGTTCCATATTGCGGGGCAAAACCGGTACATGGTATATTGCATACGCCGTACCGGGTTGGTTTGCACCGGACGCGGGAGAAGCTGTCTGACGGCCGGGATGGTGACGCTTTCCTCAACCAGTCAATTTACATACCGCCATTTATATTTGGCGTGTTAAGTGAGGGAGAGAAAGATGAAGTATCGATCTGTTTCGATCGGCGTTGTGTTATTTACTTTGTCCAACTTTATGCCTTTCACAGGCCCGTCGATGGCGGCGCCGGTCGGCGGTTTCATCGCTGTGTTGGACGACGACGTCAATAACAGTGATTCCAGCAATACCGTGCTTTACTACGACGTCAACGATATGTCACGGCCCATGTTCGCCATATTCGCGGGCTGGAAGAACTCATTCACACAAACCATCCTGGGCACATCGATTACTACCGGTGAAGCACAGAGCCTGGACAGCCTGGCGATCGACCCCGCTACCGGCCTTACCTACGTCATTGATGTCGATCGTGCAGGCCCCACGGGCAGCATCATGACGCCCGGCCCGAATAACGAATTGTTTGGTGTGCCGGAAAACACAGAGGGCGATTACAACCTCCTTACGTTCGATTTCCAGGCCGCCTACAACCACTGGGCCGCAAACTTCGAGGGCCCCGGCCCCGGCCGCGCAGACGATACCTACGTCACCTATATCAGTGGCGGTACGGCCGGCGACCCCAACGCGCCCGCCCCCGCTCCGGGTGCGTACGACCTGCGCATCGATAATTTCCAGCACTACACCGCAGGCCCGCCAAACCTCAACGAAGTTTTTCTCCCCGGGCTTGTCCGGAAAATCGGCGAGGTCGCCCGGCCCGAGTTCAACGAAACATCACCGCCCAGCGCCGGACTGTTTGGATACGCTCATACGCACCTTGAATTCATCGACGCCGACACCCTGGTCCTGGTCGACCGGCCAAATGCGGACCTGAGCACACAAAACGACATCAATGCCCTGGGCCAGGCGGACGACTCCACCATCCGCATACTCAATCGGATCGGCACGGCCCCGGGCCTGTCAACGCCTTACACCCCGGGCAGCACCGTCGGTGGATTCGACCGGGGAACCACCGAGACGTGGGAGTCCGTCATCATCGGCCAACCCCTGATGGACCCCGATAGCCCCGGGGAATACATGGATGTTGCGCTGGTAAAAAATAAAAATGGTGTAACCGGGCTCTGGATCGTCGAGAACGATCGGCTGGACGGCTCAGGCGATGAAGTCTCCTTTTTCGAAATTACCAACCTCACGGGCCCGGCGGGCAACGGCCTGCGCCAATTAAATATCGGTGGCGGAGCGCCCGGGTTTACCCTCGACGACAACCCCGTGCTGGCGGCCAACACCGGCGACGGCGCCGCCGACGGGGTCCACGTGAACCCGCTGACAGGCGACGTGTTCATTATTGAAAGCGGCCTTACCGATTCACCCCAGGACGAACCCTCGGTCATTATCCGAGAGGTCACGTCTTACGATAACGGCTCCGGCCAAATCGAGTTCGGCGCGTGGCGATACGTGCAACTCGACCTCACCGCGCTTCCGGACGATGACAGCTTCGTGACCGATGGCCGACGTACCGCCTATGACTACGTAAACAACACGATGTACTTTTATGACTTTGATACAAGCGCCATCGGTGAAGGCGGGAACTACCTCTACGACTGGTACGCCCTGGACCTTGATACCGGCGTGGTTACACAAAGTTTCCTGAACGCCGACGACAGCACCCGGGGGTTCAGGACCGAGGACCGCTACGAGTATTTTTACCTCGTCCCCGAACCGGCGGGCCTGCTGTCATGTATGGTGGGCAGCACGATCCTGTTTTCACGGAAACGCTTTCAGCAAGGACGCCCGCGGTGAATCAAGCCGAACCAACGCATGGGTGCATGCGGGGGTCAAACAACCATGACAAAGCCCCGCAACCGTTCGCGGGGCTTTGTCGTTGATCAAAATGTCAGGCTATCGCCGTTACCGTCGACGGATCATGGCCGCGCCGCCGAGCGCCAGCAGCGCCAGCGTACCGGGTTCGGGCACCGCCGCGCCGCCAGCAGGAGGCGTGCCGGCGTTCCAGTTGCCCAGGACCTGGTTGAGGTCTTCGATGCCCACGAAGTCGTCCCCGCTGGGGTCGGCCGCGGGGTCGGCGGGCGGGACGTCCAGGTTCCAGTTGCTCAGGACGATGTTCAGGTCGCTGATACCGACGAAGCCGTCGTTATCCAGGTCGCCGGTCAAGGGTGCCCCGCCGGTGTACAGGGTGATCGCGCCGTCGGGCGAGATGAACGAGCCGGTGAGCGTGCTGGAGGCGTCGGCGTAAGCGCCGGTGTGGCCGGCCTGCGTAACCAGGCTCATCACCAGGTGGAAGACCTGGCCCGGCTCCGCGGTGAACGAGATGCTGCCGGATTCTTCCACCACACCGGTGGTGCCCTGCGAATAGCTGAACGTATCTTCGGGGAAGCTGGAACTCTCGTAGTAGTCGTTGATAAGGGTGGTATAGAACTCCGGATCGATCACAATGCCGCCGCGGCCACGCACGAATGCGGCCGTGGTCACCGGGTCCGGCTCGTACAGGTCGGCGGTCAGGTTCCAGTAGAAGGTCACCAGCCCGGGGGCGGCGCCGTTGTATTGATAAGGCAGGATCGCGCCGGCGTAGGCCTGCGACCCGCTGGAGGATGTCGCGCCGGTGCTGGACGATTTGAGCGTGGGGACCGGGACGATCCCGTCGGTGTTCCCGTCCAAGTCCGCCTCGGTGAACGCGACGCCTTCGCCGATGTCATGGGTGCGTGTGTCGTAGTCGACCCCGTCGCCGCCGCCGTAGGTGCCGGTGACGGTCGCGCTGAGGAACGTGCCGCCGGATGTCGTGCCGGTCTGGCCCGATGTGGCCGACGTATCCACGCCAGCAAAAGGCCCGCCGATGATGACGGCACCCCCCGAGGCCGACAACGCGGGGATGCACAGACCCGCCACCACCACAGACAACATCCCACCAAGTGATTTGATCGCTCGCATGCTGATTCCTCCTGAGCCCGTAAAAAAAAAGGAAAAGAAAAAGTAAGACCGGCGATGCGTCACGGATACAAACAATGATCCGTTACCCGCAAAGTATGACATGGCGGCGGCGCCGCCAGGCCGAAAAAAAACGCGTGCTTGATCCTCCCGCTCCACCGCAGAAGTGCAGCCCATAATGTAGCAGACACACGGGCCGCCCCCAACCCTGAACCCCCAACTATTGCATAATCATTACACATTACAGCGACGCTAAGAGCACAGAAAACGGCCCAAAAGCGGCTATTCTGCCTAAATTAACAGACACGGCGCCGGCCGCGCGAACCGCGCCGCAGACACGCGGCGTACCACCGATAGTCCAGTCAACCGGCAAACCCACACATCCACACCAAACAACATCCTCGCGGGCAAGCGCATGACACACCCCTTCACATTCACCGGCCGGGTGCGCAGCGTCAGGTTCGCGTTTATCGGCCTTGTGACGATGCTCAGGTCCCAGCACAACGCCTGGGTCCACGCCGCCGCTACCTTCGCGGTCATCGCCGCCGGTCTATGCCTGCGCATCACCGCAACCGACTGGTGCCTGCTCGTGCTTTCGATCATGGCCGTCTGGAGCGCCGAAGCATTGAACACCGCGTTCGAGTTCCTCGCGGACGTGGCGTCGCCCGAATACCACCCCACCGTCAAGCACGCCAAGGACGTCGCCGCCGCCGCCGTCCTGATCGCCGCGATCGGATCGGTGGTGATAGGTGCGCTGGTGTTCGGGCCGTACCTCACGAATCTCTTAGGATGATGCCGGAAGCGACCGGACAGGTTACAATCCCGGGCTACACGTCATTTTTCGGGAAATTGCCCGGTATGCGCCATTTGTGTTACAAATTGTGCTTCATCACGGCCCTGTTGCTTTGTGTAACGCACGCCCGGGCCGAGACGGACGACGCGGTGTTCGGGCCGCCCGAGTCGCAAGCCGTCGAATTCGACCCACAGCGCTATATCGACCCGCTGGAACTGCTGCCGATCCAGGTCAACGGCTACTGGGGCTACGCCGACCGTCGCGGCGACATCGTGATCGCCCCGCGCTTCGAGTGGACGGACTACTTCTACGGGCCGTTTATCTATGGCGTCAGCAAGAGCGGGAGGCTGGGCGCCTGGGTCGCCCGCTACCGATCGGGCGGGGAGTCCGGCCTGATGGTCTTTTATCAGAAGGACGACGGCAGCAAGACGTATATCAAGGCGGACGATGTGAAAATCGGCGGGACCAGCGGGGTCAACCCCGACCGATACAGCGAGGGCTACACCGTCGTCGCCAGGTGGGTGAACGGCCGGCAACGCGACCAGGTGACCCGTGACCTGGTGTTCGGCACAATCGATGTCACTTACGCCCACGCCTTGCGGATGAGCGACGGGTTCGCGGCGGTGCAGGAAGAGCTGTGCGGCTTTATCGATCAGCGCGGCAAGGTCGTGATCCCGATGCAGTACGCGGTGGTCCGTTCGTTCCACGACGGCTTCGCGGCGGTCCGCCTGACGGACGCCCGGGGCGGCGCGTGGGGTTTTATCGACAAGGCCGGCCGGTACCACTTCCAGGACAAGGCAGGCGAAGTCCAGGAACTGCGCAGCTACAGCGAGGGCCTGGCCCCGATCAAGGCACGGGGTAAGTGGGGCTTCATGGACAAAGCCCAGCGCGTCCGCGTGGACCCGGTCTACGACGAGGTCCGCGGCTTTGCCGATGGGCGTGCGGCGGTCAGGCGCGGAGATGTATGGGGTTATATCGATGTCACCGGCAAGGAGGTCGCCTTCGGGTTCGACGGCGCGTGGGACTTTGACATCCACGAACGCTCCGGCCTGCAAGACAATTCCGACAAAGCGATGGCGACCCCGCTGGGTCTGATACGACAGGGCGACGGGTACGGGTACATCAATCAGGTAGGCGAAATCTCCCTGCCGGCGCGCTACCGCAACGCGATGCCTTTTTTCCGGGGCGTCGCCCGGGTGGCTTGCGGGGAAGGCTTCGCCTACATCACACAGGCCGGCCGGCCGGCATGGGACCCCAGGCGCGTGGCCGCTTACGGTATCCAGGGCCTGCAAACGCCCGACGCCGTCGAACCCAAGTGGCTCGGCCTGCCCGGACACGACGGACAACCGGGCGAGCCATACCCCTTCGAGTACGACGCACCGGACCACCTCGCCTACAACCAACAGCACGCGCCCAACGATCAGGATTCACGTGATCGCCAACAAGACCCGACGCCATCGGAACCCGACGCCCGGGCCACCGAACCCGAGCTTCGCCGGGGGTCCAACCGCTGACGCCGCCGCACGCGAGCCGCTTTCCCGCCTGTTTTGGCCCCGCCCGCCTCACCGGCTACAATCCCCACGTCACGATTTTAAGCCCCGTAAGCAAGGAAGCGACGCGAATGTCTTATCTAGTCCCCACTGTGATCGAGAAGACCGGCCGAGGCGAGCGGGCCTACGACATCTACTCCCGCCTGCTCAAGGACCGCATCATCTTCCTCGGCGGGCCGGTCAACGACGACTCGGCCAACCTCGTCATCGCACAGCTCCTGTTCCTCTCCAACGAGGACGCCAAGAGCGATATCCACTTCTATATCAACAGCCCCGGCGGCTCCGTCTCGGCAGGCCTGGGCATCTACGACACCATGCAGTTCATCCGCCCCAAGGTCGCGACCTACTGCATCGGCATGGCCGCCAGCATGGGCGCCGTGCTCCTCATGGCGGGCGAGAACGGCAAGCGACACGTCCTGCCCAACAGCCGCGTCCTGCTGCACCAGCCCCTGATGGGCGGCGTCATCGAGGGACAGGCCACCGACCTGGGCATCCAGGCCAAAGAAATGGTCCGCACCCGTGAGCGCCTGTACCGGATCATGAAGGACCACACCGGCCAGGACGCCGCCACCATCGCCAAGGACTGCGAGCGCGACAAGTGGCTCGACGCCGAAGAAGCCGTGGCCTACGGCGTGGTCGACAGCGTGCTGCAACGTATCCCCGACGCGATCGCCGAAAACCACGAGAAGGAAGACGCGTAATCCCCTCGCCGCCCGTTTAGCGCCGCGGCTTGCCGTGGCCACGGGCCGCAAGGCCCGATGACGCGGGAGGAACTGCCAAACGCTCACGGCCAACAACCAGGACCCCAGACAGGATCACAGGATGGACATGACCCCGTTCAGGATACGCAAAGCGGTTCGCTGCTCCGCCCATCCTGTCATCCTGTCAACACTCCTGTGCTCGCTGCTCTCAGGCTGCGGGCCGAAAAACTTCGTCAACGAAAACGATAAGCTCCGCGAGCAGAACCTAAAACTCACCCAGCAGGTCGATGAGCTGAACAAGCAGATGGAGCTTCGGCTCGGGGAGATCGAAACCCTCCGCGCCCAGTCGGCCGGGGAACGCGCGATCAAGGAGGCCGACCCGCCCGTGCTGGCGAAGATCGAGTTCGCCCGCTACAGCTCGGCGGTCGACACCAACGCCGACGGCAAGGACGACCTGATCCGCGTCTACCTCACCCCGCTGGACCACAAGGGCCGGATGCTCCCCGTCTCGGGCCGGCTGAAGATCCAGGCCGTCACTTTGCAGGACGACGCCCCCCCCGCACTGCTCGCCGCACGCACCTACGAACCCGATGAGTTCGACGCCGCCTACCGCGCCAACTTCACCGGCTACCACTACACCATCGAATTGCCCCTGCCCGAATCCCTAGACCCCGCCACCACCAGCGCCACCGTCAAGATCACCTTCACCGAAGCCGTCACCGGCGCGGAACACAGCGAAGAAAAGATCATCAAGATCAAGGCCGAGTGACCGCACGCGATCAATCTTAGACCGCACCTATGGCTTCCGGCCTCATCACGCAATAAACATCAACCGTTCCAGCGGCATCCACTGCTCTGATTCCGGCGTCCCGGGCAGACGTTTCTGGACAGGCGTCCGTGATCGGCCACCACCTGTCGCGCGTCGTCTCGTCGTGCCCGATCGTTGCGAGATCGCCCACAGGGTCAGTTCCGATGTGCTCCATGTAACTGAACAGGTACTTACGTCCCCCGATCTCCGCCAGAAAAATGTTGTAGTTACGGAGGTTCGCTTTTTTGATCGCGGCTACCACTTCCGGCCAGACCCCGGCGTGCAACTCACGATACAACGCCTCTTTGTCGGCGTTCAGCTCCACCACCGATCCGAAACGGGTTACACCGTCAGCCGGCTTCATCCCCGGATCAGGATTTGTCGGGCCGTAGCAAGCTTCAACCCTGCGACTTTTTGCAAGCCGTGACAAGGAACCAACAAATTTAGGGCGCGGCATCGTATCCTCCTGCAATCTGGTTCGTCTTTAGTTCTACCGGAGCCATGATAAAACATTATGGCGCAATAAAAAGCCCACGTTCGGTGAACGTGGGCTTCGTTTGTGGACCAACATTTTGCAGGCCGGACCGGTTTACTTCTTCAACTGCGGGCGGCCCTTCTCGGGCCAGTCGACGTGGAAGAACTGGCCCCGCTTCGTATCGACGCGCTCGTAGGTGTGGGCGCCGAAGTAGTCGCGCTGGGCCTGGAGCAGGTTGGCGGGGAGGACGGCGGTGCGGTAGCCGTCGAAGTAGCTTAGCGCCGACATGAACGCCGGGGTCGGCACGCCGTGCTCGGCGGCCAGCGCCGCGACCTTGCGCCAGTTCTTCTGCCCGTCGTGCAGGGCCTTCTTGAAGTACGGGTCGAGCATCAGGTTCGGGAGCTTGGGGTTCTTGTCGTAGGCGTTGGTGATCTTCTGGAGGAACCCGGCGCGGATGATGCAGCCGCCACGGAAGATCTTGGCGATCTTGCCGAAGTCGAGCTTCCACTTGTACTCGTTCTGCGCCTCGGCCATGAGCTGGAAGCCCTGGGCATACGCGCAGATCTTCGAGCAATAGAGCGCATCGTGGATCGCCTTGACCAGCGCTGGCTTGCCCCCGGAGAACCTCTTGCTGGGGCCCTTAAGTACCTTGCTGGCGGCGACGCGCTCGTCCTTGATGGCGCTTAAGCAGCGTGCGAACACGGCCTCGGCGATCGCGTTGGCGGGGATGCCCATGTCCAAAGCGTTCACCGCCGTCCACTTGCCCGTGCCCTTCTGCCCGGCGGTATCCAGCACCATGTCCACGAAGAACCGCTTGCTGTTCGCCGGGTCACGCTGCTGCAAAATGTCGGCGGTGATCTCGATCAGGAAGCTGTCGAGCACGCCCTTGTTCCACTTGGCGAAGACCTTGCTCATCGCGTCGGGCTTCATGCCGAGGATGGTTTTCATCAGCATGTAGGCTTCGCAGATAAGCTGCATGTCGATGTATTCGATGCCGTTGTGGACCATCTTGACGTAGTGGCCCGCGCCGTCGGGGCCGACGTGTGTGGTGCAGGGTTCGCCGCCCTTGACGGGCTTGCCGGGGGTCGCGTCCTCGTAGGGCTTGCCGGTCTTGCGGTCGACCTTGGCGGCGATGGCGGTCCAGATCGGCTTAAGCGATTTCCAGGCGTGCTGAGACCCGCCCATCATCAGCGAGGGGCCGAAACGTGCGCCGGTCTCGCCGCCGGACACGCCGTTACCCACGAAGTGCAGGCCCTTCTTGGCAAGCTCGTTCTCCCGGCGGATCGTGTCGGTCCAGAGCGCGTTGCCTGAGTCGATGATGATGTCGTCCTTCTGCATCAGCGGCACGAGGCTGTTGATCACCAGGTCCGTCACCTTGCCGGCGGGGACAAGGATGATGACCTTGCGCGGGCGCTTCAGGGATTTGACGAACGCCTTGAGGTCCGTGATCCCCAGCACGCGCGGAGCGCTCGGCTCGGCGTCTTTCTTGATGCGGTCGGCGAAGCCGGTGACTTCCTTACTCACCGCGGAGTGGGCGGCGACGGTGTAGCCGTGGTCCGCGATGTTCAGGATCAGGTTCTGCCCCATCACGCCCAGCCCGAACACGCCGATGTCGGCCGTCGCGGTGGTGCCGTTGGTGGTTTTCTTCGCCATGATTGTGTGTCCGTTTCGTGTCCAGGGTGCGGGTTGCGGTCCGTGCCACGCCAAGTGCAGGCGGCATCGGATATGTCATCGCCCAAAAGCGACTTACGCCCGCAGAGAAATGTATGGAGGGGCGATAAAATCACGACGCATAACAGAAAACCCCACCCTTGCGGGTGGGGCTACAGGTATCAAGCGTGTTGGGTTGATAGGGGCCGGGGTTAACCGGGCTACTCCAGCCACGGCACCGGGGCCGGGTCGCCCACCTCAATCTCCACGCGGTTCTGCTTCTGGTTGCTGCCCATCCGCTGCACGACCTCGTATTTCACATCCCGCGTCTCGCCGGGCTTCACGCTCGTGGTGAACTGCACGGTGCGGTAGTCGTGGCGTGTCGCGTCGACGCGGTTGATGAACGTCGCGTCGCCGTCGACCGCCCGTCGGATTTCCAGGTCGATCGGCTTGCCGGTGTAGTTGCGGATACGCTGGGCGAAAACCGTGTGCTCGTCCCAGCCCTCGACCCGGCCGCGATCCTCGATCCGCACGCCCGGCTCGTCGAACTGCCGGCGGACATTCGTCCCGAACGTGCCCCAGATGTTGTCGCGGAACACACGCAGGTCGATCAGCTCAAACACCACATTAGGGTCTACGCCCAGGTTCAGCTCGATCTTGTCGCCGATCGGGATGTACTTGACCGACTGGGCCGTGAGGTAGCTCAGTGTCCCGGATTCGTTGCGGCGGAACAGCCTGACGATCCCGTCCGGCAGCGGGCTTTCGCCCAGATCGGATCCCTTGTCATTCGTCAGCAGGAACATGCGCACGAGCTGGTCGCCGTACTCATCCGCGCGGTAGCGGTACTGGACTTTCACCGGCACCTCGCCCGCATCGAAGCTGCGCATCCGCTTGGACCACTGGTTCGGCACGGTCTCGCTGCCCTCGATCGTGAAGATGAAGTATTCGCTTAGGCCTTCCTTGATGATTTCCTTGGCCGCCATCGGCGCGGCCGCGTCGGCGAACATCGCGTCCGCCTCCATGACCATGCCTCGCACCGCCTCGCGCCGCATCAGCCGCTTCCTGTCATCCGCCAAGCCGCCGTACCCGCCCTGGGCGGCCGGTGCCTGCAGCATCCCACGGCGGGCGAGCTGCTCGATCTTCTCCACCAGGTTGATCGTGCCGACCACGAGGCGCACCTGCGCGTTCTCATAGTCTTCGCCGGAGTTGTTCGTCACAGTGACGAAACCTTCCAGCCGCATCGACTGCTCGTCCGGGTCGGTGATACCGGTGTAATCCGCGCTCCAGGTGATGCCACTGGTGAAGTAGGTGATCTCGACCTTCGCCTCGCCGGAAAACTCGCTGGCGACGTTCCAGTAGAGCATCTGCGGCTTGTCGTGGGGGTACGTCGTGTCCAGCACGGTCAACTCGTCCGGCCGGGCAAGAAACCTCAGCTCCACCGACGTCGGATCGATCAGCGTGTTAGCCCAGGAGAATTGCAGCGGGTTCACGCCCTTCTTGAACGTCACCACCCGTGTCTCCCGCACAAGCGTCAGGTCCTCCGCGTTGTAGATCGTCAGCTGCACCGTGTCCCGCGACGGCACCGTCGACAAATCAATGTTCCGCGCAAACACGGGGAGCGTCACCGACAAAACAAGTATCAAAACAAGGAAGCGTTTCATGGCTTGATCCTCTTGAATCATTCATCAATAAACCAAACAATCACCCAAAGCCCACGCCCTCCGGGCGTGGGACCGCCACACTCACTCAAAACTGGTTCCTGAACGTCAGGTGCAGCAGGTGCACCACCTTCTCCGCCTTGTCCCCCTTGCGCGCGGGCAGGTCGGCGTGGAACAGCACACGATCCTGGCTGGACTCCTCCGCGTCAGGTTTGCTCTTGAACGTGGTCTGGTCCCCGATCACCCACTCGGCCGGGCGGTCGGAATTGAAACCCGCTTCGGCACGGAGGTTATTGATCTGCTCGGCGATATCCAGTGTGACGGGCTTATCCTTGAAGTTCTCGATCTCGTACTTCACGACCACGTCGAAGTGCGACAGGTTCCCGCCGACCTTCGTGCGGTCGCGTCGCTCGATCGTGCGCTTCACGACCACGTCCTGGGCTGTGCCCAGATAAAGCTTCATCTTGTCGTCGATCGGCGTGAATTGCCCCCAGTCCTCGCCCGTGAACGCGGTCGTGCCGCTGCTGTCTTTCTGGAAGATGCGCACCTTGCCGTCCGGCAGCGCTTCGCCGCCGAGCTTGTGCTTGGCGTCGTTGGTCAGCACATAATGCATCGGCACACGCAGCTTCTTCTGCACCGGGTCCAGGTAGCCGAACTGCGACAGGTCCACGGTGTACGTCTTGGTGATCGGCACGCCCTCGGTCTTCTCGATCAACACTTCCTTGGTCTCGTTCAGCCCGATGGGCTTGCTGAACTTATCGCCCAGCCCGGCCTGGATCTGCGTATCGTCGTACTGCTCGTTCGCGAAGTTCTGCACACGGATGTACCGCGACAGCGTCAGCGTCGATTCGTCATGCTCCGCCACCGCGCGGTAGTTGTAGCTCTTGCTCAACCCCCCCAGCAGGTAGCTGATCCGCACACGCACCGGCCCGGAGTGCGTGCTGTGCACGTCCCACACCAACGCGCTCTCGCCCGGCGGGTAGCTCACGCTCAACACATTAACTTCGCCCCCGGAAGCGCCTTTCACATCCCCCTCGAAACCGATCACGCGGAACACGATCGTGCCCGGGTCGATGCTCGTGTTCGCCCACGAGAACTCCACCTGGTTAGTCCCAGCCACCAACGGTACGACCCGCTCCTCCTCCACCAGCGTCGCGAAGGCGTGATCCAACTGGATCTCCACCCGCTCCCGCACCGGCAAGGTGATCAGCTTCACCCGGGCATCCAGCCCAGACTGCACACCCGGCAACATCGGCAACGACATCGCAGCCAAAAGCGACCATAAACCAAATCGTTTCATGTCAGTAGCTCCCATCAAGGTAGGACTCGATAACCAGCCCACTTCGACGCCCGAAACCCGCGCACAGTTCCCCGAAAACCACGCAGAATCAAGAACATATAAAAATCAAAAAATCCCCGACCGGCCCAGACAAAACCCACGGCGAACGTCTACGCCTGACCCCGGCGATCAAACAAAAACTGCCGGGAGCGGATGTTAGCCCCGAATGAACGCGGATGAACGCGAATACAAATAGACCTCCGGAAAACAATTCTGCCATCCGCGTTTATCTGCGTTTACTCGCGGCCCCTCTTCTTCTTCGCGCCTTCGCGGCAATCTTATCCCCTGACCTTCCCGATAATCATCTGCGTCACCAGCTTCGGGTTCGCCTGGCCCTTGCTCAGTTTCATGATCTGGCCCATCAACGCGCCGACGGCCTTGTCCTTGCCGGCCTTGATGTCCTCGATCGCTTTGGCGTTTTTCGCGTCGGCCAGCACCTGGTCGACGAAGCCCTCCAGCGCGCCGGTGTCGGAGACCTGTAAGAGGCCGTGCTTCTCGGCGAGGGCCTCGGCGGTGTCCGCGTTGTCGCAGCAATGCGCGAACAGGTCGGCGGCGGCGCTCGAGCCGATCTTGTCGGCGGCGCTCAGGTCGAGGATGCCCTTGACCTGCTCGGGGGTGATGCCGAGCTCATGCACATCTTTACCGCGCTCGTTGGCGAGCTTGGAGCCGTAGTTTAAGAGCATCGCGGCGGCGCGCTTCGCATCCGCGCCGGCCTGGATCGTCTCGTCATAGAAACGCGCCAAACCCGGTTCGCCCAGCAGCGTGTCGGCATCGACCGGGGCGAGTTTGTATTCATCCACATAACGGCGGCGCTTGGAGTCGGGCAGTTCGCCGACGGTCGCCTTGATCTTGTTCAACCAGTCGTCGCTGATCTCGACGGTGACCAGGTCCGGGTCGGGGAAGTAGCGGTACTCGTCCGCATCTTCTTTCTCACGCTGCGGGGTGGTGACGCCTTTGTTGTCGTCCCAGCCGCGCGTGGATTTGGCGCGTGCGCCCATGACCTTGCCGGTCTTGACCCACTCGTCGATCTGCCGCTGGTACTCGTAGGCGATCGCGCCCTGCACGGCCTTGAACGAGTTGAGGTTCTTGATCTCGACGACGGGGGTCTTGTAGGTCTGGCCGTCCTTTTCGATGTGGACGTTGATGTTCGGCTCGAAGCGCATGTGGCCGCGTTGCATGTCGCCCTCGGTGACACCCAGGTGCCGGCAGATGTCACGCAGCATCTGCCCGAACGTCACCGCCTCTTCCGGTGAACGGAAGTCCGGCTCGGTGACGATCTCTAATAACGGCGTGCCCGCACGGTTCAGGTCGACGATCGAGTGGTCGATCGGCGCGCCGCCCGGTGCTTCGTGCATCAGCTTGCCGGCGTCCTCTTCGAGGTGGGCGCGCGTGATGCGGATCGTGCGTGTGTTGCTTGCATCCTTGCCGTCCCCGGCGGGGATATCCAGCTTCCCCTCGCCGCAGATCGGCTGATCGTACTGGCTGATCTGGTAGTTCTTCGGCAGGTCGGGGTAGTAATAGCTCTTGCGGTCCCACTTGGTGCGCTTGGCGATCTCGCAACCCAGCGCCAGCCCGACCTTCACCGCCATCTCCACCGCCTGCCTGTTGATCACCGGCAGCACGCCCGGCATCCCGATCACCACCGGGTCCAGGAGCGTGTTCGGCGCAGCGTCAAAATAATCGCGGTGCGCCACGTTCGGCGCGCTGGTCCACATCTTCGATCGCGTGCAAAGCTCGACGTGGATCTCCATCCCGACAACGAGCGTGGCTTTCAGGTCAGTGGGTACGGTGGGCATGGTATGTCGCGGGGTACAGGGTTCGGGGTTCAGGTATCGGAGCAATCATATCGGATCAGTGACGCATCGGTGTAACACCCTAGCACGCCCACAACACGGGCGCGGTGGCTAACGGCTGATGGCTAACGGCTAGCGAATCCCTACTGCCCCCGCTTGCCCGCGATCAGGTCGTCGATATCCAGCGGGTGCTTGGGCGCGCCGGTCATAATCCCATGTTCGGTGACCAGCATGGGGAGCATGCTGGTCCCGGCCGCCTTGCCGCACAGGGCGTAGAGCTTGACGTCGAAAGCGATCTGGTCATCGACGAAGCCCTCTTTCATGGCCTTGTCCAGCGCGCTCTCGCCGACGAGTTCCCACGCGGCGATGGTGGCCCGGGCGGTGGTGCGGATGTCTTCCTCGGTGTAAAGCCGGTGGTCGAACCCGGCCCACTTACCCGGCGCGGCCTTCCACAGGGCCAGTGAGGTCTTCGCCAGCTCGCAGGCGTACCGGTTGGCCGAACCGGTCCGACGGACCATCTTGTTGCACCGGCTGTCCAGCGGCGTGGGCAGGCAGACGATCACCAGCTTGTCGCCGTATTTCTCCTTGGTCTTTTCCAGCATCTCGCGTGTGTGCCGGCAGTGGATGCAGGTGTAGTCGTAGAGGACCGCCAGGACGATCGGCGCGTACGGGTCGCCGATCACGGGCACGGCGGTGGTGTCGATCTCGAAGCGCCCGCCGTAGAGCTTGACCTTGCGCGGCCCGCTCGTGGCGACCGGCGCAGCGGCCGGCTCCGACGGGGCGAAGATGTCCGGCGACTTCGGCGCGGGGTCTTTCGGCAACGGGTCGACGACCGCCGGCGGCTTCATCGCCAGCGGATCGTTGATCTTCGTCGGCAAAGGCTCATCCAGCGAAACCTGCATCGGCTCGTCCTCGGCGAACGTCACGCGCGGCCCCGCCGACTCCGGCGCGTTGCCCACCACCTGCCCGCCGATCAAGACCACCGCCAACGCAAGCGCCGCCGCGCCCGCCGTCGCCAGCGACTTCATCGCCACCAAAGGCTTCACCGTCAGGATGCACAACACCGCCGCCGCCACGCCGACCGTGTGCGTCGCCAGGCAATACTTACACAGCGCCCCGACCAGCGCGACCTGCACCGTCACGAACCACAGCGCCGCCGCGATCGCCGCGACCGCGCACAACACCATCACCCACTCGATCGGCGGCTGCGCGCGCCGGGACTCCGGGTCGCGCATCAGCACCGCCGCGAACATCGCCGTGTAAATCCCAAGCGCCGGCAAACTCACCGGGATGCCGAACCACACCGACCACTTGCTGCCCAACACCGTCTCGCAACCCGACCCCCCGCCGCAGCCCGGCAAAAGGTCCAGCGTCTGCGACTGATACAGCAAAAGCCCCGACAACCCCGCCGCGACCGCCGCCAGCAGGATCGTCACGACCTTCACACGATTGGATGAAGCAAGTTCCATAGCGAACCACGATTATAGATAAAACCCCGACAAATCGCTCGCCTTTTTTTCAATACCCCCGGCACCCCCCCAGCCGCTCGTGGCTTAGCGTTCCGGCCCCCCACAGTCATACATTGGCCACCGATGAACACGGATAAACACAGATAAAGAGTGAGACATCCACAGATGAACAGGATGGACAGGATAGGGGGAGTAGCGAACTACTCGCCTCTCCATCCTGTCAATCTGTGGATCATCCCCCTCTGATCCGTGCCCATCCGTGTTCATCCGTGGCTAAAAAAATTCGCTCACCCGCACGCACTCTCCACCGACTGGAACGCCACGCGAAACCCCGCCGACTCGATCGCACGCTTAAGCTCCGCCACGTGGTCGTGGTCGCGCGTCTCCACCACGCAGTAGACGTTCACGGAAGATAGGTCATCGCCCGCGAACACGCGGTCGTGCGATATGTCCTTCACCGACACGCCCGCCTGCGCCAGCACGCCGGTGAACTTCGCCAGCCCGCCCGGCCGGTCGCTGATCTTCGCGATGAACCGGCACAACCGCCCGTCCGCAGCCAGGCCGTGCTCAATCACACGCCCGAGCACCGTCGAGTCAATATTCCCCCCGCACAACGGCAGCACCACGCGCTTACCGTTCACCCCCGGAATTTTCTCTGCCAATAACGCCGCCAACCCCGCGGCACCACCGCCCTCGACCACGCTCTTTTCCAGTTCGATGTAACGCAACACCGCCAGCGCGATCCAGTGCTCGTCCACCGTGAAGACCTCATCCACGTATTGCCTGGCGATCTCGAACGCGTTATCACCCACGCGGTTCACCGCCAGACCGTCCGCCAGCGTCGCCAGCGTCTCGATACGCACCGGCCCACCCGCCTTCACGGCCGCCGTGTAACTCGCCGCGCCGACCGGCTCGACGCCGTACACCTTCACCCCCGGATTGATTGTTTTTACGGCAAGCGCGATCCCCGCAATCAGCCCCGCGCCGCCCACCGGCACGACCACCGCGTCCACGTCCGGCACCTGCTCCAAAATCTCAAGCCCGATCGTCCCCTGGCCCGCGATCACCGCCGGGTCGTCGTACCCGTGGATATACGTCAGCCCCCGCTCGGCCGCCAGCTCATCCGCACGCTCACGCGCCTCGGCAAAACTCCCCCCGTGCTGCACCACGAAAGCCCCGAGCTGCTTACAGTTCGCCACCTTGTTGATCGGCGCATGCACCGGCATCACCACCGTCACCGGCACCCCAGCAGCTGCCCGTGATACGCCAACGCCTGCGCATGATTCCCCGCCGACGCCGCGATAACCCTTTGGCCCGCAATTCATCGCTTAAAAGCAAAGCGCATTACGCCCCGCGCTCCTTGAAGCTCCCCGTCCGCTGGAGGTTCTCAAACTTGCAGAACACCCGAGAACCGGTCAGCCCCGACAACGGTTGCGGACCCGGGCACGGCGTCGCATATACACCGCCCGCGATGGCTTGGCGGCGGCCTGGATTTCCTGGAAGGTGACCTTCATATAAACATTATGACCAAATGAATGTACAATACCAAACTACGTTACTGACACAATCGTTGTCTTCATTCGATGTTGCCGGAAGAATGATTACAGCAGATTTCAAATTAAGCATTTCAATGTCGAGGCTTGGGTTCACTATGGCCGGTGCGTCGCTGAAATACCGCGTAGCTTTTCGTGCCATCCAAGGCGTTCTTGTTCATCAATGGGACCCGATCTGTTCATGTAATGGAACGGATCCCCGAAGTACGATTCTTATATACCAGTGCTCTATCGATTGGCCGTTGAAGGTGCAGACGAAATCGTCATTGGCACATCTTGAGCAGCTAGAAACACACAATATGGGGCTATCTTCGGGTGGTACAAAATCTGGTTATTGCCAAACGAATTCGAGATATTGTTAATGATGCTAACCGATTGACACTAACATGTCTGCTTCGGCACGGCGTTATATGCTTCCAACCGGTGGCGCGCCACCCCGTCACGGTGCTACACACAGAGGCATACCAAGGCACAGAGCCCAAAAACACAGCGGAATTGATCGTGTCTCCGTGTGCTCCGTGATAGATCGGGTTTCACACCCGCCACCCCTCACCATACCACTTCACCATCGCCGGATCGCAGCAAACCGACCTGTTCAAATGCGCGGATCCGTAACAGGCAGGCGTCGCAGTGCCCACAGGGCTTGCCGCCTTCGAGCGGATCGTAGCAGGAGTGGGTCAGGCTGTAGTCGACGCCGAGATCAAGGCCCTTGCGGATGATGTCCACCTTGGGCAGGTCGATCAGGGGGTGTGGATCATGGTGGCCCTCGACGCCGGCCTTAGTGGCGAGGTTGGCCATATGCTCGAAGGCTTGGATGTATTCGCCGCGGCAATCGGGGTAGCCGGAGTAGTCCACGCGGCGTTGACGCCGATGAACAGGTCCGTACTGCCGATCACCTCGGCGGCGGCGCGCGCGTAGCTAAGAAAATCGTGTTGCGGGCCGGGACATAGGTGACGGGGATGCCGTGGGACATCTGCTCGCCGTCACGGTCCTTGGGCACGTCTATCGCGTCGGTGAGCGGAGCCAGCCCAGGGCTGCGCAGGTCGATGCTGATCCACCGGTGCGATGCGACGCCTAACTGGTCAGCCACCTTAGGTGCCGCGTCGATCTCGGCCTTGTGCCGCTGCCCGTAATCGAAACTCAGAGCATGACACGCGTAGCCCTCCGCGTTAGCGATCGCGAGGCAGGTCGCGGGAGTCCAGGCCGCCGGAGAGTAAAACAACGGCGGGGCGGGGCGGTTGGGCGGTTGGGTGGGTCATGTTGACCGAAATCGCAAGCAGAAAACAGAAAGCAGAAAATCCGGAGTGGCGTGCCGGATAGGCATTGTATTATTTTCTGCTTTTCTGTTTTACTGTTTTTCTGCTTTTTTCCCATCTTCCCCGCCATCTTCACCGCCAGCCGGATCGCCGCCTTCATACTGCCCGGGTCGGCCATGTTCTTGCCGACGATGTCGAAGGCGGTGCCGTGGTCGGGGCTGGTGCGGATGATCGGCAGGCCGAGCGTGACGTTCACAGCGTTGTCGAACGCGAGCAGTTTCACGGGGATCAGCCCCTGGTCGTGGTACATGGCGACGACGAGGTCGTACCTGCCGACAGTGCCGCGTTGAAAACGGTGTCGCCGGGGAACGGGCCGTAGGCGTCGATGCCGTGGGACTTCGCGGCCTCGATGGCGGGCGTGATGAGCCGGGACTCTTCATCGCCGAAGCGCCCGTTCTCCGAGGCGTGCGGGTTTAAGCCCGCCACCGCGATCCTGGGCTTTGCGATCCCAAGCTGCTTGCAGAACTGATGCCCAAGATCTATCGGGTCGAACACCGCGCCGATGGTCAGGATGTTGCGCACGTCCATCAGGGGAACATGCACCGTAGCGAGCGCGACGCGCAGCTTGGGCGACTCGAACGCCATCACGACGCGCTTGGACTTCGTCCGCTGCGCGAACATCTCCGTGTGGCCCGGGAACCTGCACCCGGCCAGGTGCCAGGACTCCTTGCAGATCGGCGCGGTGACCACCGCATCGACCCCCGCGTCATCCACGCTCCGCCCGGCGGCCGCGATCGCGTCATCGATAAACGCCAGGCTCGCCTGCCCGCCCTGCCGCGTCGGTTTGTGGACCGCCGAGCCGAGCTGCGTGAACTCGTCGTAGTCCAGCACGACGATGTCATGCGTCAGGCTGAAGCCCGTGCGCGGCGAGTCGTGCTGCACCCGCCACCAGAACGGCTCGATCTCCGCGAGGTCGGCGGCGTAGGCCAATAGCTCGTTCATCCCGTAGATCACGTAACGCGCAAGCCCGCGGATTTCCGGGTCGGCCAGCGCTTTGACCACGACCTCCGGCCCGATGCCCGCGGGGTCGCCCATCGTGATGCCGATCACGGGCTTGCGCGCCGGGGTGCCGGTCGGCGCCGGCTTAGCCTGAGGAAGCGGGTTGTTCGGTGCGTTGCTCACGGGTACATCGTAGCAGCACGGGCCGCATGAGACCGCCAAGGGTGATTACATAACATTCCCCGGCCGATTCCCGGCGGGATTCGCAACCGGTGGGCACGATCCCGTAACATGTACGGATGTCAAACAACACAAAAGCCAGCCAAACCCCCGTGGTCGCGGTGATCGGCGTCGGGCGGATGGGCCGACACCACGCCCGGACCTACAAGCAGATGATCGGCGCGGACCTCAAAGCCGTGGTCGATTTCGACGAGGAACGCGCCCAGACCGTCGCGGATGAGTACGGCTGCGCCGCGTACACGAGCGTCGACGCGATGCTCGCCGCGCACCCGGAGGTCGAGGCTGTAACCGTCGCCGTGCCCACGCAATACCACCGTTCGACCGCGCAGCCCCTGCTGGAGCGCCGCATCGCCTGCCTGATCGAAAAGCCGCTCGCGCCGACCGTCGCCGACGCGAAAGCGCTGGTGGATTGCGCCCAGAAGCACGACGCGGTGCTGCAGGTCGGTCACACCGAGCGGTTCAACCCCGCCGTGCGCGCCGCCGAGGCCTTGAACTTCAACGCCCGCTTCATGGAGGTCGACCGGGTCAGCCCGATGACGTTCCGCTCGCTGGACGTGGGCGTGGTGATGGACATGATGATCCACGACCTGGACATCGTGCTGATGCTCGCGCGTTCGCCGATCAAGTCGGTGCACGCGGCCGGCGTGGCGGTGCTCGGCGAACACGAGGACGTCGCCAGCACGCGCATCGTCTTCGAGAACGGCTGCGTCGCGAATATCACCGCGTCGAGGCTCGCACTGAAGACCGAACGCAAGCTCCGCGTGTTCTCCGAGAGCGGGTACATCAGCCTCAACTACCAGAGCCGCGAGGGCATCGTCATCCACATGTCCGGCGACAACCATGAGGCCCTATCCAAGATCCGCGCCCAGGTCGCACAGGGGCTGGACCTGTCGGACCTGGATTACCACGACATCGTCGAAGTCGAGGAACTGACCTTTGACCTGCCCCCGGGTGAAGAGGACCAGCTCACCGCTGAGCAGACCAGCTTCCTGCGTGCCGTGCGTGACGGCAGCCGGCCGAAGGTGGACGGCGCCGCCGGCTTCGCCGCCGTCGACGCCGCAGAACGCGTCGTCCGCGCCATCAAGGAACACAAGTGGGAAGGCATGGAAGGCTCGGCGCTGTTATTAGAAAACGCCACGCGCGTGTAGGATATCAGCGGGATCGTATCTCCTGCTTTTCTGCTTTCCCGTTCTTCCCATGGCCCTCTCCACCCTCATGCTCCTGTGCCTGCCCGTGCTGCTCGTACTCAGCGGGTTCTTCTCCGGCAGCGAAACGGCGCTCTTCAGCCTCACCCGCCACCAGCGCGCCCAGCTCAAGACCTCCGGCACGCTCGCCGGCACCGTTATCACCACCCTGCTCGCCGAGACGCGCGGGCTGCTGATCACGCTGCTGATGGGCAATATGACCGTCAACGTGCTCTACTTCGTCGTCAGCACGAAACTCTTACTCATCGCGCAACAGGAACACTGGCTAAGCCCGGTCGCGCTGGGCGTGGTGAGCGTCGCGCCGCTGCTGGTCATCATCATCCTCGGCGAGGTATTGCCCAAGCTCGTCGCGGCGAGGGCGGCGGTCGTGTGCTCGCGCCTCGCTGCTGTGCCGTTATTGACGGTCCACCGCCTGATCTCTCCCATAAGGTGGTTTGCCTCGATCTTCATCATCACGCCTCTTGCGCGTCTGATCGCGCCGCGGAACAAACCGGAATCACTCAGCGCCGACGAACTCGCCTCCCTGCTCGAACTCAGCCAACGCCAGGGCGTGATCGACCCGCAGGAGCAGCGCATCCTCCGTCAGGCACTGGACCTCGGCCGGGTGAAGATTGACGAGCTCATGACGCCGCGCGTCGACCTGCACGCGTTCGACATGGACAGCGACCCGAACGAACTGATTGAGTTTTTCAAGCGCACCAACCTGCGGCAGGCGCCGGCGTACCGCAAGAGCCTTGACAACATCGAGGGCTTTATCAGCGCCCGGCGCGTGCTGCTCTACCCGCCGGGGTCCCGGCTTGAGCTGAACTCGCTGATCGAGCCGGCGACGTTCGTGCCCCAGCAGCAGCGCGCCGATCAACTGCTCGCGCAGCTCCGCCGTGACGGCAAGACGATCGCGGTCGTGGTCGATGAGTACGGCGGCACGGCCGGGCTGGTCACGCTCGAAGACGTGGCCGAGCACCTCGTCGGCGACATCGCCGGCGCGTTCGACGACGGCTCGCAGCCGATGGTCGAAAAGACCGCCGAGGGCGTCTGGCGTGTCAGCGCGGAACTCTCCACGCGCGACTGGGCCGAGGCCTTCGGGCAGCGCGTGCCGGCCGATGTACACAAGACGCTCGGCGCGGTCCACACGCTCGGCGGCCTGGTCATGGCCGGGCTGGGTCGCGCGGCGCAGACCGGCGACGAGATCACCATCGGCAACCTCGTGCTCAGCGTCGATTCCCTCGACGGCCGACGCATTGAATACGTCACCGTCAGGCTTGTCGAGACGGAAAAGCCCGCCGCCCGGAAGCGCAAGGGGGCCGCGCATGAGTGACGCAACACTCATCTTCTGGGCCGTGCTCGCCTGCGTCGGGTTCGCCGGGTCCGCGTTGTATTCCGGGCTGGAGACCGGCGCCTACAGCCTCAATCGCATCCGCCTGCACGTCATGAAGCACCGGGGCAACCGCGCCGCGGTCACGCTCGAAAACCTACTCGCACACCCCACCGCCCTGCTCACCACGCTCCTGATCGGCAACAACATCACCAACTACCTCGGCACCGCGTCGATGGGCGTCATCCTCGAATCCTGGGAGCTCAGCGACTTCCAGACCCTCGCGCTCAACGCGCTGATCGTCACGCCCGTGCTCTTCGTCGTCGGCGAAACGCTCCCCAAGGACCTCTTCGCCGCGCACAGCGACAAACTTATGTACCGGCTGTCGCCCGTGCTCAGCGTCTCGAAAAATCTGTTCACTTATACCGGACTCGTCCCGGTTATCTCCGTGTTCAGTAATGCATTGATGAAAGCCATCGGCCAGGACCCGCGCGCCAGCGCCTTCCACCCGCGCAGGCAGGTCGGCTCGCTCGTGCGCGAGGGCGTGGGCTACGGCCTGCTCAGCCAGGAGCAATCCGCCATCGTTGACCGCGTCCTGAAACTCACCGACCGCACCGTCGAAGACGAGATGACCGACTGGGCACACGTCGTCCGCATCCTCGACAGCGACGACCCCGCCATGGTCTGGCGGCTCGCGCGACGCACCACCCACTCGCACGTCCCCGTCCTCGGCAAGGGCGGCGCGGTCGTGGGCATCCTCCGCATCAACGACGCACTGATCCACACGCAGGAAACCTGCCCCCCGATCCGCGAACTGATGAAGCCCGCCGAGTCCGCCCCGCACAACCTCCCCGTCCGCGACGCGCTCACACGCCTGAAACGCCACGCCGCCGGCCTCGCCGTCGTCACCGGCCAGAACGGCTACCCCGTCGGCGTCGTCACCGTCAAAGACCTCATCGAACCCATCACCGGCGACCTGCGACAATGGTGAGTCGGGGATCGGGTATCGGTAGGATCGTATCCAACAACCGTATCCTCGCCACACACACGCCTGCGCCAGCCCGGCACCCAACAACCCCACCCGCACAAAAACCGAAGCCATAAAGATCATATATAACTTATATCTTATCTTTGAATGGGTCTATTTCGTCTGCGGGCGGGCGGCGCGGGATGATGCTGTGGGTGCGTGTACCGGGTTGGCTCGGGGAAGCGCCGGCTCGCATGCGCAAGAAGGAATGCGGGCTTACAATCTCGCCATGCGCTGGAGCAGTTCACACATCGCCGACGCGGTCGAGGCCGGACTGAAGCGCTGCGCCGATGAGGCCGACCTTGAGCAGGCGGTCTACGGGATCGATGCGCTCGATGAATTAGGTTTGCACCCTTTGATCCACCGCGCGCTGCGCGAGGGCGGCTTCGGCGTCTGGCCCGAGCAGCGCTACCCCGACGACCGGCACAAAACCAAACGCAGCGAGGGCCAGCGCTGCGACATCGTGCTCACGCCCGACGGCCTGCCGCTGCGCGATCCGCTGATCAAAGGCACCTTGTTCGACGACCAACCCGCTGCCGACCCCGAGGCCTCCTACTGGCTGGAGGTCAAGAGTGTCGCCCAGCACGAGACCTCCGGCCCGTTTACGCGCTACTCCGCCGAGCTGCTCGCGCCCGTCGTCAAGGACATCCAAAAAGTCTGGTCCGACGGCATCATCCGCCACGGCGGGCTGCTGCTGGTGTTGTTCACCGAGACCCTCGAGATCGCCGAGCACGACCTCGCCGCCTGGCACACCCGCTGCCTGGACAAGGGCCACCCCGTCGGCCCACCCGCCGTGCGCGGCTTCGACATCAACGACCGCATCGGCAACGCCTGGTGCGCCATCGCCGTGTTCGGGATACGGGGCGGGTAATGCTACGGCTTGGCCGTTATATCTGCCGACGATACAGCACCAACATACCAGCCAACATCATCGAAATCGCGCTGGCTCGGGCACGGCGAAATCCGCGGGCGGCGTGCCGGCGTTCCAATGGCCCAGCACGGCGTTGAGGTCCTCGATGCCCACGAACCCGTCGCCGTTGAAGTCGCCGGCGCTCAAGACCCCGGCGTCGACATTCTGGTTCCATGCACCCAGGACGATGTTCAGGTCTTGAATCCCAACGAACCCGTCGCCGTTGAGATCACCCACGAGGGGAAGCGCCGCGACGAAGATGCCTTGGGTGCCGTCGGTGAACGCGAGGCGGAACACCAGTTGGCCGGCGTCGTTGAGGCTCGTGCCCCGGCCGTCCTGGCCGCCGGACCCGCCGGAATTGAATTCATCGATCGCGCTGATCGTGCGCAGGTCCTCGATAAGCGGGTCGTCGTTGACATCGAACAGGTCGCCGGTGCGGGCGATGAGCTCCAGTCCGCCCCCGTGATCCGTCATCCAGATGCCTAAATCATTTACACCCGCGGTGACACCGGGCCCGACGAGTTTGCTGCGGAACGCGATCTGCCCGGCGTTGTTGAAAAACAGGGGGTAAGGCGATTCACCGACCTGGTAGAAGATCACGCCCGGGTCGGTGCCCGGCGCGGCCTGGCCGTCGCGCGCCACCAGCCTCAGCGAACCGGACGCATCGGACCAGATCCCGTCATTGTTGTAGCTGTGGGTACCCGAGCCGATAAGCGACGCGTGGAACGCGACCCGCCCAGCGCTGTTGATCATCGGCTGACTGAGCACCTGAAAATTGACCCCCGCCTCGATGTCCGGCGCGGGGGCGCCGCTGCGCGCCACCAGGCTGAACGCACCTGTCCCGGTCGTCCAGATGCCGTAGTTATTCAAGAGCGTCATCCCCGGCCCGTCGAGGTAACCGACAAACGCGATCTGCCCCGCGTCGTTAATGACAGGAGCGGCCTCGAAACCGCTGAGCGAAAACGCGGGGTCCAGCCCCGGGGCGGGGTCGCCGGCACGCGCCACGACACTCAGGCTGCCGGGGCCCCCCGCCCAGATCGCGGTATCGTTCGTCGCGGTCACGCCCGCACCGCTGAGCGAACTCTGAAAAACGAGCACGCCCGAGCCGTTAACCGTCGGTTGATTGAGCGGCCCGAACTGCACACCCGGCAGGCCGGGCGCCGCGGCGCTGTCGCGCGCCACCAGGTCCAGTTCCCCGCCGTTGTGCAGCCAGATCACGTTCTGGCCCAAACCCGGAGCGATAATATTTCCAAAGAATGCGGTCTGACCCGCGTTGTTAAACTTGGGTGTCGTATAGAACAAGGCGTTATGGTTCACACCGGGTTCGGTCTGCGGAGCGGGGTCCCCCTCACGCGCAAGCATGTCCAGCGATCCCGAACCGTTTGACCAGACGCCGTCGTCGTTCGATGAGCCGACGCCCGACCCGGTCAGCTTGCCGAGAAAAGCGACCTGGCCGGCGTCATTGATCACCAACTCGGCAAAGCTGCTGAAGAACACGTTCGACGGCATCCTCACTGTGCGGAAGCCCTCCAGCATGACACGCGTCACGGTGCCGCCGTCTTCGTACCAGATGCCCGAATCCTGCGCGGTCCCGATCCCCGGGCCCGCGATGTCGGCGATAAACGCGACACGCCCCTGGCTATTGATCACCGGGAAGCTACGGAAACCCGTGAACGACGGATCTGAAAACGGATGCGGCGCGGCGTCGCCGGTCAGCACGCGGGTGTCGTAGGTCACCGCCGCACCCAACGCCGGCGTCAGCGCCAGCACGGCCCCCGCGAAACCGAAACCGATCGCTCGTTTTTGAATCTTGTTCCAGATCATAGTCATCACATTATTCCCAGAAAGGGGTGTCGATACACCGCACAAAAACCCCACCGGCTTCGGCGCAGATGCCCATACCGCCAGTGTCGCATATCAAATGAACAGGTCAAGATAAAAACCCGGATAAATCACCTGATGGCCGCCCCATTACGCCCGTGCCAAACCCCCCAGCTTGCCCCACACCTCCTCCACCGCGATCTTTGCGATCAGGGTCGGGGCGTCCATGTGGCGGCGGTAGCTGGAGTTGAACTTGTCGGCATCCGGCGGGCGCAGGACGCTGTCGGCTTTGCGGTACGGGGCCGATGGTCGCAGGATTGGTCGGGCCGAACAGTGCGATCACCCCCTCGGCAACGCGTGGTGCGCCATCGCCATGTTCGGGATACGGGGTGGGTGAACTAGCCCACTGAGCCGAACCGGCGTGGTGGGCGGCTTGTTGTGGTAAAGTTTGGGCTGATTGAGCCTCGCCCCCGCCGACGAATCCGCTATGGAACCCGCGATCGTAACCCCTGACCGGATGGCCGAATCCGCCCGGCTTTGGAGCCGACGGCTAGGCGCGTCGGTGCTGGTCGGTGTATTGGGAGGGTTGGCGGCGGCGCTGCTTGAGTGGATCATCGAGTTTGGCTCGACGTGGCTGGTCGGACGTTTCACACACACCAGCGGCGCGGATGTGATCCATTTCGACTGGGGCGTGCTGCTTCTTCCCGCAGCCGGAGGGCTAATCTCCGGGCTGATCGTGCAGTTGTTTGCCAGCAACGAGAAGGGCCACGGGGTCGATCAATTGACGCGCGCATTCCACCGCAAGCTCGGGCGGATGAAGTTGCGTAATCCTTCGGTGAAGACAGCGGCGACAGGACTAGTCATCTCCTGCGGCGGTTCTGCGGGGCCGGAGGGTCCGATCGCGGCGATGGGTTCAGCGATCGGTGCGACGGTGGCGCGGTTTGCACGATTCTCGCCACGTGAAACGCGGATACTGCTGCTGGCCGGGTGTGCAGCGGGGATCGGTGCGATCTTCCGCTGCCCTTTGGGCGGAGCGTTGTTCGCGACCGGTATTATCTACCGTGAGCCGGAGTTTGAATCCAACGCGATCGTCAGTTCGTTCGTGGCATCCGTCATCGGGTATTCGACCTATGTGGCGATCTGGGGTTCGGAGCGGCCGCTGCTGGCGGCGGTGGATGCGCTGACTTATGACTCGCCAAGGTATCTGTTGTGGTACGCGATGCTCGGTCCATTGTGTGGGCTGGCAGCGATCGCGTTTTCGTGTTGTCTGCGCACGGTGGAGGAACAGCTGGTGCCGCGTTCTCGGCTGCCTCGCTGGGCGGCGGCGGCGGCGGGCGGGTTGGTCACCGGCGGGCTGGCTTGCCTGATGCCGCAGGTGATGGACGGCCGGCACGGGTTTTTGGAACACGCGCTTAACGGCTCTTTGTTTACCGATCCCGGTCGATCCTGGGCCACGTGGACGGGCATCCTGATGCTGCTGGTGCTGGCGAAGATCATCGCCACCGCGGCGACGGTCGGCAGCGGCGCACCGGGCGGTGTACTTGGGCCTTCGGTTTTCATCGGTGGGGTCATCGGCGCGGCGCTTGGCGCGTTCGGCATGGCGATGTTCCCCGACAGCATCAGCGAGCCGCTGCGGGAGTCACTGATCCCGGTGGGGATGGCTGGCGTGCTCGCGGCGACGATGCGCACACCACTGGCCGCTATCGTCATGGTCGCTGAAATGACGGGCAGCCACGGCCTGATTGCGCCGCTGATGCTCGTCTGTGTGACCAGTTACGTCATCGGCCGACGCTGGGGGCTCAACGATGAGCAGGTCCCCACCGCGGCACACTCGCCCGTGCATGCGGCAGACCCGGTGCTGCACCTGCTGGATTCGGTGAAGGTCGGATCGATCATGCAAAAGTCCTGGCCGAACATCGTCGCGCCTAACGAGCCGCTGGGCGCGATCATTCAACGGACTGAGCCGGGTACGCGCCCGGTGTTTGCGGTCCTGGATGAGGGCAGGCTGATCGGGCTGATCACGGCGACGGACCTCGGCGCGGTGTTGGCGTCGCCCGAGCTGCATGAATTTCTCATGGCGCAGGACGCGATGACGACCCGGCTGGTCACGTTGCACCCCGAAGACACGCTTTATGATGCGTTGGACCTTTTCGAGAGTACGGGGCACGAGGCTTTGCCAGTAGTGAGCCGGGGCCGTAACCGGGAGTGGCTGGGCATGCTCGCAAGGGCGCAGGTCGCGGCGATCCTGCGTTCGGAGATGGAGCGTATGAGCAAGGCGGTCGCCCTCGAACACGCCGGGCTTAAGGCCCTGCAGACCGACGTGCGGGTCGAACAATTGCTGATGACGATGCCGCAGGATGATATCCGTGTGCAGCGGCTTTTCGTGCCAATCGATGCGGTGGGTAAGACGCTACGGGAATCGCAATTCCGTAACCGCTACAACGCCGACGTGATCGCGATCGAAGAGCGTAACGGCTCGATCACGTGCCCGCCCCCGATCGACCTGCCCTTGAAAACCGAGTACCGCCTGCTGGTCGTGCTGCACCAGCCGACCGAGCCGGCGAAATAATACCGGCGCGTTCATCGGCCAGCGATTTTAATCAGCTTTTCCCAAGCCTCGTCCACCGTGAGCTTTGAGATCAAAGTCGGGTCGTCCATGTGCCGGCGGTAGCTGGATTTGAACCTGTCGGCATCCGGCGGCGCAGGACGCTGTCGGCTTTGCGGTACGGGCCGACGAGCCGCGGGGTCGGTCGGACCGAACAGCGCGACGACCGGGCGGTCAAAGCCCACGGCGATGTGCAGCGGCGCGGAATCGTTGCACACCAGCACGCGCGCCTCGCTGAGTAACGCCATCATCTGGCCGACGTTCGTGTCGGGAAACACGACGCGATCGCGCAGGTCTTTTCGATCCCCCGATGCGCCGTCGCCGAGCAACACCTCATAGATCGGCAACACCTTTTCGCGTTCATCCGGGGACGCGATGATGACGAGCTTGTCGCCGGCGACGCCGTTTTCGATCATCCGCCGGGCGATCTCGCCGTAGCGTTCGATCGGCCAGCACTTGCATCCCCAGCGCGCGGTCGGCGCGATGCAGGCGTACCCCGCGTCGCCGATGCCGTTGTCGCGCTTGAATGTGTCGAGCCAGGCTTTGTCCGCTCCGCGAGGTAGAGCCGCATGTCGTGGACGGGTTCCAAGCCGTCGGCCTCAAGCAGGCCGAGCATGCGGTCGACCGTGTGCAGTTTCGCATCGACGCGGTGGCGCACGTTGTAACCCAGCCAGCCCGAAGCTCGCGCGTTGGCGAAGCCGACGCGTCGGCGTGCCCGGGTAAGTTTGGTGAACAGCCCCGAGCGGAACAAGCCTTGAGGTCGTAGACCGCGTCGTAGTTTTTTCTTTCAGCAGCTTGCCGAAGCCGCCAGCCCGCTTTCGTAGCGGAGGGCGACAGGCCGAAGCGTGCGAGTTCCTTGCGGTCGAACTCGATGACGCCGTTGAGCATCGGGTGGTGGCGGACGGCCGGGGCGAACGCGCGGGCGACCAGCCAGTCGATGTGGGCATCGGGGTAGGCTTTGCGCAGCGTCGCCAGCACGGGCACGGTCCGGGCCACGTCCCCCAGCGCGGTGGGGCGCACGATCAAAACTCGGCGGTAGGACTCCCGGGGCTTATCCGGGGACGGGGGCGGGGGGTCTGCCCGGTCACGCTCTGGCTGTGATGTCGCGTCCGGTCCGGGCATAGCCCCTTAATATAGTCCCGCCGCGCGATCCTGCCCGCCGCTGGCGGTAAACCGCCGGTCGGTCTACACTTTCAACCCGTTAAACATGAATCGAGGCGAGATTTTCAGTATGCCCCCAAACCGCCCGGCCCTTCGCTCCGCTCAGGACCGGCGTTGCATAAAACCCTGATCCCCGAACCCTGAACCCCGTACCCTAGCCTTATGCCCATCGCCCTGATATCCGACATCCACGCCAACCTCACCGCCCTCAAGGCCGTGATGGCCGACATCGATAAGCGCGACATCAAGCGCATCGTCTGCCTGGGCGACATCGTCGGCTACGGGCCCAACCCCGTCGAGTGCCTGGACATGGTCATGGAGCGCTGCGAGTGGGCGTTGATGGGCAACCACGACTTCGCCGTGCTGTATGAACCCACCAGCTTCAACACCAGCGCCGAGCAGGCCGCCTTCTGGACACGCAGGCAGTTCGAGCTGGAACCCGACCCGGTCAAGCAGCGCCGCCGCTGGGAATTCATGGGCAACCTGCTTATCCGCAACAAGACCGAAAACGCCCTGTGGGTCCACGCCTCGCCCCGCCGGCCGATCAACGAATACATCTTCCCCGATGACGTGATGACAAGCCCAGGCAAGATGCAGTCCATCTTCGACCGCACCGACGGCCGATGCTTCTGCGGCCATACCCACGTCCCCGGCGTCTTCACCGACGAGCCGGACTTCTACCCCCCCGCGGACCTGGGCAACACCCACACCTTCTCCGACCGCGAGAAAGTCATCGTCAACCCCGGCAGCGTCGGCCAGCCCCGCGACCGCGACCCCCGCGCAAGCTACGCCATCCTCAACGAGGACACCGTCGACTTCGTCCGCGTCGAGTACGACGTCCAGCACGTCGTCGACCAGATCACCGAGATCTACGACCTCAACGACTTCCTCGGCGCCCGCCTGCTCGAAGGGAGGTAGAGCGGGGGACGCCGTTACACACCGGCGTGTGGACACGCCGGCTCGCAATCCCCGCACACATCCCCCGCCCGCGAGCCGTGATGTCCCCATCACGGCATCCCCGGATTCCATTACGCCCCTACTTTGCTCCACACCCGATTTCCGCTACAATCCCCGATTCGCTGGTCCGACGCGGTGGGTGTCGGCCGCACCAACGGGAACGTATCCCCAGTCAGCACAGAGGTTTACCGTGGTCAAGCTTCGATTCAAGCGCTTCGGACGTACACACCAACCCGTCTACCGGCTCAACGCCATCGACCAGCGCAGCCCCCGCGACGGCCGACCCATCGAGGAGCTGGGCACTTACGACCCGGCCAACAAGGATGCGGCCGTCCAGTTCAAGTGCAACGAGGAACGCGTCAAGTACTGGTTGAGCGTCGGCGCCCAGCCCAGCGAGACCGTCGCCGGCCAGCTCATCAAAGCCGGCATCCTCCCCGCCCCCGCCAAGAAGGCCTGAACCGGCCTTCAATTCCAACCACATTAATATCCACCGCAAGCGCGCATAACGCCGCTTGCGGCTTAGCGCGCCCGTACAATCCACACACCACACCCGATCATGCCCTAAGCTAACGACTAACCGCTCATGGCTAACGGCTCCCCCCTACGCATCGATGTCATCACCCTCTTCCCCGACATGTTCCAGAACGTGCTCGGCTCAAGCATCCTCAAACGCGCCGCCGAACCCGTCACCAACCCCGCGGACCCCACCGATATCCGCCAACCCGTCGTCTCCTACCACGTCACCAACCTCCGCGACTACGCCGACAACAAACATTCCAAAGTCGACCAGCCATCCTTCGGCGGCGGCCCCGGCATGGTCATCCAGTGCCAGCCCGTCTGGGACGCCGTGCAGGCCGTGCAAGCGATGGACGAACGCCCCGCCACACGCATCCTGCTCACCCCTCAGGGCACACCGCTCACGCAGTCCCTCGTCGAAGAACTCGCGCAACAGCCGCGCCTGCTCATGATCGCCGGCCACTACGAGGGCATCGACGAACGCGTCATCCAGAAACTCGCACCCATCAAAGAAATCTCCGTCGGCGACTACGTCCTCTCCGGCGGCGAACTCCCCGCGATGGTTCTGATCGACGCCGTTGTCCGTTTGATTCCGGGGGCGCTCGGCCACCAGGACTCCGCACACCACGACAGCTTCTCCCCCGGCTCCGAGCGCCTCCTCGACCACCCCCACTACACCCGTCCAAGAACCTGGCAGGACATGGAAGCCCCCGAAGTCTTATTAAGCGGTGACCACGCCAAGATCGAAGCCTGGCGCAAACAACAAGCCCTCACCCGCACCCGCGAACGCCGCCCCGATTTATTGAAATAACAATCCCCCGCGCACCTCACACGCGAGCCGGGGTGTCCCCACCCCGGCATCTCCAAGATTCCCTTACCCCCCGCACAAACCGCAACGCCCCCGCACCACTTGCGATGATGTCCCCATCACGGCACCCAGCTTCCATTAAACTCAACCCAATCCATCCCACACACTCAAGCGATACAACGTCATCCGCGTCAACGGCCTGAACGTCCCCATGCTCCGCGGTTCACTTTCGCCGGAGGACAGGCGGCCCCGACTCGACACCCTCCTGATAATCGACCAGAATCGACTTCCCATCGGCGTTTGATTCGATCAGTTTTATCCGACGCACAACGAGTTGACGGGACAACGGAAGGTCAGCCCACTGGCCGGGAACCAACGCCAACCGGCCACCGGAATCATCAATGGAAATTCGACCGACCCGCCTTCCTGAACGCACGACCCGGAAGCCGTAGTCAACGTCGACATCCTGTGGCTCTACCGCGGCATGATCCGTAATGGCTAGCCGCCTGGAAACCACCGAGGTGTTCGTAAAGCTGCTGCATCCGCCCAGTACGGCCGTCAACACAACGACCAAGCAGACAACGGTCCGATTCATGCGTGACCTCGCTTTGCGGTTAAAGGATGAGGACCTGTCGCCAGTCGCCCGAGTCTCGAAAGCACGCCTTACAAAAGGCACTTATTCAATCTCACCCACGACGCGAGCCGTGATGTCCAAATCACGGTAAGTTCTGTACGAATTATATCGATAGAACCCCCACCCATCTATATTGACATGCAGGGCCCGAATACATTTTGGACCGCCACGGCTCCGCCCGACATTAGTGCTGACACCTAGTCTGCTAACTTTTGTTTAAATCAACCTCTAGGATAACGCGATCTACCAATCGGTGCGACTCCCTAATGCTTTCAGAGCTGCGGCTCGTACCGAATCGCCAGGATCCTCGAGCGCAGCCTGCAACGATTTCATGGTCGGCAACTTACCATGTCTTGTCAATGCTTGAATAACTTCGATACGCACTATCGGGGCGGTCATCGATCGCATTCGATAGACTGAGATAAGGTTCGCTCCCTCCCATGACTGATGACTAATTGTCTGATCGATTACCGGAGATCAGCATTATATACATCAAACATACCACGAGCTAGATCTTAGCGAGCGCACATCAGGTAACACTCAACCCGGCCGCTTCCACTGCAAGCGCGGGATGATCGTCGGCTTGACAAGCACATATACCCGCCGTTCGACACCCTCTTCGACAGGATCAACAAAATCACCAACACCTTCATCGGGCCCGCCACAATCCCGACATCCATCATGATCGTGCTTTTGTCGAGCATCGATACCTTTGTTTCTACTTCCGCTTGCGTGTATTCGGGCAGCTCCACCAAGAGGTCTTGATCGGGCGGGGCATCTTCCCATCGCCGCGTTTCGATCGGGTTCCGCAAATTAAGAACCGTTGGGTGCAAGGCAAGGCTGACGCGCCTGCCACCGTCTATAGCCCATGCCTGAATCTGCAATAAAACTCCCTCATTGATCGTATGAGTCACAGGCTCATAGGATGCGCCCTGCCCGCCATCGGCCTGCTTGAATCCGGAAACATACGCGGATTGCTGCTGCATCGTGACGTAAGCTTTCTGTCCATTCGACAGTGTCGTCCGAGGCATCACCAGATGGGCGGCCGAGGTCGAATCCCGTGTGGATTTAATGATCAGATCGGTTTCAATATCGTCGAGGAATTGGACCCGTTGATCTTCGGGCAAGCCCGAAAATGGCTTGCCTATCCCCGATTCCTCGGCGAATTGTTCGGTGAGAAACAAGAAGCGCGCCTCAATGCTGATCTGGGGACTTCTGATTTCACGCAGCTGGGCCAGCAACCCCAGGATATTCGCGTGATTCTCCCGTGAAGTCACGATGACCAGGTTCCCGTTCAATTCATCGATCGAACTGAGGTCGCCCCCGCGGGCTTTCCATTCTTCGTAGCTCCCTACCGTTTTGCGGATCAACTCGGTGATCTGCCCGACCATCGCTTCACGGGACGGACCAACCTTGGCCGTCTGTTCTGGGGTCGCGCCAGCGGCGCGGGGGCCCAAAGGCTCGGGCTCGAAATCAGGAACCTGCACCAGCAGATCACGGATGTCATAAACCCGCGTTTCAATAATCATCAGGTCGCGTTCGGTGCTGATAGTGACCACGCCATCGATGATGCGGAAGGCCGGCCGGTTATACCCCTTGTACTCCCCCACCAACGACAACCCCTGAAATACCAGATTCAATATCTGGTCGCCGGGCATGCTCGCCCGCAACGTCACCGGCGAATCCGGGCCGAGCCCGGTATCCGCAAGCTTCGGCCAATTCACAAACACCGGCACGCTCAGTTGACCATGTACCGCCTGCACTACATCTTTGAACGGCGTGTTGTTGAAATCGACCCGGATGGATTCGTGCAACTTCTGCTCAACCGACCCGCCGGCCTCAGAGACCTCGTCACTTCCCTTCAGCCCGTGCGACTGGATCTGCATCTGTTCCCCCACACGCACCTGTGCGACGGGCACACCGGCACGCGCACCCGAAACAGGGTGGACATTCCACAGCAACGTGTTGGGCACCGCTTCCGCCGTAAACGGTTGGTGCTGTTGGTAGGCATCCGGGTAATGTTCTTTCAGGATGGGTTCGGCAAACGCTAACACGTCGGCTTCCGTCACGTCCGGCTTCGTTTGGATCGCACGAAGTTCGCGATCACGATCGGACCTCACATCGATGGCATCAGCATGCCCTTCATCACTAATCGCATTCGATGGGACATCTCCGCCTCTTGCATCATAAACTTTTGCATCGGGGTAGCGCGCAGTCAATGAATAAAGAAACCCTTCAGCGGGTTCATTAATCCGGATCGAGTCCACATCAACAGCCTTCGTCCAGGGCTGGGTATTTGCATTCTCTGGAGACCGCCCCACCCCTTCAACAGGGATCAGGTGTATGTTGCCGGCAGGATCAGCCACCTTGGCGACTTTCTCAATCACGAGCTCACTCTCCAACTGATTTTGCGCATTGAAGCGGCGTGATCTGATGGGCAGAAAAGCCCGCCTAGGATCATATTGTATTTCGAATCTTGTACCTCTCTCGGGCACATCAAGTGTTATCTCATACAACTTGCCGGCATCCGTGTCGATGACCTTTTCATCCGCCAACACATAGCTTCCATCGGCAAGTTTGTCTTGAATTACCTGGGTGTCATTCAAATCCAAGGTAAACAATTGCAAGGGCGTAAAACCACTACCCCGACCGTCGTCTACAATTGCAATGTGATCAGCCAAATTCCAAACACGTCGCTCACACCTTTTCCCGTCATACGCGATTTCAAACCAAGCGGACGTCTCTAACTCTGGCCCGGATAACTCAAGCTCGTACTTCAAATAATATCGCTTGTCATCATTAACCCATCTCGTCTTCTCACGTTTGTGTGTAACATCTTTGTTAACAATTTTTGCACCGGGCGGGTAATAGATATCCGACACATATTCAGCTT
>JAWKTA010000049.1:0-40294 GCA_041402025.1 Phycisphaerales bacterium | reverse complement strand
ACATGCCGGGCTTAACATTCTACGGCCCACAAGGCGTCGAGCACCGATGCGGCGTTTTCAGCATCCGCATCGAAGGTTTCGATGACCCGCAGACGCTATCCGATATCTTGGAAAACGACTTCGGCCTGCTGACGCGCTCGGGTATCCACTGTGCGCCGCTTGCGCACCAGACGATCGGCACGGATCAACTCGGCGGGACGACGCGGCTGAGCTTCGGGCCTTTCACGACCGAGGAAGATGTCCGTTACACCTGCGACAGCCTGGCGCACATCTGCCAGATTCACGCGGCGCGGGCCGGCTCCTGCTGAGCTGTCTGGATGTGTGCGATTGGTTCCGCGCTCTCGCTGCGGGCGACTCGCTGCAAGAGAGTTTGTACCCCCACCGCCGCCAAAACGATAAACGCCGGCGCGACCGAGTCACGGAAACGATCGCTGCCGTAGTAGATGACCGTGCTGGCGATCGTGGCGAGGATCGGCAGCAGCAGTAGCCAAGCGGTGGCGGGTGAGCGCTTGAAAGTCACAACAAGCCCGATCAGCATCAGTGGCGCGACGGCGATCCACCCTGCAGCGAACGCGATCTGTACTATCCGGTTGTCGGTGTCCTTGATCGGCGTTACCAGACGCCAGAGCTTGGCGGTGATGAGTCCGGGCATCTGGTCGATGTGTGCGAGGATCATCTGTTTGCCGTAGCTTGTCGCCTGCGCGTTACGCTCGACTTCGCCACCGGTGAGCGGGTGGTCGGCGTCGATCAATTCGCTGGCTTTCACCCATCCGCCACGGTATGCCGGGTCGTTGAAGGTCAGTTCATTGTGCGAGCCCCACAAGCCGTAGCCCGTGATGGTGGAGAGCGTCGGCTTGCCCATCACTGTTGCGTTGCGCAGCACCCAGGGCGACAAGACCAGCGCAAGCACCACCACCTGCACCGCGAAACCCTTGAAGTGTTCGCGGTCACGCATCGCTAATGCCAAGAGCGCCAGCCCGCCCGCGATCGGTACGGCCAGCAGCAGTTGCGGCCGGCTATAGACCGCCATCGCCCAAAATACACCGGCGATAACATTAATCCCCCATCCGCCCCGTTGCCGTTTGTATGCATATGCCGTGGCGATCATCGCTGACAACATCCAGAACCCGAACGGCGTCTCGCTGACGAAGTGCATCGCGCTGTAGGCGTGCGCCGGGTATAACGCCAGGCCGATCCCGGCAAACAGGCCCGCCACTCGGTTGAAACACAATGTGCCCAGCCAGACGGCGAGCACGCACGTCAACGCGGAAAGCACACAGAACCAGACGCGCCCCAGCGCAAACGATCGGCCGAACAATGCGTAGACCGGCGCAAGCGTCAGGGATGTCCCCGGCGTGCGTGTCGCCGTGGGTTGGCCGGGCACGATCGCGTAGCCCTGCCCGGACGTCATGTGGTAAGCAAGTATCTCGTAATCGACCTGGTCGGAGTTGGCGCTGATATCCGGCGGGGCATCCAGCCCGACGAATCGGTGGGTCAATCCAAGCCGGGCGACAAGCGCGACCAGGAAGATGAACACGACGGCGGCCGTGAAATGTCGTGTTGAGAGGTTCATGGTGGGTTGGCCCGCTAAACCGCAAGCGTGGGCACCGGGGTGCATGTTTGAACCAATCGCGGTTAGGCCGCGCGGCGTAGTTCGACGGGCTGTTGCGACGGCAGCGCGGCGCTCAACGGCTTGCGAGCGACGCCTATCACGCTCTGGCCGAACGGCGGGCGGATCAGTTTTTCCAGCCTGCGCAGGATCGGCACGACACGGTTGAACAGCACGGCCTGATCGCCGGGGACTTCTGTTTTCCTGAGCACAACGCTGTTGAACCACCAGCCGAACAGACCGACCGCGTTGCTGTACCGGCCCTCAACCCACTCAAGGCCGGCGTCCTGCATCGCTTGCCGAAGCGACGCGATGGTGTACCGGCGGTAGTGGCCGAGTTCGCGGTCTAGCTTGCCGAAGGCGATCGGGCCGGCGGGTACGAAGATGACCGCCTTGCCGCCGGGCCTAAGGTGCGTGGCGACCTGCTTGAGCGCGCCGACGTGGTCCTCGATATGCTCGAATACGTTGCAGCTCACGACCGAATCGAAGCACGAGGCGTCTTCGGTCGGGGGCGTGAGGTCCGCGAGCGTGCAACGGTGCGAGGCGACCGAATCACTACCGGCGAAACGCTGCCGAAAACGGTCGATGAAACGCGCGACCGGGTCGATGCCGACTACTTCGTCCGCCGAACGTGCCAGGTACTGCGTGATGTTGCCCGTGCCGCAGCCGACTTCCAGCACGCGTCCACCGACGTGGTCCTTGAGCAGGTCATAGACCCAGTGGTTGTAGGCGTCGAGTCCCTCGATGACGTCCAGCGAGTCGCCGATCACGCCGGTGGACGTGTCTGTCTCGTAGGCGTCGGCCGCTAGCGACTGCGGGCTGATGCGGAGTTGGGGCATGTCGGTCTGTGTCATCCGTCGTTTCCTGTCTTCGGCTGGTCGGGGACGGTGCTCGGGCCTAAGCGGTATCGGTTGTATCGATTAGGCGGATAAGGCATGATGCGAACAAAACCGATCGGTTATCGGCTGTGATTCAGGCGGCGGCACGGCAAGGCACGGGCGGGGCTGATTGATCCACAGGTTGCCGGTTCTCGCGTGAGCGCAGCCGGTCCAGCGCGGGCCGACCGATGAACCGATAAGAAACGGCCGCCACCGCGTAGCTGCACGCCAGCGCGGTCAAGCTATATAGAGCGACCATGCTGATGTGCCCGTCGGACGTGCCGGGCCAGACTTTTTTCAACCCCATGAGGATCGGCACGTGCCAGATGTATATGCCGTAGGACAGTGTCGCGGTCAGCCGTATGAAGCGCCCGTCGATCAAGGGTCTGAGCAGCGTGGTTTGTGGAAGGCTGACAAGCAGAACGGCGATCAGGATTGAGAACGTCGGCCACATGAACTGCATGTAATTAAGGCCCGGCAGTCGTATGCCGGCAGCGAGCATCGATACGATAAACGCGACTGTCGCCAGAACCAGTACGTCATACCGGTTAATCCCGCTTGAGTTGATATGTTGCGACCGGCCCAGGTACACGTCGGCGGCGATCACACCAATCAGGAAGTGGGAAAACAGCACGACCACATTCTGCGTCGTTGATGTACTTGCGGCAACAAAGAGGTTAGCGTCGCCAACCGCGCGTTCCAGCCAGGGAGCGATGCTTAATAGCAACCACTGCGCGACCGCGATCACACCGGCTATCACGGCCAAATACAGCCGTGCCCCGACCATCGACCGCATACGGAACAGGCCGACCGCGACCAGCGGTAACAGCAGATAGAAACCCATCTCGATGCTGATCGACCAAAGCGGCGGGTCCCACTTGGGTGTGTAAACCGGCGGCAAAAGCGTGTTGGTGAACGTCAGACATCCGGCGAGCTGGACGTAGCCCCACTTGCTCGCCAGCGCACCGGAGAGCAAGGTCATCACGACGACGCACACAAAGTATTCGGGCACGATACGCGCAAGCCGTCGGCCGGCGTAGATTCTGAGGTTTGGCATGCCCGTCCGCGCGCGGTGCGCCTTCCAGAAGGGCATGGAGAGCAGGAAGCCGCTTAGCACGAAGAACGCTGGCACGCCGAGGTAGCCCTCCCGGAGCAGGCGGAGCGCGGCCGAATCGATCTCTTTCAGTGACGGCTCATACGCGAACTGGTGGAACGCGAACACGCCGAGCGTCGCCAGCGCACGGACCGTGTCGGCGCCGACGATGCGGTTTGTGACTTGCTGTTTCATGGGGGCTATGCGGTCCGGTTGTAACGGTCGTATCGGTCACGACGGCGGTCGTCTTAATTGGGGGCCGGTTTCCGCTAAACAGCTATGCGTCATTATCGGTCCTGCGGATGGTTGCCCGCCCCATGACAGCCTTAAGGCCTGAGCCGATCGTGCCGACTATATGGCCTGTGTGGGCGCGCCCTCCGCGCCCCGTCCCGGACAGGAGGCCGACCATGGGCCAGCGTTTAAGCATCGTCATCCCGGTCTACAACGAACGCGACCTGCTGACGCAGGTGCTCGAACGTGTCGAAGCACAGCCCCTGCCCGGTGGGCTGACACGGGAGATCATCATCGTTGATGACGGCTCGACCGACGGCACGCGCGACATCCTCCGCGGGCTGATGCGCGAGCGATCGGACTACATCATCCACTTCCATGAACAGAACCAGGGCAAGGGCGGCGGTGTCCGCACGGGCCTGAAACTCGCGACCGGCGACATCGTGCTGATCCAGGACGCGGACCTCGAATACGATCCGCGTGATTACCCGCAGTTGCTGACCCCGATCCTTGAGAACAAGGCGGACGTCGTCTTCGGCTCGCGTTTCATCGGTGACAGCCGGCGCGTGCTGTATTTCTGGCACTCGGTGGCGAACAAGGTGCTGACCACACTCAGCAACATGCTCTCGAACCTGAACCTCACCGACATGGAATGCTGCTACAAGGTCTTCACCCGAGAAATCGCCGGCCGGTTGAACATCACCGAGCCGCGCTTCGGGCTCGAGCCGGAGATCACCGCTAAAGTCGCCAAGCTCAACGCGAGGCTTTACGAGGTCCCGGTCAGCTACGCCGGACGCACCTATGAAGAGGGCAAGAAGATCACCTGGAAGGACGGCGTGTCCGCACTAAGGTGCATCCTTAAATACAACCTGACGACCCCCGCATCGCCCGCGGTCGCCCCGACGGCAAAACAGGTCACCGGCGCAGGCCCGATCAGGATCGCCGACCACAGGCCCGAAACGAATACACAGGACACCGGCAACACCCTCAAGAGGAAAGCGGCGTGAAGCAGTTTGCTCTATTAACCGCGATGACGATCCTGGGTGCGATCGGTGCGCTGCAGACACCCTTCTGGGGTGTGCTGCTGTACTACACGCTCGCCGTGCTGCGGCCACAGTACCTGTGGGAATGGGCGTTGGACGGAAGCGTCCGGTGGTCGCTGATGGCCGCGTTGATCGCGCTGGGCAGTTTCTGGCTGCACCTTAGCCGGATGATCAAACGCAGCGGGTTCAACAGCATGATCTCGCTGTTCATCCTCTACGGCCTGCTGGTGATGCTCAGCACGATCACCGCGGTCAACCCGCAGCTCGCACAGAACTGGGCCATCGAGTACGCCAAAATCATCGTCATCGCGGTCGTCGCCAGCCTGGTGATCGAGCACTTCTGGCAGGTAAAACTGCTGGCGCTGATGATGCTGCTGATGCTGGGGTACATCGCCTGGGAGATCAACTTTTTGTATTTCTTCCAAGGCGGACGGCTGAACATCTTCCACTACGGCTACGGCGGCCTTGACAACAACGGCGCGGGGCTGCTGCTGGCGATGGGCATCCCGTTCGCTTACTGCTTTGCGCTCTCGCCGGCTAAAGTGATCTGGCGCTGGTGGCCGCTGGCGGCCGCGGTGCTTGGGCTGATGATGATGCACGCCGTGATGATGACTTTCTCACGCGGCGCGATGCTGGCCGCCGCGGTGGGCATCTGCTGGGTCCTGGTCCATCACCGCCCGCGTTGGCAGTCGGCCGGGGCGACCGTGGCGCTGGTCCTGGCCCTGTCAGTCATGGCCGGACCACAGATCCAGGCACGTTTTTCATCCACCAGCCAGTACAAGACCGACGCCTCGGCACAGTCGCGTTTCGACTCCTGGGCCGCCGCCTGGCAGATCGCCTGGGAGAACCCCCTGCTCGGCAAGGGCATCCGCAACTCTAACCAGTACACGTTCAACTACGGCGCCGACCACCAGGGCCGGACGATCCATAACCAGTACCTTCAGATCGCAGCGGACACCGGCATCCCCGCCGCGTCGCTGTACCTGTTCATGCTCGGGTTTGGGATGTGGAACTTCCGTCGTGCCCGCATTATGTGTCGAGAAGCGATTGAGGAAGCGCCGGATGATCTGACTATCAACCGGATACAACAGATCCACCACGCTGACCGGATCTGTCTGGCCTGCCAGGGGAGCCTGGTGATCTTCATCTTCGACGGCATGTTCCTGTCGCTGGAGATGTTCGAGACCCCGTGGCTGCTGCTGGTAATGGCAGGCGTCCTGCCGCGCGTGATGCGAACGCACCTGGATAACCTATGCACTGTGGATGATGTGGAAGACGAAACACCGGTGCCCACTCCTAAATTGAAAACCGCCCCGCATGGCTGGTCCGGCCCATCCCAACCCAAGCCGCAACTGCCTCGTGTGGCACACTAACAGACACAGCACACCACCATGACCACCATCAGCACACACGTCGAACGCTCGCTAGCCCAGACCGTCGCCGCCACCGGCCGATGGAAGGCCGCCCGCGCACGCCCCGCCGTCATCAGCAAGGCCGTCGATGCCGTCGATTTCATCGCACGCGGCGTCTTCCATGTCTGGCGCAACCACCGGTACCTGACGTTTGCCAAGCTGGCGAATATGGCGTTAGTCAATATCCAGTTCAAGCTCAAGACCGAGCGTGTGATCGGCCGGCCCTACTCGATGAAGATCGAGCCGACCAATATCTGCAACACCAAGTGCCAGCTCTGCCCCACCGGGATCGGCTTGCAGGGCAGGCCCAAGGGCAAGATGGACCTTAGCAAGCTCAAGTCGTTGATCGACTCGCTGAAGTGGCACCTGCGCGACCTGGACCTGTCGATGTGGGGCGACCCGCTGATCGTCCCGGACATCTTCGAGATGATCCGTTACGCGCACGACCGGGGAATCTGGACGTACATCAGCTCGAACCTGCACGCGTTCAAGCTCAACCCCAAGCCCGGCCAGAAGAGCCAGGCCGAGATGCTCGTGGAATCCGGGCTGGACACGCTCACCTGCTCGCTGCACGGTGCCAGCCAGGCGACTTATGAAATCTATCAGCCGGGCAAAAGCTTCGAGGAATCGGTCGCGAAGGTCAAGCACATCCTTGAGACCCGCGACCGCCTTGGCAGCAAGACCCCGATGGTGCAGCTGAACTTTGTAGTGACGAAACACAACGAGCACGAACGCAACGCCTTCCAGCGTCTCGCAGACGACCTTGGCTGCAAGGCGATCTTCTCGACCGCGTCGATGAACGCCCGCTTCCAGGACCAGGACCAGAAGCTCCAGCCGCTGGGTCTGGCCGAGGACGTACTCAAGAAGAAGGTCAAGACGCACCTGGAGAACTGGCTGCCCAACGACCAGGACTTCGTGCTCGAGCCTTACAAGAAGATGAAAAAGACCGGCGCGGTCGCCGACGGCGACTACAACGGCAAGAAGGTGTTTGATTGCTCCTGGCCCTGGCGGCAGAGCGTGATCAACTGGGACGGGCAGGTCGTTACCTGCTGCGGCTCGTTCGCGCCCGAGGAAGACATGGGCGACGTCTTCGAGCACGGGTTCGCCAAGGTCTGGAACGGCGAGCGGTACCGCATGGCCCGGCGGAGCTTCAAGAACCGTCTCACCGACGACCAGGCCAAGGGCAACGCCTGCGCCCAGTGCCCGGGGTTCATGCTTTAGGGGGGACAACCATGCAAGACGAAACGCCCAACCAGCTCAGGCTCACCGCGGCCGACCTTTTCCCCGCATCGAAACGGGATATCGTGAGCGTTCCCGACGTTTATCAGTCTTACGCCGCGCGCAACGACGACAGCGCCTATCAAACGCCCAGGCCCAAACCCGTGGCGCGAATCATGCCCAAACCTCAAGTCACCAATCAAGGCCCGGCACAGGTGCTGCATGTGCGCGTGGTCACCGGCTGCGGCGGCGGGCCCGAAAAGACCATCCTGCGCAGCCCGCGTTACGCCGACCCGAATCGCTACCAGATGGCGGCGGCCTACATCTACCCGCAGGGCGACCCGGGCATGTGCGTGATCCGTGAGATCGCCAAAAGCCTCAAGTGCCCGCTCTACGAGGTCTCCGAGTCCCACGCGCTGGACCACAACACGATCGGCGCGATGATCGAGCTTTGCAGGGACCTGAAGGTCGATATCTGGCACGGGCACGACTACAAGTCCAACCTTTTCGGCCTGATCGTCAAACGGTTCCACCCGATGAAGCTGGTCACCACCGCTCACGGGTTCACTCGCGAGACCTGGCGCACCCGGCTGTATTACCACCTCGACAACCTCGCGATGCTCGGGTACGACCGGGCCATCGCCGTCAGCCCGCAGCTCGTCAAACACTGTGCTTGCCACGGCGTGAACCCCGATCGGTTGTCCTACATCCCAAACGCGATCGATACCGCAGAATATGTGCGTACACAGAGCACGGGCGCGGCGAAAGCCGAGTTCGGCCTGCCACGGGACAAATACACGATCGGCGTGATCGGCCGGTTCAGCCCCGAGAAAGGCACCGACCGCGCGATCCGCATGCTGCCCGAGCTGTTGGCCAAACACCCCAACACCGAACTGCACCTGATCGGCGACGGCCACGAGCGCGGGGCGCTGCAACAGCTCGCCACACAGTTGGGCGTATCAGACACGATCCGCTGGTGGGGCTGGCAGACCGACACGCGGCCGTTCTACGAGATGCTCGATGCGCTTCTGCTGCCCAGCCGGACCGAGGGGCTGCCCAACGTCGTTCTGGAGGCCATGGCCATGGGCGTACCCGTCGCGGCGACGAACGTCGGGGGTGTGAGCGACCTGCTCGATCACGGCGACTGCGGCATCATCCTAACCGACGACGAAACCGACTGGGCCAGACAGATCGCCCCACTGCTGTCGATCCCGACCCTGCGTGAGTCTTATGCCGACCTGGCGAACCGTCGTGTGTCCGGCGCGTTTAACTTCCGCAACCGCATCCGTGCCGTCATGTCGGTGTACGACGAGGTGTTGGGCCGCTTGACGCCGAACGCAAACCAGAGCACAGGCACCGACCGCGAAGCCAGACTCACCATGCCCACCCGCCTCGCCGCCTGACCACAGCCCTCCCTTTATCCATACCAGCACGGCCCGACGCAATGGCCGGTCGTGCGTAAGCAGGGCCTGATAAACATAAGATATAAGTTATATCTGATTTTTTGGTTAGCGGTTCCGCGCGGATTCCTGCCGGGCGGGCTTAGGGTGTGTGTTCTGAGTGGCTAACTATTTACCTAAAAAACAACGCCCCGCGCTTAACACGGGGGCGTTGTCTATCTGTGGTTTGTCTTTGACGGTTTACGTCGCGGAGAGTTCGAGCATCGACAGCGCCTTGGCGACGATGTGCTTGGCGCTGACGCCGCAATACTCCATCACGTCGTCGGTTTCCCGGCCGGATTTGGGCAGATTGCGGACGTGCAGCTGCTGGACGGTGAAGCCGCTTCCGTCTTCCGCGGCGACATCGGCGACAGCCGAGCCGATGCCTGCGCCGTAGTTGTCCTCCAGCGTCAGGACCATGCCGTTGTTCTCGTTCGCGAGGTCCAGGATCGCTTCGCCGTCGAACGGGATCGAGTAGAGGTCGACGAGTGTGGCGTCGACGCCCTGCTTGTCCAGCTCTTCGAGGGCCTTGTTGGCTTCGTGGACCATGTAGCCCGAAGCGACAATCAGCAGGTCACGGCCCTCCGTGAGGACCTCGTGGCCGCCGAGCGTGAACTTATCGTTTTCGCCGTAGAGGAATTCGTTGTCCGGGCGGAGCGTCCGCATGTAGCACGGCCCGTCATACTCGGCCATGGCGAGCGTCAGGGCGTAAGCGGAGTACGCGTCGCTGGGCTGGAGGACGTAGAACCCTGGCGTGCCGTTCTGGCGTTTCATCGTGGCGAAGGAGCGGAACCAGGCGATATCGGGCAGCGACATCTGGCTGGGGCCGTCGGCGGCGAGGCTGATGCCGGCGTGCGAGCCGACGACCTTGAAGTTCGCGCCGCTATTGACCGCCATCTCGATCTGGTCGTAGCCGCGCACGGCGAACTTGGCGAACGTCGAGCAATACGGCACCTTGCCGCCGGCGCTAAGCCCCGCGGCCACGGAGAACATGTTCTGCTCGGCGATACGGCACTCAAAGAAACGCTCGGCAAGCGCTGCATCTTTACTGAACATCTCGGCGAAGGTGGAGTTGCTGACATCGGCGTCGAGCGCGACGACACGCTTGTTGGCGTGTCCCAGTGCCCGCAGCGCGACGCCGTAGGCGCGGCGGGTGGCGTACTTGCCTTTTTCAAGCGCGGCGCCGAGGCCGAACTCTTTCATGGCCGCGTTGAAACTCATCACGGGTTCGGGCTTGACGATGTCGGGCTTCTTGGGCGACATCATGCCGATCTTAAGCGGCGTGTCGGCTGCGGCGCCGAGCGAACGGCCGGTCGCTTCCAGCTCTTCGATTGCCTTGGTCAGGTCCGCGCCCTCGGCGGGCTTGCCGTGGTGTCCCTGGCCCTGTTGCGAGGCGCTGCCCCAGCCCTTCTGGGTTTTGGCGACGATGGCAAGCGGCGCGGCCTGTGGGTCGAACTGCGCCTGTGCGTGCTTGGACAGTGCGTCGAGGATCTGTGAAGGCGAATGCCCATCGATGGTCAACACCTCATAACCGGAGGCTTCGAGCTTCTTCGCGGTGGTCTCGGCGGACTGCTGGGGGCTGACCTTGGCCGACTGGCCGTACACGTTGCAGTTGAAGATGGTGCAGACGGCGGTGAGGTTGTGGTCTTTGATGAAGTCGACGGCTTCCCAGATCTGGCCCTCGCGTGACTCGCCGTCTCCGATGATGCAGAAGACGCGTTTGTCCAGGCCGTCCAGCTTCGCCGCTGCGGCGAGGCCGGCGGCGTGCGACAGGCCTTGGCCCAGCGAGCCGGTGGCGGTATCGAAAAACGGGAAACCCTCGGCGGGGTTGGGGTGGCCATCGACGACGGAGCCGATCTCGCGGAGCGTCATCGCGTCTTCACGGGTCATCGCGCGGCGGTTGGCCTTGTCCTTGCCGATGAACACGCCCAGGTCGGCGCACGCGGCGTAAACGATGGGCACGGCGTGTCCCTCGGACAGCACCAGCCGGTCGCTGCTGGGGTGGCCGGGGTTGGCCGGCTCGTAGCGCATGTGCTGGTACATCAGCACGGAAATGATGTGCGCCAGGCTGGCGCAGGTCGTGGGGTGGCCGGAACCGCTTGCGGCGGTCATTTCGTAACTAAGTTTAGCCAAATCAACGGCTTTGGCGTGGATGGTGGAGTCGAACGACATGGGAAAATAGCCCCTTTTCGCGGTGTAGGATCGTGTATCAGTTGTCTCGAACCGCCCATTATCGATCAGGAAGCACGGTTAAGCAACGCCGGTTGGCGGTACTGTAACGAGTTGGGGCGGGGCTGTGTGGCGAGAGGGGGTGCGGGTACGAAAAACTTTAACACCGTTAGCGGAGTTGTCCGGCGATCTGCTTGCAATCAAGCCCGTCCCGGATACCGGAAGCGTTCCGGCCGTTTCATGTGCGGAAAGGCGCGGACCTGTTGAGCTTAATCAGGCCCAATCCAAGCAACCCGGCCAAAAAAAGCGTACCCGGCTCCGGGATATCCACAGCCGTCAGAGGGGGTGAGCCGGTGTTCCATTTGCCCAATACGGTGTTGAGGTCCTCGATGCCCACGAACCCGTCTCCGGACGGGTCGCCGGCCAGTGGGTTACCGGGGGCTACATTCTGGTTCCAGTTGCCCAGCACGATGTTCAGGTCGTCGATGCCGACGAACCCGTCTCCGTCTAGGTCGCCCGTGATAGCGGAAATGATCGCCTGCGTGCCGTCGAGAACCGATTGCCAGGGGAAGTACGGGCCCGGGTCGGTGCGGTTCCAAGGCTGGACCTGCCCATGCGCGACCAGGCCGGGCGTATTATAAGTGTCGTTCGGGTAGTCGTAGGCATTACCGCCGGGATGTACCAGCGGGACGTCGTACGCCGTCACCAGCCAGGCGAGCAGGTCCATCAGAGCCGAGAGGTTGTTGTTGTTCCAGGTGTTCGGGTTGTTCGCGTACCCGACCATTTCGATGCCGATGGAGCGTGAGTTGAAATAGGTCGCGTGCCAGGCCCGACGGGAGGTATCGACCATCTGCAGGATGTGCCCGTCGGGCGCGATGACGAAATGGGCGCTGACCTCGTTGGCGGGGTTCAGGAAAATATCAATCGTGCCCTGGTAGGACACCTCGGTGGTATGGATGACAACCGAATCAACGATCGTGCTGCCCCGGCTGCCGTGGTTAGGGCTGGCGATCCATTCAACATCGGGCGCGGGCACGTCGGTCGAGCCGGGCGGGAGTCCGGTCGAGCGGATGACATCGCCCGATGCCACGCCACACAACAACATCGTCACGGCAACCGCCGAACAAAATAAGACCCGGGATACATGATGTGCGTAACGCGTCATACAAAAAAGTGTATCAGGTCCACAGACCACCCGCAATGGTTTTTGATGAACTATTTCGATCAAAAAACATGCAGTTAAACCGGCCGGCATCGACACAACGCGTGATACTTGCCGTGTGCCGGACTATTCATCGAGGCAAGGGCGTTTGGACCCCGTGCCGAAGGTGATCGCGTTCTTGCCCAGGCGTTTGGACTGCAGGGCCATGGCGTCGGCGCGGGCGAGCAGTTCGCTGGGGGTTCGGCCGTCCCAGGGGAAGCTGGCGAGGCCGCCGGAGACGGTAAGCCGACCGACTGCTTTGTCCATGAGTTTGGGGAATCGGTGCGAGCAGATCGCTTCCTGGAAACGGCGTGCGGCGGAGACGACGTCCTGCGGGTGCTCGCTGTTGGGCCTGCGGGGTTTTTCGTTGTCCCAGAAGATGACGGCGAACTCGTCGCCGCCGATGCGTGCGACCACGTCGTGCTCGCGCACCACGGAGAGCATCAGCTTGGCGGTTTCGCGGAGAACCTCGTCGCCCGTGCCGTGGCCGTACTTGTCGTTGTAGAGCTTGAAGTCGTCGATGTCGAAGACCAGCAACGTGACGTGCGAACGATCGCTCGCCGCTTTGTCGAGGATGCGTTCGAGGAATCGATTGAAGTAACGGCGGTTCCAGATGCCTGTCAATTCGTCACAAAGCGCCATGTCGCGCAGCTCGGTGAGTTGGCCTCGCAAGGCGAGCCACCTGCCCAGCCAGTCGCCCCACGCGGCCAGCTGTTCTTCGGTCGCCGGCGGCGGCGCGTACAGCCGGCCGAGGCACTTGCCCTGGTAACGCACGACGACGGACGCGTCGCCCTGGGGCGCTTCACCGTCCGCGGGCCGAAGCCCGATACCCCGTAAGCCCGAATGCGACGCGATCAGACGCACGGCGATATCCGCCACGTCACCTTTGGGTGACAGCAAGGCATCGACCATGTCGATGTCGCCAAGCTCTTCGTCGATATCATCCTTAGCATTCTCACTGATCGCTGCGGCGGCTGATCGCTTTGCGGGGTCGATTAGGTTCCGGACAGTTTGCGTTTCCAGCGGGTAATACAGGACGTCGTCAAACCCGGCCTCGATGGCTTCACGCCCCAGTTCAGCTTGATGCTTATCGCACAACGCGACGAGCTTCACGCCGGGCGCGAGCGTGCGGGCGCTGCGGACGATCGATGTTGCCGAGCCTTGCCATGTGTCCGCCGGTCCGATCAAAACGTCCGCGCCACCTGAGGACAGTTCACCCAGGGCGGATAAATAGGTCGGGGTTATGGAGAAGGGCTTCCCGTTTGTTTCCAAAAGGCCACAGAGTTGATCGATCTCGGCCGAGGCGCCGATCAAGACGAAACGATCCGGGCGATCGGCGTGTTTGGCCTGCCCATGTGTCTGATCTATTTCTCTGGCTAGCGGTGGATTCATGACCGCCCCCCCCGCTCATGCCCACCACCACCCGCCTCTTCCGGCACGGGGCCGAGCAGCATCGCCAGTTCTTCTTCACTGATCAGCGGTTCGCCGACCTCCGTCGGCCCCTGCACCTTGACGACCAGCGAACGCATACGCTCGCGGGGTACCTGTGACTGCACACGGCCCAAGGGCGAACGCGGGTTTGGCAATGTGTAGTGCGCTGACACATCCGGCTCGGCGACGGGCGCGGGCGTCGGGTGGTTTTGCCCGTTACCCGTGTGCGTCCGATCGGTCAGCGGCAGGAGCTGGGCCTGTCCCGAAGGGTGTGGACGACGGTAGCACCACCTGACTGTCCGTGGGTGATAGTGGCGCACGGCCTGGATCAGATCCTCCAGCCAAGGCTGGTTGTCCGGATCGACCACGACGAGGATACCGTTGTTTTCTTTCGCCAGTTCGACCATGACTCCCGCCGGCTCGACGACCACGGTCGTGCTGACGCCCCGCCGGGACAGCCCGCTTAACAGGTCCGCTGGAGCAGAGCCCGCTGAACCGACCAGCACCACGCAGCGAGTACCTGCCGCGAGCGCTGCCTTGTTGTCCCGGGAATCCTCCGCCATACCCCTATTCTAGCACATGGAAACGCCTGGGCGGGCAAGTGTCTGTATCCATTTGGCTTATCCGGCGTCTTAGGTCGCGAAAGCCGAATCCGGCGGCCTGCGGCGTCGTGCGAGGCCCCGCAGGTTTAGCTATCTTGTCATCGAATTAGATTATTTATCATTATCGAACACGACCCGATCAGGCCGTAAACCATGCATACCCTAGCCGCCGCCAATATTAGTGCCGAGGATGTGACCCGGCTGTTGATTGCGCTGGCGGTGCTGCTGGGGCTGGCCCGGGTGCTGGGGGAGGTCGCCCGCAAGCTCAAGCAGCCGGCGGTGCTGGGCGAGATCCTGGCCGGGGTGCTGCTGGGCGCGACCGTGCTTGGCAACCCCGCCCTGCTGGGACCGGACGGGATCAACGTCAAGCTCTATCACTGGGTGTTCCCCGAATACATGCTCAACGAGGCGGGCGAGCAGGTACAGGCGGTAGTGGTGCCGCCCGAACACGTCACCGAGATATCCGACGGGGAAAGCCGGGTGGACGCCCCGCTGCTAACACTATCTGAACCCAAACCCGTGCCCGAGACCGGGTTCATCTCCACGACGATGTTCCTGCACCTAAGCGCGATCTTCCTGCTGCTGGTCGCGGGCCTGGAGGTGGACCTGTCGATTGTGTGGAAGCAGGGCAAGGCGGCGCTATTGATCAGTGCGACGGGGATGGTGATCCCGTTCGTGCTGGGGTTTGGCCTGGCGTACGCGTTGCCGGGGGTGATCGGGTACGAGGCATCATCGGGACTGCTGCTGCCGTTCTCTTTGTTCGTCGGGATCGCGATGTCGATCACCGCGCTGCCGGTGATCGCGAAGATCCTGATGGACCTGAACATGTTCCGCTCGGACATGGGGATGCTGATCATGTCCTCGGCGATGGTGAACGACCTGCTGGGGTGGATCGGTTTCGCGATGGTGCTGGCGATGATCAGCGGCGCGGGTGTGGAGGCGGGTCACGCGGCGGCCGGCGGGTCTGGCCTGCTGATGACGATCGGGCTGACTCTGTTGTTCGTAGCCGGGATGCTGACGATCGGCAGGTGGCTTGCGCACAAGTCGCTGCCGTTTATCCAGGCGCACACGACCTGGCCGGGGGGCGTGCTGTCGTTCGTGATGGTCGTCGCGCTGTTCTGCTCCGCGATCACCGAATCGATCGGGATCCACTCGATCTTCGGCGCGTTCATCGCCGGCGTCGCGATCGGCGACTCCAAGCACCTGCGTGAGAAGACGCGGGAGATGATCTCGCAGTTCATCACCAATATCTTCGCCCCGATTTTCTTCGCCGGGATCGGGCTGCGTGTGAACTTCCTGGCCCACTTCGACCTGCTGGCGGTGGCGCTGGTGCTGACCGTGGCGATCCTGGGCAAGGTGATCGGCTGCTACTACGGGGGCAAGTGGGCGGGGCTTAGCAAGCGGGAGTCCTGGGCGGTAGGCTTCGGGATGTCGGCGCGCGGCGCGATGGAGATCATCCTCGGTCAGCTCGCGATGGCGCACGGCCTGATTACCGAGAAACTGTTCGTCGCCATCGTCGTCATGGCGATCGCGACCAGTATGCTCGCCGGCCCGGCGATGCAGAGCGCGATGGGACGGACCCAGCGCCGCCGGCTGGCGGACTTCATCAGTGAAAAATCGTTTGCCGGCCAGCTCAACGCCACCGACAGACGTACGGCCATCGGAGAACTCGCGCAAACCGCCGCCAAAGCGACCGGCATCGGGGCAGACGAGATCGACGAGGCGGTCTGGCAACGTGAACAGATCGTGTCCACAGGCCTTCCCAACGCGCTGGCCGTCCCGCACGGGCGGCTGAAAAAACTCAAGCACCCGGTTGTCGTCGTCGGGCAATCCAACAGCGGTGTCGATTTCGATTCACCCGACGGGTCGCTGGCCGAGATCGTATGCCTGCTTTTGACACCCGCACATCAACCCGAATCTCAGTTGGAAATGCTCCGGGCGGTCGCCGAGGCATTCCACAGCGAGTCGGTTCGACGCGATTGCCTCGCGGCTGCTACCCTGACGGAGTTCAAGGCCGCATTGGCAACCTCGGCCGAGATACAGGGACACTGACTACAGCGGTAGCGACACGCCATGATGACGTCATTAGCTGCGGGAAACCTGATAGAAAACGAGCCCGCCGCCATGCTGCTCGCTCTGGCGGTCCTGCTGGGGTTGGCACGCTTGCTCGGTGAAACTGCCCGTCAATTCAAGCAACCGGTCGTGCTTGGGGAGATCTTAGCTGGTGTGGTGCTAGGCCCCACTATCCTCGGCGCGCTGAGTCCGGGTTTCGAGCCGGCGCTAAGTATTCATCTGTATGACTGGCTGTTCCCTTCACCGCTGACCCACCCTGGGCGGATCGCACTGGACGGGTTCGTGGAGATATCCGCGATCCTGCTGCTGCTGGTGGTCGGGCTCGAAGTTGACCTGTCCACGGTCCGCAGGCAGGGCAAGGCGACCGCGTATGTGAGCGCGCTGGGTGTGGCGTTGCCGTTTATCCTGGGGTTCGGGCTGGCGTTCGGCGTGCCGGGCGTGCTCGGCGCGGGCCCGCGCGGGGAGGCGGCTCCGCTGCCGTTTGCCATCTTTGTCGGCATCGCGTTGTCCATCACCGCCCTTCCGGTCATCGCCAAGGTGCTGATGGACATGAACCTCGCCAAGAGCGACCTGGGCATGTTGATCATTTCATCGGCGATGCTCAACGACCTGGTCGGCTGGATCGGATTCGCGGTCGTGCTGGCGTTGTTGCCCGCGGGTGCCGATGCGGGCCCGCACATGTCGGTGACGATGACGATCACGCTGACGTTGCTGTTCCTTGTCGTGATGATCACGCTGGGCCGGTGGCTGTGCCACAAGTCGCTGCCGTATATCCAGTCGCGGTGGAGCTGGCCGGGTGGTGTGATCGGGTTTGTCTCGGTCGTCGCGCTGGGAAGCGCGGCGATCACGGAGCACCTGGGCGTTCACTCGATCTTCGGCGCATTCGTGGCCGGCGTCGCGCTGGGGGATTCGCCCAGGCTGCGTGAGCGGACACGTGAGACCATCCACCAGTTCGTCACCAACTTTTTCGCGCCGATCTTCTTCGCCAGCATCGGGCTGCGGATCAACTTCGTCAGCAGCTTTGACCTGGTTACGGTACTGGTCGTGCTGGTGGTCGCGTTCGTGGGCAAGTCAGGCGGCTGCTTCCTGGGCGCCAAGCTCGCGGGGATGAGCCAGCGCGAGAGCCTGGCGACCGCGTTCGGGATGACCTGCCAGGGCGCGGTGGGGATCATCCTCGGCCAGTTAGCGTTCAAGGCGGGGCTGATCAGTGAAGAATTGCTAGTGGCCGTGGTCATCATGGCGCTGGCGACCAGCCTGTTTGCCGGGCCGGCGATGCAGAGCGTGCTGAAACTCAAGTCGCAGTTGCGTTTGGCGGACATCGTTACCGACAAACACATCAAGATCCAGATGGAGTCGACCACGGTGATGGAGGCGATTGCCGAGCTGGCCGCGCGCGGCGCGGAGATCACCGGTATCGCGTCCGGCGTCATCTCCCAGGCGGCGATCAAGCGTGAACGGGTCATGCACACCGGCCTGCCCAACGGCCTGGCCGTCCCACACGCAAGACTCACCGGGCTCCACAAACCCTGCATCGTCATCGGACGTAGCAAGCCGGGCATCGACTTTGACGCGCAGGACGGCAGCCCCGCACACCTGATCTGCCTGATCCTGACCCCCGAAGAAGACCACGACGCCCAGATCGAGTTGCTCGCGCTGTTCGCCCGCACCTTCCAGGACGCAGGCCTGCGCGGACGTGTCCTATCCGCCCAGACGGCAACCGAGTTCCGCGCCGAATTGAATCTCGCTTCTTCGGAGATGTAAACTGTGTCTTGTGGTGCGTCCGCAACTACACCGGGCAACGAATAAACATAGTGCATCTCGTTTTTGTTAAGCTCGCATTTCTATATGCAAACACCATCCCATACTCACATCTCAACGCCCGAGGCCTACCCCACCCGGTGCTGCCGCGGCGCGGCATTCTGGGTCTACCTGCTGCTTTCGCTGGGCGTACTGGGCTACGTCGGCCTGCTGACGGGGAACCGTGCGGAAAAGCTCGACGCCGACGCGTGGGAGCACCACCGGGCCGTGCTCGCGATGAGCCAGGAAATGTGGGAGCCCGGTAACCCGACGTACGCCGGCGAAGAGCCGTCGATCCGCTATTCGCCTTACACAATCGCGCTGGCGCAGATCGTCCGATCAACGGGCATCGATGCGTATGACGCGCTCAGCGGCGCGGCGGTATTCAATACGTTGCTGTTGTTGATCGCTGTCTGGTGTTGGTTGCGTGCCTACGGCATGCAGGCCGCCGCCCCGCTGGTGTTGCTTTCTGTTCTGTTTCTCTACGGCACCCCGCCGGGTTACGCCAACAGCCTGGCATTAAGCGACCTGCCCTGGCACCAGGTCAACCCGTCGGCGTTGGCGATGCCTCTGATGATCCTCGCGTGGGCGTGGTTGTACCGTGCGAAAGGTTTGGGGCTGATCGCCTTCACGGTCGTGACGTCGGTGCTGTTGGCCGGATCGGTGTTGTCGCACGGGATGAGCGGCGTGCTGGGCGCGTTCGGGTTGTTTATCACAGCCGTTGCCAGCGACAGAAACCGTGTAGCCAAACTCATCGCGACGTTCGTAACCTGCGGCATCGGGTTCGGGCTGGCGGCGGCGTGGCCCTGGTACGACTTCCTGTACGCGGTCACGAAATCGCCTGACAAGTGGTACTGGTACAACCCGGCGATCTTCAAGATGATGCTGTTCAGTTGGTGCCTGCCCGCGTTCATCGCCTCACTTGCAGCGTTACCAATGCGAGATAAGCCGTTCGTCCGCACAGCACTGCTGGCGACGGCCGGGCTGCTTTGCGTGACGTTTGCGGGTGCGGTCGCGGGTTCGCCGACGCTGGCCCGGTTGCCGCTGGCGGGGTTGATCTTCCCGCAGGCGGCGGTGGGTGTGTTCATCTATTCAATCGGCGTGTCGTGTCCGAAGACGTGGTTTGCGCGTCTTAAGCAAATGTTCGACCGTGACCGCGCGGTGATGAGCCGGGCGCTCGTGGAGACGACGGTCGTGGGGCTGGTCGTTGTGCTGGCCTTGCCGAACTTCTGGATGACGCTGCGTGAACCGCACCTGGCGCGCAAGTGGGTCGCAAAACTCACACACAAGGAAGACAAGCAGCCGCACAATTGGGCGCGTTACGATGCGCTTCTCACGCCGAACATCAAGCCGAACGACGTCGTACTCGCCGAGCCGCTGACGGGCTGGCCGGTGCCGTCATTCAACGGGCGGGTGGTGTCCGCTTTGCACCTGGAGTTTTTCTCGCCGGGACAGTTCGAGCGGCTCGAAGACACAACTAAGTTCTTCAGCTCCGACACGTCGCACGCGGACCGCGTTTCGTTGATCCAGCAGTACGGTGTGAAGTGGCTGTTGCTCGATCGCGAATTGTTGCCGAAGCCGGTGTTCGATGAACTATTCTCGCCGGATGCCGTGACCGCGGACGATGGGCGATTGGTCTTGATCGACGCCGGGAGGTGGGCGCAGCAAGCAAACAAAGCTGAAACACGAACACCTCAATGACGGGCGATGCGTTGGGCCTTCAAATTCGATCGTGATTTGCTATTGCGCCTTGAAGAAGCGGCTGGTCGTGCCACCTGGGCCGACGCGGGCGCTGACCTGCCGGGAGCATCGCGGGCAACGGCCCTCGTAGAGGGTGCCCTGCTTATTGCGGTAGATACGGCTGTAGACGCCGCAGCACTTCCACTGCACAGCCAGCCAGGGCCGATCGCGGAACCCGCCGCTGGCGTGGCGCTGGGCGTCGGGGACGCGCACGCCGTTGATCTCCACGATGTAATCCGGGCCGGCCATACAAAGACATAATCGGCGAGATCAGGGCGTAACCTTCAGCGGCCGAAGGTCCACCGTGAGCAGACCCCGCTGCTCGTTAATGATCCGCAGCGTCTGGTCGTCATCCCAGCAGACGCCCTCCGCCTGCTTGATCCGGTCATGCGGCAGGTTAAGCCGGGTCAGCCGCCCCGCCAGCCAGTCGTCGCCCTGTTCGGGTTTTTCATATAGCCATACGCCGTCATGGCTCATCACTGCCAGCCGTCGGCCGTCGGGCGACACATCCGCCGAGGTTGGAATGATCGGCAGGTCGTCGGCGCGGTGGATCAGCGTCAGCGTGTTGATCGCGTTCGGCTGCATCGTGTCCAGGCTGTACAGACTCGTGCCGGTGGTGATCCGGTCGAAGCGGTTGTCGGCCCGGTACTTGGTCAGGAAATAGAGTTTGCCCTCCGAAAAGAACACCGCCTCGCAATCGAACCGCCAATCCTCCGGGGGCATCGGCGGGTACGCGTGCTGGTCGGGGTAAGCGATCGGGATAAAACTGAGCGGGCGTGCGCCCTGGTCCATCTCGGCGGGGTTGGGTTCGTTGACGATGTAGATGCCCAGGTCTCGCTTGGCGTTACCGTTGTTGCCCGTGTCAGCGATGTAGATCACGCCGTCGGCGAGCGTGAGGTCTTCCCAGTCCTGGTTGGCGCTATTTAATAGGCTGACACCGGGCCAGGGCTGTTTACCGGTTGTGGCTTGTGTGGCCGGAGTGCTGACCGACGGGTTGGCCCCGGCCGGGTCGGCAGCGGGCCCGATTTCGGATACAGGCTCGTCCGCGGAATAACGCTCGCGCTGCCACGCGGGCATCACCAGTCTGCCTTCGGCATTGATGGCGAACAGGCGCGGCTCATCGCCGCTGTCGTTATGCACCCACCAGACCCCCGGATAGGCTCGGCTGCGGACGATCCCGCTTAGTTCATTCAGCGGCGGGTGCGTCACCGTGGCGACATCCTGTAGGTGATCACCCCACGGGATATCCGAAGCGTCATCCGCATATGTCAAAGCACCGAAAAAAACCGGTGTCACAAAACCAATCTGCACGCATAACGCCGCCATCCGATGCGCCATGCCCACCCGCTTGCCGTGATTCATGCCTGTGGTCCGCAGAGAGTGCCGAAGATGACCGGGGATTCCGGGGCCGGTCGCACCAGGTTACCGGGACTTCCCGGGCCGGGTGCCGAAAGACGGTCAACGTCCAACCGGGCGATTGTATCGCAACCCACAGGTTATCGGCTATCGGCGTGGTAACTCAGGCGATCAAAAGCAATCAAACCATGCCACGCGGACTTACTAACAAGCTGTCAGACCATTCGCATCAATCTCGACGGAATCGCCACGGCGGCTAAAGCCGCCTGAACCGGGGGGCGACCCGGGGCTCTTTACTTACTACTCATCCACCTCTGCAGGGACCAGCTCGTCGTCGTCGGACAGGCCCGAGGCACCCTTGATGCCGACGATGCCCTTGGCTTCCATGACCTTGCCCTTGATCTCTTCGAAGAGGTCGGGGTTTTCCTTGAGGAAGGTCTTGCTGTTCTCCCGGCCCTGCCCGAGGCGGACCTCGTTGAAGCTGAACCACGCGCCGGACTTCTGCACGACGTCGGATTCGACGGCCAGGTCCAGCAGGTCGCCGGTGGCGCTGATGCCTTCGTTGAACATGATGTCGAACTCGGCCTGGCGGAAAGGCGGTGCGACCTTGTTCTTGACGACCTTGACGCGGACGCGGTTGCCCACGGCGGTGTCGCCGTCCTTGATGCTGCCGGTGCGGCGGATATCGAGGCGGACGGAAGAATAGAACTTAAGCGCCCGGCCGCCGGGGGTGGTCTCGGGGTTGCCGAACATCACGCCGATCTTCTCGCGGATCTGGTTGATGAAGACGACGGTGCACTTGCTCTGGTTGATCGCGCCGGTCAACTTACGCAAAGCCTGGCTCATCAGGCGGGCCTGGAGGCCGACGTGGCTGTCGCCCATCTCGCCCTCGATCTCGGCTCGGGGGATCAGCGCGGCGACCGAATCGATCACGACCAGGTCCACCGCGTTGGAGCGGACCAAAAGCTCGCAGATCTCCAGGGCCTGCTCGCCGGTATCGGGCTGGCTGACCAACAGGTCGTCGATGTTGACGCCCAAGCGCTTGGCCCAGGACGGGTCCAGGGCGTGCTCGGCGTCGATGAAGGCGGCGACGCCCCCGGCCTTCTGGACGTTGGCGATGATGTGGAGGTTGAGCGTGGTCTTACCGGAGGATTCCGGGCCGAAGACCTCGATGACACGGCCACGGGGGATGCCCCGGCCGCCCAAGGCGAGGTCGAGGCTGATGGCCCCGGTGGAGATGCCCGGGGGGATGTTGGCCGGGTCGTCATCCAGGCGCATGATCGAGCCTTTGCCGAAGTTCTTTTCGATCTGGGCGACGGCCCGGTCCAGGGCCTGTTTACGGCCGGCGTCGGACTTGTCGGCCGGGGACTGGCTCTTGGCCATGGTGGTTCCTCTTTCTCGCTTCGCGGACCCGTTCCGCTTGCCCAGGTCCGGGGATAATGTTGAGGCTGTTACCATAGTCCTGCTCCTTGTTTTCGTCAATGTTCGGTTTGTGTCAGGCATTTGCCATGTTAGGGGATGTTCGGCATCTGTCAAGGTACTTCTTGAATGAAACGCAAAAATTTTTTCGGCGTATGTTAGGGTGGCTTGGATGGGTTCCGGGGTGGTGTCATCATGGACACCAGGTTAGGAGGTCGCCTGTCTTGCCTGTGAACCCCGGAACCCCGGCCAAGGCCCTGCGGGCTATGACCGGGCTTTGGATGCGGGATCGCGGCGGCTTGGGCGGGGCAGGCTATAACGTCGGCACGGTACGCCCGCTGCGCAACCATAGAACGATATGGACCACAAAACCAAGAACCCACACGATCAGCCAGAACCCCACCACTGTTTTTATCAACCAATGTTCGGGGCCGTAGATCGGTGCGGCGCGCTCTACGCAGGTCAGGTGCGATGTGGGTATCGATGTCATCCCGTGGCTTGGGATAGTCGCGATGATGGACGCCAGCTCGGCTGATTCATCGATCGTGGATTGTTTCGTTGTGTCGATCCCCGCAAAACCGAACCAGCTAAGCACCTCGGCGTCGGTCAACGGCACTGGGCTAGGGTAGGCGGGTGGTGGTGCTTGATAGGAATTGCCAAAGCTCGCGGGGGAAGCGGTCATGACCTGCATCTTGTTTAGGTCAACTTTCGCATAGGCATCGGAAGTGTCAGCCATGATCCGCACATACACATGTGTCCATACACCCGGACCTGTGCCGTGCGCTTCCATTTGGATCACATAGTCGGTGTGCCATGAAGGGGGATAAAGATAAACAAGCGCCGGCTCCACATGGTCTGCGGGCCGTTCTTTAACACCACCGCGGATGACAGGATCGCGAACAGCGGGACCGCAACCGCCCAGGTCAGCGTTAACGCCAGGGGTGACAAGACCGGCTTGTTTTGTGCCATATTTCTTCTCTAACCGTTGACAGGCCGTAACACATACTACATAGTAATAACAAGACCCCGCCGGAGCCCCGACTTTTCGGGTGTGGCCGGCTTCCTCTTTGGGAGTGTTCATTGACTCGCATCTGCTGATGAATCCGCGTTGCCGTTTATGACGGCCAAAGCACGCCGCGACGATCCGATCGGGTCGCCGGGCGGTCCTCCATCCAAGAGGGATTCTCAGCCATGAAAAAGTCTCTGGACTTCGCCGGGGTTTGTTACACCTTTGATACGCTCGGTTCGCCCCTGATCGATGATCTGTCCGTGCGGCTTTCGGCCCCGGGCTGGACGGGCATCGTCGGCGCCAACGCCGCGGGCAAGACGACGTCAAGCGCGCCTGGCGACGGGTGATTTAATCCCGTCAAGCGGCACGATCGGGCATGCGGGCCCCGCCGCTGTATTGCAGTGCTGCACGGATGACCCGCCGGACGGGTTGGATACGTTGCTGCAAGCGACCGACGGCCCGACGTTAAAACTTTGCGGGCAACTTGGCCTGCAGGACGACTGGCTTGACCGCTGGCACACGCTCAGCCACGGCGAACGCAAACGTGCGCAGCTCGCGGTGGCGCTCTGGCAGGAAGCCGGCGGTGCTCGCGGTCGATGAGCCATCAAACCATATCGACACCGAAGCCGTGTGATGCTGCTGGATGCATGCGGCGGTTCCGGGGGATCGGCTTGTTAGTCAGCCACGACCGCGCGATGCTGGATGAGCTTTGCGGCCAGTGCCTGTTCCTCGATCCGCCCTACCCCGCGGTGCTACGGCCCGGCGGTTATACGAAAGGTTATGAACAGACGCTCGCCGACAACGAGCGTGCCCGGGTGATGCGCGACAAGGCCAAGCAGGAGGTCCGGCAGGTCCGCCGGAACATGGCCGAACGGCGTGAACGCGCCGCGCGCGAGCACAAGGTGCGCTCTAAGCGCGGGCTTGCGAAGAAAGACCACGACAGCCGGGCACAGATCAACGCCGGCCGGCTCACCGATTCCAAGGCCGGGGCGTCGCTGCGTCAGGTGCAAGGTCGGATGCGCCACGCCGAACAACACCTGGCAGGCATCCACGTGAAGAAACAGACCGAGCTTGGCTTCTGGCTGCCGCAGAGCCGAAGCAAAATGGATTACCTCTTAAACACCGAGCCGGGCACGCTAACGATCGGTGACGCAGGCGACGCCAACGCCCCGAAACTGCAACTGCCCGTGCTACGGGTCCGCCCCGATGACCGGATCGCCATCACGGGGCCGAACGGCGCGGGCAAGAGCACGCTGATCCGTTACCTCATGCAGCACCTGCTGCTGCCGAGGGACCGCGTGATGCTCATGCCGCAGGAGATCAGCGTCGGCGAATCCGAAACGATCATCCGTCAGGTGAGACAGACGCCGCCGAACGAGCTTGGCCGACTGATGAACGTGATCAGCCGGCTGGGCTCCGACCCGAACCGACTCCTGCAAACCGCCCTGCCCAGCCCCGGCGAGGTCCGCAAGATGCTCCTGGCGATCGGCGTGGTCCGGGGCGCATCCCTGATCGTGATGGACGAGCCGACCAACCATCTGGACCTGCCGTCGATCCGCTGTTTAGAGGATGCACTGGCCGAGTGCCCGTGCGCGCTGGTGCTGGTGAGTCACGATGAGGCGTTTTTGAAGCGGCTGACGACGACGCGGTGGGATCTCTTTCTTGAGGAAGGAGAAGGCCGCATGCTGAAGGTGAAGAACGGCACGCCATCTGAAGATCTGTGAACAGTCAAGGAAATCGCTTTGGTGCCGCTTGCGCGTATGCGGCCATGCGATTGCGACGTTTCCGAGCGTATTGAACAATGCCAATGATCCAAACAAACAACCACAACGCCAACAAGATCGCCAGAAACCACTTTGAGGGCAGAACATAGCCGCTCTGAATCTGGGTCGATGAAAAATGAATGGGTGCATGACCTGATACCCCCGCTTTTCACATGCATGCACGATCGATAACAGCTCATCTGCTTCTTCTTTCAGCTCGTTCTGCGATGTATCGGCACCCACGCATTCAAGTAATTCCAGAACGGCATCTTGGTCGAAAGGGATGGCTGTATTGGGTCCCGTGTTCGGTTTATGCCGGGCGGGAATTTGGTCAAGCCACCCGACCAGTACAAACTGAAAAACGTCATGGCCGGGAGTTGAACCTCAATCGACACATACGAGCCACCTGTATTTGATGGGCTGCCTAGCCCTCGGAAGCTAATCCGCACGTCGGATAGTGGGGGCTGGTGTGGCGTACTGATTAGGACATCCTGATATTGCCCCGAGCGTATCGGGACCAACACTAGCGAAGGTGTTGGTATTGTGGTCTTGGGTCCGCACCAGACTAGCACACCAAACACAATCAATAATGGTATAGGTAAACATACGGTCCAGATCAGTACAAACACCGGCGTCGATAGCGGCTTCGCCATTGCAGAAAGCTTGATCCCCACTTCAATCAGATTTATGCCACACTCCGGGCACTCAGGATTGCCGGAGCCATAGATTGTGTAACCGCAACGCCCGCAACTCGGCATGGCTTCTTCAGGTGGACGGCGTAATACTAGCCACCATAATGTCACAATCACACAAATGCAGCAGATGGTGATAAAGATGATGAACACGGCGTCGGATGAGTCAAATATATGCGTATAACGGCAAGCCTATCTGTTTCAACTCGACGCGGCTCGTGTAATACCGTAAGCGCGTACCGCCAGAACGCGACCGACATTAGCAGCAGCGCGGCGCACACGGCGACCGCGCCCAGCAGCCACAGCGCCGTGCCCCTGCCCGTCAAGAACTGCGCGGGGACGGTCGTCATGAAGGCGACGGGCAAGACGAACGTGAAGAACGCCTGGTAGGCGGTCGGGTAGGCGGGGATGGGGTATCGGCCGGTCTCGACCAGGGCCTGCATCGCCATCGTGATGTTGTAGAGCTTGACGTACCAGATCGAGATCGTGCTCAAGAGGTAGCCCAAACTGTAGAGCATGAGCACGGCCAGCGTGAGCGTTAATACGGCGAGCAACACGCCCATTGCAATGTCGGCGGGGTTTCGCGGGTCACGATCACATACAGGAGGATCGCCAGGCCCAGCACGATGTTGGGAACGCCCCAGAGCGACACCGAGCGCACGGAGAGCCAGAACTGGCTGTCGACGGGTTTGATCAGGACGAAGTCGAGCGTGCCCTCGCGGACGTACTCGGTGACGCGCGTGCGGTTGGGGGCCATGAACGTGGCCTGCATACCCTCCAAAACGTAAACGCCCCGACCACGGCCAACGCGTCCCGCCACGCCCACCCGCCCATCTCGTAGCCCGTGCGGTAGAACAGGTACAGCATCAGCACCGTGCCCGCCAGCGTCATCACGCTCGACAGCGCGGCCATGATGAAGTTTAGCCGGTACTCCATCTCGGCGGAGACGGACGCGGACCAGAAGATGCGCAGGATGTTGAGGTAACGAGACATGTTAAGTATGAAGTAGGAAGTAGGAATGATGAAGTGATAAACGCGCAGAAGCGGCACAGCCTATCGGTAATGCTGTTTGATACTTCATCATTCCTACTTCATATTTCATACTTTACCTCACGCTCCCATCGCGGAGTAATGTTTAAGCCCCTTCTTCCAGAGCCAGCGGTACAAGGCAAAGAAGACCACCGTCAAGCGATCATGATGACGAAGCCGCGCACGACCGGGACCTCTTCGTTGACCAGCAGCGACGCGGGGAACCAGACCATGTAGGGGAACGGCGTCCAGAGCAGGACCTCGCGGACCGTGTCGGGCAGGACCTCGAAGGAAGACCAGGCCGGACAGAAACATGTAGGGCAGATAGATGATGGCGTCCATGGCGGCCACGCGCTCGTACCAGAACGCGGCTACATGCACAGGACATACTGCATGAAGAATCGCAGGACGAAGGCGGTGTAGCACGCGACGACAGCCAGCAACACGTTCCACCAGCCGGGCCACCAGATCGTCCCGCCCTCGCCGCCGGTGAGCGTTTCGGGGTAGACCCAGAGGAACACGCACACAATCGCCATCGCGAACGGGATGCGCGTCATCTGCTCGCTTAGGTGCATCAGGATGATGCGCAGGCACGGGTCCACTGGGTGCAGCAGCATCGGGCTGAGCCTGCCGGTGACGACGAGCCATTCGAAGTGGTGGATCGCCCAGATCACGGTGAACTGCCGGATCAGGAATACAGCGATGAAGTAGCGGAAGACCCCGAGCGCGGGTAAAGTCAAAATGCCCGGAGTCGCCCGCCTGCGCCCAGACGCCCATCATGATCAAGGGCAGCATCGTCGCGACCGCCCACAGCCCGATCTCGACGCGGTATTGCGCCATCTCGGCGAAGTGGACGCCGAGCATCATGCGGATGCGCTTAGGCCAGCCGAGGGTCTGCGTGGCGTGTAGCTGTCATGTCGGCTGATCTGGGCCGCGGCTTTCGCCTTGGAAGCTTTGCCGTCATCGAGATTAAATGCCCGGCCGATCACTTCCTCGATCGGCGGGTCGGTCACGGTCAGGTCCGCGACGTCCAGCTCCGCGAGCAATCGGTTCACGGTCCCGGTCAGCCCGTCACGCTTGACCAGCAGGCGCACGGCCCGGCCCTCGACGGACTCGACCTCGCCGTAGCGTGCCATCACGTCTTGATCTGCGTCGTTCTCCAGTTCGATCTTCACCTCGCGGAACGGCGCGAAGCGTTCGACAACCCCAGCAAGCCGGCCGTCGTAGATCAGCCCGCCGTGGTGGATCATGATGACCCGGTCGCACAGCGCGGTGATGTCGGCCATGTAGTGGCTGGTCAGCAGGATCGATGCGCCGTGCTGGCGGTTATATTCACGCAGGAAGTTGCGGACGGCCGTCTGCGCGTTGACGTCCAGGCCGAGCGTCGGCTCATCGAGGAACAGGATCTTCGGCTGGTGGATCAGCGCGGCCATCAGCTCGCACTTCATCCGCTCGCCCAGCGAGAGCTTGCGCACCGGGCGGGATAGTTCGTCGGAGATACCAAGCAGTTCGCCCAGCTCGTCGGTGCGTTTTTTCGCGTCGGCTTCGGGGATGCCGTACACGGCCGCGTTGATGCGCAGCGATTCGCTCGGCGGCAGGTCCCAGATCATCTGCTGCTTCTGGCCCATCACGAGCGTGACCTGCTTGAGCAGTTCGGGCCTTCGCTTAAACGGGACGTGCCCGAGCACGTTAGCCTCGCCGGCGGTCGGGTGGATCAAGCCGGTGAGCATCTTCAGCGTCGTGGTCTTGCCCGCGCCGTTGGGCCCGAGGAAGCCGACCACCTCGCCCGGCTCGATGCTGAACGACACGTCTTTGACCGCCTCGACGTTACGGTACTTGCGGTGGGCGAAGTGGCGCAGCGTGCCCATCAGCCCCGGCTGCTTGTCCGCGACGCTGTAGGTCTTGGTCAGGTTGTGTGCTTGGACCGAGGGCATCGGCGGATTCTACGACAAACCCGAAATCAATACACACACGAAAGCGATCAGCCACGGACGGAAGCCCGGGGTTCCCTACAATCAACCCGGCGTGTCGTATATGAAAACCGCGCAAGCCTGTCCGGATTTAACCGCCCGTCGTCGGCTTATCAGGCGGTTTGCGGTGCTTGGCAAACTTCGGATCGCGGCCGTAGGTGTCCTTGCGTTCCGCGACCTGGTGGTTGACCCATTCGATCACCGCCGCGTGCCCGCAACTCTCCGGGTCGTTACGCAGGTAATCGCGGACGACGCCAAGGATGCGGAAGCCCTGCTTGACCTGGAACGACAGCGTCGGGTCGCCCATTTCACCGCTGATGATTTTCAGGACGTAATCTTCGGGCGTCATCTGGTCTTTGTATTTGCCGTAATTGCGCAGCCGTGCGCCGGCGCGGATACGTCGCAGGCCCAGGCATCGGGTGAGGTCGCGGCGGGCTTTGTAGATGATCTTGCCGATCCCCCGGCCCTGGTGATGGGGGTGGACCATGACATCCGCGCCGTAAAGCGTCCGGCCCTCGGTGTCGTGGTTGGTAAACATGCCGCCGTCCGTGAAGTCGTGCCAGGAATCGGTCAGGTCGTAGTCGTCCCAGAGCACGATCAGGCTGGCCGAAGACCCGACCAGTTTGCCGGTGTCCTGATCGACGGCAACGAGCTGGCCCTCCGGGAATATCTGCTGGTGTGATTCGAGGTGTTTAGGCGACCAGGTCGCGATGTCGGAATAGATGAGCCGACCCATCTCGATGATCTGATCGAAGTCCCCCGGTTGTGCCTGACGCATGATGATATTCGACGGCGTTTTTTTGCTGGGGCTCATAAAGTGACGACTTCAAGGTTTGAAGTCACCTCGGCGGTACTCTGGCTATCGGTCAGGGGGAGCACGGACCCGTGTTGTTTTGTATGTTCTATTCTATCCATGTCCAGGTCCCCGATCACCATGCTTTCCTGGTTGGGTACGCCCTCGGCGAGGATGCCGTCACGTGAGAAGGCGAAATCGCTGGGTGTGAGGATCGAGGCCTGACCGTAGTTCAGGGATACGGCGGGGACCATCGGCAGCGAGCCGACGGTGCCGGAATGGATGACGTACATCTGGTTCTCAATCGCGCGGGCCTGGGCGCAGTAGCGCACGCGCAGGAAGCCCTGGCGGTCGTCGGTGCAGCTTGGGACGATCAGGATGTTGGCCCCCTGCCTGGCCGCCGCGCGTGCCAGCTCGGGGAACTCCACGTCGTAGCAGATCGTGATCGCCAGCCTGCCCAGCGCGGTGTCGAAGACCTTCAGCTTCTTGTGCGGGGACACGATCCATTCCTCTTTCTCGAAGCGGGTCATGTGCAGCTTGCCCTGCACGTCCCAGTCGCCGTTGGGGCTGTATAGGTAGCACTCGTTGTAGACGGTGGTCAGGTCGGGCGGATCGACCGCCGGGAGCGTGCCGCCGACGATGTAAAGCCCGCTCTCCTTGGCCAGCCGTTTCATCAGGTCGACGATCTGCTCCTCGTATTTGGCGAGGTGGCGGATCTGCTCCTTGATCGGCATCTTGATGTTGTTCAGCGTCAGGAGCTGGGCGGTGAAATACTCGGGGAAGACCAGCAGCTTGGCGTGGTAGTCCTTGGCGGTCCAGACGAGGGACTCCACCTGATCGGCGAACTGCTCGAAGCGTGAAACCGGGCGGATGTAGTATTGCAGTGAGGCGACACGTATCACGTTATTCATATTCATGTACTCATCCTAAACCAATTCCGGGTAAAAAGTAAAAACCATCGGAAACGTCTGCTAAACCCGCTATTCGCAAAGACGACATGTAAGCCGCACACATGAAGCCGATGAACGCGGTTCAGCCCGTGCCGGCCGGATCGGTCTTTCATACACGGCCCGCGTCGGCTATAAACATAGGCAGATGCCCACCCGTAAAGGACATTTCTCCGTTAAAACACACCGCCGGTGGCCCCGCATCCTGACCATGCTCTGCCTGATGCTGGTCGTGTGCAACGCGGCATGGGCGCAGACCCCTGACACAACAGCGCCATCGGATGAATCCACCCCAACGGTACAGACCAACCCCGCGTTGGAGGCCCCGCCGGTATTGGATGTCGTATCCGGTGATGCTGTCCCTGCCGACGAGACACCGTTAGCCCAGGTCAACACGCAGACAGGTGAAACGCCCCCCAACGGGCATTGGACCGTCACCAGCGTGTTGCTGACCATCTGGAACGCCGAACTTTTTAGCGCAAGCGGCAGCCCGATCAAGCTTAATCAACTCGTGCTGGCGCTTTTCATCATCCTGATCGGCGTGTGGGTCAGCAAACGCATCTCACGCCTGGTCAAGGTCAGGCTGTCACGCATCCAGCGGATCGACTCGCACGCAGCGGGCGTCATACAGACGATCGTCTTCAACACGCTGGTCGTGATCGTCGTACTGGCGGCCATGCCTATCGCCGGCATCCCCACGACTATCTTCACCGTGCTCGGTGGTGCGGTCGCGATCGGGATCGGCTTCGGGGCGCAGAACCTTTTCAACAACCTGATCTCCGGCCTGATCCTCATGATCGAACGCCCGATCCGCCTGGGCGACATCGTCGAGGTCGGCGACCACGAAGGGATCATCGAGGCGATCAACAACCGCTGCACCTACATCCGCCGAAGCGACGGGGTCGACCTGCTCGTGCCCAACAGCCACTTCCTGGAACAACCGGTCGTGAACTGGACACTGTCGGACCGGGACGTGCGCGGGTCGGTCGCGGTCGGGGTCGCTTACGGCTCGCCCACCGATCAAGTTGCGAAACTTCTGAGGCAGTGCATGGATGAACACAGCAAGGTCCACGAGCGCCCCGAGCCGGTGGTGTTGTTCCAGGAGTTCGGTGACAATTCCCTGGTTTTTGAGGCTTTTTTCTGGTCTAAGATCGCCAGGCCGATGGACCTGAAAAAGATCCAGAGCGACATCCGCTTCCGCTTCGATGAGTTGTGCCGGGATGCACATATCGTTATCGCGTTCCCGCAGCGGGACGTGCATCTGGATACGCTTCGACCGCTTGAGGTCAAGGTGTTATCCGGCGAGCAGGGTAAAGACTGATGGATGAGCACAAGCCCGAACCACAGAAACACCCGAACCACTCGATCGGGAGCCTGATCGGCGGCGCGATCGATACCGCGGTCGGCGGTGTGGGCACGGTCGGAAGGTCCGTCGGTTCGGTCGGGCGTCTGGTCGGCTCGGCGCTACACCTCCCGGGGCTTTCCAAACATGAAAGCCATAAGACGCATTACAAACCCGGCGCGGTCCCCGGCATTGAGAACGCGCCGGACGTCAAGACCCCGCCGCCGCCGGACACCGTCTACGTCCAGTGCATCGACTACAGCCCCGACCGAGTCGAGGTCACCGAAGTCAAGGACTTTGAAAGTTTCCTTACGCAAGAAAGACCCGAGTGGGCGTCCGTGCGCTGGATCAACATCGACGGGCTGCACCCCTACGTAATCCACCGCGCCAGCCGGGCCTTCGGGCTGCACACCCTGGCCGCCGAAGACGTGCTGCACATTCCGCAGCGCCCGCGCGTCGAGCCGTACGGTGATGACCTGTTCGTCATTGCCCGCATGATGCGACTGATCGACGGCAAGCTCACTTCGGAACAGGTCAGCCTCTTCATGCGCCCCGGCCTGGTCGTCACGTTCCAGGAAACACACGGCGATGTCTGGCAACCAATCCGTGAACGCATCCACAACCAGGGCTCACGCCTGCGCACCAACGATCCGAGCTACCTGGTCTACGCCCTGCTCGACGCGATCGTCGATCACTGCTTCCCGATCCTTGAGCGTTACGGCGACCTGTTGGAGGATTTGGAAGACGAGGTCCTGACCCGGCCGGATGCGAAACTGCTCAGCCGGATCCACGGGATCAAACGCGAGTTGTCCGTGCTTCGTCGGGTGATGTGGCCGATGCGTGAAGTCATCTCGGCCATGCGCGAATCGGAGTTAGAGATCGTCTCCGACATCAGCCGGACCTACCTGCGCGACGTCTACGAACACACGGTCCAGATCGTCGAGATCATCGAGACCTTCCGCGAAGTCGCCGGGGGGCTGACCGACCTGCACATGTCCGCGGTATCCAACCGCATGAACGAGACCATGAAGGTCCTGACCATCATGGCCAGCCTTTTCATTCCGATCACCTTCTTGGCTGGAATATATGGGATGAACTTTGAGTATATACCTGAGTTGGGCTGGCGCTACGGGTACCCCGCGTTCCTGTGCACATGCCTGGGGATCGTGGTTGGGCTGCTGTGGTATTTCCGCCGTAAGGGCTGGATCGGCGGGGGCTAAGGCAAACCCGACCGAACCGTCTGTTTTTGAGGATAAACACACCCCGCCCGGATTTACGAACCACGGTGCATGACCACCGTAGGTAGATGCGTTAGCCCGGTATGTTTAATCAAACCATGGCTTGTGTAAGATGATATTGACCGTCCCGTGAGCGAGTCTAAACCCAGTTGCCTTCAAGGAGGTTACCTATGATCCGTAAGCTCTCAGCCCTCGCCGCCTCGGCCGCCCTCGTGTTTGCCGCCACCTTCGCCCACGCCGGCGAAAGGGTCGATCCGACCATCGGCGAGCCCGCCCCGCAGTTCAGCCTCACCGATGTCGTGACCGGCCAGCCCGTCAGCCTCGCCGACTTCAAGGGCAAGACCGTCGTCATCGCCTTCCAGAGCATCAACTGTCCCTGGGACAAGATGCGTGAGTCCGGCGGCTACCAGCGCTACCTCGCGCCGCTGAGCCAGGAATACTCCGGCCAGAACGTCCAGTTCCTGGGTATCAACGCCAACAAGAACGAAACCATCGACGAAATCGGCTCGTACCACCAGGAGCACGCGATCCCCTATCCGATCCTCAAGGACACCGACAACATCATCGCCGACGCCTACAACGCAAAGACCACGCCGCACATCTATGTGATCGCCCCCGATGAAGCGCAGACGCTGGTCTACATGGGCGGCGTCGAGCAGGTCCCGACCAGCCCCGAGGTCTGCGGGCAGATGGATGAGAACTACCTCGTCCCCGTACTCACCGCCGTCCTCGCCGGCGAAGAAGTGCCCTACACCAAGACCACCAGCAAGGGCTGCGGCATCAAGCGCGTCAGCAAGGCCGAGTAAAGCCTCAACCACTTACGCGCATCAATCTCCACTCAAGCCCGCGACCCGCTCGCGGGCTTTTTTTGCGCCCTTTGAATCGACTACAACGGCAGGTATCCGCGGATACCCATCCACGCACGGTCCAGTGCGCCCAGCGTCGGGCGGCGTGTGAGTGTGTCGTACCGTTTGGATTCGATCTTGCGCATCAGGGCCAAAGCCTCATCGCGCATGCGCTTCATCGGTTGGCGTAACGTCTCGGGTAACAGGTCGGGTTTGGGGTTAGCTTCATCCCAAAACATTCGCGTGCGGTGGACCAGTTCGTGCATCGTCTCCCGGTACGCCGGGAGCACCACGCGCAGGCCTGTGTTCGGGCTGTTGGCGCAGTTGCACGAGCCGTCACGGGCATCGCCTTCGCACCCGCGGTCTGTGTCCAGCATCAACGACTTGCGCATCAACGACAGGTCCAGCCCGTGTTTCCGCGCGAGGTCACGCGGGATATAGACACGCCCGTTTGCCATCACGTCCACACGAACGTCCCGCCACAGGTTAGTCAATAGCGCGGCCACCAGCGCCGACCCGCAGGCTTTGAGCGTGTCGGGGTCACTGACACCCCCGTCACACAGTTCCTCCACAGCCGGGGCCACGCTCGCGGCGCAACCCTCAAGCAACGCTCCCCACGTCCCGGGGTCAGGCGCGGGCATCGGTATGTCATAGGCGAGCAATTTCATCTGTTGATAATAAGTCCGGTAACTACCCGCATTCTATGTCCAAGGCCCGGGTGAACCGCGGCCGGGCTTTCGAGAGACAACCGGGGGCTTCCGTTTATAACGATTATGCCGGTCGGGGCGGGTTTCACCTTAATCAAGGCCCCCCGCCGCCCGATGTAACCCCAGTATCGACCTTGTTATTCGATCGGAACTATCCGTATGCGCATCGCTCTGGACGCCCGCACCATATACGCCCCGCAGCGCCGGGGGATCGGCAAGAGCCTGCTGGAGCTGTACCGGCACCTGCCCTTGGTGCGCCCGGACTGGAGCGTCGTCGCTTACCACCGCCAGCCCGGCCAGTTAGAACCGCTGATGCCCAGGCCATACGTCGAACCAAAGAAGATCGAGATCCGCGGCGACCGTTTCAACGCGTGGGACCGCCTGCGCCTGCCCCTGGCCTGCAAACGCGACAAGGTGGACATCCTGCACAGCCCGGCCAATCACTGCCCGGACTGGATGCCGATCCCACGATCGTCACCATCCACGACATGATCCCGCTGGACATGCCTGAGGGCCAGGACGAAAAAGAGGTGCAGCGCTCAGCGATCCGTCAGCACCGCTTGTGAGAAAGCCCGGCGATCAACCGCCCAAGTGACTACACACGCGACCGGCTGATTCAAGACATGGGCGCCGACCCGAGCGTGTGTTCGTCACGCCGTGGTCGCACCGGCAAGCCCGGGCCGGTGGATTTGACGGGGCGGATCTGCCTGTACGAAAAATACCGTATCGAGCCGCCGTTCGTCCTGCACTTCGGTGCGGCCGAGCCACGAAAGAATACCCGCCGGGTCATCGAGGCCTGGGCGGGGCTGCAGCAGCCGGTTAAGAGCCGGGCCAAGCTGTTGATCGTCGGGCTGGACGCCGAAGCCGCAGGCGGAGCTGGCGATCTGCACAGCAGACTGGGGATCGAAAACAGCGTCGTGCTCAACGGTTTCGCGGATGAGCAGGATATCCCCGCACTTTGCGGCTGGCGGACGTGCTTGCCTACCTGAGCCTTTCCGAGGGTTCCGGCCTGCCTATCCTCGAAGCGTTCGCGGCGGGCGCGGCGGTGATCACAAGCGATCGGACCAGCCTGCCGGAAGTCGCCGGCGACGCCGCGCTGGTCATCGACCCCACCGACTTCAACACGATCACCAAGGCGATGAACAAACTGCTGACCGACCCGGTTTATCGGCGCGGAGCTGGTCCGCCGCGGTCTTAAGCGGCTCAAGCAATACACCTGGCTGAAGACGGCCGAGCAGTTCGCCCAGGCCGTCGAGTACGCGGTCCGGGAAAAACAACCCTCCGGGAGCCACCGCCATGCCGCCTGAGTATTTACGCATGACAGAAACGACCCGCGAGACCGACGTGCTGTTTATCAGTGAGCAACCGCTTTGGCCGATGGACCAGGGCTACCGCGTACACGGCTGCCAGATGGCGCGTGCACTCTCGGAATTAGGCCACACCGTGCGGATGACCAGCCTGCGCCCGACGATGGACTGCGACCAGCCCTGGCTGAACCACATGCTCGCGGACTGGCCGGCGGCGAGCGATGATGAGCACACACTGTTCATGTATGGCCATCCGGGCCGTTTGCCGGGTTACGCCGCAAGCTCGCTGCGCATCAGGCGCTGGACACACGCGAGCTGGCGGGTTTGGTCCCGCTAATCAATCAACTGAAACCCAAAGCCGCGGACGTGCGGGTCAGCACGGGCCGATCATGCTGCGTGGATTGCGTGCGGCGTTCCCGATTGCCTTGTATCTGGTACGCGGCCGATGAGCCTGTTTTTCCAGCCTCGTGCCTGCGTCGTGAAGGGGTCCTGGGCCTGAAGAACCGGACCTACCTTGCGGCCTTGTACACGGCGTTACATAAACTTTGCGCGTGGCCTGGACGGCGCGTCGGCGTCAGCCCGACCGACACGAAACTGCTGAAATCGATGGCGGGCGTAAAGCGGGGCTGTGACGATCCCCAACGGTGTCGATACCGAATACTTCCAGCCCGCCGACACGCCCGGAGTCGTGCTCGCTGGTGTTCTGGGGCCGGCTGGACTTCGAGCCCAACGCCAGACGCCGTGCGCTGGTTCGCCCACAAAGTCTGGCCCCGGCTGCGTGAACGCCAGCCCCAGGCGAAGTGGAAGATCGTGGGCAAGAACGCCGGCGAAAAAATCCGCCGGCTGGGCGACTACCCCGGTATCGAGTTCGTCGGCGAGGTCGATGACATCCGACCCTACGCGCACGCTGCCGCCACGACGATCCTCCCGATGCGCTGCGGGGGCGGGATCAAGAACAAGCTGCTGGAAGCCGCTGCGATGGGCCTGCCGATCCTCGCGTCCGCCAAGGCCGTGAAAGGCCTGAACTGGCCGACCCACCTGACACCGGTACGCGTCTGCAAACACCCCGACGACTGGGTCCACCAGATCGAACGCGTCTGGTACGACGGGATACTCAACAAGAACCTGCGGCGGGATGCCCGCGCCTGGGTGCTGGATCATCACACCTGGCCCGACGCGGCCGGGAACTTGGAAGCGTTCTTCGAATCGATCGCGCCGGGAACGGCGCTCAATACGAATAACATCGTGGGGTCGATCAAACCCGCAACTGAGCAAGCGCGCCTGGCTGCGTGAAAAACCACAAGTCGATACAAGGCGATAGAACAGCATGGCATGGACATCGATGCATTTCGCGGTCGGTATGTGCGGCGGCGCGGTTATTTCGCTTATCCCCTGTCTGATCCGCCGGCGTGGCTACCGGCACATCCCGCTCGTCATGACCGCCTGCGGGGTCTGGGCCAACATCCCCGACTGTCCCCGGCTCTGGCGTGTGGACTTTACCGGCCTGCCCTTTGCCGGGACGCTCGGGTCCATGGAACTGGAGAAATGGCTACACAAGTACGGGGACATCTTCTTCTTTCACCACGCTTTGGATGTTCAGCCCAAGGAGTTCGCCCTGCTCGGGCTGTTCGCGACCATCGGGTTGTACAATGTCTGTCTGCTGGGCATGTGGTGGCATATGCGTAAACGTCGTATCAGCCTGCTGGACAACCTGCCGGATATGCCCTTGGAACACCGCAGGCCGGCGTACCCATCGCAGAACCAGCCCCACCCGGCGTCGGCCGGCCCGGTTTCGGCGGGTGATGACCTTCAGCCCGGCTCCGTGCTGGGCCGGATCGGAACGAGCCGAACCGGTTAACCGCGGAACCGATCCGGCTTTCTTTAAAACTTCACCAGCCCGCCTATATTTTCCATTGTGAAACCGAACGCCCGCGGTATAGTGGACGTACTGTCTACAGACGGCCGAACGGGGCGGGCATTATGTTTTGCCGCCTCAATCGACACAGCCATGGAAGGTGACTGTTATGAGACAGGAGACAGGCGAGTCGTGGCGGTTCGAGGTGACCTGCGCCAATGCGGACAGTGTCTACCTTGTGAACCAGGTCTACGACATCGGCAGGAACTGTCTGCCGATGGTCGCGTTGGGTAACGACAACTGGGGGCTTGAACTGAAACTGATCCCCGGGCACTACCAGATCAGTTACTACACCGTGGAAGGCACAACACTCTTCAACGGCGGGACCACCGGATTAAAAAGCACAAGGTTAAGCCGACCGGACCCGCGTGTGACCGTAAAACTGATGGAGCAACCCATCCCCGCATGACACAACCTACTCCCGCACTCGAGCCGCGGACCAAACCGGCCCCACTGACGAAATGTCAGAGTACTCAAACACTTTAATGGCGGCCTGGCGACCTCCGCGGCTCGGCCTTTTTGGATTACTGAAGTGCAAAGGTAGATTGATGAAGAGTGTTTCAATACAAGCAACTGTTGAAGAAAACCCTGGGTGACCGGTTAATTCAACACTCATCATTCATACATCAGCATTCACCCCAACAACCCGTCCAGCCCCGGCAGGTTCATCCCGCCGGTAAGTTTCGCCATCTCCTGACGCACCAGTTCCTTGGCGCGGTTGAGCGCCTCGTTGGTTGCCGAGACGATCAGTTCCTCGATCATAGCCCGGTCCGTCTCCGCGCCTTGGCCAGCGAGGACCGAGACCATCGCCGGGTCCAGCCGGACGCTGATGACTTCCATCTTTCCGTTGACCACCACGCGCACCGCTCCCGCTCCGGCGTCCGCTTCGGCGGTCAGACGCGACAGATCCTCCTGCATCTTCTCCATCTTCTCACGCATCTGCTCGGCGTTGCCCATCAGCCCCGCCAGGCTTTTGAGATTCTTTAATTGGTCAAACATGGCTCATCTCCATCAAAAACAATCTCCAAGGAGGGGATGATAGCCGCTTCAGGCCGGCTATGGCGGCAACACTACCGGGTCGCCGCGCCGTGGTCCCCTTACCGGGTATCCTAAACCACCCCACCGGCAAATTCGGCCCTTCTAAACCAGCGTAAAAATGCATCCAGGGCATACCATTTACGCCTTATTACGCTATAATTGCAGCAACCAACCCCATTTCCGGGCGACGGATAACGCATGAAACGCTATACCCTGCTATCGCTGGCTCTGTTATGCCTGTGGGCAACCGCCCTGCCCGCCTCCGCGCAGCTCCGCATCGTTAACTACAACACCGCCAACGGCACCTTCCCCACCGGGAACGACCCCAACCCACGCACCGGGATGGACCTGGTTTTGCAAGCCATCGCAAACGAGTCAACCAACGGCATCACCCGACCGATCGACGTTCTGATCCTCCAGGAACAGGACGAACCCAGCACCACGACCCAGGCATTCGTTGATCTACTTAACGGCATCTATGGGGCCGGGACCTATGCCCGAAGCACGGTTGTCACGCTTCCCACCTATGTAGACGGCAACATCCGCCAGACGATCGTCTATAACACCAATACGGTTTCACTGATTGGTGAAAAGGCGTTTGGCACGACCGGCAGTTCCGCCGCCGCACGCCAGAGCGCACGTTTCCAACTGCGCCCGGTCGGGTACGATTCGTCCGCCGATTTCTACATCTACAACGACCACTACAAGTCCAGCACAGGTTCGAGCAACGAGGCCCGGCGCCTGTATGAAGCCACCACCGTGCGCAACGATGCCGACGCCCTCGGTCAAGGCGCACACATCATCTACGCCGGCGACTACAACGTTTACACCAGCAGCGAGCCGATGTACCAGAAACTCCTGAGCTCCGGCAACGGGCAGGCGTTCGATCCAATCAATACCCCAGGCAACTGGAGCAATAATTCCACCTACCGTTTCGTGCATACACAAAGCCCCCACGACGGCTCCGACGGGCTGGTCACCGGCGGTA